>JBOGOC010000011.1:0-40177 GCA_050747525.1 Candidatus Polarisedimenticolia bacterium | reverse complement strand
CGGACACCATCGTCTTCAACATCCCCGGCGCCGGGCCTCACACCATCACGCCGTCTATTGGTGGCCCCTTGCCTGCGGTGACCGAGACGTTGACGATCGACGCCTCCGCGGAGCTGCTGCCGTCCGGCGCGCCCGGCGTGGTGCTGAGCGGTTCCTCCTGTGGCGATTGCGATGGATTGACCCTCAACACGCAGGACACGATCGTCCGCGCGCTGGCCATCAACAACTTCTCAAACAGCGGCGTCCGCATCGAAGGCGGCACCAACAACAGGGTTCAGGCCTGCTTCCTCGGGGTCGCACCCGACGGAACGACTGCGGCAGGCAATCGGGATGGCGTCAATACCGCCTCGACCAACGTCCCGCTCGTGGGCGGCGGAAGCGCCGACGGCAACCTGATCTCGGGGAACAGCAGTCGTGGCGTACGTATGCTGTTCGGCACGATCGACGGCGTGGTCCAGTCCTGCACCATCGGGACGACACGGAATGGCGTCTCTCCCCTGCCGAACGTGGGAGGCGTCGACCTCTCGGGCGACGACGCCGGAGTCGCGTTCAACACCCTATCTGGGAATAGCACATCTGGAGTCATTATTGATGACGGGCGATTCAACCTGGTCCGGTTCAACGTCATCGGGACCGACCCGTCCGGACTGCTCGCTGTGTCCAACCAGTTCGAGGGCGTCTTGCTGTCGAGTGCTGACAACAACGACGTGCTTCAGAACCGCATCTCCGGCAACACCCCGGGGTCGGGAGTACACCTCATTGGGTCGACCGGGAACCTCGTGCGCCAGAACCTGATCGGGCTGAGGGCGTCGGACCCGCCAGGGCCGTTGCCCAACAACGAGGGCATCCTCATAGAAGCAGCCCAAGACAACATGCTCTCTTCGAACTTCATCTCCGGCAACCTGGGCCCTGGAGTCTGGCTTCGAGCCCTGGCCTCGGGCAACGAGGTGACTGGAAACTGGATCGGCATCGGGGATGACCTCGTCACTCCCATGGCAAACAACAGCGGCGTCCGGTTCACAGGCGACTCCTGGAACAACATCGTGAGCGGCAACCTGGTCGTCTACAACAGCGACGATGGGATCCTCGTATCGGAGTCGCCCGGCAACAAGATCCTCGGGAACACCGTGTCCGGGAACACGGATGCCGGGATACAGATCACCGGAGCCGGCTCCAGCGGCAACCTCCTGGAGACGAACAGGATCGGCACCGATGAAGCCGGCATCGCGGCCTTGCCGAACCTTCGGGGTGTCGTGATCGATGCGGGCGCCTCCGGCAACGAGGTGGGTGCCAGCAACACCGGCAACCTGATCTCGGGGAACTCGGGACCAGGCGTGCTCATCACAGGCTCGATGTCCACGGGCAACCGGGTGATAGAAAACCTCATCGGCACCGACGTCACCGGGACGGCGCCGCTGGGCAATGGGACGGGTGTGCTGATTGTGGCCGGCGCGAACAATTTCGTCGGCGGCCTGAATGTCATATCCGCGAACGGCAACAACCTCGTCATCGATTCCGCGGGTGGCATTCCGGCAGGTAACCGTGTCACCAACAACTACCTCGGCACGGACATCTCCGGGACAGCCCCTCTGGGGACGGGTGGAGACAATGTGGTGCTCAACGATTCTCAGGCGGTCATGCTGATCGGGAACATCATTGGCGGAAACCACACCCGCGGATTGAGAATATCCGGCGGTGGATTCAACGAAGTCCATGGCAACGACTTCGGCGTGGGGCCATCCGGCGGGCCGATCGGGCTCTCCGGCCCCGGGATCTCCATCGAAAACGGCTCAGTCGGCAACCTGATCGGGAACGGCCTTCCCGGCGGGGAGAACGTCATCGCGAACAACAACGGCAATGGGATTCAGGTCCTCGATACCGGGCTCGACAACGACATCAGACGGAACTCGATCCACTCCAATGCCGGTCTCGCGATCGACTTGGGCAACGATGGAGTGACGGCAAACGACAACCAGGACCAGGATGCGGGCCCCAACACACGCCAGAACTTCCCCTCGCTCACGGCCGCATCCACCTCGAGCGGCGACATGGCCATCCAGGGGACTCTGCACAGCACTCCGGGAGCCAACTTCACGCTCGAATTCTACGCATCTCCGACATGCGATCCGTCAGGGCACGGCGAGGGAGCGAGGTACCTTGGAAGCGGGAATGCAGCGACTCTGGTGGACGGGACCTCTCTCCCCTATTCGTTCAACTTCATGAGGGCGGTCTCGCCGAGCGAGTTCATCACGGCGACGGCCAGACTCATCGCCACCCCCGGAGACACATCTGGTTCTGAGTTCTCCGCTTGTCTTCTACCGTCCACAACCACGCCCATAGATGTTTCTCCCACGATGGCGATGGCCCCGGGCGAAACGGAGATGATGTGGGGGCCGGTCGCGGGAGCGCAGTCGTACACGTTGTACCGGGGGCTGCCTGCCGACCTGGAGCACCTGCCCGCGACGACCCCCGCCACGCTGCAGGGGGTGCCCAACGCCTGCACGCGCTGGTCGGGAACCACGCCGACCACCGGGCCGATCCTGACCGAAGAGCCCCCGCCGGGCTCCTTCTTCTGGTATCTCGTCTCGGCCACGGGCATCTACGGTGAGGGCGGAGTGGGGGCGGGCTCGCTGGGGCCGCGCCAGATTCTCAGCTCGGGTCCCTGCACCGGCTCGTTCTGCCCGCACGACAAGTGCATGCAAGGCGACCCGCTCAGCACGAACTGCGGTGGCTGCGTGGCGTCGATCTGCGCGGTGGACCCGTACTGCTGCAACACGGCCTGGGACAACATCTGCGTGGGTGAGGTGCGGACCGTCTGCAACAACTTCACGTGCCTGGAGAGCGCCGGGTCGTGCAACCATACCCTCTGCAGCTTCGGCCCGACGCTGACATCCGGCTGCGACGTCCCCCCCTTGTCGGCGGGCTGCGTGGCGCAGATCTGCGCCGTGGACCCGTACTGCTGCGACGAACACTGGGATGCCATCTGCATCAACGAGGTGACGACGATCTGCGGCAAACAGTGCGACTAGACATCATGGATAGCTGTAGGGCTGGCGGAGAGAGTGGGATTCGAACCCACGTTGAGAAAAGCGAGGGGCAGGCCCAGGGCGAGCGTGCATCCGAAGACCACGATGCGGGCCCAGGGGAATCCCCTGCGGGGGGGCCTGGCGAGCCTCGAGAAGAGGCTGATTGCATTCCCGCCTCCTGGGCAGGAGCCCGTGCCTCCTGACGAACCCTCTCGACGTCCTGTCCGAGGTCCCGCGACCTGCACGCGCTTGTTTGGAGACGCGGGTCCAGCCGCCATCACTGGCAGTGGCTAGACCGCGATTGTACATAGGTTCGGAGGCCGCCGGTGGAGAATCCGGACCCGTGAGAGTCACGGGATGGGATCCCCGCCACAATTCCCACCGATTGTCTGCCCCGGTATTCAGCCTGGACTGGAGCCCGGGCTCCGTTACGGCTTCGTCCAAGGGTCGTCGTGTATGCCGCCGTGAGTCCAGGGCTCTCCGTCCGCCCGAGGCACGGCCCTGATGTGGATGGCCATGACGGCAGGAATGACCTTCTCGGGCTCCAGCTCGATCAGCTCCCTGGCCTCCCCCTCCGAGAGTGGACCTCGGTCCGCCAGGAACTTCCCGGGAATGTTGTAGAGCCTGACCTCCAGCGGCCAGGGGACGTCGAACTCCGACTTCAGATAGGTCGGCCCTCCCCAACCCGCCTTCTCATGATGCTCGATCCTGATAGTGTAGGGGCCGCCCCCGTTCCAGTAGGTGAGAAGCGCTCCCTGAGGCCTCGTCGTCCCGTCGGGCCGGACCTTCTCCTCGAGCTCCAGCCGGGGATTGAGCCTCTTGTCGCGAAACGCGCTCTGCACTTCAACCTTGTCGTTGGGGGGGGCCTTTCGCCATTGGCGATAAGGCTCTCCTCGAAGGTAATCGGTTCCCGGCCAGAAATAGAGCGCGTGGAAGGCGTTCATCGGGAAGCCGGCGAGCTTTTCGTCCAGGACGTTGATCCAGTTGTACTCTCCCCGCATCACGATAAACGACTTGTCCGGATCGGCGCTCAGGAACTCGATGCTCATGAACTCGGTGTGGGATCCTTTGTGACAGCAGCCCGTCGAGCAGGTGCTCTCGACTTCGTGAACCTCGGCGCTGACGTCCTCCCTGAACGTCCCGAGCTGGAAGAGAATCCCCCGTTGGCGATCATCGTTCTCCGCGAAGGTGGGGGCCGTGTCCACCACGAACTCGGTCCCTGTGGGACGGCACTCGAGCGACATCGGGCCGTCCGGCCCCTGGCGCTCGTACCAGCGCGTGGTCAGGAAGGTGCTGTTGATGAGGTCCCAAGCTCCCACATCCTCGTGCTCGACAAGGATCTTGGCCATGTTCCGACCCCGGTTCACATAGTGCTGCTGATCATTTCCAATCGGCGCTTGCGATCCATCCAGCCCTGCCCAGCCAAAGATGAACGCGAAGAGCAGCAGCGTTGCAACGTAGTACCTCTGCTTCGTCATGATTGCCCTCCTGTTGGCCAACACCGACCGCCATCATACGCCTCTTGTGGGTGCATCCCAAATCATGTGGATCAGCGCGGGCAGGCGCGGCGCCTCAAGTTCGCGGCCTTGGCCGAGTGGAAGGAATCGCCCGAAAACCCTTGCAGCAGTGGGGCTGGCGGAGAGAGTGGGATTCGAACCCACGGTGGAGTTTCCCCCACACACGCTTTCCAAGCGTGCTCCTTCAGCCACTCGGACATCTCTCCGCGCGCGGGCTGACAGCATCGGACTGCGGGAAGCGGCTCAGGTTATCGCAGGGGTTCGAGGCGGGTCAACGTGGCTTCCGCGAAGCCTTGATGAGCGCGTCCATGTGGTCGAGATACTTTTCGAACGCCCGGCGCCCGGCCGCCGGATAGCTGTCAAAGGACTTTGCACAACAGAGTCAGCCGCGGGGCAGCGGCGCGCACACGGCCAGCGTCCACAGGCGCGCCACGTTCACGCGCTCGATCCGCTCGATGCGGAACAGCCCGGTGCGCGTGATGACGTCCAGCGGCATGTCCAGGACGAAGCCGAGGCGTCGCGACAGCGGCGTCAGCGCGCGCTCGACGGCCGGCAGGATGCGCCCCCGGGCGCCGAAGTGGTTCAGGAAGAGGACGCGGCCCTCCGGGGCGCAGACGCGATGCACCTCCGACACCACCTGGTCGGGCCGATCGACGCAGCTGATCAGGTACGAGAGGAGCACCCTGTCGAACGCGCGATCGGGAAGCTGCAGCCGCTCGGCCGACATCTGGCGCAGGTCGATGTCCGCGCGGCAGCCCTGGCGCGGATCGTCCGCCCGCTCCTGCGCCCTGCGGAGCATGGCGCGGGAGATGTCGACCGCGGTCACGCGGCACTCCTCGGGATAGAGAGGGAGAGACAGGCCGGTCCCCACACCCACCTCGAGCACGTGCTGGCCCTGCGTCACGGCCATCGCTTCCACGGCGCGCTTCCGGCCGGGATGCAGGATGGCGTCGAACAGCAGGTCGTAGACGCCCGAGTACGAGGAGTAGATCCGCTCGACGCGTTCCATGATCACCTCGCGCGCCTCCGGGCGCAATCACGCTGCCTCATTATATTGACCCTCCCGGAGGGGGTCCATATACTGAGGCAGTGACCCCCCTGAAAGTCGCAATTCTCTGGCATCAGCATCAACCTCTCTACCGCAGTACGAGAACGGGACGTTACGCGCTCCCCTGGGTCCGCCTGCACGCGCTCAAGGACTATCTCGACATGACCGCGCTGGCTGCGGAGCATCCCAGGTTGCGGCTCACCATCAACCTGGTCCCCTCCCTGCTGGACCAGCTCGACGACTACGCGTCGGGGCGCGCGGTGGATCCGGCGCTCGATCTGGCCAGACGCCCCGCCGCGGACCTCGGCGAAGACGAGCGCCTGGCCCTGCTGGATCTGTTCTTCAGCGTCCCGTACAGGACCCTCATCGGTCCCTACCCGCGTTACGCAGCGCTGTTCCACAAGCGGGGCGGGCGCTCTTCCGAGGGGGACTACCGTGACGCCCTGGCCAGCTTCCGGCCTCAGGACCTGCTCGACCTTCAGGTCTGGTTCCACCTCGCCTGGTCCGGCGGGACGCTTCGGGCCATGCCCGAGGTGCGCGGGCTGATCCGCAAGGGGGACGGATTCACCGAGCAGGAGAAGCTGGACCTGCTGGATCTTCAGGGGAAGTTCCTCTCACGGATCGTCCCCGCTCACGCCTCCCTGCAGGCGGGAGGGATCGCCGAGCTTTCGACTTCTCCCTGCTATCATCCGATTCTGCCGTTGTTGTGCAATCTGCAGTCGGCGCGCGAGGCCATCCCGGATCTGCCGCTCCCCTCGGTGCCGTTCCAGCGGCCGGGTGACGCGCGCTGGCACCTGCGTGAAGGGCTGCACTCGCACCAGCGGCGTTTCGGCGCCAGGCCGGCCGGTGTCTGGCCATCCGAGGGAAGCCTCAGCGAAGAGACGCTCCGTCTGATGGCGGAGTGCGAGGTGGCCTGGACCGCGTCGGACGAAGGGATCCTTCGCCACGCGGTGGAGAAGTCGGGCGGCGGCTTCCACCGTGAGATGATCCATGCGCCCTGGCGCGTGGATGCGGCGGGCCCGGGATCGCCCGTGATCTTCTTCCGCGATCAGGCCCTGTCGGACCTGATCGGGTTCACGTATGCGAGCTGGCCCGCCGATCAGGCCGCGCAGGATTTTCTGGGGCGGCTGCGCGAGATCGGGCAGCGCGCCCCCGGCGGCGTGGTGAGCGTCATTCTGGACGGTGAAAATGCCTGGGAACACTACCCTCACAACGCGGCCGACTTCCTGCGGGCCCTGTACCGCGGGCTCACCAGCGATCCGGCGCTGCGCCCCGTGACCATGAGCGAAGCCATGCGCGAGGTGCCCGCCCGCAACGTGGCCCGCCTGCGCGCGGGGTCGTGGATCGGGTCGAGCTTCACCACCTGGATCGGGCACCCGGAGAAGAACAAGGCGTGGGCGCTTCTGGCCGCGGCGCGCGCGGAGGCCGAGTGGCGTTTCGGAGCGTCGCTGATGGAGCGCACCGAGGGCCCCGCGTCGCGCGCCTGGCAGGCGCTGGCCGCGGCGGAGGGGAGCGACTGGTTCTGGTGGTTCGGTGAGGATCACTCTTCCGAGCAGGACGCCATCTTCGACGCGGCGTTCCGCGATCAGCTGCGCGCCGTGTACGAGGCGGCCGGATCGGCGATCCCGGACGCCCTGGACGTGCCGATCAAGAAAGGCGGTCAAGTGACCTGGACCGAGCCCACCGGCGAGGTGCGCGCCTCGCTCGACGGCTCGGTCACCGACTACTTCGAGTGGCTGGGGGCAGGGACCTGCGACGCGTCCACCGGACAGGGAGCGATGCACGAGGCGGGGGGACTCATACGGCGGGTCCATTTCGGGCGTGATGAGAGCTCGCTGTCGGTGCGGATCGATCCGGACCGCGGCACCGTCCTCGAGCTTCTCGAACGATGGCCCAGTTCGGTGCTGACGCTCGACGTCTCCACCCCCGTCCCCCGCCAGGCGGCCTTCACGGCCGCCGGCTCGAAAGTCCAGGGCCCTCCGCCCGACGTGGCCGGCTTCGCGGCCGGCCGCATCCTGGAGATCCGGATTCCGCTGGCTCCGCAGCAGGAACAGGAGGCGTCGTTCCACGTGACCCTCATGTCCGAGGGACGGATGGTGCAGCGCGTCCCGCGTCATGGCGTCATCAGCGTCCCGCCGGGTGACCGCGACACGTGGAGGGTCTGACATGATATCCCCGGTGCGGCTGATCTTCGGCGTGCACTCGCACCAGCCGGTCGGCAATCTCGACGAGGTGTTCACCCGCGCGCTGAACGACGCCTACGACCCTTTCCTGAGCGCGCTGGAGCGCCACCCCTCCGTGAGCATGGTCTTCCACTACAGCGGGTGCCTGCTGGAATGGCTCGACCGGCACGCTCCGGCCCACCTCGATCGACTGGCGGTGCTGGCGCGGGCCGGCCAGATCGAGATGCTCACCGGAGGGTTCTACGAGCCGATCCTGCCGCTCATCCCTCCCGGCGATCGTGTGGGGCAGATTCGCCTGATGACCCGCCATCTCAAGGAGAGGTTCGGGGCCGAGGCGCGCGGCATGTGGCTGGCCGAGAGGATCTGGGAGCCGACCTTGCCGGGCACGCTGGCCGAGGCCGGGGTGGACTTCACGATCCTCGACGACTACCACTTTCTGGCCTCCATGGACACCGATCCCGTGGGCGGCTACTACGTGACCGAGGACCAGGGGAAGGTCACCCGCCTGTTCCCGATCAGCGAGAGGCTGCGCTACCTGATTCCGTTCCGCGAGCCGGAGGAGGCGATCGAGCACCTGCGGCAGCTGGGTGCCGAGGCGCAGCCCGGCGGGCGCGAGGTGGTGGCGGTGATCGTGGACGACGGGGAGAAGTTCGGCATGTGGCCCGGCACGCAGGCATGGGTGTACGGAGCCGACGGCCAGCCCGGATGGCTGGATTCGTTCATGGGCCTGCTGGAGGACAACGCGTCCTGGCTGAAGACCACCACCTTCCAACAGGTGATGCGCGAGGTGGATCCGCGCGGGCGCGTGTACCTGCCCCCCGGGTCGTACATGGAGATGGGCGGATGGTCGCTGCCGACCCGGCGCGGGCGGGAGTTCGCGGCCGCCACGCAGCAGGCCAAGGAGCGGCCGGAGTGGGAGCGCGACCGCCCCTTCCTGCGTGGCGGCTTCTTCCGCAACTTCATGGCCAAGTATCCCGAGAGCTTCCTGATGCTGCGCCGCGCCCAGCTCCTGTCGGCCGAGATGGACCACGCCGCCCAGGCCGCCGAGCAGGCCCGGGCGGGTTACCCCGATCCGGCGCGGCGCGAGCTGTGGAGGGCCATGTGCAACTGCAGCTACTGGCACGGGATCTTCGGCGGCCTCTACCTGCCGCACATCCGGCGCTCGGTAGGGACGCACCTGTGCCGGGCCCGCCGGTTGCTGGACGAGGCCACGGGCGCTCCCGAGGTGCGGTGCCGGCCGGTGGACGTGGACGTGGACGGACGCGACGAGATCGAGATCCACACCCCGCAGCTCGGCCTGCTGGTGGAGCCGGCCGCGGGCGGCGCGCTCAGCGTCGTGGACCTCAAGCAAGGAGACATTCCGCTGGGATTCACGCTGACGCGCCGCATCGAGGTCTATCACGCCGACATGCTGTCGGCGTCCGACCGGAGCGGGCACGGGGAAGGACGCCGCAGCATCCATGAGATCGAGGTGGGGGCCAGCGACGAGATGAAGGCCCTGGTGGTGGCCGACGATCGTCTCCGCGCATCGGCGGTCGACCGGTTCCTGTCGGCCGGTGCGACGCCGCACGACCTGGCCCGGGGCCTGCCGCTCGAGCGGGGGGATTTCTTCAACGGGCGCTACGACGTGCGCGCGGTGGAGAGCCCGCCCGCGCCGGGAAGGGGGGCGGCCCGCGTCGTGATGGAGCGTGCGGGACGGGTGGACGGCCGGCCGGTCACGCTCACCAAGTCGATCGCCGCAGAAGGGGGGCGCCTGGAGCTGGGCTGGCGCTTCGGCTCGCCGCCCCCCGAAGGGGTCCTCTTCGCGGTGGAGCTCAACCTGGCGCTCATCGAGTCGACGGGGCGCCTGCGGCTGGGAGAGCGGGTTGTCCCCCTGTCCGACACGGTCGAGCTCCAGGATGTGGAACGCCTGGTGATCGAGGACGATCACCTGCACGTCCTTCTTTCCCTGAACCCTCTTCCTTCCGCGGCCGTGTGGCATTATCCTGTTCGCACCGTCAGCCGTTCCGAGCGGGGATACGAGGCGAACTATCAGGGGTCGGCCCTGTTGATCGTCTGGGGAGCAGCTTCTGCCGTCCCCCGCGCAGCCACCATCGTCCTGGAAGCCGCAGGCGGAGCCGCGGCAGGGGAGACCTGAACGAATGTCCGAGCTACGTCATGATCCCATCCAGCGGCGCTGGGTGATCATCGCCACCGACCGCAGCAAGCGGCCCACCGATTTCCTCGCCGAAAGCGCGGGGATCGCCGAGGGGGCCTTCTGCCCGTTCTGTCCGGGGCACGAGGACAAGACCCCTCCCGAGATCTCCGCCCTGAGGCCCGACGGGTCGCGACCCGACACGCCCGGCTGGCAGGTGCGCGTGATCCCCAACAAGTTCCCGGCCCTGATGATCGAGGGCGAGCTGGATCGCAAGGGGATGGGCATCTACGACCGCATGCGCGGCGTGGGGGCCCACGAGGTGATCGTGGAGAGCCCCGATCACAAGCTGGACCTGGCCGACATGCCCCTGGACCGGCTCACCGAGGTGGTCCGCTTCTACCGCGATCGGCACGCCGATCTGCTGCGCGACCCGCGCTTCAAGTACATCCTGCTCTTCAAGAACCACGGCGCCACGGCGGGCGCGTCGCTCGCGCACGCCCACACGCAGATCATCGCCACGCCCGTCACGCCACGCACCGTGGCGGTGGAGCTGGACTCCGCGAGGGCCCACCACAACCTCAAGGAGCGGTGCCTGTTCTGCGACATGATCGATCAGGAGATCGACGAGGGGAAGCGGGTGGTGTACCTCGACGACCACTACATCGCCTTCGCCCCGTACGCTTCGCGCTTTCCGTTCGAGATCATGCTGGCGCCCCGGCATCACCGGCACACGCTCGTGGACATCGACGCGGCGGAGACGGCGGGGCTGGCCCGCGCGCTGAAGGACGTCCTGACACGTCTGAAGAAGGCGCTCCGGGACCCGCCCTACAATTTCATGTTCCACACGGCCCCCAACACCGAGACCACCCACAAGCGTGCCCACTACTGGCAGAGCCTGGCCTTCGACTATCACTGGCACGTGGAGATCCTGCCGCGCCTCACCAAGGTGGCGGGGTTCGAGTGGGGAACAGGCTTCTACATCAATCCGACGGCCCCCGAGGAGGCCGCCCGCTTCCTGAAGGAGATAGAGCTCTGAAGATCGCGATGATGGCAACCGAGATGGCCCCCCTGGCCAAGGTCGGGGGGCTCGCCGACGTGGTGGGGGCCCTCGCTCCCGCCCTGGCAAGGGCGGGGCATGACGTGCGCGTCCTGCTGCCGCGCTATGCCTCCATTGACGCGGCCCGCCATGGCCTCACCTCGGCCGACGGCGCGGCGCGCGCGGAGATTGGCTCGGGGAAGAACAAGGTCCTGGTGGACCTGCTGGAAAGCGCCGAGCACTTCGGCCGCCCCGGCATCTACAACGACCCGAAGGACGGCACGGGCTATCCGGACAACGCCGAGCGGTTCATCTGGTTCCAGCAGGCGGCGCTGGCCAGGCTGAAGAAGCTCAACTTCAGGCCGGACGTGATTCACTGCCACGATCATCAGACCGCGCTGGTGCCGGCCTATCTGCGGCTTCACATGGCCGCCGATCCCTTCTTCGAGGGGGTGGGAACGCTGCTGACCATCCACAACCTGGGTTATCAGGGGCTCTTCCCCCCCGAGGTGCTGGAGAAGGCCGGATTCGATCGCTCCCTGTTCTACCCGGCCGGCCCCTTCGAGTTCTGGGGGAAGGTGAACTTCATGAAGGTCGGGCTCTCCTTCGCCGACGTCATCACCACCGTGAGCCCGACCTACGCGCGGGAGATCCGGGAGCCCGAGCAGGGATGCGGTCTGGAGGGAGTTCTGGAGTCACGGCGCGAGGACCTGTTCGGCGTGCTCAACGGCATCGACGACTCGTACTGGAACCCGTCGAAGGACACGCACCTCCTGGATCACTACGACGTGAAGTCGGTCACGGGCAAGGGAAAGTGCAAGACGCGCCTGCTGGAGGCTCTCGAGGTGCCGGTCTCGCGGAGACGCGTGCCCGTCATCGGCATCATCTCCCGCCTGACCGAGCAGAAGGGGTTCGACCTCATCGAGCAGGCATTGCCCGAGCTGATGTCGCGCGACCTGAAGCTGGTGGCGCTCGGCTCAGGCGAGCCGCGGTATGTCACCATGCTGCAGAGCGCGCGTGAGCGGCACCCGGACAAGGTGGGGCTGCGGATCGGCTTCGACGAGTCGCTGGCGCACCTCATCGAGGCGGGCTCGGACATGTTCCTGATGCCTTCGCTGTACGAGCCGTGCGGGCTGAATCAGATGTACAGCCTGGCCTATGGCACGGTGCCCATCGTGCGCGCCACCGGAGGGCTGGCCGACACCGTGAACGAGGACGGCGAGCAGCCCAACGGGTTCGTCTTCCGGCCGTACGAGGCCGGGGCGATGATGGCGGCCGTGGACAGGGCTCTGTCACGGTTCGCGGATCGCGTGGCCTGGGGCAAGGTGATGAAGGCAGGCATGCGCGGGGACTACGGCTGGACGAAGTCGGCAGCGACCTATGCGGATCTCTATGCCCGCGCGGCGCAGGGCGCCGGGCGCCGGGTTGGCACCACGGCCCGCACCGCCTGAGGCGGACGAGGCGCTCCGGCGCCTCGCCGAAGGCCTCGGGCGGGCCGGGTGGGCCGTCGCGCTGACGACGGACGAGGGGCGGGTGATCTGGGCCAACGAGCCGATGCTCGTGCTGGCGGGGGCGGGCCCGTCCGGCGAGTGGCCCGGCGAGGGGATGCTGGACTGTTTCGCGGCGGATCCGGACCTGCCCTCCATGCCCGGAAGCGGCGGGATCCTGTCTTCGCGAACCGGGTCCAGGCGGTGGTTCCGATCGATCCTCGTTCCGTGGGGCGGCGGCGCGCTCAACCTGCTGGCCGATTGCACGGCGGAGGTGCTGGCGGAGCGCGAGCGGCAGCGGCGTGACGTGTATCTGTCGCGCGCGGTCGAAGACTCGGTCGACGCCATCCTGAGTCTCGACAACGACGGGCGCATCCAGTACTGGAACCACGGAGCGGAGCGCATGTTCAGGTACACGGCCGCGGAGGTGCTGGGGCGGCCCTACGAGCTGCTCGTCCCGGAGGCCCTGGCTCTCGAAGGAGAGCTCGACCGCATCGCCGAGATCATCGACCGGCAGGGCGACCTCAGGAACTTCGAGACGGTCCGGCTGGCCCGTGACGGGCGCACGGTGGAAGTGGACATCTCGGTCACGCAGATCCGCGACGAGACGGGCAGAGCGCTGGGACGCTCGGTCATCTACCGCGACATCTCTCTACGACGGCGGCTGGAAGAGGAACAGACACAGCTTCGCGAGGAGCTCTCCAGGAAGGTGTCCGAGCTGCGCGAGGCCAACCGCACCCTGCGGCGCAGTCAGGAGAAGCTGCTGAGCATGGAAAAGCTGTCCGCCATCGGAGAGATGGCCGCCAAGGTGGCGCACGAGATCCGCACCCCGCTGGTGACCATCGGGGGGTTCTCCAACACCCTGTGGAAGTCCATGCCCGCCGACGCTCCGCAGCGCGAGTACCTGACCATCATCCGCGACGAGGTCCGGCGGCTGGAGGACATCGTGGCGGAGATCCTCGACTACGTGCGTCCCGGCCCCCCGGAGACCGAGCGGTGCGATGTGAATCATCTGGTGCAGGACGCCGTGCGCCCCCATCTCGAGCAGATCCACGAGGCCGGCATCCGGCTGGAAATCCAGCTGGAGCCCGGACTCCCCGTCGTGCACGTGAACCGCACGCAGATCCGGCAGGTGCTCACCAACCTGATCGTCAACGCCATGCAGGCGGTGAGGGACCGGCCTCAGGCCCACGAGCCGCGCGTCGGGCTGACCACCGGAACCGGCCTCAACCACGTCGTGATTTCCGTCAGCGACAACGGGACGGGGATCCCGCAGCGGCACAAGGAGCGGGTCTTCCGCGCGTTCTTCACCACCAAGCCGGGAGGTTCGGGCCTGGGGCTCGCCATCGCGTCCCAGATCGCGGCGCAGCACCGCGGGACGCTCACGTTCGATTCGGATCCGGGGCACGGCACGACGTTTCACCTGCGTCTGCCGTGCGGCGCCCCGCCCACAGGGAGCCTACATGAGCACGAAGACGATCCTGGTGGTTGACGACGAGAAGAACCTGAGGCTCTTCTACGAGAAGGAGCTGACGGAAGAGGGGTACCGGGTGCTGCTGGCCTCCGACGCCCGCGAGGCGCTGGAGTGCCTGCGGTCGGTGCGCCCCGACCTCGTCGTGCTGGACATCAAGATGCCCGGCATGGACGGGCTCGAGGCGCTGGGGCGCATCGTGTCGCGCGACAACTCCATCCGCGTGATCCTGAACTCAGCCTTCTCCAGCTACAAGGAGTCGTTCATGTCGTGGGCGGCCGACGCGTACCTGACCAAGTCGTCGGACCTCACCGAGCTGAAGCAGACGATCCACCGCCTGCTCGGAGAACGTGAGTGAAGCGCGCCGACGTCCTGACCATCATCCTGGCGGGAGGACAGGGAGAGCGGCTCTACCCGCTCACGCGGGATCGCTCCAAGCCCGCGGTCCCCTTCGGGGGGATCTACCGGATCATCGACTTCACGCTGTCCAACTGCCTCAACTCGGATCTGCGGCGCATCCTGGTGCTGACCCAGTACAAGTCGCACTCTCTCGATCGGCACCTGAGGCACGCCTGGCACATCTTCAATCCCGACCTGGGGGAGTTCATGGACACGCTCCCCCCCCAGCAACGCGTGGGTGATCGCTGGTACCAGGGGACCGCCGACGCCATCTATCAGAATCTCTTCTTCCTCGAGGACGAGCGTCCCGATCACACGGTGATCCTGTCGGGGGACCACATCTACAAGATGGACTACGCGGAGATGCTGGAGGCGCACCTGGCCCACGACGCCGATCTGACCGTGGCCGTGGTGGAGACGGAGCTGGAGCGCGCCTCGAAGCAGTTCGGCGTGCTGGAGGTCGACACGCACGAGCGCATCGTGGGCTTCGAGGAGAAGCCGGAGCATCCGCGCCCGGTCCCGGACAACCCGGGCATCTGCCTCATCAACATGGGGGTGTACGTCTTCAAGACCACGGCGCTGGTGCGCAACGTGGTGGAGGACGCGCGGCGGGCCACGAAGCACGACTTCGGCCGCAACGTCATCCCGGCCATGGTCCCCAACCACAAGGTCTTCGCCTTCCGGTTCGTGGACCGGAACAAGAAGGAGCAGAGGTACTGGCGTGACATCGGGACGCTCGACTCCTACTACGAGGCGAGCATGGACCTGGTGCAGGTGGAGCCGCAGTTCAACCTGTACGACAAGGAATGGCCCATCCGCACGCTGCCGCTGTTCGACCCGCCGGCCAAGATGGTCTTCTCCGGCAAGGGAGAGGCGGAGCGCATCGGCCAGGCCCTCGACTCGGTGGTGAGCAACGGCGCCATCATCAGCGGCGGCCGCGTGGAGCGCTCCGTGCTCTCGCGTGGCGTGCGCATCAACTCGTTCTCCTCGGTGGAGGACTCCATCCTGTTCGATGGGGTGGACGTGGGACGGCATTGCCGCGTCCGCCGGGCCATCATCGACAAGGACGTCAAGGTCCCGCCTCACACCGAGATCGGCTACGACGCCGAGGCGGACGCCCGGCGCTTCACCATGTCGCCGGGCGGGATCGTGGTGATCCCGAAGGGCGCGAATCTCAGCGAGACGTAGGGCGTCAGCCCGTGCGCCTTCTCATCGCCCCCGACAAGTTCAAGGGGACCTTCACCGCCGCGCAGATCTGCGATCTGCTGTCGCGTGGGATCCGGGAAGAGAAGCCCCACTGGCAGATTGACGCCCAGCCTCTCGCCGACGGCGGAGAGGGAACGATGGACGCCATCCTGGGGGCCGTGGGGGGAGCCTGTGTCCCGTCGACGACGCGCGGGCCGATGGGAGTTCCCCACGAGGCCAGCTGGGGCCTGACCCACGAGGGGACGGCGGTCTTCGAGTCGGCCGTCTTCCTCGGACTGCACCTGGTTCCGCCCGCGCAGCGCTCGCCCCTGAGGGCATCCTCCCGTGGCCTTGGTGAGGCGATTGCCGCCGCCCTCGAATCGGGTGTCCGGCGCTTTCTGGTCGGCCTGGGAGGGGTTGCCACGGTGGATGGAGGGCTGGGGATGGCGGCGGCGCTCGGGTATCGGCTCGAGGACGCCGGCGGGCGCCCACTCGAAGGATGCGCGCGGGATCTGGACGCACTCGCGAACGTGGACGCCTCGATGGCCCACCCCGCGCTGGCGCAGGCCCGCTTCACCGCGCTGTGCGATGTTTCGCATCCGTTGATCGGACCGCAGGGCGCGGCGAGGGTCTTCGGCCCCCAGAAGGGGGCCACGCCCGACGAGGTGTCACGCCTGGACGAGGGGCTGCGCCGCCTGGCGCGGATCCTGGCCGGCTGGAAAGGGGTGCCCCCCGAGGTGCTGACGTCCATGCCCATGGGGGGAGCCGCGGGGGGATTGGGGGTGGGAACGGCCAGCTTCCTGAATGCCTCGCTGGAGCCCGGGGCAATATTTCTGATGCGGCTCCTGTTATCCCCTGGGAGGCTGGAGGGGGCGGACCTGGTGGTCACGGGAGAGGGCTCGCTCGACGAGCAGACTTCGGGAGGGAAGGTTGCGGCCGCGATCCTGGGCCGCGCCGCGCTGGGCGGGCGTCCCGTCGTGGTGGTGACGGGCAGATGGGATGGCACCCTGCCGGCCCCGCGCCCCGCCGTGGTCGAGGTGCTCGGGCCGGGGATGGGGAAGGAGGGCCTGCTCGAGACGGCTGATCTGGTCGAGGTGGGTCGGGAATTGGCCCGCCGGGCCGAAGGTCTGGCGAAGCGGGCAGCGGGATGATAGGGTCCGATAAACCTCCCCGGGTATGGGCCCTGGCCGGGAGGCTCCGCCGGTAAAGAAAGCCCAGTCAACGGCTTCCAGAAATCGGTCCTCTGAACAAAGTTGTGAACCAGGGCTTGACAGGGTGTTAAGACGGGCGTATAGTCGCGCCAACTACAGGCACGTCCGCCCCTGAAGAACTGGGAGCGTCCGCTTCTGCTTCCGGGGTCGCGATTCAGGTTCTGGCAGGCCCGACTTTCCCGAGAGATTTCGCCGGCATCGAACTGTGCGCAAGGTGGGCTCAGGCGGCAGGAGGATGAACACAATATCGGCTGTCATGAAACTTCGACCCGTTCGCAGCGTTTGACAGCCGCAGCCCTCTCGGTCAGCAATCGGCAATTCGGCCCGTTCCACGGACCAGATCAGCCCCGAGTTCACCCCGTACAGTCCGTGGGAGCCATGCGTGAGGCAGGGAACGATTGAAATCTTACGCGCAGCGGCGCGACCTCACATGAGGGGAGGAAGGGATTGAAGACGGGCAACCCGGTCCTGAACCGGAGACGGAAACAGATGGATATGGACAAGCGAGACATCGAAATCAACGAAGACGGCTGGAGCCGCGGCTCTTCTTCCTGGAGCAGCGAGGTGCCCCACCGCACGGCGACCACCGCCGGTGTGGATAACCCCGCGCTGCGCGGCGAGCTGACCTTCGACGATGCGCCCCCCTTCGAGGGGGCGGCGTTCATCGATCGCGAAGCGTCCGACACGCTGGATCCCGTCGAGGTGCCGGAAGCGGTCGAGGCTGCGGAGGGGGGCGAGGACGTGGCCGAGGCTGCCACCGACGCCTCCCACGACGCGGCCGAGACGCACCCGGAGAAGGAGCCCGAGAAGGCGGACGACGATCGCCAGGCCGGGCTGCTGTCCATCTACTTCCGCGACATGAGCGCCTCTTCGCTCCTCACCAAGGAGAAGGAAGTCGAGCTCGCCAAGCGGATGGAGGTGGGCAAGAAGGGGCTGGACTCCATCATCCGCAAGAGCATGAGCCTGTGGAAGAAGGTGGTCCCCGCGGACGTGAACAGCTCCTTCACGCGCGCTGAGATCCCCCGTCAGCACCTCGACCACTTCGTGGGCCGGCTTGCTTCGGATGCCCGCAAGATCCGCGAGGTCGAGGCGGAGATCCGCTCCCTGAAGCTTCGCGCCGGGCTGCGCGTGGAAGGTGTGCCCGCAGACGTGCGCAAGCGCAAGATGGTCAAGGGGACGCGCGTGGAGAAGATCCGCGCCCAGGTGCAGGACCTGCGCAAAGAGATCCGCCGGGTCGGGCGCGAGGCGGGGATGACCCCCGACGAGCTGCGGGATCGTGCGGCCGGCGCCCTGGAGTCGAGGGAGATCCTCGATCAGGCGCGCGAGGACATGATCCGGGCCAACCTGAGGCTCGTGGTGTTCATCGCCAAGCGCTACGTGAACCAGGGATTGTCCCTGATGGACCTGATCCAGGAGGGGAACCTGGGGCTGATGAAGGCGGTGGAGAAGTTCGAGTACCGCCGCGGCTACAAGTTCTCCACGTACGCGTTCTGGTGGATCAAGCAGGCCATGGATCGGGCGATCGCCGACAAGTCGCGCATCATCCGCATCCCGGTACACATGAACGAGAAGTACAAGAAGGTCTCCGACGCGGTGCGCGAGCTGACCAAGGCGATGGGGCGCGAGCCCTCCAGCAAGGAAATCGCCCGCAAGATGCACATGCCCGTGGCCAAGATCAAGGAGATCCTCGAGCTGGTGAAGGACCCCATCTTCTTCGAGAGGAACACCGAGGACGACGAGGGAGGCGGTCTGCTGCGCTTCGTCTCCGACGACAAGGTGGAGTCTCCGTTCGAGCAGGCGGTCAACCGCGACCTGACCGAGAAGATCCAGGAGGCGCTCAAGACCCTGTCCGACAAGGAAGAGCGGGTCATCCGCATGCGCTTCGGGATCGGAGAGAAGCACAACTACACGCTCGAAGAGGTGGGCCGCGTGATGCAGCTCACCCGTGAAAGGATCCGCCAGATCGAGTCCAAGGCCCTCAAGAAGCTCCAGCATCCTCTGAAGTCAAAGAAGCTTCGGGAGTTCCTCAGCAGCTAGGGGCTCAGCCCCCGGCGCATCGACATCGACGATGAACGGAAAGAGAGCACGACCCACCCCGACCCGGGAGGGCTCTCCCGGGACGGGGAAGGGCGCCTCGGCGGAGCCCGGCGTCGCCGGCGCCGCCGTGGCTACGCCGCCGCCTCCCTCGACCCCGCCTCAGGGGCGCTCCCACCACACCCTGCAGACCCTCAAGGAGACCTCTTCCGGGGACCTCGTGGGGATCGCGAAGGGACTGGGCCTGGTGGGCGCCTCGGGGATGAAGCGGCACGATCTCATCTTCGAGATCCTGAAGCACCAGACCGAGAAGAACGGCTTCATCTTCCTCGAAGGAGTGCTCGAGGTCCTCCCCGACGGGTTCGGCTTCCTGCGCGCCCCCGAGAACAACTACCTCCCGGGCCCCGACGACGTCTACGTCTCGCCCTCGCAGATCCAGAAGTTCGACCTGCGCACGGGAGAGACGATCTCGGGTCAGATCCGGCCTCCCAACGAGGGGGAGCGCTACTTCGCCCTCCTGAAGGTCGAAGCGGTCAACTTCGAGCCGCCGGATCGGGCCCGCCAGCGCGTCTTCTTCGACAACCTCACGCCGCTGTACCCCAACGAGAAGGTCCGCCTGGAATCGTCGCCCGAGAGCTTCAGCGGCCGCGTGATGGACCTGCTGTGCCCCATCGGCAAGGGGCAGCGCGCCCTGATCGTGGCCCCGCCGCGCACCGGCAAGACGATGCTGCTGCAGTCCATCGCCAACTCCATCACCGCCAACCACCCCGAGGTGTCGCTGATCGTGCTGCTCATCGACGAGCGGCCCGAGGAGGTGACCGACATGGCGCGCACCGTGCAGGGTGAGGTCATCGCCTCCACGTTCGACGAGCCGGCCACCCAGCACGTGCACGTGGCCGACATGGTGATCGAGAAGGCCAAGAGGCTCGTGGAGTACGGCAAGGACGTGGTGATCCTGCTGGACAGCGTCACCCGCCTGGCCCGCGCCTACAACACCGTGTCGCCCCCTTCGGGCAAGGTGCTGTCGGGAGGCCTGGACGCCAACGCCCTCCAGAAGCCGAAGCGTTTCTTCGGCGCGGCGCGCAACATCGAGAACGGCGGAAGCCTCACCATCATCGCCACCGCCCTCATCGACACCGGCAGCCGCATGGACGACGTGATCTTCGAGGAGTTCAAGGGGACCGGCAACATGGAGCTGCACCTGGATCGCGCGCTCGTGGATCGCCGCGTCTATCCGGCCATCGAGATCACGCGCTCGGGGACCCGGAAGGAAGAGCTGCTCCTGAGCAAGGAGGAGCTCAACAAGATCTGGATCCTCCGCAAGGTCCTCAACCAGCTCTCCCCGGTCGAGGCCATGGAGCTGCTGCTGGACAAGATGGGCGGCACCACCTCCAACGCCGACTTCCTCAAGCTCATGGTGGAGTCCTCCCGGGTCTCCTGACCTGCGAGAAAACCCTTGACGCCGCTCCATTTCTTCAGCACTATTGATCCGCCACTTTCAGATACCCAACGACAGGACGCCAAATGGCTGGACGAGCCCGCCCGCTCGCACTCCTCTTCGTCATTCTGGTCCCCGCCACATCCGTCTTCGGCGTCTGCAACGAAAGCGTCATGCCCATCTTCCAGTGCGGCTATCAGGGATGGTTCACTCCTCCCCCGGTGGGCTCCGGCGCCGTCAGCGCCGTCTGGTGGCAGATCGGCTACGGGAATCTGACTCACAACAGCCCGGCGCAAGCCGCGCTCGTGCATGAGGGGACGGGGTACGTCGGCGGCGAGGGATTCACGGGAAACGACAGCGGCCTGTTCCCCGTCACCATGACGGATGCCGACGCTGCGCTCGCCCCCTGGGCGAGCCAGATCCCCGACGGGTCGATTTGCTCCGACTACCAGAACTCATGGGGCAGCGCGGCCTTGGATCCGAACGTGCCTGGTGGCCTCAGGTTCGTCGATGGATGCGCGGACAATGCCAGGACCAGTCAGGCCGCCGACGACGACAACCTGCTCAACCCCTACTGGGGCGCCGCCTACGGTCCCTGCGGGAGCGACAACTGTCCCTACGAGACGCTGAACTACCAGGTGGACTACCCGCTGGCCTTCATGCTCAGGGAGAGCACCAGCAGGTTCTTTGCTCTGGCTTTCGTGGCCAGCCGATCCCGCAACGGCGACAGCCGTGACGTGAGTGAAGGGGTGTTCGATCTGGGCGCGATCGTCAACGGTGAGCCGAACCCCGTCACGGGCCTCGACAGTGCCATCCCCTGGCAGCCTGTGCCCTGGCCGCGCGTGGACACCAGCACCGACAACGGAGCCACGCTGACCCTCGCGCTCTCCTGGGACAACATCCGGGTGGTGCACGACGGCTCGATCCGGCCCAGCCCGCGTGTGGAGGCGGGCGGAGTCGGCGTGCTGGATCACCTGGTCCAGCCCGGGGGACTGTGCCGCTATCAGGTCCAGACCGCGCCGGCGACCGTCTCCAACCCGGAACCTTCGGCGCTGAGCTGGGTCGATGCCGGAGCGGCCATCGACTGCCCGCCGGCGCCGGGGGCCGTCACCACTACCCTGACCGTGGATCACGACACGGCCATCCGGGTCCGCACTCTGCTCGGCAAGCGGCCGCGCACCACCAGCACGCTGCTGGAGGACGTCCGGCTGGGAGCCGCCGGAGACCTGGGATTCGAGGCGACGGCCTGCATGGCCAACGACTGTCTGGCCAGCCCGCCCCTGCTGATCGTGGGGAACGCGCCGATGAATCAGTCTCCCGTCGTGCATGCCGGAGACGATCAGGCGGTGGATCACCCTGCCACGGTTACGCTGGACGCGACGGTCCTCGATGACGGCCTTCCGCCTCCACCCGCGCTGACCACCCTGTGGAGCATGGAGAGCGGGCCCGGCGTCGTCACCTTCGGCGCCCCCTCGCAGGTGGACACGACGGCGTCGTTTTCCCATCCGGGGACCTACGTCCTGAAGCTGACCGCGAGCGACGGACAGCTCGCCGCCAGCGACACGCTCAGTGTCGTCGTCCAGGGAAATCAGCGTCCGGTCGTGGATGCCGGATTCGATCAGACCGTAACCCTTCCCTCGGAGGCCATCCTGAACGGGACGGTGACGGACGATGGCATGCCGGCCGGCGGAACGCTCATCACCCAGTGGAGCGTGGACAGCGGGCCCGGGATCGTCTTCTTCGGGAGTCAGGTCGAGGTGGACACCGCCGCCGGGTTCACGGTTGCGGGCACGTACGTCCTGCGGCTGAGCGCGAACGATGGTCAGCTCACCGCATCGGACACCGTCACGATCACCGTCAACCCTTATCAGATCAACGGAGGGCCCGTGGTGAGCGCCGGGCCGGACCAGGACGTCTTTCTTCCTCCCGGCGTCGTCGAGCTGGACGGCACGGTCACCGACGATGGTCTCCCAGTCGGCGGAACACTCAGCGTGATCTGGAGCAAGCACAGCGGCCCCGGAGAAGTCTCTTTCAGCAACGTGCTGTCAGCCGACACCACGGCGACCTTCACGATCCCGGGGCAGTACGTCCTGCGCCTGTCGGCATCGGACGGGCAGCTGCCCGGGAGCGACGTGGTGACGGTCTTCGTCGATTCCTCCAACCAGGCGCCCCACGTGGACGCGGGGCCGGACCAGAACATCGAGCTGCCGAGCCTGGCCCCGCTGCACGGCTCCGTCACCGACGACGGGCTTCCGGAGCCCCCTTCGGTCGTGACCGCCTGGAGCGTGGACAGCGGGCCCGGGACGGTCGTCTTCGGGAACGCGGCCGCCCTGGAGACCACTGCGCACTTCACCGTGGCCGGGACCTATGTCCTGCGCCTGACGGCCCATGACGGCTGGCAGGGCGCGGCCGACACGCTGAGCGTGCAGGTCACGTATCCACAGGTGAACTTCGTGGCGGAGAGCCGGGTGGCCCTCGGGACCGACGACGCCGAAGAGAAGAGCGTGACGGGAGGCATCTCGCTCACCAGCGGCGATCTGGAGATGGTGCAGGAAGCGGAGATCCAGACCGTCGGGCTGCGTTTCGGTCACCTGCCCATTCCGCGCTCCGCCACCATCCTGCGCGCCTGGGTGCAGTTCACGATGCGCGAAAAGCAGTCCGAGGAGACCACGCTGGTGCTGCGGGCCCAGGCCTCGGATTCCGCGCCGACCTTCACGCCCACGCGATGGAGCATCTCGACGCGCCCAGTCACTCTGGCCTCCGTGTCATGGACGCCGCCCCCATGGGCCATCTGGGGGGAGGCGGGCGCGGGGCAGCGCACACCCGATATCGCGCCGCTTCTTCAGGAGGTGGTGAACCGCCCGGGATGGTCGGAAGGGAATGCCCTCGCGCTGATCATCACCGGGGCCGGCCATCGCACGGCCATGTCCTACGAGGGAAGCGCGGCCTCGGCGGCCCTGCTCCACGTGGAGGTGGCCGAGATTCTCGTGAACCGTCCACCCGAGGTGGATGCCGGCGTCGACCTGACCATCCGGTTCCCCGAAGGGGCCGATCTCAACGCGACCGTGACCGACGACGGCCTTCCGATTCCTCCCGGGAGCGTGGAGGTGGAGTGGAGCCAGGTGGATGGGCCCGACGGGACGAGCTTCCTGGATCCGCGCCGCGTGGACACGCGGATCGAGTTCTCGGTGCCCGGACGCTACGAGCTGAGGCTGATGGCCGACGATGGCGAGCTGCAGACGAGCGACTTCGTGGTGGTGAACGTGCGCGAGCCGGCGCCCGCCCTCGTCACGCTGGACGTCCCGATGGCGGCCGGCTTCGACGACGTGGAGGAGAAGGCAACGGGCACCATGTACATCGACAGCTCCGACATCGAGCTGGTGCAGGACACCACGACGCAGAAGGTCGGCCTGCGCTTCGGCGGCCTCTCGATCCCGCCCGGAGCGACCATCCGCGGCGCCTGGATCCAGTTCCAGGCGGACGAGATGAACGCGGAGCCCACGACCCTGGCCATCCACGGTCAGGCGTCCGACGATGCCTCGCCGTTCACCGCCGTGAAGCACGACGTCTCCTCGAGGACTCCAACGACCGCCTGGGTGCCGTGGTCGCCGGTCCCCTGGATGGTGCTCGGAGAGGCGGGGCCGCCCCAGCGCACGCCGGATCTGAGCGGTATCGTCCAGGAGATCGTGAACCGGCCGGGATGGGTGGGCGGTGGGGCGATGGTCTTCGTCATCAGCGGATCGGGGCATCGGACGGCCGAAGCGTTCGAGTCGTCGCCGGTCAGCGCGCCGCGCCTGCACGTGGAGTACGAGTAGCGGTCCACAATGCGCGCAGGGCGGCGTGGGCCTGCTTCGGGCGGCGGTCGAAGGTGACGATGCCGAACGGCCCGAAGTAGGTGGGGAAGTCGTTGGTGAAGCCGTTCCGGTGGCGGTAGTCGGCCCAGCACCAGACGATGCCGCCCGACACCTCGGGAACCTCCTCGACGGCGCGCCACACCGCCGAGACGTACGCGGCCTGATAGCTCTCGCTGAAGCGGACGTCGCCTCCCGAGCCGGGGATGCCGATGGTCCCGAACTCCGAGAGGAGGAGAGGCTTGTCTCCGAAGAACCGGGCCAGCTCCGCGAGCCTGAGGCGCGTCGGCTGGTGCACACGGGACTCGATCGCAGCGACGTCGTCGGCGGTCTCGCCGTCCCACATCCCGTAGTACAGATTCACCGCCACCAGATCGGCCAGTCCGAAGGCGTGGTTCTTCTCGATCATCCGGTTGGCCACGTAGGTCACGGGTCGTGTCGGGTCGAGCGACTTCGCGCGGCGAAGCAGCCGCTCCATGGCGCTGACGCCCATGGCGTCGGACGTCTCGCATTCATTGGCCACGCTCCACACCACCACGGACGGGTGGTTGCTGTCGCGGCGCACCATTCGCTCCAGCGCCTGCTCGGCGGCGTCGATGATGCGGTCGTTGCGGTGCTCGGCGGGGACCGGGGGGTGCCAGGCCGCGCGCCACCAGTTGAGCGGGACTTCCTCCATGTAGAGCAGGCCGATCTCGTCGGCGATCTTCAAGTGGACGGGTGCCTGCGGATAGTGCACCCGCACCAGGTTCGCCCCCGCCTCCTTCACGGCCATCAGATCGGCACGGATGGCCGTCTCGTCCACCACGGGCCCGCGGCCGGGGAACTCGTCGTAGCGGTTCACGCCGCGGATCTTCAGGGCGCGGCCGTTGAGCAGGATCTCGCGTCCCGTGGTCCCGATCGAGCGCACGCCGAAGCGGTCGTCCACCGCGTCGATCTCCCCCCGCGCGTCGAAGAGCCGCACGCGCGCTTCGTAGAGTGCCGGAGACTCGGGACTCCAGAGCCGGGCCTGCGGCAGCAGCAGCTCCAGGTTGACCCGCTCCGTGGCGCCGGGGGCGGCCCTGGCGTCGGCCTCCGCCGCGCGGCCGTCCGATTCAAGCCGCACCCGCCCCGCGAAGGGCTCGGCGCCGGCGTTGGTGACCTCGACCACGGCGGTCACATGTCCCTCCGCCCCACGGGGAGCCGCGCGAATCGACACGTGGGCGACGTGCGGGAGCGGCGTGGTCAGCAGCTCGACCGGCTCGAGCAGGCCGCCGTACTGGACCCACTCGACCGTCGTCGACCCGGGGAGCCAGTCGTAGCGGGCGCCGTTCTCCACGCGCACGACCACCCACGCAGGGCGTCCGGGGGTGAGCCGAGGCGAAGCCGCGACCTCGAACGGCAGGTAGCCGATGGTGTCCTGGCCGGCTTCCCGTCCATCGATCCAGATCGTGGCGTGGTGGTTCACGCGCCCGAACCGCAGGCGCTGCCAGGAGTTCGCGGCGACGTGGTCGGCGGGCAGATGGATCGCGTACCATCCGACCCCTTCATAGCCGTCCATGACCGGGTCGTAGCCGTCCCAGGCCATCGGGACGGTGACGGGGCGCCATCCGCTGCGGTCGAAGCCGGGGCTCCACCAGCGCTGCGCGTCGCCGACGCCGAGAGGATCCGGCTGGAAGCGCCACCCTTCCGAGAGGACCAGACTGCGTGGGGGCGCGGCCGCCTCACCCATGGCGGCTGCCGGCATCATCAGGAAAACGAGAAGCGCGGCGCACCGCGAGGTTTCCACGAGCGGATTCTATCCCAGCAGCAACCGCCTGACCGCGCGCGGCGGGATGGTCCCCAGCGACAGGAGCGCCTCGTTGAAGCTCTTGAGCTGGAAGGCGACCCCTTCCTGCGCGCGGTAGTCGCGCATCAGGTCCAGCAGATCGAGGTAGCCGACGAAATAGGTGGAGAGCTGGGTGGAGGAGACCTTCGCCCGGCGCAGCTTGCGCACCGCCTCGGCTTCTTCCTGGAATCCGTAGCGGCGCATCAGGTCGAGCGCCCAGCGGTCCGCTTCGTCATCCGGCATCGGCTCGGTGTGGAGCCGCGCATCCAGGATGGCGTTGAGCGGCGCCCTCAGCGCCATCTTGAGGTGGACGAGGAGCGCTTCGGGCTCCCCCTCGCCATAACCCTGCTCGAACACCTGCTCCTCGCACAGCACCGCCCAGCCTTCGGCGAAGGTGCTGCTGGGAAAGACCTTCTTGTAGATCGAGGCGATGGGAGAATTGAGGGCGTGGTAGAACTGGACATAGTGACCGGGAAACGCCTCATGGATCGCCAGGCACTGCAGGCCGTAGTCGTTGTACTCGCGCAGGTACGAGGCCACGCCGTCCCGCGGAATGGACGAGACCCAGAAGGACTTCTTGAGGTGAGGCTCGAAGGCGGGGGGCGGGTTGAAGAAAGCCACCGCCATCCCGTCCAGGAAGGCGGGGGTGCGCTCCACGACGAAGTTGTCGGACTCCGGCGGGAGGGTGATCAGGTCTTTCGATCGGATGAAGGCCTTGCACTTCTCCACCCACCGGCGGCAGTCGTCCAGCACCCGATCAGGCTCGGAGTGCCGGCGCGACACCTCCTCCAGCACCTCACCCACCAGCGCGTTGATGAGATCGTCTCCCCCTTCGGGGTGGCGGTGCCCCGGAAAGAGGCGTGCGTGCATGGGCTCGGCCAGCTTCATCATGGCGGCCCGGCCCCGGTGCAGGTGCTTCCAGGCCCGGCGCTGGATCTCTTCCGGCTCGAGATCGCTCTGCAGCGTGAGGCGGAGCTTGCGTGACCAAAGGCCTGGCCCGAGTCGCCAGTCTCCCGTCGAGCGCGCCGTCAGCTCGGTCTCCAGGAAGCGCTGGTAGTCGCGCAGTGCGTCCAGCGCGGCCGGCAGCTCCCGCCTGAGGTCGGCGTCCAGCGCGGGATACGGAGAGAACAGGGGCGGCAGCGCCGTCTCCACGAAGGCGATGTTGCCCGGGTTCTGCTCGGCGATGAAAGAGGTGACCACCCGCGCCGGGCTTTTCAGGTTTTGGCGGGCATCGCGCAGGAAGCGCGGCAGCGCGCGCAGGCGGCCCAGCAGCGCCTCGAGCCGGTCGGGCCACTCCGGCGCACCAGGCTCCAGGATGGTCAGGTAGAGGGTGCCGTACCCGAGGATGTCGTTGTAGATCTGAGGGTCGCTCTCGTGAGATCGCAGGTCCGTCAGATGGAAGAGCGCACTGTCGGTGTCGGTGCGGACGAGATCCAGATCGACGGCCGCTCCCGTGCTGAGCGTCTCCGGACGGAACGCGGCGAAGTCGGCCGCGGCCTGGCGGAAGAAGGCGAGGCGGCCCGCGATCCCTTCGGGACCGTAGTCGTCCATCAGGCCGTCGTACCGGTGGTAGCCTAGATAGGTCGCAGCATGCGGGTTCAGCTTCAGCATGCCGTCCAGGTAAGTCTCCGCGCGCCGATAGAAGGGGTCATCGGGCGCGTGCCCCGTTTCGGGGCGAGGAATCGAGGGCCAGCGACCGCTCACACGCACACCTGTCCCGGGATGAGCCGCTTCATCCCCCGAGCAGGGAGGCGGTGGATGGCGAAGACCCCGGGAGTATCAGGTACGAGGCAGGTGCAGTCAAGCTTGGCGGAGAGGGTGGGATTCGAACCCACGTAGGGCTTTAGGCCCTAACCCGCTTTCGAGGCGGGCCCGTTGCGACCACTTCGGTACCTCTCCGCGACGGAACGGGTCAGTCTAACAGTGACTCGATACCCCGTCCAGAAGGGCGGCGGGCCTTGAAGAAGGCCCTCAACAGATCGGACGCCTCGTCGGCCAGCACTCCGGGCGTCACGCGGAAGCGGTGATGCAGCAGGGGGGCCACGTCGCGCCCACGCGCCGCGGCCATCGCGCCGCGCTTGGGATCGGCCGCGGCATACACCAGCCGCCCCACGCGGGCATGCGCCATGGCGCCGAGGCACAGCAGGCAGGGCTCCAGGGTCACGTACAGCAAAGCGCCCGTCAGCCGGTAGTTGCGTGCGCGTCTGGCTGCGCGGCGCAGGGCGACCACCTCGGCGTGCGCGGTGGGGTCGTGGCGCGCGATCATCAGGTTGTGGCCGCGAGCCAGCACCTCTCCCGACGCCGAGACCACCAGCGCGCCCACGGGCACCTCTCCAGCCCGGCCGGCGCGGCGGGCTTCGGCCAGTGCCCCGCGCATGAACCGCTCGTCCAGCAGGCTATGCATGGACCGTCAGTATGCATCGTGGCGCGGAGATTGTGCCTCGTGCGCAAAGGTGCTTTCTGCGAAGGCCGACGACCCCGCCACGAAGCCGCTGGCCCATGCCCACTGGAAGTTGTAGCCGCCCACCGGCCCGTCCACGGCCAGCATCTCGCCGCAGAGCAGCAGCCCCTCGGCCTTCCGCGAACGCATCGTGTCGAGCCGGATCTCATCGAGCGGAACGCCTCCGGCGGTCACCTCCGCGTAGGTGAAGCCGCGATCCCCCGTGACCGGCAAATCCATGTTGGCCACCATCGACGCCAGGCGGCGTCGTGCCTCCCGCGGGATCCGGGCGCCCGGTTCGGCCGGGTCCACGCCCGCCTGATCGCACAGCGCCCGCGCGAGCCGGTCGGGTAGGCGCTCCCTGAGCCAGGCTCCCGCGCCCCGGCGGCCCAGGCCGCTCAGTGCGCGATCGGCCCCGTCGGAATCCAGCCCGGGCCACCAGCAGACCACCAGCCTGCATCCCGGATCGTCATGGCGCGCGTCGATGTGATGTCGGCTGACGTCCAGGACCGCGGGGCCCGACACACCGAAGTGCGTGCAGAGCAGCGCCCCTTCCACGCGCGCCAGGCGACGGTTCGACGCGGCGCGGACCTCGAGCATCACGTCGGCCGAGAGGCCGCTCAGGCCGGTCAGGAAGTGGCCGGCCGGAAGGAGCAGCGGCACCAGGGCCGGGAAGATCCTCCCGGTCAGCCCGTGGCCGAGCCCGCGCGCCAGCGTGAAGCCGTGACCGTCCGAGCCGCTCCTGGGAAGGGAGCGACCTCCCGTGGCCAGCACCACCTGCCCCGCCTCCATCGACCCCCAGTCTCCTTCGAGCCGGAAGCCTCCATCAACGCGCTCGAGACGCTGTACACGGACCGGATGCCGCAGCACCGATCCGGACAGGGCCACCGCCCGCAGCAGTGCCTCCAGCACGGTGCGGGCGCTGTCGGTCACCGGGAAGAGCTTGCCCGTAGGTTCGCGCTTGAGCACGACCCCCAGCTCGCGGAAGAACGCCACGGTGCGTTCCACGTCGAAGCGCCGCAGCACCGTGCGCACGGCCTGGAGGGTCGCGCCGCTGAAGTCCTCCGCCTCGACCACGTCGTGGGTGACGTTGCAGCGGCCACCTCCCGAGACGAGGATCTTGGCCCCCGGCTTTCGCGCCGACTCCAGCACGACCACCGAGCGCCCCCGGGCGGCACGGCCGGCGTGGACGGCGGCCATCAGCCCGGCCGCGCCGCCCCCCACGATCACCAGATCAGCCCGCTCCACCCCACCTCCGTGTTGACCGCCCCTTCACCAGGCGGCTAACGTGCTTGCGTGACGAAGACGACGTTCCAGAGTATCCCGCCCGTGGAGGCTCAGCGCCTGGTGGCTGAGGGCCGGGTGCGCCCGATCGACGTGCGCACTCCGGCCGAGTTCCGTGATCTTGGACACATCCCCGGAGCGCTCCTCCTTCCCGTGGACCTGGTGGCCGTGGCCCCCGCCACCCTTCCGCGCGAGGGCCTGCCCCTGCTGGTGTACTGCGAGCACGGAGTGCGCAGCGCCGCGGCGGCCCGGTTTCTGACTGCGGCGGGCTTCCCCGGGGTCCTGAACATGTCGGGCGGCATGTCCGCCTGGACGGGCCCGCGCGACTCGAGCCCCGGCGATCCGTTCGGGCCCGCGGGTCCCAGCTCGTGGCTGGTGGAGAACGCCGATCTCCTGCCCGCGCAGGGGGGCCGCGTCCTGGACGTGGCCTGCGGTCGGGGCCGCCACGCGCTCCTCCTGGCGGCGGCCGGCTTCCATGTGAAAGCCGTGGACAGGGACGCGGCATCGATCGAGGCGCTGAACGAGGACGCGCGGCGCCTGGGACTGGAGATTCAGGCGGAGCCGCTCGATCTGGAGGCGGGGGACACCGGTCTGGGGGAGGGCCTCTACGACCTGGTGATCGTGATTCACTACCTCCACCGCCCGCTCCTCCCCTCGCTCGCGCGAACCCTCAGGCCCGGCGGCATCCTGCTGTATGAAACCTTCACACGGGATCAGGCGCAACGCGGACATCCTCGCAATCCGGACTTCCTGCTGGATCCGGGGGAGCTCCCGCGCCTGGTCGCCCCGCTCGAGATCCTGCGGCAGAGGGAAGGGGAGTTCGAAGGGCGGTGCGTGGCGGGGGTGGCGGCGCGCAGGAACGTGGTGGGCCCTGGGTGATTCGAACACCCGACCTTCTGATTCGTAGGTCGATCCGAGGGTGGGCCCACCATGCTCAGATCCGCTAATACCCACGAATGCAATCACTTGCACCATACAGCCTTCCAGCCGAAAGGGCCGGATTCTGGACCGGAGGCCTCGCCGTTGTGACTGCCGTGTGACCGGCTCCAGCGGTCTTTAGCCATCGGGCTAGCTGCTCCCGGCCTACGCAGGCGCACGCGGCCCGCCGCCCACGCTCATATCACTCCCGCAAGCCAGCCTAACCACCACCCGGGCCTCAAAAAAAGTCGCGCCAAAGTTTCGCGTTTTGATGGACATGTGGACACCCGGGCCCAAATTCTACTCATGGAGCGTTGCTTCCACGGCCGGGGGGGCCGCTGGTAGCGATGTCCCGGACCATGGAAAGCCCCGCACTGAGCCTCGTCTGCCCCCGCAAGCGGAACGCCCCGAAGAGACCTGACATGCCGCCCATCGTAGCGAAGCACGACGCACTGACCGATCTACCGCCTGAGAGTCGCGCCCTGGCCTACCTGGCTGCCATGGTCACCCCCCTCATGCCGGAGCCGGACCTAGTCCACATCGACGAAAGCCGTGCGGGTGGCGTCCTAGTACTGACCATTCGAGTCCCCCAGCCCCACCGAACTACAAGAGCATTGCTGGGGGTAGACCGGTTTATCCATGCTTGGCCGTCATCTGTCAGACGTGTGGGAATACCGCCCGGGTGCGAGTACTGGATAGCGGGACCCTGTGCGACTGATCGTCCTTTACTGCTTTCAGGTAAGCGGCTCGAAGCAGGAGGAGGAACTTTCGTTGGTGCAGTTTCGATCAGCCGGACGGTCGTGTTGACTGCGGTACGAATTTCGCGTTCGGTAAACGGCGCGAGCCGTAGCACGGCTACGGCTTGGCGTCGAGAAAGTCGTTCACCATTGGGACGATGATGGGTATGCGCTGCATCAGTGTCACGTGGGTGGTGTCGGGCAAGATGGCCAATCGCGATGCGGACCGCGGCTTCATGTCGCCGTGGATCTCGCCACCCTTTAGGCGGAACATCTCCGCGACGTGCGCGAGCCGCACGCCGTCAGCGTCGCCCTGGATGAAAAACATGGGCGTCGTGGTGGCCTTAAGCTTGTCGGCTCCGAAGTCGTACCCTTTCGAGAAGTTGGCGACGATTCGCTGGACGAAGTTCGGAAAGTCGTCCGGAGTCGGACTCAGCTTCTTGTACTCGGTCTCAAGGGGCGAGCCTTTGAAATCGTCTGCCGTGAGTCTCGGGATAGCTTCGATCGCTTCCGGGATCATGCCGTCACGGCGGAACGTGGACGAAATGATGACTGCCCTTCGCACTTTGTCCGGATGGCGGATCGCACACTGCATCGCCACGGCTCCGCCCATGCTGTAGCCGATAAGGTCCGCTCGCGGGATCTTGAGATAATTGAGCAGTGCGGCCACGTCGTCGGCGAGGTTTTCGTAGGTGATATCTCGTGGGACGTCCGCCGTCCGGCCGTGACCCTGCATTTCGACGGCAATTACTTTCCGCGTTTTGGAGAGCTCGCCGATCCACCCGGCCCAGTTGTTGGTGATGGTCATGAACGCGCCGTGAAGCAACACCACCGGTTCGCCGCCGCCGTGGACTTCGTAGTACATCTTCATTCCGTTGATTGGCGCGTAGCCGGTCATTGGCTCCTGCTGCGCCGATGCGTCAGTCGCCACGAGCGTCATCAGGAGGAAAGCTGTTGTCCGCATGCTGGTGTAATTCCGTTTCATCTAAACCCTCCTTGCAAACTCACCCACTACGGGAATCTTTGGTCCCCTCCCGAAGCTAGCGATGTACGCGCACACGGGTTCGAGGCCTGTTGCGGTCTTCGCGGCGCTTGCCTTGCCAGTCATGGCGACTAGCAGCTTCGCAGGGTGCTTGCCTTGGGCACTTTTCTTACGCTCGCGGCCGGCCACACGCTTCTTTGGTGGATGGATTGGCTGCGTCATTTTGTCTCTGTGCTTGATCCCAGGCTGACGAGAAGCTCGTCGAGTTGGTCGAGCGTCTCGGGCAGCGCGCCCGTCGATCCGGAGTCAAGCGCTTCTTGCGAGGGATAGAGATCGTGCACGACCAACAACGTCTTGCCGGCGTTTTCCTCGAAGGTCACCGTGGTGATGGTCTTGCCGTTGTCTCCTTCCTCATTGGTCCAAACGAGGCGTGAGTGCGGTGTCACTTCGAGGTACGTGCCGAAGAACTCCATCGTCGAATCTTCGTGGCGAAACACCAAACGATACTGCCCCCCAACGCGAACATCCATTTCGCAGGAAAGCAGGATCAGCCCATACGATTTTGGTACCCACCACCTCCTGAATAGTTCTGCCTTGGTCCACGCCTCGAACACGAGGCGCGCAGGCGCGTTGACGGTGCGTGTGACGACGAGTTCGCGCTCGGACTTCCGCTCCACCCCCGTGCGGTTCTTCGTGGGGGTGGCCTCACTTTCTCCTCTTACGTCCATTTGCTTTCTCCTTCCGTTTCAATTCCTCGACAACAATGTTCAACTCGTCGAAGCGCGCGGCCCAGAGCTGGCGATACCTCTCGATCCATGCCGCCTCTTCTTCCAGTCCGCGCAGCCCGAGCTTGCAGGTCCGCACGCGCCCAACCTTCTCCGTGCTGACGAGCCCCGCTTGCTCTAAGACGCCTACATGTTTCCTCATGCCCGTAAGGGTCATGTGGAACCTCTCGGCAAGGGCTGTGATCGAAGCGTCCGCACGCCCGAGTTGCTCCAGAACGCCGCGTCGGGTGGCGTTCGAGAGCGCGCCGAACGAGGCATCGAAGTGGGTTTGGCTAGACTGAACCATACGGTTCAGTATAACAACATGGGTGACGGCATGCAATGGGAGGCTGAGCGCCCGCTGCGTTGCCGGCGACGCGCGCCCCGTCAGCGAGACGTCGAGCACGGCGGCCGGTGGCGCGACCTCCCGGGCAATGACGCCGTCTGCCCACTCGACCGCCTCGGCCACCGGGCAGTATCCCGCGCCGACCATCAGGCGAAGACGCTCAGCTTCCTCTTTCAGAGTCACCGATGTCCGGGTGAGGTCTAACGGATCAGGTTTCAGCTGCAAGCGAGGTATGACGATCGCGGCGTACCCGCATCCTTAGGGTCGCTTGGCAGCTGCAAACCGTGTTAGGCTGCAACTCGAGTCAGGTCGCGGTTTTAAGGCCGGTCCCACCGATAGTACCGCGTGAGTACGTCTGCGACCCGGCGGATCGTAGCGTCGGCAGGATGCTCCGGCTTCTCTAAGTACTCGATTTCGGATGCGCGGTATTCGTGGCCCCGGCGCAGCTCGAGCACGAACGTGTGGCCGTCGTTCATAATCCAGGTACGCTCAACGCGGGGCGGCAGAGTGAGAAGCCCGGCGCTGAGGAGGTCGCGCCACACCGCCTCAGGATCGGGCGGCAACTCCAATGCGTACAGCGAGAGCCATGCGGCGTAGATCACCTGACCTCCACCCCCTGAGTCGGGAGAGCAGGACTCTCGCGCCCGCCGACGGAGGCTGTCGATGCGCGCCGGGGTCAATTGCTCCGAGAATGGACGCACCACCGCGCACCCCTCGACCACGGCTCGACGCGCGGTCCACTCACCGGCCGGACTGCGCTGCAGCACCAAGCCTCGCGTGCCAAATAGCCCGAAGCCGCCCCAGAATCGCAGCTCGAGCGCGGAGTCCGGCATCGAGACCGTCACGAGATCGCCGAGGGCGGACTCGCGGGCCCACGGTCGAACGAACATGTGAAGCAGCGATGGCTCGGGAGGGGCGGAGATGGTCGTCGCCTGAGCGGAAAGCCCCGCGGGCATCAGAAGTAGCGCGGCCCACAGTGGAGTGCTTGCAGGAAGCATCATCGAGTAGTCTGCTACAGCCTAACTTGAAGTAGCTGGTTCCACATAACCCGGTATCAGGGCGAGCACTCGCGGTGTATTGCTGCGGTTTCGCGTCGTCGGCGATACGTGCATCTTATTGCAGCCTCTCCTGTTACCCACCTAACCTGCACCGCCGCGCTTGGGGATCCCCCGCCAGCGGCGACCCCGATATGGGTATATACCGCGAGCGTGTTCATCGGTCCAGCGGCGAGCGCACGCCTCTGCCGCCGCGATTCAGGACGTGCGTGTAGATCATGGTCGTCCGTACGTCGCGATGCCCCAGGAGCTCCTGGATCGTCCGGATGTCATAGCCATCCTCGAGCAGATGGGTGGCGAATGAATGACGCAAAGTGTGGCAGCTGGCGGGCTTGGAAATGCCGGCGGCCTGAACCGCGACCTTGACAGCCTTCTGAAGCACGGATTCGTGCAGGTGATGACGCCGCCGGCGTCCGGTCACGGGATCCCGATAGAAACGCGTCGCGGGGAAGACCCATTGCCATCCCCATTGCCAGGCAGCGCGGGGGTACTTCCGCTCGAGCGCCGTCGGCAGTTCGACACTCCCGCGGCCCCGGGCGAGGTCCTCCTGATTCTGGATGCGCACACGCTCGAGATGGTCCTCAAGGGGCGTGCCGAGCGACTCCGGAAGCAATGTCACCCGGTCCTTCCTCCCCTTGCCGTCTCGAACGACGATCTCCCGACGATCGAGTTCTACATCCTTGACCCGGAGCCGGGCGCACTCGAGGAGGCGGAGTCCCGCCCCGTAGAGGAGGGAAGCCATGAGCCATGGCGTGACCGTGAAGGCACTCCAGGATCGACGCCACTTCGGAGCGGGTGAGAACGACCGGAAGTCGGGCGGGGCGCCGGGCATGCACCAGGTCGTCCAGCCACCCGAGCTCGATCTTCAGCACTTTGCGATACAGGAAGAGGATCGCGCTCAGCGCCTGGTTCTGGGTTGACGCGCTGACCTTCCGCTCCACTGCCAGGTGGGTCAGAAAGGCGGACACTTCGGCTTCACCGAGATGGGTTGGGTGGCGCATTCCGTGGAATCGCACGTACTGGCGAATCCACCCGACATAGGCCTTCTCCGTTCGCCGGCTGTAGCCGTGGACGCGAATGGCTGCGCGGACCTGATCCACTAGGCGGGTGGGCTTCGGGGCGGTCTCGATCGCGGGAAATGACATGCACAGTTCGACGCTTGCAATTGCCGCGCCGGAGGAGGGTGGAGGAAGCGGGGCTTGGCCGCCGCAGCCGTCCACCGGCAGGTGACGGTGCGCTGCGCTTTATGCTTTTAGTTGGGCGCCGGGGGCGAGGCGCCTGCATCGCGCGCCTCCAGATGCCCCTTTACCCCTTCGATCACATGGTGCGTGCTGAGTGGCAGGCCGCCGTAGTATCGCACGGACGCGAGCCGCTCCGGCGCGACCGCGGTCTCGAGGAGAAGCAGCGATCGGAGCTGGGCGTCCCGGTTCTGCTCGACGACGAAGTTCACGTCGTGTGTCTCCAGGAACTCCTTGATCGATGTGTCGAACGGAAATCCCCGCACCCTGAGGAAGTCGAGGGCGATCCCCTCCTCGGCGAGACGGTCCACGGCTTCGAGGACGGCGGCCCGGGGGCTGCCGATCGTGACGATCCCGAGCCGCGACCCGTGGCCGGTCGATGACGCTTTCCCTCGCGACCCGGCACTCCTACGCCGACCATCGCCAGCGGGTCCACCGGAGCGGCCCGAGACCTCCACGGCCCACCATACCTCCGGCTCCGGCACCGCCTTCGCCGCCCCCGAGATCTTCCGCGCGAGCCGCTCCATCAGCTCGACGTACTCGGCCGAGTCCTCGGTGTACGTCCCGTACTGCGTGTGCCCCGATCCGCGCGCGAAGTAGGCGCCTTTGGGGTGCGAGCCGGGCAGGGTCCGCGCGGCGATCCCGTCGCCGTCGGCGTCGACGTACCGGAAGTACTTCTCGATCCGCTCCAGCTCCTCGGGCCCCAGGACCTTCCCCCGGTCGGGCCGGTAGCTGTCGTCCCATTCGAGCCTGGGGCACATCCAGTCGTTCATTCCGATGTCGAGATCCGACACCACGAACACCGGGGTCTGGAAACGCTCGGCCAGGTCGAATGCCTGGACCGCCATCCGGAAGCACTCCTCGGGGTTGGCGGGGAAGAGCGCAATGTGCCGCGTGTCGCCGTGGGAGGCATAGGCGATCATCATGAGATCGCCCTGCTGGGTTCGGGTCGGCATGCCGGTCGAGGGACCCGTGCGCTGGATGTCGAAGAGGACGATCGGGATCTCGACGTAGTAGGCGAGCCCGATGAACTCGCTCATGAGCGAGATGCCGGGGCCCGCGGTCGGTGTGAAGGCGCGTGCGCCGGCCCAGCCGGCGCCGATCACGACACCCACCGCCGCCAGCTCGTCCTCGGCCTGGACGATGCAGAACCGCTTCCTGCCGGTCTCCGAGTCCACCCGATAGCGCTCGCAGAAGCCGCTGAAGGCGTCCATCAGCGACGTGGCCGGGGTGATCGGGTACCACGCCCCCACGGTGGCCCCGGCGTAGACGCACCCGAGCGCCGCCGCCGCGTTGCCGTCGATCAGGATGTGGCCGGCGGTGGCGTCCATCCGATCGAGCCGGATGGGAAGCGGGCAGTCGTAGTGGTCGCGGGCGTAGTCGTAGCCCAGCCGGATCGCCGTGTGGTTCGAGTTCAGAAGCGCCTTCTTGCGGCCGAACTTCTCCTCGAGCATCGCCTGAACTACCTCCATGTCGATGTCCAGAAAGGCCGCCAGCGCGCCCACGTAGGTGATGTTCCTCATGAGAACGCGCTCGCGGTCGCCCTGAAAAGCCTCGACGCACATCTCTCCGAGCGGGACCTCGAGAAACGTCACGTCGTCCCGCCGCAGCGTCTTGTCCATGGGCCACGAGGAGTCGTAGAGGAGCCACCCACCCGGGCGCACCTCGGCGATGTCGCGCGCGTAAGTGGACGGGTTCATCGCCACGAGAAGATCGAAGTGGGGCGTACGGGCGGTGTAGCCCTCCCCGCTAACCCGGACCTCGTACCAGGTGGGGAGCCCCTGGATGTTCGAGGGAAAGACATTCTTCCCCGTGACAGGCACGCCCATCCGAAAGATCGCCTGCATGAGAAGGCCGTTGGCGCTCGCCGATCCGGTGCCGTTCACCGTACCGATCTTGAACGCGAAATCGTTGACCCGCTCACCGGGCTCGCGGGGAGATGGTGCGCCGGCGCGGACCGGCGCGGCCAAGGCGGGATGGTGGCGACGACTCATCTTTTTCCGCCGAACGCGACTTTCGTTGCGCGAGCATCATCCGGCCCGTAGAACGCGATCGTCGCAATCGGATATCCGTGGAACCCGCGGCGGGCTTTTCTCCTGAGCACTGAGAGTGAACGACCCCTGTCAGGCATCGGGCCTCCGTCGTGATCCAGGATGGAGAACCAGGTTCACCTCCTCGACATCGAATTCCTCGGGGTTGAAATCGGAACCCCACCATTCGAGCATCTCCTCGTGCTCGGGATGCTTCGGATCACGGATCGCCTCGAGAAAACCGTAAAATCCCCACATACCGCCGATATCCTCCGGGGGACAGGCGCGCTTGCCGGCCAGGACGCGCGGATACCGAACCCGGGGTTCAGGGGAGGGGGTGTCTTCGAGGACGATATCGTGTTGCCAGCCGTCGCCGAAATCGTACTCGTAGACCATCCGGTCCTTCGGCTTCAAGAGGACTTCCGCCAGTCGAACGCGCTTCTCGTTGCGTCGTCGGATGCCAAACTCCGGGTCGGATTCCCCGTAGAGGGTTTCCCCCCGGCGGAACTGGTGGAGGTGGCTATCGGTCCAGCCCATGACCAGCTGGAGGATCTGATGCAGCTTGAACAGCGTAACGTCCGCCGGGACCTCGAACCTGCGCCAGATCGGGGGCCGGGAATCCTGCAGAGTTACTTTCAGCTTGTAGAGTTGCCTCTCAGCCATGGCAAATCATTCGTGCTGGGTTGGATCGATCCGTAGCTGACCTCCGCTCACGCTGGAGGGCGTGGCCGGCACCTTCGAGAGCCCGCTCATGCGGGGGCGCCGGCGGGAATCTCGATCTGGAGCAGCTTGGGACGATGGACAGGCTCGGTGATCGGCCGGTCGGCGTAGGGAATCAGGAGATCGAACTTCCGCATGTCCCAGGCCGCCGTGGGGCAGCGCTCGGCGCAGAGCCCGCAGTGGACGCAGATGTCCTCGTCCTTGACCATCACCCGCCCGGTCTGGGGCAGGGCCTCCGAGACGTAGAGCGGCTGGTGCGGATTCTCGGCGGGTGCCGTGAGGCGCCTCCGGAGCTCCTCCTCCTCTCCGTCGGGCGTAATCGTCAGGCAGTCCACCGGGCAGATGTCGATGCAGGCGTCGCACTCGATGCAGAGCCGCGCCGTGAAGTGGGTCTGGATGTCGCAGTTCAGGCAGCGCTGGACTTCGCGCGCGGTCTGTTCGGGAGTGAAGCCTGTCTCGACCTCGATCTCGAGCTCCCGGAACCGTTCGACGAGATCGACGTGGATCATCTTCTGCCGCGGCGCCGGGTTGTAGTCGTTGTGATAGCTCCAGGCGTGCATCCCCATCTTGGCCGAGATCAGGTTCATGCCCTGCTCGGGCCGCTCCTCCAGCGGGATCCCCTGGCAGCGGTTGTGGATCGAGATCGCCGCCTGGTGCGCGTGCTCGACCGCCCAGATGATGTTCTCGGGTCCCCACGCCGCGTCGCCACCCACGAAGACGCCCTCGCGCGTCGTCTGGAACGTCGTCCGGTCGACGACCGGCATGTCCCACTTGTCGAACTCGATCCCGATGTCGCGCTCGATCCACGGGAAGGAATTGTCCTGGCCGATCGCGAGGAGCACGTCGTCGCAGGGGAGGACGGTCGTGTCGTGGACCTCCATCTCGAGGCGGCCGCTCGATCCCTCGTGCCAGGAGACGAGCTCGAACTCCATTCCGACCAGCCGTCCGTTCTCGACCACGAACCGCTTGGGGGAATGGTTGACAAGGATCTCGACCTGCTCCTCCTCGGCGTCTTCGAGCTCCCAGGGGGAGGCCTTGAAGTAGGGGCGCTCCTTCCGCGCCATCACCTTGACGTCCGTGCCGCCCAGTCGCTTGGCTGTACGGCAGCAGTCCATGGCGGTGTTCCCGACCCCGATCACGAGCACTCGCTCGCCGATCGAATCGACGTGGCCGAAATGGACCGAGGCCAGCCACTCGATCCCGATGTTGATGTTGGCAGCACCCTCCTCGCGGCCGGGGAGCTTGAGCTCCTTGCCCTTGGGGGCGCCGCTCCCGATGAAGATCGCGTTCCAATCCTCCTCGAGGAGCTCCTTGAGGCTGGTGATCGGCGTGTTGTACCGGACCTCCACCCCCATGTCGAGGATCATATCGATCTCCTCGTCCAGGACGCGCGCCGGGAGGCGGAAGGCGGGGATGTTGATCCGCATGAGCCCGCCCGGGCGAGCGAGCTGCTCGAAGATCGTGCATTCGTAGCCGAGCGGCATGAGGTCGTTGCAGACGGTGAGGGACGCCGGGCCCGCGCCGATCAGGGCGATCCGCTTGCCGTTCTTCCGCTTCGGGATCGAAGGGAGACGATCGTCCGCGGGGTCGCGGTGGTCGGCGGCGACGCGCTTCAGACGGCAGATCGCGACCGGCTTGCCATCCACGCGGGTCCGCCGGCAGGCGGGCTCGCAGGGCCGGTCGCACGTGCGGCCCAGAATCCCCGGGAAGACGTTGGACTCGCGGTTCAGCCAGTAGGAGTCGGTGAAGCGGCCCTGGGCGATCAGCCGGATGTACTCCGGCACGTTCGTGTGGGCGGGGCACGCCCATTGGCAGTCCACGACGCGGTGGTAGTAC
>JBOGOC010000010.1:0-87947 GCA_050747525.1 Candidatus Polarisedimenticolia bacterium | reverse complement strand
GCGGCAGGTCCGCCCAGCCGCCCGCCGCCTTCTCCCGCGCCTTCTCCGCCACCGCGCGATCCGCCCCGCGCACGAGCGCGTCGGCCCGGCCTTCCAGGGCGGCCAGCGCAGACGGCTCCGGCTCGGTTATCGCCTCGGCCACCATCGACTCGACGAACGACGTCACGCTGTCCTCCGACCCCACCACCGCGCGGTGCAGATCGAGCACCTCGTCGAAGGCCGCCAGCACGACAGGATGGACCGACATCCGCACCTGCACCCGGTCGGGCTCGACCGCGTCCGCACCCGCTTGGCCGCGGATCTCTTTCTTCATCTGATCGAGCGTGACCTCGCGCCCCCGGGCTATCCATTGATCGACGTTCTCGGGCGTCCCCACCGCACCAATGGCCATCGCCGCCGACACGTGAAGCGGCGGCCCACCGTCGTCGCCCGACACCGCGGCCGCCAGCGCCGGCAGCTTCTCGAAGTGACCCTGCAGCACCGCCAGGTCTCGCACCCACCGCGCCCCGCGCCCGTGCCGCTCGCGGCAGAAGTCCTCAAGGTTCGCGTAGCCGAACTCACGATGCGCCTTCGTGCTCACCACCGCCGCCGCCACACGCGCGAGCGGCAGGATCACCTGGGCGCGCGCCGCCGACAGCCCCACGGCCACCCGGTGTGCGCGCTCGAGCGACTTCTCGGTGCGATACGGGGTCGCCACCTCGGCGACCGACCATGAAGGAGAAGGGTGCGTCTTGACCTGGCGCGTGGGGAGAGCGATGGCTCGAGCAAGATCGAGGGACATGAATCCGGGCTCCGAGCTCGTTCAGGGAGGGGCGGCGGCATCGGTTAAACGACCGCCGTCAGCGGGTCATCAGATGATGCAGGTGGATTATACGGCCAATTGAGTGATTGTCAAGTCCTTGAATTGTTAAGTTTGCGAGCCATGAGACGCAGCAGCCGCAGCGCCTCGTGGAAGCTGTGGGCGCCCGCGCTCTACTGCGGGCGTCCAAGGTCCTGTGGGCGCGTCGTCCGCGTCCACAGGACCGGCAGCTTCCACAGGCCGAGGGTCGCCCCCCGCCTCACCTCCCGCCGAGGTGCTTGTCCAGGAAGTCCGCAATTGCCCCATAGGCCTTGATGCGGTTCGGCAGCTTGGCCACTCCGTGCCCTTCGTCGTCGAAGAGCAGGTAGTCGACCGGGCGGCCCCTCCCTTTCAGGTTGGCCACGATCTGCTCGGCTTCGCTGCGCGGCACGCGGGGGTCGTTGGCTCCCTGGACAACGAACAGGGGCGCGGCGATGCGGTCGGCCGCGAGCAGGGGCGAGATCGAGTCGAGGAACGCGGCGTCTTCGACGGGGTCTCCGTACTCGCTGGCGCGATGGGTCTGGCGCCAGACGCCGGTGTTCTTCAGGAAGCTGCGGAAGCTGGAGATCCCCACGATGTCGACACCGGCGGCCCACAGGTCGGGGTGGAAGGCCAGCGCGGCCAGGGTCATGTAGCCTCCGTACGAGCCTCCCATGGCCGCCAGCCGGCTCCCGTCCACGCGCGGCGAGGCCTTGAGGAAGGCGGCGGCCGCGGCGATGTCCTTGATGGCGTCTCCGCGCAGGCGCTTGTCGTCCATCATGTGATACTTCCGGCCGTAGCCGGTGCTGCCGCGCACGTTGGGGGCCAGCACCGCGTACCCGCGATGCACGAAGAACTGGATGACCGGCTGGAACGATGGCCGGCTCTGCCCTTCGGGCCCTCCGTGGATCCACACCACCGCGGGATGCCGCGCCCCGGCCCCATCGGAAGGCAGGTACAGCAGCCCCGGCACCTCCAGCCCGTCGAAGGATTTGTAGCGGATGACCTCCGGCTCCACGAGGGCCGTGCGCGGCACGCCCCCCGTGCTGCTGCGCGTCACCTGCCACGTGCGTCCGGTCGTGATGTCGTGCATCCAGGCGTCCCCCGGCTCGATGGACGACTCCACGCGCACCAGCAGCAGGCGCCCATCCGCGGTGAACTCGAACCCGCCGGTCACGCCGCGAGGCAGAGCCGGGGCGGGCAGCTCGCGCCCCTTGATCCCGCCGTCGCGCAGCGTCAGGCGCGTGTAGCCTCCGTCGTTGACGGCCACCAGCACGCGCCGGCCGTCTTTGGAGAAGACCAGCGCCGTCACGTCGGACGGCCCCTCTTCCACGAAGGTCAGCTTCGGATGGCGCACGTCGATGGCGGCCACGTTGACCACGTCGCGCCCTTCGTCGGTGGCCACGTACACGATGTCGCCTGGAGGCCAGGCCACCGCGCCGTACTCGTCCTTCCCCTTGTGGGACGTGAGGGGCGTCTGCCGCCCCGTGGACAGCTCCAGCAGGAACAGGTCGCTGTCCTGGCTGCCGTGGGTGCGCTTGAACACCAGCGCTTTGCCGTCGGGCGACCAGGCGGCCACGGTGTTGTTGCCGTCGTGCTGCAGCACCCTCTCCGCGCGCCGCGAGGCCACGTCCATCACGTACAGATCGAAGAAGGCCTCCTGGCGCTCGTTGGAGGCGTAGGCGATCCGCGCGCCGTCGGGCGACCAGCCGCCGAAGGTGTGGATCACCTTGGGATTCGACGTGAGCGGCTCCACCTTCCCCTCGGGCGTCCCGAGGTAGAGCTGCGTGCGCTCGTTCCCTCCGGCGTCTTTCCCCAGCACGAAGGCCGGGCCGGCCGGGGACCATTGCACCGATTGCACCCGATCCTCGAAGAACGTGATCTGCTCCGGCCAGCCGCCTGCGGCCGGCACCAGCCAGACCTGGTTCATCCCGGTGATGTTGGTGAGGAACACCACGCGCGCCCCGTCGGGCGACAGCGAGGGGGACGACACGCTGCGCGCGCTCAGGTACGCTTCGATGCCGTGCGCAGGGGCGGCTGCCGCGGCCAGCGCGGCCGCGAAGACAAGGGATGTCGTCATCGTGAATCCTCCGTGGCGCCCGCCGTGCGGGGGCGCAATCCGTGGCGCCGTTCGAACGACGCCATGGTGAACTTGAGCGCGGGGGGCGTGACGAAGGTGGTCACGATCACCATGATGACCGTGGCGCTGAACAGCGCGTCGTCCACCACCCCCAGCGAGCGCCCGATGCCCGCGAAGATCAGCCCCACCTCACCGCGCGGGATCATCCCCACGCCGATGGTGAGCCGGTCGAGCCCTCGCTCGAGCACCCCCAGGCTGCACACCTGCTTGCCTACGATGGCCGCCACGGTGATGGCGGCCGCCAGCCCCAGCACCGTGGGGTTCGCGAACGTCTCCAGGCGCACCTGGAATCCCATCAGCACGAAGAAGACTGGCACCAGCAGGGTCGACAGCGGCGCCAGCATGGTGTGCAGGGGCTCGGTGGCGCGAAACGGCTCGACCACCCACTCCTCGAACACCAGCCCCGCCGCGAACGCGCCGACGATGGGGGCCAGCCCCAGCGCGTCGGCCAGCCAGGCCATGCCGAAGCAGAAGGTCATGGCCGTGATCAGCTTCATCCCCTTCACGCGCAGCTTGGCCAGCTGAGGCACCAGGTACTTCAGCAGCTTCGGCCCCAGCACGATGGCCCCGCCCAGGAAGGCGATGGAGACCAGCGTGATGCGCGCGACCTCCCAGACCGTGATGCCGCCGCTGGTCACGATGCCGCTCACCACCGCCAGCAGGATCAAGCCCAGCACGTCGTCGATCACCGCGGCTCCCAGGATGATGCGGGATTCCCTGTCCTGAAGCCTCCCCAGGTCCTTCAGGACCCGCGCCGTGATCCCCACGCTGGTGGCGGCCAGCGTCGCGCCCAGGAACAGGTGCGCATTCACCGAAGTGTCCGGGAGCATCCACTCCCCCACCAGGAACCCCAGCGCCATGGGGGCCGCCACGCCCACCAGGGCCACCACGAGCGACGACGCGCCCACCTTCATCAGGTCGCTCACGCGCGTCTCGAGCCCCGCCTCGAACAGCAGCACGATCACGCCCACGCGCGCGAAGATGTCCAGGATCGGGTCCTCGCGGAAGTGAGCGAACGACTCGATGGGGAGCAGCAGGTGGAGGTTCCCCAGCAGCATCCCACCGACCAGCTCTCCCAGGACCGCGGGCTGGCCGGCGCGCTCGGCCAGCTCGCCTCCCAGCTTGGCGGCCAGCAGGATGACGGCCAGCCCCAGCAGCACGGGGGCGACCGGGTCGCCGTGGCCCCCCGCCGCCTCGCCCGGGGCCGCGCCCGCCGCCGGCAGCAGCGTCCACACGATCATCGCCAGGATGGCCAGCTTCACGTGGTTCTCCTCAGCTCGGCCACCACGTGGCTCAGCTCGGGCAGGACCAGCTTCTCGAGCGCCAGCCGCACCGCGGCCGGAGAGCCCGGCATGCAGAACACGGCCCGCCCGCGCGCCGAGCCGGCTACCGCGCGCGACAGCATGGCCGCCGATCCGATCTGCTGGTACGACAGCGCGCGGAACAGCTCGCCGAACCCGTCGAGGCGTGCGTCCAGCAGGGCGCTCACCGCCTCGTAGGTGCGGTCCCGCCCCGAGATGCCGGTGCCGCCGTTCACCAGCACCGCCTCCACGCGCGCGTCGGCCAGGATGGTCTGCAGCGCCAGGCGCACGCGGGACGGATCGTCGGGGACGATGGCGCGCGAGGCGATGGTGTGCCCGGCCGCCTCGGCCATCTCGGCGCACAGGCGCCCGCTCTCGTCGGTGGCTTCGGTGCGCGTGTCGGAGACGGTCAGCAGAGCGAGGGTGACCGAGGTCGGGGCGGCGTCCTTGTGATCGCGATGCCCCTGGTGCCCCATCGCGGTCCGCCTAGCCGGGTGAAGCGCTGGCCTGCAGGTAGGAGATGAGCGCGCGCACGGTGGCCCCGGTGGCCCCCTTGCGCATGTACCCCTGCTCGCTCTCCAGGAACGCCGGGCCGGCGATGTCCAGGTGCAGCCAGGGTGTGCCGTTCTCGATGAAGGACTTCAGGAAGAGCCCGGCCGTGATCGCGCCGCCATAGCGCGTGTTGGGAGTGTTCTTGATGTCCGCCACGTCGCTGCGCAGGTGGTCGGAGTAGTCTTCCACCAGCGGCAGCTGCCAGGCCTTCTCCCCGGCCGAGTACGCGGCGTCCAGAAAGCGATCCACCATCGGCTGGTCGTTGCCGAAGACACCGGTCACCATCGGCCCCAGGGCCACCATGCAGGCACCGGTCAGCGTGGCCAAGTCGATGATCTCGTCCACCTTCTGGCGCTGCGCGTACACCAGCGCGTCCGACAGGACCACGCGCCCCTCGGCGTCGGTGTTGAGCACCTCGATGGTGCGTCCGCCCATCCCCTTGAGGATGTCGCCCGGCTTGATGGCGCCTCCGCCCGGCATGTTCTCGGTCATGGCCATGATGCCGTGCACCTCGATCCCCGGCTTGATCCGCCCCACAGCGCTCATCACGCTGAGCACCGCGGCGGCCCCGGCCTTGTCCAGCTTCATGGTCTCCATGCCGCTGGCCGTCTTGAGCGAGAGCCCGCCCGAATCGAAGGTGAGTCCCTTCCCCACCAGCGCCACGCGGCGAACACGCGCCCTTCCCGTGCGGGACGGGCGCCACGTCAGGTGGATGAGGCACGGAGGCTGGTGGCTCCCCGCCGCCACACCCAGAAGCGCCCCCATCCCCATACGCTCGAGGTCCTTCTTCTCCAGCACCTTGATGCTGAGCCCGGCGTCGGCCGCCACGCGGCGGGCCACCTCGGCCATGCGCATCGGAGTCACCACGATGGCCGGCTCGTTCACGAGGTCGCGCGTCAGATTCACCGCCTCGGCGCGCAGACGCCCCTGCGCCGCGCCCGCCTGCGCCGCGGTCAGGGCCGGACGCCCCACCAGCAGGTCCAGACTCCGCAGGGCGGTCGGGCGCGGTCCGTCCTCGGCGGTCTGGTACTTGGACATGCGGTACGAGCCGAGCGCGATCCCCTCCACCGCCGCCTGGGCCAGCAGCGCGATGTCGGGCCCCTCTCCGCGCCCATCGGCCCCGGTGGGAAGCGACAGCGCGATGCGCGAGGGACCGGGCCCCGGCAGGCCGATGGCGCGGCGCCCCGCCAGGCCGCACGCGTCACGCAGCACCTCGGGAGAGAACGCCCCGCGCTTCCCCAGGCCGGCCAGCATGTAGCGCATGGCCGGGTAGCGCCCCCCGGAGTTCCAGCAGATCAGATCCTTGCGGCGGGCGCGGAAGGAGTCCTGGCGCGCGAGCAGGCCGAGCGTCTTCGCCAGCGGGCCGCCCGAGCGGCCGTCCACCCGGATCGGCTCCGACTCGAAGGCGAAGGTGAGGGCCAGGTCCACCTTGGTGGTGGCCAGGTTGCCGACGGCGACGTGGACCTTGGGGACGGGGGTGCCGGCCGGGACGTCGTGCTGCGCTTCAGGCATCTCGAGACTCCGTGCGGCCGGACGCCCCGGGGCGCGAGCTGATGCGCTGGAGCGCTTCCCGCACGGAGGTCTCGATGCGTGACACCGACAATCCTGCTTCGTCGAACAGGTCGCCGCGGTTTCCGTGCTGCACGAAGCGATCCGGCAGCCCCAGGTGCTTGAGATGCGGCAGCGAGGCAAGGCCCATTTCCTGAAGGCTCTCGTACACCCCCGAGCCGAACCCGCCCTTCAGCGTGTTCTCCTCGAGGGTCACCAGCAGCCGGTAGCGCGAGGCCAGCTCGCCCAGCATCTTCGTGTCCATCGGCTTCACGAAACGGCAGTTCACCAGCCCCGCCTTGATGCCCTGGGCGGAAAGCGCCTCCAGCACCCCGCGGGCGTGGTTCACCATCGTCCCCACCGCCAGCAGCGCGACCTGATCTCCCTCAACCAGGTGCTCCCACGAGCCGATGGGGATGGTCTCGAACGGCGAGCCGGCCGGGTCGACCGGGCAGCTCTCCTTGGGATAGCGGATGGCGAAGGGATGCTCGGTCTGGCGCACCGCGGTGTGGAGCAGGTTGCGCAGCTCGACCCCGTCCTTGGGGGCGGCCACGATCATGTTGGGGACCGCGCGCAGGTAGGTCAGGTCGAACACGCCGTGATGCGTCGGGCCGTCGGGCCCGCACAGCCCCGCGCGATCCAGCGCGAACACCACCGGGATGTTCTGCACCCCCACGTCGTGGATGATCTGATCGTAGGCACGCTGCAGGAACGTCGAGTAGATGGCGGCCACCGGGCGCAGCCCGCGCAGGGCCATCCCCGCGCAGAAGGTCACCCCGTGCGCCTCGGCGATCCCCACGTCGAAGAAGCGGTCGGGCCAGGCCTTGTGGAACTTGCCCAGGCCGGTGCCGTCCTCCATCGCCGCGGTGATGGCCACCACCCGCTGGTCCGCGCCGGCCAGCTCCACCATCGCGTCGGCGAACACTGACGTGTAGGCGGGCGGCGCCTTCTTGGACGGGAGGCTCTTGCCGGAGACCACGTCGAACGGGTTGAGCCCGTGGTAGGTGTTGGGATCTTCCTCGGCGTAGGAGTAGCCGCGACCCTTCTTGGTGACCACGTGCAGCAGCACGGGCCCCTTCTCGTCGCGAAGGCGCCCGATCACATCCAGCAACCCCTCCAGATCGTGGCCGTCGATCGGCCCGAAGTAATGGAAGCCCAGAGCCTGGAACAGCGCGCCGGGGACCAGCACGTTCTTGAGGTTGCGCTCCAGCCGGTTGGCCAGCTCGGCCGCCGTGGCCCCCCTGGGCAGGTGCTCGACCAGGTGATAGGTCTCCTCGCGCAGCTTCTTGAGGAACGGGTTGGTGCTGAGGCTGGTCAGGTAGCGCGAGATGGCCCCCACGTTGGGCGAGATCGACATCTCGTTGTCGTTGAGGATCACCAGCATGTTGCGCCCTGCGTGCCCCGCGTTGTTGAGCGCCTCGAAGGCCAGCCCGCCGGTCATCGCCCCGTCGCCGGTGACCGTGACCACGTAGTGGCGCTCGCCCATCAGGTCGCGCGTGGTAGCCATCCCCAGGGCGGCGGAGATGGAAGTGCTGGCGTGCCCGGCGCCGAAGGCGTCGTGCTCGCTCTCCACGATGCGCAGAAAGCCGGAGATGCCGTTGTGCTGGCGGATGGTGGGGAGGCGGTCGCGGCGCCCGGTGAGCATCTTGTGCACGTAGGCCTGGTGCCCCACGTCCCACACGATTTTGTCTCGAGGCGAGTCGAACAGGTAGTGCAGCGCGATGGTCAGCTCGACCACTCCCAGCGACGGCGCCAGGTGCCCGCCGGTCACCGACACGACTCGCACCAACTCTTCGCGCAGCTCGATCGCCAGCTGCTTGAGGTCGGGGACGGAGAGGCGCTTGAGGTCGGCCGGTGCGTCGATCCCTTCCAGCAGGCGGACGGGGACGACGGCGCTCTCCCCACGCGGCAGCGGAAGATCGATCTTACCTGTGATGGCTTCGCTCATGGGGGGTGGTGATGTCCTCGCCGCGGTGAACCTACGGTTCGAGCCCGGCCATTATCAGAGGCGGATCAGCAGCATGTCAAGGGAGCATCCCTCTTGGGGCTCAGTGGATTTCGAGCATCCGGTCCAGGGCCAGGCGGGCGCGCGAGGCGGTCGGCTCGGGGACCCGGATCGGGTTGACCACCCGGCCCGCCTCCAGGTTGTCCAGAACCCACAGCATGTGCTGCGGGTCGATGCGGTTCATGGTGGAGCAGAGGCAAACCCCCGGCACCAGGCTGCTGATGAACTTGTCGGGATGAGCGCGCCGCAGCCGGTCGACCAGATGGATCTCGGTCCCCACCACCCAGCTGGTGCCGGCGGGGGCCTGCTCGACGGTCTTGAGGATGAACGCCGTGGAGCCGACGTGGTCGGCCATCTGCACCACCTCGTACGAGCATTCCGGGTGCACGATCACCTGGATGCCCGGGAACTTCTCGCGGAAGGACCGCACGTGGTCGGGCAGGAACCGCTGGTGCACCTGGCAGTGCCCGCGCCACAGGATGAGCTTCGCCCGCTGGAGCGCCTCGCGCGTGTTGCCCCCCATCGAGCCGGGGGGCTTGGTCGGATCCCACACCACCATCTCGTCGAGCGGTATCCCCATCTTCGCGCCGGTGTTGCGCCCCAGGTGCTGGTCGGGGAAGAAGAGCAGCTTCTCGCGCTGGGCCAGCCCCCAGCGGATGATCGGCTCGGCGTTGGACGACGTGCAGACCGCGCCCCCGTGCTGCCCCACCACCGCCTTGAGGCTGGCCGCCGAGTTGATGTAGGTGATGGGCATGACGCGCCCCTCCCCCAGCACCTCGGTCAGCTCGTCCCAGGCGTCCTCGACCTGGTCCAGCTCAGCCATGTCGGCCATGGAGCACCCCGCGGACAGGTCGGGCAGGATCACCGTCTGATCGTCGCGCGTCAGGATGTCGGCCGACTCGGCCATAAAGTGCACCCCGCAGAAAACGATGTACGAGGCGTCGCGGTTGGCGGCGGCCGCGCGCGCCAGGCCGAACGAGTCGCCGGTCTGGTCGGCGAACTGGAGAACCTCGTCCCGCTGGTAGTGGTGCCCCAGGATCATCAGCTTCGACCCGAGCCGGGCCCGCACCTCGGGGATGCGCGCCATGGCCGCCTCGTCGGTCAGGCCGAACCAGGGCTCGGGGAGCACCTGCTGGACCGAGCTGGCGGACGGGTCGGCTGCGGGGGCCTTCGAAAGTGGCCTGATCAACGGCGATGTGACGGAAGACATGCGCGTACATTAGGACGGCGGGGCGCCGCGATCAAGGGGTGGTAAAGTGCTCGGGTGATCCCGCTGAAGGACGACAACCCCAGCCGCACCGCCCCCGTGGTGACCGTGCTCCTGATGGCCGCCAACGTGCTGGCCTTCCTGTACCAGATGAGCCTGGGGCAGGAGGGGATGCAGGCGCTCGTGTACCGCCTGGGGCTCATCCCCGTGGAGGTGACCGAAGGGGTCTCCGTGGGCGCGGCGTACGTCCCGGTGCCGCTCACCTTCCTCACCTCGATGTTCCTGCACGGGGATCTCATGCACCTGCTCGGGAACATGCTCTACCTCTGGATCTTCGGCAACAACGTCGAGGACGAGCTGGGGCACGTTCTGTTCCTCCCCTTCTACGTGGCGTGCGGCCTGGCCGCGGCCGCCCTGCAGGTGTTCATGATGCCCGGCTCCGAGGTGCCCATGATCGGCGCCAGCGGCGCCATCGCCGGCGTGCTGGGTGCGTACCTCATCCTGTTTCCGCACGCGCGAGTGTTGACCCTCGTCCCCATCTTCATCATCATCCGCCTGATGTACCTGCCTGCCGTGGTGGTGCTGGGGATCTGGTTCGTGTTCCAGCTGCTGATGTCGGCCGACGCGAGGACGGGAGGGGGCGTGGCCTTCTTCGCCCACATAGGAGGCTTCGTGGCGGGGATGGCGCTGATCCTCATGATGCGCGGCCCGTCGGCCTGGAGGCGCAGCATCCATCGGCCGGAGCCGCGCGGCCGCGCCTGGCGCGGCGACGACGACTGGGCCTAGGCGGCGCGCCGGCCGGGCCCTGTCCGACGCACCTGCCTCAGCAGGTCGAGAGCTTCCTCCAGCCACGCGAGGCGTTGCGCGGGAGTTGCATTCAGGGCGGCTTCCAGCATGGCTCTTCTGGCCCCCTCCCAGGTGGCGGCCGCCCAGGGATCACCTTCCATACGCTCATCCATGCTGGCTCGCCTGGAAGACGGGCTCGAAGGTGGCCATCTCAGGCGCTCGGGGTCCCCGATGCGGCTCGCAGGAGCTGGTCTGCAAGGGCCCCCACGCGGCCGCGAAGGTCCTCGAGGGTGCCGTCGTTGGCCAGCGTGTGATCGGCCATGGCGAATGTCCTGGCCAACTGCTGGCGCGTCTCGTCGGGGCTGTTCTCCCGGGCCTCCTTGGCGCGAAACTCCTCGAGGGTGGGCCCGTCTCCGGGCCGCCCGCGGCTCACGGCGCGGAGGAAGCGCTCCTCGAGCGGGGCGTCTACCCCCAGCAGGATGAAGTCGGCGCGCCCGCGCAGCACCTGCACCTCGGCGGGATTGCGGATGGAGTCGACCACGTCGCGCCCGGTCAGCCGGGGCAGGATGCGCTCGGCCAGCACCCCCGCTCCGTGCCGCGCGCGCAGCTCGTTGCCGCGCGCGATCAGGTTCTCGCGGGTGGGAGGCAGGCCGGCACGATCCAGCTCTTCGCGCAGGACGTCGGAAAGGGAGTGGTACACGAATCCCTGCGCGACGAACCAGGAAGCCACCTCTCCTTTGCCCGCCGCGTTGGGCCCGGTGATCCCGATGATCAATTCTGCTCGTTTCCTTCCTGCTGGTTGTTGCCCTGCGGCTGGGCGCCGAAGCGCGAGCCCCGTCGCTGGTTCGCCTGCCTGGGGCTCAGGCCACGGTTCTGGAACGGAGTCTGTGCCTGGTTGAGGGGCGTGAGCCCCTGGATGCCGCCGTTCTGCTGCTGCTGTTGCTGCATCTGCTGCTGGTTGCCGGGGTTGAGGCCACGGCGGCCGTTCTTGTTCCCCATGAACACGCCGCCCTGGGCCTGGATCGCCTGCTGCTCTTCCAGGGCGGCTGCGGCAGCGTCGTTCTCCTCCTGCTGCTGCAGCTGCTGCTGGGCCGCCGCCTGGGCGGCGGATCCGCCGCCATCATCGGCACGCGGGGCGGGCGGGGGCGTGTAGCCCGAGCCGGCGGCCACCTTGTTGAAGCGCAAGTCGGCATCGCTGGCGCCGATGGCGGCCTCCTCGATACCCTGCACCAGGGAGGCCTTCACCGAGATGAAGTTGTTGTCCTCGAACTCGCACTTGAGCCACTGGCCGTCCTCGACGACCGACTTGGCCTTGAGCGCCTTGCCATTCTTGAACACCACAAGCTTGTCGGCGTGGACGGCGCCCGAGAAAACGCCGGCAACGGCCAGCACGAGCAGGATGGCGAGCGTTCTGACGATAGGGTTGGTGTTCATGGCGCGCTCCTGTCTGCTTGCTGCTGGGAAGACCTCTGGTACCAGTCCCGGATGACCGCTTCGGCCGGCTTCCCGCGGGGAGTGTAGCCGGTGTCTTCCGGCCCCCCATCTCCCCACCAGATGTAGAAATATACCCCGCGAAGGTGCGGATCGCCTCCCCAAGCCCGCTGAAAAGCCCGATAACAGCGCTTCTGGACCTCCTGGTCCACGGGGCCCGGGGCATCGTAGTTCCAGGGGTCCCGGGCCGCTCCGGCCCTGCTCGGGTACCCCACTTCGGTCACGATGATATCCAACCCGACCTGGCTCCGCCACGCCTCGATATCCTGCCGGACACGGCCCCATGCGGCCACCAGCTGGTCCTCGGTGGCATCGGCGTCGTCAGTCAGCTCGAAGTAGGCGTTCATCCCCAGTGCGTCCAGTCGTTTGAGGAAGGTCGGGGTCTTGCGGTGGTCCCAGTTGGACGAGTAGGTCAGGCCCCCCTGATAGGCCCGGCGGACCTCGCCCACCAGGGTTTCCCAGCGGGCCTCGTGCGCCTCGGTGGAGCACAGCTCCGAGCCGATGCTGAGCCAGGCGGCCTTCTCGGCCTGCCCCAGGCGGGCGTAGTGCAGGACGAACTCCCCGTAGCGCGCGAACCAGGCGTCCCAGTCGGGAGGGGCCAGCGTGCCGCGCCACTCCCCTTCCTCCATGTGGTCCACATAAAGGAAGGGCATCAGCAGCACCGACATGCCGCGGGCGTGGGCGGCCCGTATCGCCCGGACGAGCGAGGCGTCGTTGGGGGTCATGTCGTCGCGCGGGTTCATGTCGAGCGACCGCACGTGCGGGATGACCCACGGGATCATGATGCACACGGACGTCACCCCGAGGCGCTGCAGCTCGTCGAGCTTGTCGGCGGCGTAGGTCGGCTCGTGGCGCGCGAAGAGTCCTAAGACCATCCCTTTCTCGAACGCGCCCGGCGCGACGGGGGCCGGGATGTCGGCGCTGTCGGTGGCGGCGGCGCAGCCGATCAGGCCTGTCAGCAGGAGGGCGCCCATCACGCGCGCCATCACGAGGCCGGCGGGACCGCGTTCCAGATGTCCAGGACGCATCGCCACGCGCCGTCGGACTCCTTGCGCCAGACGGTCACGGCCTTGCCCGCCATGTCGACGGTCCTCCCATCGGCCCCCGGCATGGTGACCTTGTTGGTCCCCACCATGTATCCCATGTCATGGCCGGCGGCGATGACGGCCTGTTCCGACTGCCAGGTGATGCTGAAGCCGGGCATCTTCAGGCTGTCGGCCACGAACGCCCGGATGGCCTGCTTGCCCACGATGGCCGGTGCGCCGGGAGGCAGGACGATGGCGTCGTTGGTCCAGTACGAGACAATCCTGTCCACATCGCCGGTGGACGCGGCGGCGGCCCACTCCTTGTCTGTCTTCAGCAACGCCTCGCGCTCTCTGTCCACATTCATGCCGTCGCCTACCCGGTCATGTGCAGGCCGAGCCGGGTGGGGCGCGCGGCCAGCACGCGCACGCCGTCACTGCTCAGGGCGTTGAGCGCGGCCTTCACCTTCTCGCGGGCGCCGGCGCGGCACACGAAGGCGATGCAGCCGCCTCCTCCCGCGCCGCACACCTTGCCGGCCAGGGCGCCGGCCGCGCGGCCGGCGGCGATCGCCTTGTCCAGCACCGGGGTGGTCACCTTGGGGGAGAGCTTCTGCCGCTCCTCCCACTCGCGCTCCATCAGGGCGCCCACGGCGTCGAGGTCCTGCGCGATGAGGGCCCCGCGCATCTCGCGCGCGATGGTGGCGATCGACTGCAGCCCCGCGCGCGTGGTTCCTTCGTTCTCGATGGCGCGGCGCATCATGTCCCAGTTGGCCATGGCGCTGGCGCGCGAGGCGCCTCCGTAGGCCAGCACCAGCCGCGCGTCGAGCTGCTCCAGGTCGAGCGCGAGAGCTTCGCGGATGGGGCGCCCCGGGCCGAAGCGGATGGCGGCCACGCCACCGTAGGCCGCGGCGAAGTGGTCCTGCGTTCCGGTGGGCACCCCCAGCACGCGCGCCTCCAGGTCGCGCGCCACGCGCACCATCTCGTCGGGGGGCATCATCGGGCGGTTCAGGAAGGCCTGCAGCCCCCCCAGCATGCTCAGCGCCAGCGACGACGACCCCCCCAGGCCGGCCCCCGCGGGGGCGGCGCAGCGCGTGGCGATGCGCAGCGGACGCTCGGGCTCGAAGAAGCGCACGCACTCGGCGATGAGCGGAACCTTGGTGGTGGCCGGAGGCTGCACCGACGAGTCCCAGACTTCCTCCACACCCTGGTCCTCGGAGCGCACCTCCACCCGGCGCCGGGGGGCCGAGGCGGGCAGCTCTTCCAGAGTGGTGGTGGCCCACAGATCGACCGCCACGTTCACGGTGAGCGCGCGGTCCACCAGCATGTTCAGAGGCCAGATGTCGAGAGTGCCGCCGGCCAGATCGATGCGCGTGGGTGTGTTGGAGACCTGCCTCTTCATCGCGGGGGGATTATAGCCGAGCGGGCCGCTGCCTACTCGATCCAGACCTTGATCGACTCCTCGTCGTTGTCGATTTCCACCAAGGTCTGCTTGCCGCCTTTCTTGATGGCCTCCAGGAACAGCTCGAGTGACCCGAACTTGAGCCCGAAACTGGGATGCTGCTTCTTCAGCTCATCCTCCAGCATGGGGCCGTAGTTCTCCTGGAGACTCTCGAGCGCCAGCTTGGCGAAGGCGAGCGGCATGTTCACCCGCACGCTCACCTTGCCCGAGGCCTTGTTGAAGACCTCCACGCGGATCAGCTTGGCGTCGCCCGGGGAGGCGGTCTGTCGGGGACCTGCACGGCGGGGTGCGCTCCCTTCACGGGGGGCAGGGGGGGGGGCGGGGGGTCTGGTAGGGATCGAGTCGGGCTTGATCCGCAGCAGGCCCACCACGCACTCGTTGCGCACTTCCTCGTCGGGCTGCTCGTTGACGCAATCCTTCAGAATTGGGATCGCCTTCTGCCAGGCGGCCGGATGGTCGATCTTGCTCGACTGGATGGCCGCGTAGTTACCCGGGTATCCCGGATGATCCATCGCTTCCATCACCAAGCCGACGTGGCGCTTGTCGCCTTTCAGGTACAGTGACGTGGCCAGCGTGATGCGCGTGAGGGTGGCGGTCTCGGTCAGGGTGCCGGGGCCCTTGGGGAACTTCTTCAGGAAGTCGCCGTAGGCGGTGATGGCGTCGGCCTCGCGCCCCTTGATGTGCTCCAGCCCCTGGGCGCGGTAGTAGTAGGCGCGCGGCAGCGACGGGCTGGACGAGAAGCTGCGGATGAACTCATCGCACTGCGCGAGCACCCCGTCCCACCGCTGCTCGAAGACGTCGTTCTTGATCTTGACCAGCAGCTCGTCTTCCGTGGCGGAGCGGGCGGGAACCGTGATGGCGCACAGCGCCGCGGCGGCCACCACCCACTTCATCCTGCTGCCGCGCCTAGGCACGCTGTGCCTCCCGGCGCGCCAGCTCGGCGCTCAGCAGCTCCATCCGGACCAGGATCTGCCTTTTCTCCACCACGTCGCGCAATGTCTGTAATTCCGAGTCTTTCGCGCAATCAGCCAAGGTCGAGATCTCCAGGAGGAGGCGCCCCAGCTCGCCGCACACATCCTGCGCGCGGGCCAGGGGCACACGGTCCAGCTCAGCGGCGATCAGGCGTTGGCGGCGCAGCAGCTCGGTGGCCTTCGCGCGCTCTGCCGACACATCGACCTTGTCGTCGTCACAGTCTACCTTCACGTCCAGAAGCGTCACCAGCACCGCGCGCGTCTCGTTGATGTAGCGCGCGGTGTTCTGCCGGGCCAGGTTCACGGTCAGATTGTCGATGTTCCCCTCGGGCATGCTGATGGATGCCTGCTGCGGAACGGGCGGCGCGCCCGGATCCTGAGGCGGCGAGAGCATCATCATGGCGGCCATCGCCACCCCGGCGACCAGCAGCATCGCCCCGCTGGCCCACGCCAGTCTCTGGCGCGCGGAGCTTGTGGTCGGCAGCAGCGCGCGGGCGGCGGCCGCGAGGCGGTCGAGCCAGCCCGGCGCGGCGGGGGCGGCCGGAACGGTCATCTCCCGCACGGCGTCTTCCGAGATGGCCCGCATCACGGTGTGGCGGGCGAACCCCGCCCAGTCGACTTCGTTCTCGCGGGGGAAGGCTTCGTCAGGGCGCAGCGCGGTGGACAGGTGCCGCAGCGTCTCGCTCCCGGCGGCGCAGTCGGGGCACGACGCGAGGTGGTCGCGGCACTCGGCGTCGAGCCGGGCCGGGTCGGCGTCGTCCAGCAGCCTGTCCCTCACCTCGTCACACCGCTTCACGGGTCCTGCTCCCCCGGCCCTCGAGGATCACCCTCAGGCTGGCGATGGCCCGGTGCAGCGACGACTTCACCGTGCCCAGCGCGCATCCCTGCACTTCGGCGATCTCCTGCAACGACAGGTCCTCGTAGTGCCGCAGAATGATAATCTCTCTCTGCCTGGGAGGCAGCTTCATGACCGCCTCCATCACCTTCTGTCTCTCTTCCTTGTTGACCTGCAACATCAGCGGATCGACCGCCGACGTGTCGGCCAGCGTGCGCATCTCGTGCGAGTCTTCTTCGTCGAGCGAGGCGGCGGCGCCGACCCCCTTGCGCTTGCGCAGCAGGTCCACGCACTGGTTGGCGACGATGCGGTACGCCCAGGTGTACGGATTGGCCCGGGGCTCCCACGTCGCGCGCGCCTTGTAGATCTTGATGAACGCCTCCTGCACCGCGTCGAGCGACTCGTCGTGGTTGTGCAGATAACCGAAGGCGAGCCGGTAGAACCGGCGCTGATACCGGCGGACGAATTCCGCGAAGGAGGCTTCGTCACCCTGCTGGATCCTCGCCATCAACTCGGCGTCGGTGAGTTCCAACATCGCCTCCGAGGCCCCTGGCGCCTGGGGTCCGACCGGCTCACCCGTTGAACGGCCGTACCCCCCGGGAAGGTTGCTTCCCTCGCCCTTTTCCAGGGCGCCGGACCTCTGACACACCCGGGCACCCGCAACTCACTGAAACATACGGAGATGAGGCGGCCGGGTTCGAGCCTGGGGCGTCATATTAAAGGAGCGGGGGGCGGGATGTCGAGGGAAAGGGGCGTCCGGGGCCGCCTATCCGCCCCCCTCCCCCGTTTCGAAATGGCACCTCCGGCAGTCGTTGCCGAAGGGATGGTTCGGGCCGCGGGGTTTCATCCCCTGCGGCCCGTGGCAGGTCATGCACTGCGCGGCGTTCCCGCGGGCGGCCAGGTGGGCGGCGTCGGCCGGGATGACCGGCGGCTGCCGCCGCAATGCCACCATCAGGATGAGGCCCAGGAAGACCCCGAGCCCTGCGAGCAGGATGATGACGCGGCGCGGCATGGCCGCACGATATCACTGAGGTTCGAGCGGTAAGTCGGCAGGTTCCTCCGGATCCACGACGATGGGCGCCCCGGACGCGGGCGCCGGTCCCCCGGGCAGGTGACCGTGGTTGTCGTAGGCTCTGAGGAAGCACTCGGTCCTCAGAAAGGGCGGAACGATGGCGCCCCTGAAACCGCCGACGAACACCTTCCCGCCATGGCGGGCCGTGGGACGCGCGGCGCCTCCGCGCGGAGCGACGAAGAGGTCCTCCCACAAGAGAAGGCCGCTGCGCGCGTCGAGGCCCTCCACGTGGAATCCCCCGTTGTCATCCGACACCACGACGCTGCGCCCGATCGGCTCGATGCCTCCCACCTCTCCGCTGCCGGCCCGCTCCCACACGCGCTCACCGGTGCCGGCGTCGTACGCGCGGACGTGGAATCCTGATCCCGCGCTGCCGGCGTAGAGAAACGGGCCGTGCAGAGTGAGCACTTCCGCGGGCCCGCCGGGTTCGTCCTGCCAGCGCGAGGTCCCCATCTCGGCGTCGAAGGTCTCGATACGATGGCCACCGCTGACTCCGGTCACCGACAGCGAGACCAGGTCCCCGTGCGCGACGAGGCTATGGAGGACCACCCCCGGATCAAAGGGGGTTCCGAACACCGGTCTGAACCAGTTCTGCGCTCCCGTGGCGGCGTCCAGGCTGCGGAGGATGATCGCGCCCACAGGGTTGAACCCGGCCGTGTACACTCGATCGCTGTCCGCGACCACTAAGCTGTTGAACTCCTCGCGCTGCTCCCAGAGCACCGCACCGCTTGCCGCATCGTAGGCGCGGAGAAACCCGAGCCCGTCGCAGTCCCCGGAGACGAAGACGCGATCCCCCAGTGACGCGATCGACCGCGCCTGTGTGAGGGTGTTCGTTCCACACCGGTCCTCCCAGAGGCGCTCGCCGGTCCTCGCGTCCAGGGCCAGCACGAAGATGTAGTGGAAGCGAGGGACCGCCATGATCGGATCGCTGGTCCCCGCGACGACGACCGTGTTCCCCGCCCCGGCGATCCCCGCGGACGACTCATCCTCGAAAACGTTGACCCGGCGGTGCGTCCACAGGATCTCCCCCGAGCCCGGCTCGTAGGCCCTCACGTGAATGTCCGCATGCGTGCTCGGAGAGTTCCTGAGCGGCCCCACCCCCACCGCGAAAAGGGTGCCGTTGGCCACCACCAGGTCCTGGTAGGACGAGTCCGTGTTACCGGGGAAGAGCGCGTCCTCCCAGCGAAGGAAGCCGCGAAGCTGGTCGGCGCGGATGTCGAGCGCCACGGCCGCCGCCACGACGACGAAGACAAGCAGGCCCATGCCCGCACGGGTGGAGTTGCTCATGATCGATTCCCATGCCGCCGGCGGGCGGTGGAGTCCTGTGTTGTTGCATGGCGTCAGCGGGAGTCGTAAGCCCTGAGCAGGTACAGCTCCCTTCCGAAGGGGATCTCGAGGTTGCCCCTGAATCCCCCGACGAACACGTCGCTGCCGTGCACGGCCACGGGTCCAGCGCCCGCACCCGCCGGCGCGGAGAGGAAGTCTTCCCACAGCAGGAGCCCGCTGCTCGCATCGAGGGCCTGCACGTGGAAGCCGACGCCGGCATCCGAGACCATTAGCGTGCTTCCTTGCACCTCGATGGCTCCGACCGGGCCGGGCCCGGGCCGCTGCCAGACCACCTGACCCGTCGTGGCATCGTAGGCCCGCACCTGGATGCCGGGCTCGCTGAAAGGAGACCTCACGCTTCCCGCGAAGAGGAGCCCACCGTGCAAGGTGAGGACCCCCATGGGTTCGCCGGGGAAGTCCCCCCACAGGCCGGCACCCGTGGCGGCGTCGTGGGTCTGGATGCGGTTCGATGCGTCGAACGGTCCGACCAGGGCGACGGAAACCAGGCCCTCATGCGCGGCGATGCCACCCGGGTTGAGCACATCCGACATCATGGTCACCGCGCGACGCCAGTTCACCGCCCCCGTGTCCGCGTCGAGGCTGCGTAGGAACGTCGACTCCGGTTCTGAGTCGCGCCCCACCGTATAGATCTGGCCGCCGTCCGCGGCCATGTGGGCGACGACGTCATCGCTGTTTTCCCAGAGCACGGCGCCGCTTTGCGGGTCGTAGGCACGGAGGAAGCCGGAACCGTCGCATACCCCCCCGACGAAGACGCGATTGCCCTGGGACACGATCGCGCGGGCCTGCGTATCGAAGGCCGACCCACACTGGTCTTCCCAGAGGAATTCACCCGTCTTCGCGTCCATGGCTCGCACGAAGATGAAACGGCGAAATCCCTCCAAGAGCGGATGGCTCGACCCGGCCAGGACGACACTCCCCCCGGCCGCGGCGATGCCCGCGGCACCCTCGTCCTCGAAGACGTTGGGCCGCGGGTGCGTCCACAAGGCCTCGCCCGACCCGGGGTCGTAGGCCTTCACGGTGACGTCGGCATGAGTGGTCGGGGAGTGCCTGAGGGGCCCCACGCCCACGGCGTAGAGTGTCCCGTTCGCGAACACCAGGTCCTGGAGGAACGAGTTGAAGGACCCGAAGAAGATCGTGTCTTCCCAGCGGAGCACCCCGGCACCCAGGTCCACGGCCTTGTCGAGCCCAACGCCGCCAGCGACGAGACACAGCAGTGCGCAGAGGATCGCGCGGATGAAGGTGGGCATGATCGCTTCCCATCCCGCCGGCGAGCGGTGGAGTCCTGAGTCGTTGCATGGCGGATGGTGTACCACCCGAGACGGCGACCCGACTACTCGGGGTGAACCCGGATGAATGGAGGGGGATCGTCCTTAGCCCGGCGAGGTCATGGGGGTGGGCGGCGGCGGACGTCCGGCCGCCCGGTTCTTGACGGCCCCGCAGCGGGGGCGATACCATGACCCGCCTTCCAGCCAACTCGAGACGCCGGCGTAGCTCAGTGGTAGAGCAGCTGATTCGTAATCAGCAGGCCGTCGGTTCAATCCCGACCGCCGGCTCCATGAATCTACGACCATGACAAACCCCCGTTATTCCGGGTGTCGGACGCGCTCACATCGCCAGCGCCTCGATCTTCTCGATGACGGGGCCGGCATTGCAGGCTCCATCCGCTCTCGTCACGGCCCCCATGGGAGAGAGCGCGCCGATCGCGGGGATCAGGGCCGCGGCCGCCGTCACCAGCGGCGCGATCTGTGGCGCCGACTCGGTGCTGAGAGACGTGAGGACCCCGTTGGTTGATGTCGCCGACAGCTTGCCGGGGTCCGCGCCTCCCACGTCTCCTGCAGGAACGGCCTGGTCTCGAACCTGTGAGCGCAGCCAGCCATGATGAACCGCAGGATCGGGATGACTCTGAGCATCAGTTCCCCATCTTGGGACGTTCACCGCCCCACAGCCTCCGTCGAAGTCTGTGCAGCCAGGGAGGCATGAGCTCGATCCACTGACGAGCAATATCAAACGGAGAGACGGTCGTGCCGCCGGCCGCCGAGACGGCGGCTTCGGCATCAACACGGCCATGCCCATACCACTGGCTCCAATCAAGGACACCGTCGTTGTCCGTGTCCTGCCACATCCCGATGGGATCCGTGTTCCCCTCATCAATATGGACGGCCGTGTCGCACAGGATCCTGCGGACCTCGTCCCATCTCAGATGGGGGTTCATCGAGAGGACGAGTGCCGTCACTCCGGACACCATCGCCGCAGCGGAGGATGTGCCTCCGAAGAGCGACACGTAAGCACGCAGAGGTGCCTGTGGATAGCCGTGCAGCGCATTCGGGTCGGGATCCCCGGGGTTGGTGGTGGTGACGACCGGGACTGGTGCGCAGAGATCGAGCCCATTCCCGAAGTTGCTGCCCCCCCAGCTCTCGACACCGTTCTGAAGATGCAGGGATGCCCCAACGGCGATCACGTGGCTGGAGAGCGCCCAGTGGGTCCTCACCTGCAGATTCTCACCGGAGTTGCCCGCAGCGAAGACGACCACGACCCCCTTACCGCCGCGGCCTTCCTTGGTGAGCTTCTCGAAGGCTTCCTTGATACAGGTTTCGATGGAGTAGGAGGACCGGATGAAGCTGCAGGAGATCACATCGGCGCCGGGGGTCGGAGCAGCAGGATAGCCGCTGACATCAAAGCCGGCGGTCCAGCAGAAGGCCTCCGCCCACTCCAGATCGTCGCCCGACTCTGGTTTCATCAGCGCGAACAGACGGCAGTTGGGCGCGGCCCCGGCCACACCCTCCATGTATTGAGGATTGGAGGAGGCGTTGCTGGCCAGCGCCGAGGCGACGCCCGCGCATCTCACGCCGTGAGGGTTTAGGGCCTGGCCGGCCGCTGGCGTGTTGTCGCGCAGCTTTGTGTTGAAATCGAAGAACTCTCGGACCTTGTAGCTTCCATCGCTGACGTTCCCATCGAAATCGGGATGCTGGGCCCTTACCTCAGCGTTCCTCACCTCGCTCTGGATGCCCCTATCCATGATGGCAATGGTGATGTCGGGGCTCCCGTAGGCCCGAGGCGTCAGGGTGCCGGGGGGCGCGCCCGCCGGCTTCGGGCCGCCGAGGAGCTCCCATGCAGCAGGAAGCCCGCAGAGCGGATGGTGTGACTGTTGCGGGTAGAGATAGTCGCCTGGAACCACCTGAAGGTCGAGTGTCGTGGTCACCATGTTCGGCTCGGCGAACTCGACGGAGCCGGTCTCCTGGATCCGGGCAGCCTTCTCCAGCAGCTCGTAGCTCGCCCTGTCGCGGCTCTTCAGAAGGTAACCTCCTTCCGGAAGGGACAGCTCGCGGACGACCTCGAGACCGAATCGCGACGCGAGGCTCCGGGCCTCTTCCGCTTTCAGGCCAGCGCGCAGTTTGATGACCAGCTCGCTGGTCATGAAGGTCAGACTGTCCTCCTCCAGATGGACGACCGGCCCCGCTCGTCTCACCAGTGGATCGCTCGCCAGGCGCCCCTGGATCTCGGATTGCTGGTGTTCCGTCACGCCCGCTGGATACCGGAAGACCCGCGAGCCGTCGGCCATGATCGGCGCTCCAATCGGGACCGGCACGAGGCCGAGCAGCGCCGCCTTGCGCTCGACCTGCATCTCCTCCCCTTCTTCCCGCAGGCGCCTGGGACGAAGCGAGACGGCGATCAGGCCGGGGCGGGGCTCGAAGGGGATCTGGACTTTGCCACGGTAGTAGGACGGCATCCCCGGCTCCCCCAGGATGACGGTCTCGCTCGACTTCTCCTGCCCGACGAGGATCTCCCGCGCCTGCCTGGCAAAGCCGGGAGCCTCCACCGTGAGTTGATAGGGGGATGGCGCCACGTCGCCGGCCACGTAGACGTCGAGGGTCTCGTCGTACGACAGCCTTGTGAAAGCGCCGGAGCGCGGCGGCTGACTCTCCAGCCTCACCACCGCGCCCTGGACCTTCCTTCGACGATAATCGTGGATATGGACCTCGACTCTGGTTCCCATGGCTCACCTCCTGATCGTCGTTGGCGGATCGTGGGCTTCGCCGTGATCGACTTCCGCGTGGGGATCCACGGTGATCGATTTGATCTTGCCCAGCTTCGCAATCTCAGCGTTGACGGCTGCGGCGGGCGTGTTCCCGAGCCACGCGGTGACCGTGACGGGATCCATCAGACTGAAGATGTATCGGTTGCAGCGAGGGTCCTTGGTGATGGGGTCCGGATTGGCGACCTGCGCCGCCTGCGTGCTGTAGGCGTTCGTCCCCTGCCAGTAGGTGATCATCCGGGTCGCCCTGAAATGGGCGTGCAGGCTTCGGATGCGCACGCAGGAGAGCGGCAGGGTCGTCAGCGGGTCCGCGCAGGTCCAGTAACCCGGCGGCGGCATGTTGTGGCTGCACGTGTCGGTCAAGCAGCCGGTCGTGGTGCTCGCATCCTCGAAGAGCAGGCCGGCCACCTCCACCGAGATCGGATCGGCGGGCGCTCCGGGCTTTTCCCCAACGATGTTCAGCCACGTGAAATCGTCCTCTTCCAGCACGAGAGGCGTCGTGATCGCGTCGCCGATGAGCGTCACGGTGCCGGATTCCATGTAGGGCTGGTAGGTCCAGCCGGCGTCGTCGAGGTATTCCCAGAACGTCCCGAGCTGGAGGAGGAGGCCGACCCTCTTGGCCCAGGCGGTTGCCGACCCGGCCGCAGGCTGGGTGAATCCGTTGTCCACCGCCATCCACACGGCATTGTGGTCGTCCTCGATGACGAGATGGGCGCTGGGTGGAGAAAGCGCCGGCGGGCAGCACGCCTTTATGGTGATGAGATAGGCGGTAAGTCCGGCAACGACTGCGCCGAGGCTGAAAGCGATCAGTGGCGATGACTGAGATCCCGGTCCCGACGGCATGCAATCCTCCTGATGTTCCGATCCACCTAACCAGTCGAGGCGATCCACGCGCCCCAGAAGAACGGATGTGCGCCCTGCCCAGCGGCCCTTCGCTCGCGCAGGACGGCCCGGCACGCCGATCGCACGGACTCGGCCGTGCTCAGCCCGCGGCCGAAGCGGGCCTCGTACAACGCGCGCATCCATCTGAGGGCGGATGCGTCCTCCACGGGCCACAAGCTCATGATCACGGTCCTCGCGCCGGCGATCTGGAACGCGCGCCGGAGGCCGAACACCCCCTCGCCAGCCCTGACCTCGCCCAGCCCGGTGTCGCACGCCGACAGGACGGCCCACTCGGTCCCCCTGAGGTCCAGCGACGCGATCTCCTCCGCCGTCAGGATCCCGTCCTCCTCGTCCGCCGCAGCGGTCCGGAGTCGCGCCGCTCCCGCCAGGATGAGACCCGAGCGCAGGAGGGGGTTGTCCTGGATCACCTCGAGAGTTTCCGCCCGATCACCGCGCGGTGCGATCTGGCCGAACCCGCGCATGGAGCCCGAGGACTGGCAGCCCTCTCCTAGGAAGAAGCCGTGCGTCGCCAAGTGCAGGACGCGGCGGCCCGCGGCCATCTCCTTGAAGGCTGCTTCGCTGGCGCGCGGGCCGATGAGGACATCCAACGGGCCGGGGCTGGCTGACTTCGCCCGGGCCGCCTCACGCCAGAGCCTTGCGATCTCCTCGACCTCGCGTGCCGCCTCCGGCAGCCGGTTGGAGGGCACAGCGCCAACGTCGCCGCACACGGATCGATGGCGTGCCACCGCCCCCTGTGGATCGCTTCGCGGCTCGTTGAAGGCCGGGTCTCCCAGCGCGAGCAGGCCGGTGCCCGTCTTCCCGCGGTCGCCCGCCCCGACCAGGTCGCGCTCCGCCGAGAGATACTCGATCAGCGGGCCGCTCTCGATCAGATACCTGCCACTTCCTGATGGGAGGCTGGCGAAGTTGACGAGATGGAGCGCGCCGTCGGGAACCACGAACACCCGCGCCGCTCCCCGCAGCTCCCGCACGAGGGGATCCCAGATCTCCTCCCGCAGCGACCGGCCGGCCGACCGGTAGGCCTCCTCGACCTCGCCGATCGACGCACCTGGCGCGGCGTGGCCACGGGCTGCCTCCCGCTTCCACTGGAGGACGAGCCGGTCGATCTCGATCGCGGGCCCGAGCGGCACGATGGCTGGATGGGCGGCACCCGCTGACAGCACGAGAGCCACATCGCGCCCGCCGACTCGGTTGGGCGAGGCGAACCCGACGAGGGCGCTGCCGGCCGGGAGACGCCGGCGAACCTCCTCCAGCCCCGCCTGACTTGCCTCGCGTTCGCTGCGAAACAGAGCGCTCCTCTCGGCGAGCGCCGCCTCAGCTTTCTCTTTTTTGGCACGCGCTTCCTGGAGAAGGGCGTTGTACGCCCCGCCCCCATGTGCGTCCGGCCCGGTCAATGCAAGATGGGCCAGGCGCCTGCTGGTGACGGAGACCGCCTCCGAGAGCCGGCGAACTTCAGTATCCTCGGACTGACTCACGGCGCGGTGCCGCGAGGCCATCTCGTCGAGGATCTGCGATCGAGATCGGATGAGCGCGTCCCAGACTCTGGATGCAGTTGCGCGATCTTCACCCTCCGTCGCCAGCGAGAGCGCCAGATCGAGGCTCTCGGCGCGCGTGGCGGCATACCTGAGGGCCAGCCGCTCGGGAAGGAACCGGGCCGTTATGTGCAGGTGTTCCCGAGCGATTCTCTCGCTGCCGAGGGCGAGGTCAAGGGCTCTCTGGCTCGCGCCGGCTCTCGCCGTCACCCCCGAGAGGTTGTACATCGTCTCGGCCACCCTGGGATGATCCGGGCCCAGCGCCTGCCGAAGGAGTTCGAGAGCCCGCCCGTACAGGCTCTCGGCGCCGGCGAGGTCGCCGGCTCGTTCGCGGATGTTCCCCAGGCCCTGGAGGCAGAAGGCCCGGTCCTGGTGGAGCTGCCCGAGCGTCTCGTTCCAGATGGCGAGCGCTTCGTCGAACGATCGCTCGGCGGCCGCTGCGTCACCTGTCTCGAGCAGGACGCGGGCCAGTCTCTGGAGTGTTGTCGCCACCTCCGGGTGCCTGTCGCCCAGCGCCTGCCGCCGGATTTGAAGCGCCCCCTCGAAGCGGGGTCGAGCCGCCTGAAAATCTCCCATCTGCGCTTCCTGGACGGCCAGGTTGTGAAGCCCCTGGGCAACGAGGAGATGATCGGGCGGCAGAGCCTTCTCCCGGATTCGAAGGGCCTCCTGAAAGCCCGTCCTGGCTTCTCGGTCGTCTCCCAGCCGGGCCAGCACGAGGCTCAGGTTGTTCAGGGCGGTTGCGACATCGACATGCTCGCTCCCCAGAGCCTTCCGGCGGATCTCCAGCACGCGCTCGTACAGCGCCCTCGCTCCGGCATAGTCACCCGTTTCGTTGAGGAAAACGGCGTAACCGTTGAGGAAGAAGGCGAGGGCGGGGTCGTCCTTGGTGAGTATGCGCTCCTTCACCGACAGCACGTGATCGTAGAGCGGTCTGGCCGCCTCATATTCCCCAAGACGCCGAAGGGTGATTGCCAGGTTGTACTCCAGATCCGCCAGATCCGGATCATCCGGGGGCAGGGTGATTCCGGCGACTTCCAGGGCGCGCCGGTAGAGCCGCATCGCATCGTCATACTGCCCGAGGTCGAGCGCCACGTTCCCCAGATAGCGGATGTCCCAGGCGGCCTCCAGATGGCCGACCCCCAGGACCTGTTCGTCGATCCGGCGCGCTCGCTCGTATTGCAGGCGCGCCTCCTCGTAGCGGGCTCTCTCCCGCAGCAGATGACCGGCGTTGCGGGCGCTGGCGACGATTTGCAGATCCCCCGGATCGAGGCGGGATTCCTTGATCTTCAGCGCGCGCTCCGCGAGCTCGAGCGCTTCGGGATCCTGGGACTTCCCACCTCTCCATAGGGCCGTCACGAGAGCGTCCACGACCGACGCGGTTTCCAATGACGCGGCGCCCAAGGTCGCCTCGACGCGACTCAGCAGTCGCCTCGAGGCGCTCTCCGCCTCGTCGTAGCGGCGGTCCTTCATGAGGGCGGCCACGCGATCGAGTTCCGCCTGAACCTCGCGATCGCCTGGGATCGGCGATGCGCCAAGCGCCAGCATCATGAGGATTCCGGCCAGCCGGGCGGTCATGGCCCGGCGGTCAGGTGAATTTGCCACCACCAGATCCCTTCATCGGTTCGGCCTTCGCTCGGCAGGGAGCGCGCGATCTCGCTCAACCTCCGAGGATGCGGGATCCCACTCTCCGCCACGCGGCCCGAGATCTCGCCGATACCGCGGAGCAGACGGTGGGCTGCCTCCTGGGACACCTGCGCATAGGCCGGAGCACGATCCACGCCTGGCTTCGGAAGACCGGCGACCTCGCGCTCCAGGTAATCAAGAGGGGTGCGCGAGGCGACCACCAGCAGCGTCTCGCGACCGCCGGCGGTCGAGAGCTTCCAGAACTGCTGCTCGCCATTCACCCTACCCGGCAGGCGGTGCGTGGCTCCCTCGCGTAGCGGGTTGGCCAGGTCCAGTCCCGCGGGAAAGATGGCCCAGACGCTTCCGGCCTGATCTTCGTTGAGGACATAGACGTGAAGTGGAGTGGAGCCACGCATCTCGAGGAAGATCAGGTCGCCGAGGGCAACATGGCTATCCTGCAGGAGTCGTTCCTCGACCTGGTTGCCTTGACGGTAAAGCGCGGCCTCCACGCTGAAGGACGCGCTCGGCCAGACGATCCAAAGCAGCGCGGCGAGAGGGGTCATGGCCAGCGCAGTCATGACCGCGTAGATGCGGCGCGGGCGAGGCGGTGGCGGCACTGGCTCTGCGGCCGCCAGCGCGCGTTCCAGCATCCCGGCACTGGCGTATCGTTGCGACGGATCGTGGGCGAGGGCCTTCTCCACGACTCTCGCGAATGCCGGCGACAGATCGCTCCTCGCGTCCAACAGTGGTGTCACCTCGCCGCGCCGGAGCTTCTCGAAGTGGTCGCTCAGCGCGCCGGCGGAGACTGGGTCCCGGCCGCTCACCAGGCGGTAGAGCATTGCGCCCAGGCTGTAGATGTCGGACGCAACGCTCGCGGGCTGCCCGTCGAGCAGCACCTCGGGCGCCATGAACGCCGGTGTGCCGGAGGTCTGCCTCGCCGTCCCCGCTCCCACGGGGGTCGCTTCGCCCACGCAGCCGAAGTCCATCAGGACGATCCGGCCACCCACCTCTCTCATGACATTGGAGGTCTTCACGTCGCGATGCAGCATGCCGGCGGCGTGCACGGCGGCCAGCGCGCGGCACAACTCGATGCCGATGTTGGCGGCCTCGCGCTCGCTGAACGGCCCCACGCTGGTCAGGCATTCTTCCAGCGTCTTGCCCTCAAGGAGATCCGTCCAGATGCCGGCGCGTCCCTCGTGGAAATCAGCGCCGTGGATCACCAGCACGTTGGGGTGCTTGACCCGCGCGTGTTTTCGGGCTTCCTCGAGAAAGCTCACCACGGAGAACCTTCCACGGCCAGCTTTTTCCACTTCGTGCCGCGGAAGCTTGAGAGCCACCTCCCGCTCCAGCGCCGTGTCAAACGCGCGGTAGACCTCGGCGAATCCTCCCCCGCCGAGCCTCTCGAGGATCCGCAGATGGCCCCAGCTGGCCGGCGGCGACGGTGCTGGAGGCTGCGCCGGGGGGAGGACCGGCGTCGCGCGGTGCGCGACAGCGACGGCCTCCAGCACTTTGAGTCGCGCCAGGCGCCCGCGCAGGCCGGGATGCGCGGCGCCCTCCCGTTCCCAATCAACGGGCCTGCCGTCGCCGATCGCTTCAGCCACGCTGAACAGCGAGCCGTTCCCCTCAGACTTGTCCATCCATCACCTCGGCCAACCGGTCCAGAGCCCGTGCCACGAGCATCCGCGCGGCGTCCGACGACGACAGCCCGAGGGCCTGTGCCACTTCCGCGTGCGTGTATCCCATCTCAAGTCGCAGCAAGACGGCCTCGTGCTGGTTTCCCGGCAACGTCTGCAGAGCGGCCTCATACGCTTCCAGCTCCTCGCGGCTGATCGCCCTCTCCAAGGGGGATGGCCCCTCGCCGGCCAGCTCGGCCGGCACCGACTCTGCCGCGGGCCGTGTGGCGGCCATCCTGACTCGGTCCTTTATCTGATTCACCAGGATGCGCCGGAGGTAGGCCATGAAGGCTCCCTCACGCCGCGGCTCAAAGCTCTTCAAATGATCTAACGCGCGAATGAGGGTGATCTGAACGAGATCGTCGGTATCGAAGAGGTCGCGGGCATTGCCGGGCAGGCGGCCGTGGGCCCAGCGACGCAGGATTGGCAGGCAGCGGGTCAGGAGCCGGTCACGCGCGGAACCGTCGCCCTCGCGCGCGCGGGCGAGCAAGGAGGTGGTGGTATCCGGATCGCCTCCCGCAGAACCGCCTGCGGGTAGCCCCGCGTGTGCGCCCATCATGCCCCCTCCCCAGGGAGCACTCCCATTATCCAGCAGGAAATGGAGCCTCATTATGCCACAGAGAGCTCCCTCATTCTGGCGTGGAATAACTACGAACTGCTGGATCGCGTGCGTCGCGACGGCGACTGGGAAGCCTGGCTGGCGTTCTTCCTGCAGGGTGTGAAGCAGGTGGCGGAGGGCGCGGTGTCGACTGCCGATCGCCTGGCGGAGACGTTTCGCACCGACCGCTCGAAGGTCGAGGCGGCGGGCCGCCGGGCCGGCTCCGCCCTTCGCGTGCATGAGGCGCTCAAATCGCGCCCCATCCAGTCGATGCCCTCGGTGTGCGCCGCGACGGGACTCTCCTTCCCTGCCGCCTCCTCCGCGATGGAGCTCCTGGTGAGCCTCGGCATCGCCCGCGAGCTGACCGGCAAGCGGCGCAACCGCCTCTTCGTGTACGACCGCTACCTGGCGATTCTCAACGAGGGGACGGAGCCGCTGTGAGCCTCACCTCGCGTGTTCGTCATAAGGCGTGCAGGCCGTCCAGGATGAATCAGGTTGTTTCGTAGTAGAACAGGCCGGGTTCGACCTCCTCCACGATCGTGTATTCACGACCATCGAGCAGCCGGGAGCCGACTTTGGGGGACTGCGGGGACTGAGACTGCAGAAGCAGGAGGCCCGATTCGTTGTCGCCGATGCCCACACCGACCATGCGGGTTCCGGACTCTTCCCGGATGAGTGCCGAGAGTCCGATGGACATCATGTGATCCGCCAGCCTATGGATCTCTTCCTCGGTCAGGCTCAGTGTCTTCAGGTACGCGCCCAGGCTTTCCCAGGTCTTCCACCGACCCGAGGGAACCAGGCCGAACCTCTCGCTCGGGATCGCCTCGAGGGCCTGACCCTTCAGCACGTAGACATCGTTCACCCGCAGCTCGCCTCCTGGCGCCCATACGGAAAGAAGCCGAAGCCTGGGGAGCCCGTTGAAAGCGAGTGCCAGCGCCCGTACCGAGGCCATCTGACGGACAAGGTGATCCCGACGGTTCCTGAGACATTCGGGTCCGCAGAAGAACGCGGACGTGACCGATGACAGCGGGATTCTGCAAGCAGCCGCCGCCTGACCCAGATGGACGCTCCGAATTCGATCCACTTCGGAGGGATCCGTGGACTTGCGGACCTCGAGCCCAAGGGGGCCATACGGCAAGGCGCGGACAGGCCAGATCCCTGGAGTCTCACGAACGATCGCGCAGGCGGATTCCAGATGAGGCAACACCTGCGTGAGTTCGTCCCCACCGGGAAGCGCTGGCTCATCCGCTGACGGGCGGAACTGCCCGAAGACGAGCAGCACGCCGGCCACGACACTGGCTGCGCCCCTCATCGTGCTTCGTAGCCGTAGCCGCCCCGGACGCACCAGACCTTCGCCGTGCCGGAGGTCTTCGAGATGTCCGTGCTGATCAGCGGGAAGATGCCGGCCGAGAAGTCGACGCCGAGGGCCCCGGCGGTGTTGTTCGCATTGGTCGTCGATGTCCAGAAGACCCCTTCGATCGTGCCGAACGGGTGGCCGGTGGGAAGGAAGGGAGCGCCTGTCTGGGTGGGATCGATGAGGCTGAACATCTCCTCGGCGGTCGGGAGGCGCCACCCCAGGCGCGATCCGATGGGCTGCGCGAGGCAGAAGCCCTGCGCCACGCTCCAGCTCCAGCTTCCGCTCGAGGGGACCTTCTGCCAGACGAGGCCGGTCTCCTTGTCGAGGAAGGCGCTGCCGCCGGACAGAGCCGGGCGGAACCGGGACGCGCCGGCAATCAGGAAACTCCATGTCGGGGGGATCTCGTCCAGAGTCTTCATGGTGGGTCCCGGAGGCCCGCTCGGATCGAGATTCCCTGCCCCCACTTCCGCCGCAAGCAGCCCCAGGACCGCCAGCGCCACCATCACTCTGATGCGCATGCTCACCTCCATGAAAGCGTTGTGTCCGGACACGCCGTATTCTGCCCCCCGGCCCCCCACGCCGAGGTGCCGCAGGCGTTGCGGGCGCGCACGAGGTAGTAGAGGCCCGTGCCGGGGGCGGGGTCAACGGAGTCGTTGGTGGAGGAGGTCGTGAGATCGTGCGCCAGGCATCCGGCGGCGTCGACCCCCTGGCTCAGTGTCGCCAGATCCCCGCGCAACACGTCGTAGAGGATACCTGGGCCCGTGTCGGGGTCCTGTGAATCCCAGGCGATCGATCCTGCGCCTTCCACCCGAACCTCCGTGACCTCGGCCGGAGCGCCGTAGGCAGAGGCATCTACAGGCGCGCAGTCGCAGACGTCGGGGGCCGGGTCGGCGTCGGTGGAGGCGAGTTCGAAGGCTGCGTGGATGTCGAGCAGTCCATGTCCGAGGACGTGGTTCGGGAGCGTCCCGGAGGGGATTCCGCCACAGGTCTGCGCCGACGGATCGCCGGCGGTGGGAGATGCCGAGCGCGCCAGGATGCAGTGCGTGAGGCCGACGAGGCCTCGGAGCCCGGGGCGGTTGGACCAGAGAAGGGCCGCCGCCCCCGACACGTGGGGCGCTGCGATCGAGGTGCCGGCGAGGGTCCGGTGGCCCCCGCCCCGGCCGGTGGTGGTGACGAAAAGACCGGGCGCGACCAGATCGGGCTTGAGGCGCCCGGAGCCGTCGACCATCACGGGGCCGCGGCTGGAGAAACTGGTGATGTTGCGCACGTTGTCCACGGCGCCCACCGAGAAGACGGCGGCGGACGGCGCGGGAGGCTCGGCGACGGTCGAGCACGATGGGCCGTCGTTCCCCGCGGCCGCGATCATGAGGATCCCCGCCTGGCGCACGCGCGCCAGGGCCTCGTCGAGCGTGTGCGCGTCGCAACCCTCCGAGGGCGGGCAGACCCACGAGTTGTTGACGATGTGCGGCGCCATGTCGGGCCTGCCGTCGGTCATCGGATCGCCGCCCTGCGGGTACGGCGCCAGCGTCCATTCCATGCAGTCGATGTAGCTCGCCGGAGTCCCGAAGCCGTTCTCCATGTTCCTGCAGGCGATCCACGTGGCGGCGGGCGCCATGCCGATGCCGTTGATGGCGACCATGGTGCCGGTGGTGGGGGTGCCGTGATCGAAATCGTCGAAGGGGACGCCGTGCACACCGAAGGCGTCGTGCCATGCGTAGGCGTGATCGACATCGCCGGGCGTGGGAGCGTACCCTCGATACCGGCCGGTCAGCTCGGGATGGGACCAGTCGACGCCGGTGTCCGCCGACGCCACGACGATGCCCTCGCCCAGTGTCCCGTAGGTGGACCACACGTCGTGCGCCCGCACCATCACGATGTTCCATTCGACGGGATCCAGGGCCGGCGCCGCTCCCCCCGCAGGCCAGCCGCGCGCTCCGAGCACCCGGGGGTTCCCCACGATCCTGGAGACTTCCGGGCGCGCGGCGAGGGCTCCGGCAAGCGCGGCGTCCCCTTCCACGAGGATCCCGTTCACGATGTAGAAGGGCCGCGCCGCCACTCCGCGCACCTTCAGGTCTGCCAGGACCTTCGCCTGGCTCGCGCGGGCGCTTTGCGTGAGCGCCGCGTACAGATCGTGCGGCTTCAAGGACGCGCCGGCCGGTGGCCGGGCGGAGTCCTCCAGGAGGACGAGGAACTCCGTGCGTCCGACCTGCTCGAAGCGGCCCTGGAGCCAGGGATCGATCTTCGACGGACCCGGCTCGGCGGCGAGCGGGGCCGCGAGCGAAACGGCCAGCAGCACGGCATGTCCTCTCATGCCGGCCACTATATCGGAGTCCACGGCATCCCCGGCATGGTGCGCACCTTTTCCCCACCCGCACCGGGAACCGGCTGCCACGTCGGCGGCAAGATATCGTCAAGGACGATTTCTATGATTGATCCGTAGTCTCCTTTTCTGTATATAGGGGTGGACACCACACGAGACCGGCGGCTCCGGGGGGCGCGGCCGGACCTGCCCACGTTGTGGCGTGCACCAGACGCATCCCACGTGCGTCGCGCGGGGGGAGCGCATGCGCGCTTCGTTGGGACAACGCCTCGGTCTGCTGGTCGCGATTGTGTGCGCACTCTCCACCGCCTCGCCCGGACTGGGCCGCTCTGACGTTCCCCCGCACGTCCCGAACGAGATCCTCATCAAGTTCGCTCCGGGGAGCGCTCTCTCCGGGCATGACGGGGCGCTCGCCCTCGTGGGCGGAACGCGATTGGCGACCTTCCGGAGCGGCGCCGAGCACTGGCGGACCGCCCCGGGGGTCAGCGTCGAAGCGGCCATGGATCTCCTGAAGGGGGATCCCCAGGTCGAGTACGTCGAGCCCAACTACATCGTGAGCATCGACGCGGCCCCGAACGATCCGTTCTACGGGCTCCTCTATGGACTGCAGAAAATCGACGCCGAGGCGGCGTGGACCATGACCCGGGGAAGCCGCAGCGTCGTGGTGGGCGTGATCGACACCGGGATCGATGCCGCCCATCCGGATCTCGCGGCCAACATGTGGACCAATCCGAACGAGATCCCCGGAAACCAGTTGGACGACGATTTCAACGGATTCGTGGACGACTTCCGCGGCTGGGACTTCGTCAACAACGACAACAACCCGTTCGACGACAACGGCCACGGCACGCACGTGGCCGGAACGATCGGGGGCGTGGGGAACAACGGCGTGGGCGTCGCCGGCGTGAACTGGACCGTGTCGCTTGTCGGCCTGAAGTTCCTGTCCGCGGGCGGGTCCGGGAGCATCGCCAACGCCGTCCGGGCCGTGGACTACGCGACCGCCATGGGCTTCGATGTGACCAACAACTCCTGGGGCGGCGGGGGTCCTTCCCAGACGATGCTGAACTCCATCGCCGCCGCCGGCGAGGCCAACGCCCTCTTCGTGGCCGCCGCGGGCAACAGCGGTCAGAACACGGACTTTGTCCCTTTTTATCCGGCCGGATACGACGCTCCCAACGTCATCTCGGTGGCCGCCACCGACGCCGGTGACCTGCTTGCGGGGTTCTCCAACTACGGACTGAACAGCGTGGACCTGGGGGCTCCCGGTGTGAGCATCTACAGCACCGTGCCCGGCGCCGGCTACGCACACCTGAGCGGCACATCCATGGCCTCCCCTCACGTCGCCGGCGTCGTGGCTCTGATGCGGGCGTTCAATCCCGGACTGCCGGTGGCCACGCTGAAGGGCGCCATGCTGGCCACCACGGACCCGGTCCCTTCCCTGTCCGGGAAGACCGTCACCGGAGGCCGGCTCAACGCCTTCCGCGCCCTGGCGTTCCTCGACAGCGCGCCTCCCGATCCCATCACCGATCTGTCCCTGACCGCTCCGACCAGCAGCAGCGTCACGCTCAGCTGGACGGCCACGGGGGACGACGGGTCCACAGGGACCGCGACCGCCTACGACATCCGCTACAGCACCGATCCGCTGGACGAGACCAGCTTCGGCGACGCGGCCCGCGTCCCCGTCTGGCCCGCCCCGGAGCCCTCCGGAAGCCCGCAGAGCGTGGAGGTGCGAGGCCTGCAGGCGTCCACCACCTACCACCTCGCCCTCAAGGCGATCGACGACAGCGGCAACCAGGGGCCGATCAGCAACAACGTCATGGGAACGACCCTTCCTCCCCCCACGATCTCATCCACGCCGGCCGATTTCTCCGTCTCCCTTCGAACCGGACAGACCGGGGCGCGCACGTTGACCCTCGCCAACGTGGGGGACGGCACGCTGGACTGGGAGATCCCCACGCTCCCGCCGTGGCTGTCCGCCATTCCCGATCAGGGGCGCGTGTGGAGCGGCCAGCAGCAGGACGTGACGCTGGCCTTCGATGCGTCCGGCCTGCACGGGGGCACCTACACCGGCTCGGTGGTGGTCGTCTCCAACGATCCCAATCAGCCCTCGGTCGCGCATCCGGCGACCCTCGAGGTGACCGATGCGCCGGCCATGGCGGCAGGGCCGGCGGCGCTCGACTTCGGCACCGTGTTCGTGGGTTTCGGCGTGACGCGAGCAGTCACCGTGGTCAACACGGGGACACTCGAGCTGACCGGCAGCCTCACCACGGGGGATCCGGCGGTGACGCTCAGCCAGCACGTGTTCAGCCTGGCTCCGCTGGCATCGATTCAGATCCAGGTGACGGTGACCGCCCCGTCGGCCGGCCCGGTGGCCACATCCGTTGTCATCGACAGCAACGCCTCCAACGCGCCGCATCTCGAGATCCCGGTGACGGCATCGGCGATTCCTCCCCCCGGCATCGCCGTGTCTCCGGCCTCCCTGAGCGAGGCGCTTCAGACCGGGGGCAGGGTCGAGCGAACTCTGCGCGTGACCAACACCGGCCTGAGCGATCTGCTCGTTACGATGCGGGCCGATCTTGCCACCCTTCCGGCGGGGCTGAAGGTGGCTCCCACCGTCGCGACGGTGGCCCCGGGTGAAGCGAGGGACGTCACGGTAACGTTCGACGCCACCGGCTCCGGAACGGCCGTCCACTCCGGCGCGATCGTCATCGAGACCAACGTGCCGGACGCTCCGGTGGTCGGCATTCCGGTGGAGATGTCCGTGAGCTCGGCGCCGGACATCGTGCTGGGTGGCGAGCCGGTCCTGCTCGAGTCGACGATCCCCTTCTTCACCGATGGGGCGACCACGTTTCATCCCCTGCCGCTCACTGTTTCTCCGGCCGGAAGCGGCTCCCTGGAGCTGTTTGCCGACGGCGATTACAGCTTCGAAGAGGAGTCCGCCACCGCCTGGGTGGAGGGATCTCACGTCGGCACGGTGGAAGGGACGGTCGGCCGCGACTGCGTCCTCACGCAGGGGACCTTCCCGCTGACGGCCTCCCAGCTCCAGGCGTTCGCGGCCGACGGCGTGGTGAACGTGAACGTCCAGAACAGTCCGGAGGTGAACGCGTTCTGCGGCGCGAACCTGCACACCGTGCGGGTCCGCTACACGGGTCCCAGCGATCGCCTGGAGTTCGGAACGCTCTTCACCGGGGGCAGCCGGAGCCTCTCGATGACGATCTTCAACACAGGTTTCGATCCGCTGCTGATCTCGGCAGTCTCGAGCAGCCTGACCGGGTTCGTCCCCCAGGCCGGCGCCCTGCTGGTGGACCCCGGGATGTCTACCCTGCTGACCGTGACCTTCGCGCCGTCGCAGGCCGCGGATTATGAAGGGGTCATCACCATTTCCAGCAACGACCCCGACACGCCGCTGGCGGTCGTCCAGGTCTCGGGCGCCGGGCTCGATCCTCCCGTGGCGGGGGTCGCCCCCGCGGCCCTCTCGTCGGCGCTGCTGTCGGGCGAGCAGGAAACGCGGAGCCTCACCGTCACGAACGGCGGCGGGAGTCCGCTGGAGTTCAGGGTGGGAGCCCTGCCGCGCGCAGCGGACACCCAGGAAGCGGTCTTCGATCCGCTGGCCCCGAGTCCGGTGCCACTCACCTGCGTGGTGGAGGACCCCTCGACCCGTTCGCTGTACGCGCAGGCCAACTTCGGATCCACGTTCTTCCGGTACAGCTCTCAGACCAACACATGGGAGGAGCTGGCCACCGCGCCTCGGGCCTCGGGCAACAACGGCGGCGCGGCGCTGCTGAACGGGAAGATCTACACGGCCTACGCGGAAAGCAACGCGTTTCTGGGCGTCTACGATATCGCCTCCGACTCCTGGACCACCATGAGGAACCCGCTCGGCCTGGGGACCGGGATCATCGCCAGTGACGGCGTCCAGTATCTCTACCTGCTGTCCGGCTCCTCCTTCATGAGACTGGACCCCGTGACCCAGTCGGCACAGGGGCTCGACCCGCCTCCCTTCCCGTTCGAGCGCTGGGGAGGTATGCGTCATCTGTCGGGTGTTCTCTACGCGCACCAGGGGGACGGTCTGTCAGGTTTCGCGTCCTATGACATCGCGGCGGGCACGTGGGCGGTCCTTCCCCCCGTACCGGCAGGCGCGGTTCTGGGAGCCGCCTTGGATCCTCACCGCCGCGCGTACTACGCGTACGGCAGCTACGGCGGGAGGAGCCTCTTCAGCTACTCCATCGACGAGCGGTTATGGAGCGTGGCCACCATCCCGTTCTTCGCCGTAGGCGATGGCGGCATGGGATGGCTACCCGGCGGAGTGATCTTCGTCCAGGGGGAGGAGGGCACCGGACTGGCGCGCTACGCCACGTCGCCGGGGTTCGTGGATGTGAGCCCCGGATCGGGCACGGTCCCCCCCTTCGGCTCGATGGACCTTGATGTCAAATTCGATGCCACCGGGCTGGCCGGAGGCGTGTACCTCGCCGATGTCGAGCTCCGGAGCAACGACCCGGTCGCGCCGCTGGTCATGGTGCCGGCGACGCTCACCGTCACGGGTCGGCCGATCCTCCAGGTAGGCGGGCGGGTGGCTCTCGAGTCGATTCTCCTCTACGCGCCGGACGGGGGCTCCACGACACACACGCTCGTGCTGCCGGAAGCTCCCCGAGCGGGCGGGGTGCTGGAGCTGGCGGCCGACGGCGACTTCGGGCACGCCGGGGAGACGGCGTCCGTCACGGCAGAAGGTCTGTCCCTGGGAAAGGTGGGCGGGACGAGCGGGTTCGACTGCACGCCGGCCCTGGGGGTCTTCCCGCTTTCGTCCGCCGAGATGGCCGCCCTGGCCGCGGACGGCCGGATGGTGGTGCACGTGCAGAACACGGTCCTTGTGCACACTGACTGCGCCGTGAACCAGCACCGGGTGAAGCTCTCCTATGACGGCAGCATCGACAGTCTTCCCTTCGGGGACGTCTTCGTCGGCGGGAGCCTTACACTGCCTCTCCGCCTCTCCAACGTGGGAACCGATGTCCTCCACGTGAGCTCGATCACATCCAGCCTGCCGCAGTTCGTGCCGTCCGCGACGGCGCTGACACTGGATCCCGGCACGTCTCACACCTTGACCGTGACCTTCACCGCCGCTGTGGTGAGCGACTGGACTGGAACGCTCACGCTCGCCAGCGACGATCCGCAACACCCTTCCGTCTCGCTCCCGTTGTCGGGGCGCGGCATCCTGCCACCGGTGGCCGCGGTCTCGCCCGCGTCGCTCGCATCGAGCCTTTTCAGCAGGGAGCTGGAGGTGCAGATGCTGACGTTGAGCAACCCGGGAGGAAGTCCTCTTTCCTTCGACATCCGCATTCAGGAGACTCTTGCGCCGTTCACGGGGGATCCCAGGTTCGAACGGCTGACTTCCAGCCCCGGCGCGCTCACATGCGTGACGGGGGATCCCGCTGCCGGCATCCTCTACGGCCAGGAGGACGGCGGAACCCGCTTCTTCCGCTACCTCGCCGCCACGGACGCCTGGGAGCTTCTCGCCCCGGCCCCCCTCTCCTCCTCCGGCTCCGGCAACAGCGGGGGCGCCGCGCTCCTCAACGGCAGGATCTACACCGTCTACACCGGTATCCGGGACATGATGGGTGTCTACGACATCGCCTCCAACTCCTGGACCACCATGAGCCTGCTGTGGATCGGAGATGGAACCGCGCGGATCGCCGGCGATGGCGCCTACCTCTACCTGGGTTCGCGGACAACCTTCGTGAGGCTCGACCCTGCCACTGGGTCGACGGTGGCCCTGGCGGCCCCCCCCTTCAATCTGGAGCGATGGGGAAGCATGGCGCACTTGGACGGGACCCTCTATGTGCTGCAGGGGAACGCGACAGGCGGGTTCGCCGCCTATGACATCGCGACAAACTCGTGGACGACCCTGCCTTCGCTTCCGGCCGGCGCGGTGGTGGGCGCGGCCGTGAATCCCCTCCAACGTGAGATCTACGCCTATGGACCGGAGGGAGGAAGGAACCTCTATCGCTACCGCGTCCTCTCCGGCTTCTGGAGCGTGAGCATCAACCCGTACTTCTCCGTCACCGACGGCGGGATGGCCTGGCTGCCTCTTCCCACGCCCGGCGTGTATTTCGTCCAGGGAACGGCGGGCAACGGCGCGGCGCGCCTGGTGACCGAAGCGGGTTTCGTGCGCGTCCTGCCTTCCTCGGGCACGGTCCCGGCATCCGGATCGCTGGACCTCCAGGTCGTCATCGCCGCCGCCGACCTGTCGGGAGGCGTCTATCAGGCCGACATCCAGGTGCACAGCAACGACCCGCTGCAGCCGGTCCTCAGAGTCCCCACGACGCTCACCGTCATGGGAATTCCGGTCATCAGCTTCCTGGGAGAGCCCGTGGTGGTCGAGTCGGCCGCCAACTATGCCGGCATTGGATCCACCACGGTGCATACACTGCACCTGCCGGTGCCTCCGGCCGCGGACGGACTCGTTTCCATCGACGCGCGCGGAGACTATGGAGACTCGACCGAGACAGTGACGGTCAGCGCGGAAGGGACCCTGCTTGGATTCGCGGGAGGTGACGGCTCCGAGTGCATAGTGGCCACCGGCTCGTTCCACGTGGCCGCCCCGCTGCTCGGCGCGCTGGCCTCCGGGGGCGTGGTGACCGTCACGGCGCAGAACTCCCCCCAGGTGGACTCGCACTGCGCCCTCAATGAGCACAAGATCCGCCTGACCTACTCAGGCCGCCAGAGTCGCCTCCAGTACGGAAACGTGTTCGTGGGGCAGACCCGCACACAGTCGTTCATCGTCTCCAACCGGGGGAGCGAGGTGCTGTTCGTCTCGGGGATCACGTCCGATCGTCCGGAGTTCATCTCCTTCGTCTCCGCGTTCCCGATCAGGCTGGATCCGGGCGCCTCGCGCACCGTCACGGTCGCCTTCAGGCCCCTCACAGTGGGCCCGATCACGGGCACCCTGTACTTCTTCAGCAACGATCCCCAGTCTCAGGTGGCGACGCTCCCGCTATCGGGAGCCGGAGTGGTGCCTCCCGTGATCGGCGTGGGGCCGTCGTCCTTCAATGTGACCGTACCGCTCGGCGCCACGACCACCCGCGTGCTCACCATCTCCAACACCGGCAACGGACCGCTCTCCCTCACGCTCGACGTGACGGAGGGCGCCATTCCCGACCAGTTCACCCGGCTGACGAACACGCCCGTCGTGCTGACCGCCCTGGTGGAGGATCCCGACACCGGGTTCCTTTACGCCCAGCAGAACTCCGGGAAGAACTTCTACCGGTTGCGGGCCGCCGGTCCCGACGCCTGGGAGCCGCTCGCCGCTTCACCCATCGACTCCGGAGACAACGGCGGCTCGGCCCTGCTTAAAGGTAAGATCTACGTGTCGTATTCCGGGAACAGCACGCTTGCTGTCTACGACATCGTCCACAACTCCTGGCTTTACGGCCCCTCTCCGCTGGGGCGGGGGACGGCCAGCATCGCCAGCGACGGCTCAGGGTACCTCTACCTGGGAGCCGGGACGACCTTCGTCCGCTACGATCCCATCACGGCTTCGACCACGACGCTCCCCCCGCCTCCCATCATCCTCGAGCCGGGGGGAGGCATGGAATACCTGGACGGAGTCCTCTACGCGCACGAGGGAAACGGCAGGACGGGATTCGCCTCCTTCGACGTCGCGAGCGGCGCCTGGACCCTTCTTGCCCCGCTTCCCGGAGGATCGGTCGTCGGGTCGGCCATCGACGGCCACAGATGCAACTACTATGCCTACGGCTCCCACGACGGTTTCAATCTTTACCGCTACTCCATCGCCCTGAGAACCTGGAGCGTGCTGCAGATCCCGCTCTTCCCGGTGAACGACGGGGGCCTGGCGTGGCTGCCGCCACCTTCGGGCCGGCTGTACATGCTTCAGGGGGAGTCGGGCCTCGGGTTCGGGCACCTGAGCATCGGCAAGCGGTTGCTGGAGGCCGATCTCTCGTCGGCGACTCTCCCCCCTCACACCTCACGCAACATCAACGTCCTCTTCAACAGCGACCGCCTCCCCGCAGGCCACTACGCGGGAAGCATCCGCGTCCTCAGCAACGATCCGGTGAGACCCAATGTGCGGGTGCCGGCCGATCTGGACGTCTTCCTCGTGCCACGCATCGCTATCGCAGCCGATTCGGTCTTCATCGAATCCACGCAGCCCTATTCCGGCTCCGGGGCCCGGACGTCACATCTGATGCGGATTCCCGCGCGGCCCGCCGGGGAGGGCCTCATCGAGCTGCTCGCCGCCGGCGACTACGGCGCGGCGAACCAGACGGCCTCCCTGTCCTCCGAAGGGGTGGACTTCGGCCACGCGGGAGACACGGGACTCACCTGCGGCCCGGCAGGGACGATCTTCACGGTCCCGCTGGAGACGCTGGAGATGCTGACGGCCGACGGCGTCGTGAGCCTGGACGTGCGCAACTCAGCGCAGGTGACCAGCTCCTGCCCGGTCAACCGGCACACCCTGCGCCTCAGCTATCCCGTCGCCCAGGACCGCCTGGACTACGGCGCGCGATCCGTCGGCGCGACCTCCACACTGGCACTGCGGATTCTGAACGCCGCCGCGGGAAACCTGGTGCTCTCGTCCATTGCCTCCAGTCATCCTGCGTTCGTTCCGTCCCAGACCTCCCTGACGGTTCCCCAGGGATCGTCAAAGCCGCTGCTTGTCTCGTTCACACCACCGGCCGAGGGAGCTCTCTCGGCCTCCCTGAGCTTCAATACCAACGACCCGAGTGCGCCTCACGTGGTGATCCCGCTGGCCGGCTCGGCCTTCTCGCCGCCCGCGGCGTCGGTGGAGCCGTCCTCACTGGAGGCGACCCTGCCGGCGGGCGCCCAGGAGACGCTCACCCTCACGCTGTCCAACCCGGGAGCTGCCACGCTTCATTTCACGGCGCACCCGTCCACTCCGGCCGGCGTGCCGTTCCTGTCGGTGGGCCCCGCGGGGGGTCTGGTGCCCCCGGGCGGGTCGATCGCGCTCGCCGTCGGCCTGGACTCCCGTCTTGCCGCCATCGGCATGAACACGGCGACCCTCCAGATCGTCACCGACGACCCTCTTCACCCGACCCTGGCGGTGCCCATCCTGCTGCGCGTCATCGGCGGGCCGGTGATCCGACTGACCACGGGGACCACGACCGTCGAGTCGACCGTCCCCTTCCTCCCCCCGGTCGGTGCGACCAGCCACACCCTGCCGCTGACGGAGCCCCCCGGCGGCGCCGGCGTGCTCGAGCTGATCGCGGAGGGGGATTTCTCGGGCCGCACCGCCTCCGCCATCATCGAGGGGGTGAATATCGGCACGGTGGGAGGAGACAGCCCGTCCGCCGCGTGCGTGACGAGGCAGCGGAGCTTCCACGTCCCGTGGGGAAGGATGAGCGCCTTCGCAGACGACGGCGTCGCTCAGGCGACGATGAGCAATTCCGCGGCCGTCACCATCGCCTGCGAGCCGAGCGCCCACACCCTGCGGCTCAGCTACCACCATCCGGCCGCCGCCGTGGCGTTCGGGATGGCCATGACCGGCGACAGCGACAGCCGCACCCTCTATATCGAGAACGCGGGCAACGAAGTGCTCACCGTCGGCTCGATCACCAGCGACTCGCCGTTGTTCACCGTCTCGACGTCCAGCGCCGTCGTGCCGGTGGGAGGAACCGTGGAGATGACGGTGACCTTCACTCCGGACGGAGTGGGGGACGCCGCCGGTACCCTGACCTTCGCCAGCGATGATCCCGCCCAGCCGGTCCTGGAAGTCCCGCTGACCGGCTCGGGCGTCCTGCCTCCCGACATCGGGGTGGCGCCATCCATGCTGGAAGCGACCTTGCGCGCTCCCGCTCAGGAGAGCCGGACGCTTACCGTGACCAACGGCGGGACGTTCCCCCTGTCCTTCTCCATCAGCGTGGCGGACCCGGGATTCGTGTTCGTCTCGCCGTCAACGGGCGTGGTGCCGGGGGGCGGCTCGGCGCAGATCACCGTGGTGTTCGATCCCTCCCTGGTCACGATCGGGCCTCACACCACGTTCCTGGACGTCTCCAGCAACGATCCCATCACGCCGCTGGTGAGAGTCCCCGCCAGCCTGTACGCGCTGGGGCAGCCCTCCATCACGGTGCTGGGCCCGCCGATCATGGTCGATCGCACGCTCGCCTGGACCACGGCGGGAGCCTTGACCACCAGCCGGCTGTTCCTGTCCTACACGCCCGCCTCCGGAGGCGAGCTCTCGGTGACCGCCGAGGGGGAATTCGGCGCGGCGGACGAGACGGCCACGATCGACGTCGAAGGGCTGCATGGCTTCGTCCTGGGACGCGCCGGCGGATCGTGCGCCTCGGTCACCGGCTCGCTGCATCTTTCCCGCGAGGAGCTGATGACGCTGTCGTTCGATCGCGTCGTGGAGGTGGGGATTCAGAACTCGCCGGCGGTGGGCGTCGCGTGCCCCCTGAACCGGCACCTCGTCCGGCTGACGTACCGGACCCACGCCGAGGAGGTGCTGTTCGTCCCGCTCTTCACCGGCGCCGTCTCTCAGCAGACCCTCATCGTCGAGAACCACGGGAACGACGTGCTGAACGTGGCGTCGCTGACGACCGATACACCCGAGTTCGAGGTCTCGCCGGCCGCGTTCTCGCTTCCTCCCGGCGGATCGCAGGTGGTGACCGTGCGGTTCACTCCGACGTCTCCAGTGGAGTTCCTGGGGAACCTGACGATCTCCAGCGACGACACGATGCAGCTCGAAGTGATCATCCCGCTGACCGGGACGGGGCTCCCCGCGCCGGTGGCACGGGTGCAGCCCGCGTCGCTGTCGTCCTCGCTGGTGGCCGGGGGCTCCGAAACGCAGACGCTGGTGGTGGCCAACATGGGAGAGAGCGACCTGGAGGTCTCGGCGTCGGCCCGCACCACGACGCCGGTGCCGTTCCTCGCGGTGTCGCCGCTTTCGGCCACGGTGCCGCCCGGAGACACAGCGGCATTCTCCGTCCATCTGGACGCGGCGGGCCTGGCCGACGGGACGCACACCGGAGCCATCGACGTCAGCACCAACGACCCGCTGGCTCCGCTGGTGAGCGTGCCGGTGACCCTCACGGTGCTGTCGGCCGACATCGCTGTGTCGCCGGCGGCTCTGGCCTTTGGGACCGTGTACCCGGGCCACCCGACTGAGCGGACGCTCACCGTGGAGAACAGGGGCGGGGCCGTCCTGACGGTCTCCCCCATCACGGCGCACGGACCCGGCCTCGTCGTCACGCCCGTGTCGCTGTCGTTGGCGGGGGGCGCGTCGGCGCAGGTGACGGTCACCCTGACGGCGCCCTCGACCGGAGCCTTCAGCGGCAGCGTGTCGCTGCAATCTGACGACTCCGACACGCCCACGGTCACGGTGCCGGTGAGCGCGGCGGCGGCGCCGCCGCCGGTGGCGGGGTTGGCGCCGGCCGTGCTGACGGCGGCTTTACCGCCGGGAGGTGTGACCACGCGGTCGGTTCGCGTCTCGAACACAGGGGGGTCGGACCTGACCTGGGCACTGGGAGGTCCCGGTACCGGCGGCCCGGGGCCGCTCCCGCCATGGATCACGGCCTCCTCGGCGGGCGGCACGCTGTCCCCCGGGGCGCACTCCGACGTCACGCTGACGCTGAGCGCGGCGTCGCTGGCCGACGGGGACCACGCCGGGCTGGTGGCCGTGTACTCCAACGATCCGGTCCGTACGCGCCTGGACGCCGCGGTGTCCCTGCACGTGGGCGAGATCGCGCCCGAGATGTTCCTCCTGGATCCGTCCACGCTCAGGCTGCAGTCCAACGCCGGCACGGTGAAGGTGACGCTGCAGTTCGCCGCGGGCATCAACCCGCACGATGTGGTGGTGGAGTCGGTCCGCGTCTACGGGGTGCTGGCTCCGATCCCGGGCAGCGCGACGTTTGGCGACGACAACCACGATGGCCGGGAGGAGCTGAAGGTGAAGTTCGACAGGCAGGCGTTCCAATCCCTGCTGCCTGAAGGACAGTCCGTTCCGGTGACCATCACGGGAGAGGTGCGCGACCGGACCTGGTTCCGGGGGACGACCACCATCCGCGTGATCCGGCCGCGCTGAGCCCGCGCCGGCATGGACGTCCGGCACTGGCCCTTCTACGTGGACCCATCGTGGCGCGGAGATTGTTCCTGGTGCCGTCCGTTCAATCCCGACCGCCGCCCCTGACTGCAGGTCATCGTTTCAAGGGGGCGTCCAGCACAGCACGTCCGCGGCGGTGGTTCCATCGGTCCCAACTCGGCGGCCGGCCCAATCCGAACTTTCTTTCTTGATTGCGACCGTTTCCGTGTAGAATGCGCGAACAGTCAGCCACGGTGTCCATCAAAGAGTCCCCACGTACCCGACACGCCCGAGGGTGGCGCCGTAGGGTAGGTCGCTCACGGCTCAGCGATCAGTGGGGAGGTGTGCCACGTACCGACTGCTTGCCATCGATGACGGTGGGTTCCCTCTGTCCACGATTCTCAGCAACTGTGGACTCGATGTGGACGTCTCCCGGTGCCGGCCCGGTGACTGGCGTGCTCTGAAGGCAACCGCGGCGAGCCCCCACCTGTTCGTTCCCGTAGTTCTAGAGCCGAAAGGTGACTGGCTGGTGTTCTTCCACGACTTGTTCGCGCGCGCCGTCCGCGCTCCCGTCCTTGCGATCCTCGACCAGGGGGCTGACATCGAGCTCCTGGCCGCCGCCTCCGACTCCGTGGACGACTTCATCCTGTGGGGAGCCGATCGTGCGGACGAGCTTCATGCGAGGATCAAGCGCCTTCTCGGGCCCGCCGAAAGCAACGCGTCCACCTCCGAACGCCTCACCCAGACCGTGGCCCTGGCCAAGCTGGTGGGACGGGACCCCGCGTTTCTCGCGACCATCTCCAAGATCCCGATCGTCGCGCAGAGCGAGGGCGTGGTTCTGATCCTCGGCGAGACGGGCACGGGGAAGGAGCTCGTGGCGCGGGCCGTCCATCACATGAGCGGGCGCCGCCACCAGCCCTTCATTCCAGTGGATTGCGCCGCGCTTCCGGGACATCTGCTGGAGAACGAGCTGTTCGGCCACGTGCGAGGCTCTTTCACGGACGCCCACAGCGACCAGCGCGGTCTGGTCGCCATGGCCGAAGGGGGGACCCTGTTTCTGGACGAGATCGACTCGCTCGCCTTGCCCGTGCAGGCCAAGCTGCTGCGTCTCATCGAGGCGAGGACATACAAGCCACTGGGCGGCGACCGGTTCGTGCAAGCCAACATACGCATCGTGGCCGCCGCCAACTGCTCGCTCGAGGATCTGGTGAGGCAGAGGCTGTTCCGCTCGGATCTCTTCTTCCGCCTGAATGTCCTGCAGCTCCACCTTCCCTCTCTGCGGGAGCGTCGCAGCGACATCCCGCTGCTGGCACGGCACTTCGTCCGGTGTCTGTCCGAGGGCTCGGGAGGGCCGCGAAAGAACCTCACGCCGACCGCTATCGAGGCGCTCTCACGCCTGCCGTGGCCCGGCAACGTGCGCGAGCTGTTTAACCGGATCCAGCGGGCCGTGGTGTTCTGCGAAGGGCCCTGGATCCATGCGTGCCACATCACCCCGGACGAGCCGGCGCTCCAGGCGGAGACCGCTGGCAGCCTGCGTGAGGCCAAGGAGCGGACCATCCAGGCCTTCGAGCGCGGCTACATCGAGGATCTCCTCCGCAGGCACAGCGGGAACATCACGCACGCGGCGGCCGAGGCAATGAAGGACCGTCGCGCGTTCGCGCGCCTCATGAAGAAACACAGGATCGACCCCCGGTCCCTGCGCTAGGCCTGCCTTCCACATCCCGTCTGACGGGACAAATGTGTCCCGTCCGCCAAGTCCCGGCCCCGGCTGCGAGCCTCCGCAGCCGCACTCCTCCGACCGGGCAAGGGTATCCCGGCTCCCGCATTGCGCCGGCGGGGCCTCGAGACCCGGATCCCGCGGCACGTCAAGGCCTTAAGGCAGGATCGCGCCATGTGGCCTGGTTTTTGCCCCCCGCCATTCTCCGTGGAACGCGAGCCCAAGGGAAACAGGGACGCACGGCCGCCCAGACGGGCGCGGGAGATTCTGAAGCACTACCTCAAGAATCCCGCCGCCGCCGACACGCTGGAGGGGATCGCGGGATGGCGGCTCCTGGAGGAGATCGTTCAGCGCCGCGTCGACGAAACGGAGGAAGCCCTGCGGTGGCTCGTCGCCAACGGCTACCTCGAGAGCAGCGAAGGGGCGGCGGCCGGCCCGGTGTATCGCCTGAACATCGAGCGGCGGGCCGACGGTGAGCGCTTCGTGGCCCCCGTGAAGGGGCGCGCCACGGCCGTCAGAAAGGACGGGAACGGGTAAGAGCAGGACCACACGATCGTTGTGAGGCCAACGAAGGGACCACGAAGGAGAGTCTTGAATGCCCACACAGCTCACCTATCCGGGCGTCTACATCGAGGAGGTACCCAGCGGAGTCCGCACCATCACGGGAGTGGCCACCTCGATCACGGCCTTTGTCGGCCGCGCCGACCGTGGGCCCACCGACGACTCAATCCTCATCAGCAGCTTCGCCGATTACGAGCGGGCGTTCGGGGGATTGTCGCTGCTCAGCTCGATGAGCTTCGCGGTGCGGGACTTCTACCTCAACGGCGGCAGGCAGGCGATCATCGTGCGAGTTCACAACAGCGCGACGGCGGCGCAGATCTCCGCTCCCGCGGGCTACGGCACTCTCGGGCTCGTCGCCGCCAACGTCGGAGCCTGGGGCAACAACCTGAGGGCGATTGTCGATCATGACACCGCTGACTCCTCGAAACTGCACCTCTTCAATCTCACGGTCCAGGAGATCGACCCGGACACACAGCTCGTCAGTCAGATCGAGACTTTTCTCAACGTGTCGATCCAGAGCGACGATGCACGCTACATCGTCCGCGTCCTGGAGGAGGAGTCTTCTCTCGTCCGGGTCGGGACGGGAGCGAACAACGCGTTTCTCGTGCCGGGCACGCGCCCCGATGCAACGGCAAACCTCAGCCCGCCTCAAACCTACGTATCGGCCAGCTCGGGCACCGACGGCGCCGACGTCACCAAGGCCCAGTTCACCGGCTCGCAGGCGGCCAAGACCGGCCTCTATGCGCTGGAGAAGGCCGACCTCTTCAACCTCCTCTGCATCTCTCCCTACTCGCTGACCACGGACGTCGACGCCACGCTGCTCACCGAAGCCGCTGCCTACTGCCGCTCGCGCCGGGCCATGCTCATCATCGACCCTCCGTCCAGCTGGACCACGAAGGATACGGCCAGGAACAACTTCACCGCGAGCACGAACGCCTATCCGGGGATCACCGGGCCCGACCGCACACACGGTGCGATCTTCTTCCCGCGCCTGAAGCAGTCCAATCCCCTGCACGACGATCAAGTGGAAGCGTTCGTCCCCTGCGGTGCGGTGGCCGGCGTCTTCGCCCGGACCGACGCCTCGCGCGGCGTGTGGAAGGCACCGGCGGGCCAGGACGCGGGGCTGGTTGGGGTCCTGCAGCTCACCGTGCCGCTCACCGACGACGAGAACGGGGAGCTTAACCCGCTGGGGCTCAACTGCCTCAGGGCATTTCCCGTGGTGGGCCGCGTGGTGTGGGGATCGCGGACGCTGGATGGAGCCGACCGTCTCGCGTCCGAATGGAAGTACATCCCCGTCCGGCGCACGGCACTCTTCATCGAGGAGAGCCTCTACCGCGGGACCAAGTGGGTGGTGTTCGAGCCGAACGACGAGCCGCTCTGGGCGCTCATCCGACTGAACGTCGGCGCGTTCATGCAGACCCTGTTCCGCCAGGGGGCATTCCAGGGCACGTCGGCCCGCGAGGCCTACTTCGTGAAGTGCGACAAAGAGACCACTACCCAGAACGACATCGACCTGGGCGTCGTGAACATCCTCGTCGGGTTCGCGCCCCTGAAGCCCGCCGAATTCGTCGTGATCAAGATCCAGCAGATCGCCGGAGAGATTCAGACGTAGGGAGGAGCTCATCATGGCGCAATTCAGCGTCAATGCGCAACGCTTCGATCCGTACAAGAACTTCAAGTTCCGGGTCAAATGGGATGGACGGTACGTCGCCGGCGTCAGCAAGGTGAGCGTCCTCAAGCGCACGACGGAGGTCGTGAAGCACCGCGAGGGAGGCGACCCTTCCTCCAGCCGCAAGTCGCCCGGACGTACGGAATACGAACCGGTCACCCTGGAACGCGGCGTCACCCATGACACCGAGTTCGAGAAATGGGCGAACAAGGTCTGGAATTACGGCTCTGGCCTCGGCTCCGAGGTCTCACTCAAGGACTTCCGCAAGGACATCATCATCGAGTTCTACAACGAGGCGGGCCAGCTGGCCATCGCCTACAAGGTGTACCGCTGCTGGGCATCGGAATACCAGTCCCTGCCCGATCTCGATGCCAATGCGAACGCGGTGGCCATCCAGCATCTGAAGCTGGAGAACGAAGGATGGGAGCGCGATCAGGAGGTCACCGAGCCGAGCGAGCCGACCTTCACCGAGCCGCCATTGTGATCCTGTATGCGCGCGCTCAAAGCTGAAGAGCTGCTTGATGCCTGGGAGCTCGGGCTCGCCGAGCCGCCCGCCAGGCGGACGCTCGCACTTCTCGCGGCCGCCTGCTCTGAGCCATCGATCGAGTCCCTGGCGCTCCTGAGCATCGGCGAGCGTGACGCGCGGCTCCTGGCTCTGCGCGAGCTGGCGTTCGGACGCACGCTGCACAATGTGGCCGCCTGCGCACGCTGCGCCGAGCGGCTCGAATGGACCGTGACGACCGCCGATCTCAGGATCGCGGACTGGACATCCCCGTCCGATCCTCTTTCCGTCGAACAGAACGGCTACCGCGTCCGTTTTCGACTGCCCAACAGTCAGGACCTGACGGCCGCGTCCGCCTGCCTGGACGTCGTTGATGCGCGCCGCCGCCTTCTCGCGGCGTGTCTGCTGTCAGCTCATCACGGGGATCGGCCAGCCTTGGAAGGCAGTCTGCCGGACGACGTCGTGGACACCATCGCGCGGAGGATGAGCGACGCCGATCCTCAGGGCGACGTCGCCATCGAGCTGACCTGTCCCGCCTGCGGCCACGAGTGGCCTGTGCCGTTCGACATCGAAGCCTTCGTCTGGGACGAAATCACCGCCTGGGCCCAGCGCGCCCTGCAGGACGTGCACACCCTCGCGAGCGTCTACGGCTGGCGCGAATCGGACATCCTCGCGCTCCCCGCGTGGCGCCGGCAGTTCTATCTGGGACTGATCGGAGCATGAGCGACTACCTGGCCCACCTGGCGGCGCGAGCCTTGAACGTCGCGCCCCTCGTGCGGCCGCGGCAGGCATCGCTGTTCGAGCCCGTGCAGGCCGCCGGATCGTGGATCGCGGGCTCAGACAGCGCGCCGGAGAGCGACGCTCGCCGCCCGGAGAGCACGCCCCCCGCCCCCGACGCGATCGCGGTGGAACCCAGGACGGGGGCCCTGCTTGCGGCTCCACCGACCGCCGCGCCCTCGGCGCCGCTCCTTCCGACACCACAGAGACATACAACTGCAGAAGCCTCGCTCGTCCCTACACCACGACGGCATCACGAAGCCTCTGCCCAGGCGGACCCGCTGGCCATCCAGGCGCCCCTCGTCACCGCGGCCTGGCTCCCGTCGCATGAGCATTCCGGCAGTCGGCGAGGAAACCACGAAGAGGAGGCTCCCGTCCGGAGCGATCGAGATCCCGTTCCACCCCCTCGCCAGGAGGAGCAGGCGGAGAACGCGCGGGACGAGCTGCGCGCCTGGTCGCGCCGGACGGAGGAGCGGCTGTCCAGGCTCGAAGGGGGCCGCCCGCAGCCGCGCGCGCCGATCCCGGGCAGGGCGAAGGGAGAGTCGCGTCCCGGCACGACGGTTCTCCATCCCCACGTGACGACCCCCTCGAGACCGCAGACTCGGATCGCGGACGAATCCGCTGCCGACTCCCCCCAGCCCCACCCGGCCATCCAGGTCACCATCGGCCGCGTCGAAGTGCGCGCCGTCGCCCCGGCTCCGCCTCCGTCGCGCAGGAAGCCGCCGGCCCCCCGGCCGGGCGTCACGCTCGAGGAGTACCTCCGTCAGAGGGGCGGGGGGCGTTCGTGAGTAGCGCGCTCGCCATCGCCTCGGTCACCGCCGTGATGAAGGACCTCCTCAACAACGGATTGATCGACCACAACGTCGCCTCCACGGTCGGCAACGTATCCGTGACAGCGCTCGCCCCGGACCGCGTCGACGAGATCCAGGCCAACAACCAGAGCAGCCATCTGAATCTGTTCCTGTATCAGGTGACACCCAACACCGCCTGGCGCAACGTGGCTCTGCCATCGCGCGATACGCGCGGAGACCGCGTCAGCAACCCACCGCTCGCGCTCGACCTCCACTATCTGTTGACCGCCTACGGGGCGTTCGACCTGCACGCCGAGATCCTGCTCGGCTACGGCATGCAGCTCCTGCACGAGACGCCGGTGCTCACGCGCAACGCCATCCGCACCGCGCTGGCTCCGCCGCCGGTGGTCGGCGGAGGCGGGGGTCTGCCTGTGGAGCTGCAGTCGCTGGCCACCTCGGAGCTGGCCGACCAGGTCGAGATGGTCAAGATCTCCCCTGAGACGCTCAACACGGAGGAGATCTCGCGCCTGTGGACCGCGCTTCAGGCCCACTACCGCCCCACCGCCGCGTACCAGGTCACCGTGGTGCTCATCGAAAGCAAGCACGCGACGAAGACGCCGCTCCCCGTGCGCGAGCGCATGATCTACACCGTTCCCTTCCAGCAGCCGCTCATCCTGGAGATCCGCTCGCAAAAGACGTCGGCCGACCCCATCGTCGCGGGGCAGCCGATCCTGGCGGGCCACAACCTCGTTCTGGTCGGCCAGCGCCTGCGCGCGGAGGACGTGCGCGTGGAGATAGCCGAGATCGAGACGATGCCGGCCGACGCGGACATCAGCGACACGCAGATCCTCGTCACCGTCCCCGCCAGCCTGCTCTGCGGCCTGCATGTCGTTCGTGTGGTTCATCCCCGTATGATGGGCTCCCCGCCCACCCCGCATCGCGGCGTCGAGTCGAACCTCGCCGCGTTCCTTCTCCGGCCCCGCCTCACCTCGGTCACCGCCGCCAACGTGCAGGGGGCCGGATCCAGTCCGCGGTCCGCCGACGTGACTGTCAACGTCGAGCCGGCCGTCGGCGACGAGCAGCGGGTGCTCCTGCTGCTGAACCGGCTCGCGTCGTCCTCCAGTCCCGCCGAGGAGAACGCCTCCTACAGTTTCAGCGCACCCTCGCGCCTTCCGCCGAGCCCGCTCCCCGGAACGCCCGGAACGACGAACACGCTCACGATTCCCATCCAGGGGGTGAAGGCCGGAACCTATCTCGTGCGTCTCCAGGTCGACGGCGCCGACAGCCCCCTGATCGACGTCGGCGGCCAGTTCGTGTCGCCGCAGGTGATCCTCCCATGACCGCCCCGAGCGAGTGGGAGGCGGCGAACAAGGCGTACCTGAGCGCGCGTCTCGCCCTCGTGCGCCAGCACCTGGCGGCCCTTTGCGATCCCGCGTCCGCGGGACAGGACCACGCCTCCGATCCCTGGCACACGGCGGCCCTCGAGGAGGCGGCAGCCCGTGCGGCACCGTCCGCTCGCCCCGCGGCCCTCGATCAGCTATGCGCCGCCTTCTCGCTGTCGCAGTTCGAGCGGGACATCCTGCTCCTGTGCGCGGCGATGGAGCTCGACGCCGGCTTCGCCCGTCTCTGCGCCGAGGCCCTGCGCGATCCGCGCGTCCCGTATCCCACCTTCCACCTGGCGCTGACGACGCTGCCCGGCGCGCACTGGAGCGCCACGACGCCCGTGGGCCCGCTTCGCCGCTGGCGATTGGTCGAGATGGGAGCCGGCGAGACGATGATGACGAGTCCGCTGCGCATCGACGAACGCGTCCTGCACCACCTGGTCGGCGCCTCGTATGTCGACCCCCGCCTGAGGGATCTCCTGGACCCCGTGCCCATGCCCGCGTTTATGCCGGCCTCATACCGCCTGCTCGCGGAGCGCATCATTGCCGTGTGGTCGGCCCCGGACTGCGAGCGCCCGATCGTTCACCTGACCGGAGAGGCACGCGGCTCCAAGCGGGGCCTCGCGGCCACCGCCTGCGCGGCGCTGGGGCTCCGGCTGCACGCGCTCCACGCCTCGGACATCCCTGCCACGGCCGCCGAGCGCGCGGTGTTCGTGAGGCTTCTGGAGCGCGAGGCCGTCCTGCACCCGGCGGCGGTGTTGCTCGACGGCGAGGACTCCGACCCGTCCGCGACGCGCCAGGCGCAGCTTCTCACCGAGGACTTCGACGGCCTTCTCATCGTCGTCGGCAACGGTGCTCCCGACGCCTCGGCCTCGGCGGTCCTGCGGCTGGAGGTCCCGCGGCCGACCTCCGAGCAGCAGCGGGCGCTCTGGACCACGGCCCTGGGCCCTGCCGCCGAGCGCCTGAACGGCGGACTGGACGCCGTGGTCTCCCAGTTCCATCTGGATACCGACGGCATCCAGGCCACCGCGGCCACGGCCCGGCGCCTGGCCGCGGGAGACGAAGAGACGATCGGGCCGGTCCTGTGGGATCTCTGCCGGTCTCACGCGCGCATGGCGTTGTCCAGCCTGGCCGAGCGTCTCGAGCCGCGCGCACGCTGGATGGACCTGGTACTCCCGGATGAGCAGCTTCAGACCCTGCGCGAGATGGCCGCGCACGTGCGCGGACGGCTGACGGTCTACGAGTCATGGGGATTCGCCGAGCACGTCTCCCGCGGCCTGGGCATCACCGCTCTGTTCGCGGGGCCCAGCGGCACGGGCAAGACCCTCGCGGCGGAGGTGCTGGCGGGCGCGGACGGCCTGCGTCTCGATCTTTTCCGCATCGATCTCAGCCAGGTCACCAGCAAGTACATCGGCGAGACGGAGAAGAACCTCCGGCGCGTCTTCGACGCGGCCGAGCACAGCGGCGCCGTCCTGCTGTTCGACGAAGCCGACGCGCTCTTCGGCAAGCGTAGCGAAGTCCATGACAGCCACGACCGGTACGCGAACATCGAGATCAGCTACCTGTTGCAGCGCATGGAGTCGTACCGCGGCCTGGCCATCCTCACGACCAACAGACGCAACGCGCTCGACACCGCGTTTCTCCGGCGCTTCCGATTCGTGATTCCGTTCCCCTTCCCCGATGCCGCGCACCGCGCGCGCATCTGGGAGCGGGCCTTTCCGCCCAGGACACCGACCGACGGCATCGACATCCGCAAGCTGGCACGCCTGAACGTGACCGGAGGCCATATCCGAAACATCGCGCTGAACGCGGCGTTTCTGGCGGCCGACCTGGGCGAGCCCGTCCGCATGACGCACCTCCTGCACACGGCCCGAAGCGAGTGCGCCAAGCTCGAAAAGCCCCTCACGACGGCGGAGATCGGAGGATGGGTGTGACGCGCGCGCAGGGGCGAGCCGGGCGGCGCCGCTTGGCCGTGCGGAGGAACGGCCCGTCACAGGGCGGCGGCTCGGTCCATCTGCGCATCGAGACACTGGTGCTCCTCGGCTTTCCGGCCGGTGCCGCCGACCGCATCGGCAGGGCGGCCCGGCAGGAGCTGACGCGCCTGATCGCGGAGCGTGGAGTCCCGGCCTACATGAGGAGCGCGTCCGACGCCCCCTCCATCGACGCGGGCAGCTTTCGGGCCGCCCCGGGCACGCACCCGGCCGACCTCGGAACGCAGATCGCGGGAGCGATCCACCGAGGGCCGGTGCGATGAGCGGGCGCGCTCTGCTCAAGACCGCCGCGCCGGCCGCGCCGGCGCCGCGCTCCCTGCTGTCCGCGAGGGCCCCCCTGCTGCAGCGCGCCTGCTCCTGCGGGCCTCGCGCGGATTCGGGGGTCAAGTGCACCGAATGCGAGAAGAAGGAGAAACAGGTCGTCCAGATGGCCCCCACCGGTGGACCGCGCCCAGCTGCGGTCCCGGCCAGCGTGAGCCGGACCCTCTCCTCGCCGGGCCGCCCGCTCGATGCCCCTACGCGCAGCTTCATGGAGTCGCGCTTCGGCCATGACTTCGGCCACGTGCGCATCCACGACGACGCGCAGGCCGGCGAGTCCGCGCGCGCGGTGAGCGCGAGGGCCTATACGGTAGGTCAGGACATTGTCTTTGCCGAGCAGCAGTATCGGCCTGCAACGGATGACGGAGCGGCACTCCTCGCCCACGAGCTCGCACACACCGTGCAGCAGGGCGGGCTACATCGCTCCAGCGAGGACCTGACCCTTTCGTCGGAGAACGATCCCGCCGAGCACCAGGCAACGGCTGCAGCCGCGGCCGTGCTGAGCGGACGGCCTGTTCCCGGGTTGCCTCAAGGAGCATCGACCGTTTCACTTCACCGCGCCCCGTGGGGCGCCTGTCCCGCCGGGACGAAACGAAGACTGAACGATGAGCTGGGCAACATTCTCAAGACGCGAGCAGTCGGCACTGGAGCGGCCGCCGCCGCAAGCAAAGCTCCGGGCGCGTTCACTCAGCTGGTGGCAGAGGCCGCGGAGCTTCGCATCGCGCAGCATTTCAAGAATCAGCGAGGGCGGTACGCGCACACCAACCACTCGCCGCTGCAGCCGTCGGAAGCCAACCCCAGGACCGAGCCCACTCAATACATGATCAATGAGGCCTTCGATCACTTCCGAAGCGGCGGCTCGACTCGGAAACCGGGCGCGAAGTCCCCTTCCGCGCCGAAGACATCCGAGGTCCCTCGTTCCGTGACCATTCCGGTGGACCCCGCGGCACTCGAGGAGGGGCGCGCTGACGCGGCGGCCGCCAGGCCCCGCCAAGGCGCTCAGCTCAAGCCAGACTTTGTCGATTTCGCGCAGTCCGAGGTGTACGACGCGACCACAATCGACGGCGCTGCCGACAAGGTGACAAAGCTCGAGGGATACCGAAGTCTCTACCAGGAAATCCGAGAGAGCGCGGAGTTCGGGCCGATCGGCGTGCCCGTGTGGAAGGTCGGCGACACACTGCCTCCGCCATCGCGTCTCACATACGGTGTCCAGAATGAACAGGACCCGCTGAAAATCTGCTTCGCCGAGACCGATTTCGCCGCGTATCCGGGCGTGCTCGCCTACTCCGTGATCGATACCAGCGGCGCGGGCGAGGGCGGAGACGCTGCCAACGAAGCCGCCGTCGAGCGGGTCGACTATCCAATATCCTCGGGCTCCGGATCAGCCATGCTCAAGGTGCCGGTCACCTTCGCGACGACCAAGGGCGCGGTCGTCAGTATCGCCGGCGACCCCGAGAACAAGGCGGCGGCCAGCCTGATCCCCGGGCTGATCCTCGCCGAGCTTCGTCACAAGTTCAAGACCAAGACAACTCCGGACATCATCACGGCACAGATCGACACGAGCGCGATGCCCATTGCCATCGACGAGAAGAGTCCCGCCGTCATGCTCACTGTCTCACCAGACGGGAGACTCATGCTGGATGCGACGTCGAAACAGATCAAAGGCCTCGGTTTCACATACAAATACCTGAGCCCCGGGGCCATCACCTCGCTGACGCTGAACGAGACCGGCGGCCTCGATTGGCACGGATACATCAAACCGTCAGTGCCGCTGATCGGCCAGCTGGGAGTCAAGTACTCGCAGGGCGTCTTGGAGGTCATTAAAGGGCTCAAGGAGGACGAGCTGAAGAAGCGCTCCGTCCTCGGCATGCGCGTGACCAAGGCCGCGATCGAGCTGCAGCTCGCCCCGGAGTTCAAGCCCCAGGGGGTGGTCGAAATGCAGATGGGCGCGGCTGAGAATCCACTCGCAAAGGCCTCGCTGACCGTGGGGACCGACGGCGCGGGGTTCACGGCCCAGGGAAAGCTCTCGGTCAACATCCCCAAGATGGAGACGGCCGAGAGCGACATCACCTATCGCGGCGGCGGCGGACGGGACGAATGGGTCACCAACATCCACATCAAGAGCGAGAACATCAAGCTTGGTTCCTCCGTCTCCGTCAGTGGGGGTTTCGACGGACGGATCGATAAGGGAGGGCTCGCCTTTACCGGAAAGATCGACGCCGTCTTCCCCGGCGACAACACCGCCGAAATGGGACTGAAGAAGGACAAACAGGACTGGATTCTGTTCGGCGGGGGGACCTTCCGGTTTCCCAAGCTGGACGATACGACCGTGAAGGTCGAATACAACCTGGGCAAGGACGTTCTGGTCGCCCGGGGCGCGACGGGATTCAAGATCCCGGCCATCGGACTGGGCGGCCGGCTGGACCCGGTGATCTTCAAAATCGCCAAGGACGGGCCGGTCAAGGTCTCCGGCAAAGGGAACCTCAAGGTCAAGAAGGGCAAGGCCGAGGGGAACGTCGAGGTCGAGCTGCACTCGGACGGCAAGTTCACCGGCAAGGGGAGCATCAGCTACCAGATCAAAGAGAACATCATCGTCACCGGCACGGTGGAGCTCGACAAGCAGGAGAAGCTGCACATCCTCGGCGAACTGCTCATCACCCGCTACGAGCTCTTCAAGGGGTACGGCGACAAGAAGGAGCTCTTCAGCGTGGACGTGCCGATCCCGATACCCGGGGCGTCCATCGGCAAGTCCGGCCTCGTATGCCACATCCGGGGCGGCGTGGGGGTCGCCTATAGCTTCGGGCCCGGCGCCCTCGAGCCCATGAAGTTCTCCGCAAACTTCGACCCGCTGGAGTCCGATCCGGATCTATCGCTCACGGTCACCGGCACGGTGAAGATCCCAGCCTCGGCCACGCTCTCCGCCTTCATCGAGGGAACGGTCGGGGCGCAGATCGACATCGTGGTCGGCAGCGCGGGGGCCGAAGGCGGGCTTCGCCTGCAGGGGGATCTGATGCTGACCGCCGGCGCCTTCGCGAATTTCCAGGCTGAGTACAAGAAGAAGCGTCTGACGGCCAAGCTCGTCGCCGGCATCGATACGAAGCTCCTTCTGGGTCTTTCGCTGACCGCCTTCGTGAGGGCTTGGGCCGGCGCCTTCGGCCTGACGGCCGACACCCGCAAGGACTGGACGCTGGCCAAGAAGACCATCAACACGGGGATCGGGTTCTACCTCAGCGCGCCCTTCGAATATGCGGACGACACCGGCATCAAGCTGCCCACTCTCGATGAGGTCACCCTGAAGAAGCCGGACATCTCCACCGACAACCTGAAGCGGATCCTGGGCGAGATCTTCGGCTCCGCATCGGAGAAGGTCACGGAATCATGAGCACCTTCCCGGGCTCCCCCAAGCTGCTGAAAGGCGGGATCGTCCTGATCGATCCCTCTACGTCGCAGGTGCTTCGTGTCATCGCGCTCCAGTACAACCCCGAGGTCCTGACGCGCACGCTGCAGGTGAAAGGGACCACGGGCGAGGCCGGCGACCGCTCCGAGGCCCTGCGTCTGACGGGGCCGCCGGTGGAAACCATCAAGCTGGACGCCGAGATTGACGCCACCGATCAGCTCGAGTTCCCGGAGCAGAATACGACCACGGCCACGCTCGGCATCCACGCGGCGCTCGCCGCGCTCGAGACCGTGGTCTACCCCGGCAGCGCCCTCATCCAATCCAACAACCAGCTCGCGCAGAGCGGCACGCTGGAGATCGTGCCCATGGAAGCCCCGCTGACTCTGTTCATCTGGAGCAAGAACCGCATCCTTCCTGTCCGCATCACCGAGTTCAGTATCACCGAGGAGGCCTTCGACCCGTCGCTCAACCCCATCCGGGCCAAGGTCAGCATCGGCATGCACGTCCTGAGCGTCAACGATCTGGAGTTCAGCCACAAAGGGGCCAGCCTCTACATGGCATACCACCAGCAGAAGGAGACCCTGGCCGCCATGGCCCATGGCGGGACCCTGGGGGCTCTCGGCGTGAGTCGGATTCCGTGAGGTGCTGATGTTCGACATCAACAGCCGCTACCACGACATCGAGCAGCTCGAGCTGGAGATGCCCGACGGAACCATCATCGTCTACCTGCGCCGCCGCATCGTCCCGCCGCCCGAGCGGTTCGAGCCGCTCGTCGAGCACACGGTGATGGAAGGAGACCGCCTGGACACGATCACCGCCCGGTACCTGGGCGATCCGGAGCAGTTCTGGCGAGTGTGCGACGCCAACGCAGCCCTGCGTCCCGACGAGCTCGTCGAGACTCCGGGCCGCAGGCTGCGCATCACGATGCCGGAAGGCATCCCGGGGCCTCGCCGTGCTTAAGGGCGTCTATCTCACCCTGCTGATCGGGCCCGCGGTGCCGCTGCCGGCTCCCCAGTCGGTGGTGGACGCGCTCGTGAGCGCGCAGGTCACGAGCGGCATCGACAAGACCGCCTTCCAGCTCACCTTCGGCGTGGGCAAGACCTCCTCCCTCCTCAACACCATGCTGCCTGCCGGCTTTCTGGACCCCATCACCACCCGCGTGATCCTCATCGCAACCGTCAACGGGATCCCCAACGTCCTGGCCGACGGGATGGTCACGCGGCAGGAGGTGGCGCCCTCCGAGGAGCCTGGTCGCTCCACGATCACGATCACCGGCGAGGACCTGAGCGTGCTGATGGACGTGGTCGAGATGCCCTTCATGCGCTTTCCCGGGATGTCCGATTCCGCGCGGGTGGCGGTGATCCTCGCCAAGTACGCGGTGCTCGGAATCGTCCCGCTCGTGATGCCGCAGGTCTTCCCCAACGTGCCCCTGCCCACGGAGGAGGTCCCGACGCAGACCGGGACCGATCTGGCCTACATCCGGCAGCTCGCCAGTCAGAACGGCTACGTCTTCTACGTTGAGCCCGGGCCGGTGCCGGGCGCCAACATCGCCTACTGGGGGCCGGACATCCGGATCCCCAACCCGCAGCCGGCGCTGAACGTGAACATGGACGCCAGCTCCAACGTGGAAACGCTTCACTTCAGCTTCGACGGCCTCACCAAGAAGGTCACTGTCCTGACAATCATGGACCCCGCGACGAAGAAGATACCGATCGCCGTCCCGGTCCCGAACATCAGCGTGCTGCGGCCGCCGCTCGGCGCCAAGCTCCCGCTTCCGGCGAAGCTCGAGTTCTACGAATACGGCACCAAGCTGACCATGATCAAGGCGATGTCGCGAGCCCTGGGGATTTCCTTCACGTCCAACGACTCGATCGCCGCGAACGGCTCGTTGAACGTGGTCCGGTACGGGCGCGTGCTCAAGTCGCGCCAGCTCGTGGGGGTCCGCGGAGCCAGCCTGGCCTATGACGGCCTCTATTACGTCAAGAGCGTGACCCACAACATCAAGCGGGGCGAGTACAAGCAGAGCTTCAGCCTCTCGCGCGACGGGCTGATCTCGCTCACACCCACGGTGGTGCCATGACCGACGGAAACGTGAGATCCCGGTACTACGGAAAATATCGCGGAACCGTCCTGAACAATCTCGATCCCATGCAGGTAGGGCGCCTGCTGGTGGAGGTGCCGGACGTGACGGGCCTCACACCTTCGAGCTGGGCCGTCCCGTGCGCGCCGCTGGCCGGCCCGACCGGCCCGCCCATGGGCGTATTTCTCGTGCCTCCCATCGGCGCGGGGGTGTGGGTGGAGTTCGAGCAGGGGGATCCGAACTACCCCATCTGGACCGGCTGCCGCTGGGGGGCCCCCTCGGACATCCCGCCACTTGCCCGGGCGGGACTGCCGGTCTCGCCCAGCATCGTGCTCCAGACCGCGGGACAGAACACGATCGTGATCAGCGACCTACCCGGGCCTACGGGCGGCATCATGCTCAAGAGCCTGACCGGCGCTTTCATTCTGGTGAACGACGTCGGCATCACCATCTCCAACGGCAAGGGGGCGACGATCCTCATGACCGGGCCGACGGTGACCATCAACAACGGCGCGTTGACCGTGATCTGAAGGGGGAAGTGTGCCGGGATTCGTCGTGCATCTGGGCGCCACGGTCCTCTGCTCGCATGGCGGGCAGGCCCAGCCCACCGTCGTCAATCCCCGAGTCCTCGTGTCCGGACAGCCGACGGCCCTCATGACCTCCCCGTACCTTGTCGCCGGATGCGCTCTGCCGCCGCCCCCCGCCGCCAACGGCCCCTGCGTGACCGCCCAGTTCGTCACGGCGGCGACGCGTCTGGCCTCCAACGGACAGCCGCTGCTCCTGCTCGACAGCCAGGCCCTCTGCGCGCCGACGGGGACGCCGCTGCTGCCCACAGTGACGCAGACCCGCGTCACGGGAATGTGAGGATGCCATGAATGTCGCCTTTCCGTTCCGCTTCGACGGCCGGGGCCGGACGAGCGACAGCAGCCAGGACGATCACATCCGCGAAATGATTCAGCAAGTTCTCTTCACCGCGCCTGGCGAGCGCGTGAACCGGCCGGGCTTCGGGAGTGGATTGATGCGTCTGGTCTTCGGGCCCAACAGCGACGAGCTGGCCGCCGCCACCCAGTTCCTCGTGCAGAGCTCCCTCCAGGAATGGCTCGGCGATCTCATCCAGATCGTCGAGGTCCGCGTCACGAGCGAGGATGGGTCGCTGGAAGTGTTTGTGGATTACATCGTGCGGCGGACGCAGGAGCGCCTGACAGCGCAATTCACGAGCGGGGGGGGACTCTGAATGACACAGTTCTGCTGCGATGAGCGGCGGCGAAGCGCGGTGCTGGCCCATCCCCTGCTCAACGGCATCGACTTCCTGGAGGTCCTCGACGATCCATCGGATCCCATCGCGCTCCGCCAGCGCACGCTCCTGGTGCACTGTCTCAAGCCGCTCGACCTCCCTCCCGATCCGGCCGCGCTCACCGAAAAGAACGTGCAGATCGAGGGTGGAGAGCGCATCCGGAACCTGACCGTTCAGAAGGTCACGGCCGGCGCGGCGCTCTCGCCCCCCGGCTCGCCACCGGCGGCGGACCCCCATGTCCTGCAGGTCGAGGTCTCCGCCCGTGGCGACTTCTCCACCTATACGCTGCGGCTCGTCCAGGGGCCTGGAGATCTCCGGCCGCCGGCGGGATTCGATCCCGTGCTCTCGGCGGTTCCGTTCTCCTTCAAGGCCGGCTGTCCGAGCGATTTCGACTGCAAGCCTCAGGACACCTGCGCCGAGGAGCCTCCCCCCGGCCCGGAGATCAACTACCTCGCGAAGGACTACGCGACGTTCCGGCAGCTCATGCTCGACCGACTGGCCGTCCTCATCCCGCAATGGACCGAGCGCAGCCCGGCCGACCTGGGTGTAGCGCTGGTCGAGATGCTGTCGTACGTCGGCGATCATCTGAGCTACCAGCAGGACGCGGTCGCCACGGAGAGCTACCTCGGGACGGCGAGGCGGCGCGCCTCGGTGCGGCGGCACGCCCGGCTGGTCGATTATCCGATGCACGACGGCCGCAACGCGCGCGCGTGGGTGCAGCTTCAGGTGAGCGCGGCCGGGGACGGCATGATCGTCCATCGGGCCTCCGGGGGAGACACGACCAAGCTTCTCACCCGGATCGAGGAGCTTTCGTCCGTCACGGTCCTGGATCCGAGCTCGGAGGAATTCGCCCGGGCGCTGGCACGGGGGCCTGTCGTGTTCGAGCCGCTGCACGACCTCACGGTGCGCCAGGCTCACAACGAGATGCGCTTGTACACCTGGGGCGACCGTGAGTGCTGCCTCCCCAGCGAGGCCACGTGCGCTACGCTCGACGGCAGTTTCCCCCATCTGCAGGTGGGAGACGTCCTCGTGTTCGTCGAAACGCGCGGCCCCCGCACAGGCGTCCCGGAGGACGCCGACCCGGCGCATCGTCATGCCGTGCGGCTGACCAAGGTCACTCTCGGGACCGACGCCCTCGCGCCTTCCAGCCCCTGGGGAGGCCACCCGGTGACCCGCATCGAGTGGTCCCGCAGCGACAGGCTCCCCTTCCCGCTCTGCATTTCCGCCGTCGTGAACTCTACCTTCTACCAGGACGTCAGCGTCGCGCTGGGTAACATCGTCCTGGCGGATCACGGGATGACCATGACCGATGAAGGTCAGTCGGAGACCTCCCTGGATCCCGACACCGTCCCGGCCGTCAACCCGGCGCTCTCCCCGGCCGCGACCTCCACGTGCTGCGAGGAGACGACCGTCGAGCAGACGGTGCCGCGCTACCGCCCCCGCCTCCGGAAGGGACCCATCACGCAGGCCAGCGCCTACGATCCCACGAAGCCCGCAAGCGAGGCCATCCTCACATCCTTCGAGGACGCGGGAGCGCTCCCGTCTCCCGTGATCACCCTGACCGATCATGACCGCCCAGGCCTCGCCTGGACTGCGAGCCGCGACCTAATCGCTGACGATCCCACCGACATGGTCTTCGTGGTCGAGGTCGAGAGGGACGATGAAACGTACCTGCGCTTCGGCAGGCATGGCGCGGTGCCTCCCGGAAGCGGCGTCAGGCTCCTCGTGACGTGCAGAGTGGGCAACGGCACGGCTGGCAACGTAGGGGCCGGTTCGATCGCCCACCTCGCATCGAGCGACCCCCTTCTCATGTCCAATCTCCAGAACCCCTGGATCACCAAGGTCTGGAATCCCCTCCCCGCCGGCGGCGGCGTGGATCCGGAAACCATCGAGCACGTCCGGCAGAACGCTCCGAGCGCCTTCCGGAGACAGGAGCGCGCCGTCACGACCACGGATTACGAGGACCTGCTGGTTCGCGACGACGTCGTTCGCCGGTTCGATCTTGACGTCCAGCGCGCCGCGGCGACCGTGCGCTGGACGGGGAGCTGGCACACGGTCTTCGTGACGGTCGATCGCCTCGACGCACAGCCCGTCGATGCGTCGTTCGAAGAGAAGCTGCGGTGGATTCTGGAGCGATACCGGATGGCCGGCTGCGACCTGGAGATAGACGGCCCGCGATACGTGCCGCTCGAACTCGAGATGGTCGTGTGCGTTGCACCGGACTACGAGTTCACGCACATCGAAGAGGCGCTGCTCAACGCCTTCAGCAATCGCCCGCTGCCCGACGGCGGCCGGGGGATCTTCCATCCAGACAATCTGACCTTCGGCCAGCCGGTCTACCTGAGCTCGCTCTACGCGGCCGCCCAGGGCGTCACCGGCGTCGACTCCGTGCTGATCACGACGTTCCAGCGGCAGGGCGTCGACTCGAAGACCGCTCTGGATGCCGGACGGCTGGACGTGGGGCGGCTGGAGGTCGCGCGCCTCGACAACGATCCGAATTATCCCGAACGCGGGGCTCTGCGGATCCTGAGAGGGTGAGGATGGAACCCGAACATACGTGCACGACCCAGGAATGCGGTTGCTGCGAAGGGATCTCGGCCGAGACCCCGGTCGGGATCGAGAACAGGCCCGGACTGCCCGCCATCGCCTATCGTGTGGGCAAGCACGGCCAGTTCAAGGAGACCATGTTGGCGCGCCTGTCGGGCTCGCGCCTTCGGGCCCTCGCCGCCCTGACAACGCGCGACCCGGACGACTTCTCGATCGCACTGCTGGATGCCTGGGCCATGGTGGCGGACGTGCTGACGTTCTATCAGGAGCGCATCGCGAACGAGGCCTACCTGCGCACCGCGACCGAACGCATGTCTGTCCTGGAGCTCGCGCGCCTGATCGACTACCGGCTTCGGCCGGGAGTCGCGGCCGGCACTCACCTGGCGTTCACGCTCGAGGAAGCCTCCGGCGCGTTGGGACAGTCCCTCAGCCTCGGGACGACCGCCCAGACTTCCACCGAGCCGCCGCCTCCGATCGTCATCCTGGCCGGGACCAGGGTCCAAAGCGTCCCAGCGCAAGACGAGGAGGCCCAGACCTTCGAGACGGTGGAGGACATCGAGGGGCGCGCGGAGTGGAATGCCATGCGGCCCCGCCTCGGGCAACCGCAGAATGATCCCACGTTCCACCCGCAGGCGCTGATCCTCCAGGGAGCGACGCTCGACCTGAAGCCGGGCGACATGCTGATGATCGTGCCGACCTCGGGCAATCCGGTGCTGAGGCGGATCGTGGGAGTCACCACCGACGACGAGCGGGATACCACCCGCGTCGACTTCGTGAGCCCCCCGGCGTTCCTGCCGCCGTACGTGAGGCCATCGGGCCTGACGCAGGGGAGCATCGACGACTTCCCGGACGAGGTCCCGCTGGACGACAGCGTCGTCCAGCAGATCGTGGCCAGGACCTGGAGCGGGGAGGATCTGGCCGCCCTGGCAGAGATCCAGGGGTGGGACCTGGGCAAGCTCACCAGCGCAGTCGAGACCCAGGCCGCCTCTCCGGCGCTGCCGCGCGTGTTCGCGTTCCGCCAGCGGCTCTCCGTCTTCGGACACAACGCGCCGTACTATCCGTCCCTCTTGAAGTCAGACGGAAACTACCTCTATCCGAACAACTGGGACCAGCCCGGCGGCTTCGAGATCTGGAAGGACTCGTTGACGGCTGGCTACTACGCCAACGCCGATCTCTATCTGGAACGCAGCGTCACGGGGGTCGCAGAGCACAGCTACGTCGTTCTCCTGAGAGCGACGGCCACGGGCCCGATGGGATCGGCCTACAAGATCGGGACGCTCGCCGAGGCGTCGCTGGCGGGGTTCGGCATGAGCGCCAAGTCCACGGCCTTGACGCTCGCCACACTCACGGGTTCCGTGCTCGCCGACAATGCGACCGACAAGCCGAAGGAATTCACCGTCCGCAACACGCAAGTCCTGCTGGAGAGCGAGGAACTCGCGCTCGCCGAGCTTCCGATCCTGGACCTCGTCAAGGGCGACACCCTGACACTGGACGGCCTGTACCTCGGACTCCAGGAGGGCCAGCGCGTCGAGCTCACCGGCGAGCGCGCCGATCTCGAAGGAGTGGTCTCCAGCGAGGTGCTAACCATCGCCGATGTGACGGTGGAGGCCGGTTTCACCGTCATCACCTTTGACAGGACGCTCGACTTCGCCTACCGGCGAAGCCGCCCGCGCGAGGCGGTCGAGACCGAGGCCCAGACCGTGAGGCTGAACGCGAATGTTGCGCCGGCGACCCATGGTGAGACGGTTCAGGAGACGCTCGGCAGCGGCGACGCGAGTCGGCCCTTCCAGTCCTTCACGCTGCGCCAGCCGCCGGTGACATACATCTCCGCTCCGACGCAGAGCGGCGCCGCGTCGACTCTCGAAGTGCGCGTGAACGGCGTTCTCTGGGAGGAGGTCTCCTCCTTCTTCGGACACGGCCCCGAGGAGCGCATCTACGTGACCCATCTCGACGACGACGGTAACACGACCGTTATCGGCGGCGACGGGACCACGGGGGCACGCTGGCCCACGGGCCAGGAGAACATCAAGGCCACGTACCGGAAGGGGATCGGCCTCGCCGGGCTGGTCGTCGCGGATCAGCTCACGCAGCTCCTGTCGCGGCCGCTCGGGCTGAAGGGGGTCACCAACCCGCAGGCGGCCACGGGAGCCGCGGATCCCGATCCACGGGACGACGCCCGCCGCAACGCCCCGCTCACCGTCCGGACCCTGGACCGGCTCGTCTCGCTCAAGGACTACGAGGACTTCGCCCGGGCGTTCAGCGGCATCGACAAAGCGCTCGCCACCTGGACCTGGTTCGGCGGCCGGCGCGGGGTCTTCGTCACCGTGGCCGGATCCGACGGCGCGGAGGTCGTGGAGGACAGCGAGCTGTACGAGAACCTGCTGGCCGCCATGCAGTCGAATGGGGACCGCACCGTGCCTCTCGCCATCCGGTCCTACAGGCCGCGCTTGTTCAGGGTGTCGGCAGCGCTGGGGATCGACTCCGACGACCTGGCGGACCAGGTCCTCGCCGACGTCGAAGAGGAGCTCCGCCGGAACTTCGGCTTCGACGCCCGGAACTTCGGCCAGCCGGTCCACTTCAGCGAGGTGGTCACGGCCATGCAAAGCGTCACGGGAGTCCTCTACGTGGACGTGCAGACTTTTCACCGCTCGGATCTGCAGGCCACCGTGGAGCCTCGTATCCCGGCCGCCACGCCTCGGCCTCGCGCCGCGAAGACCGAGGCCGCCGAGCTTCTCACGCTCGATCCCCGCCCGCTCGATCTGGAGGTGGTGACATGAGCTTCGACGTCGAGAAGCTGTTCTCGCTCCTTCCGGCCGTCTACCGGATCCGCGACATCCGACAGGGCGAGCAGCTTCAGATCCTCCTCAGCCCCGACGAGCGCGCGGAGCTTGTCTCGCTCCGGGCCCTTCCCACACTTGACGCGGACCAGGAGGCACGCCGCCTCGAGCTGGAGGCGCGGCAGTACGGATTCCTCAAGGGCTACCTCTCGATCATCGCGGAACAGACCTCGGTGCTGGAGGAGAATCTCGAGCAGCTGTACGACGATCTGTTCATCGAGACGTGCGCCGAGTGGATCGTGCCCTACATCGGCGATCTGGTGGGCGTGAGAGGCTCGAGCTCACTGCCCGGCGCCTTGATCACGCCGCGGGCCTTCGTCGCGAATACCATGGCCTACCGGCGCCGGAAAGGCACGGCAACCGTGCTCGAACAGCTGGCGCGCGATCTGACCGGCTGGCACGCCGCCGTCGTCGAGTACTTCAAGCTCCTCGCGACCACCCAGTATCTGAACCACCTGCGTCCCGAGAACCTGTCGTTCGCGCCCATCCGCGACGCGAGGCGGCTCGAGCGCGTCGGATCTCCCTTCGATCCGATCGCCCGCACGGCCGACGTCCGGCGCATCGAGCCTCGCCGCGGACGCTACAACATCCCCCATATCGGCCTGCACCTTTACCGACTCGGGAGCTTCCCACTCACGGACGCACCGGCCTTCCAGGTCGATTCTTTCCGGTACAGGTTCGACGCACTGGGCAAGGACATTCCGCTCTTCAACAGGCCGGAAGCGGAAGGCGACATCACTCACCTCGCGGAGCCGGGAAACGTCCCCTCGCCGCTCACACGAAGGGTGCTCCATCGCGACCTGGCCCTTCACTACGGGACGGACCGGGGGTTCGCTATCAACGTCAACGGCACCGACGTTCCCCTCGTGGACATCGCGGTGTGCGACCTCTCCGACATCGCGGGCACCTGGGCCCACATGCCCACATCCCGCATCGCCATCGATCCCGAGCTCGGCCGCATCGCTCTGTCCGCGGCCGCGTCTCCCCTTGGAGCGGTGCGGGTCAACTATCACTACGGCTTCGGCGACTCCTTGGGCGGTGGAGAGTACGCACGGACAACGACGTTCGGCGGCACGGGCTCCTTGGTGAAGGTCCCTGACGAACGCTCCACACTCCAGGAGGCCCTCGACGAGGTCGCTTCGCCGGGAGGGATCGTCGAGGTCTCGGCTAACGGCTATTTCCTGGAATCGCCGATTATCACGGCGGGTACCGAGAAGGGGACCACGATCGAGCTGCGCGCCGCGGAAGGCAGGCGGCCCGTCCTGGTGGTCCAGAACGAGATCCTCGTGGTGGGAGCAGACCAGTCCGAGGTCACCCTCAACGGACTCTTGATCGCGGGGGGACGACTGCGCGTGCCCGCGACGGACGGAAGCGGGAATCCGAACAGGCTCAGGCGGCTGACCCTGGTTCACTGCACGCTGGCAGCCGAGCCGCAGCGGGGCATCGGTGGAATCCCGGCCGAGACGACGCCGGTTCCTCGACTCGTCATCGAGCTACCCGAGGTGTCCGTGAAGGTCGAGCGGTCGATCCTCGGCGAGATTCGCGCCGTGGACGGAGCGGAGGTCGTCATCAACGACAGCATCGTCGATGCGGGCGCGGAGAGCCGCGTGGCATTCGCCGGACTGTCGGAGGTTGAAGCGGGGGCGCCGCTGGTGCTCGAAGACACGACCGTCATCGGCAGGGTGCGGACGCTGACCATGACGATGGCCACCAACACCATCTTTCTCGCGGACGGCGCTGCGCCCGTCGTGGCAGACCGCGTCCAGAGCGGGTGCGTGCGTTTTTCCTTCGTGCCGTCCGGCTCGCGGCTGCCGAAGCAGCACCGATGCCAGCCCGCGTCCGCCGCCGATGCCGGGCGCGTGCGGCCCGTCTTCACGTCGCTTCGATACGGCGACCCGGGGTACTGCCAGCTCAGCCAGGAGTGCGCGGCTGAGATACGCGAGGGCGCCGACGACGGCGCGGAGATCGGAGCCTTTCATGATTTGCAGGAGCCACAGCGCGAAGCCGCATTACGCGCCAGCCTGGACGAGTACCTGCGTTTCGGGCTGGAGGCTGGGATCTTCTTCGCGAGCTAGATGCTCATAGGAGAGCGAGATGGCGGGTGACTACAGCCGCAAGACCTTCGATCGTCGCAGGAACTATGACGGCGTGCTCATGCAGCAAGGGCGAGTCCAGCTCGACGCCGACTGGAACGAGCAACTCGACATCCATCTGCACCGCACACGGACGGAAGCGATCGACGTCATCGGCCGCTGTGGAGTGCCCAAGGACAGGAAGGACAGCTTCCAGGTCGGGGTCATCGCGACCGCTGGGGGCCAGGACATCTCCATCTCTCCCGGACGCATCTACGTCGACGGTCTCCTTTGCGAGCTCGACGTGCCGACGACCTACTCGACCCAGCCCTACCTTCCGAACCCCGAGTTCGCCTCGCTCTCCAGCCCGCCCGCCAGTCCCCCGGGAGGGCCTCTTCCCCTGAGTCTGGACGATGGCCACTACCTGGTGTTTCTCGACGTCTGGCAGCGCGAGCGGACCGCCCTGGACGACGATCGACTCCGGGAGGTGGCCCTGGGAGGACCGGATACGGCGGCGCGGCTGCAGACGGTCTTTCAGATCCGGCTCCTCCGGGTGCCTGAACCCAGTCCACCCGGCGGTTTCGATTGCCGGAGTTCGCTGCCCGAGTTCGACGCCCTCGTGGCCGGGACCACCGGCGGCCTGGCGGCGCGCACGCAGCCGCCCGCCGCGGGCGACAACCCCTGCCTGCTGCCCCCCACCGCCGGCTACACGCTTCTGGAGAACCAGCTCTACCGGGTCGAGGTGCATCAAGGGGGCTCTCGGAGCCAGACGACGTTCAAGTGGTCACGCGAAAACGCGTCGGTTGAGACCCGGATCGAGAAGATCGACGGCTCCGTCCTCACGGTCGAGAGCCTCGGGAAGGACGGCGTCCTGGGCTTCGTCGGTCAGCCATGGGTCGAGATCGTCGACGATGAATCGGACCTGAAGATCGCCCCTCATAGCCTGGCCCAGATCGACTCCATCAACCAGGCGACGCGGGAGATCACGCTGAAGACGTCGGCCGGGGCGATGGCGGGACGGTCTGGCCTCAAGCTCCGGAGGTGGGACCAGACCGGCGGCAGCGCGACGGCCGCCGGCATCAGCGCGGTTCTCTCAAGCTGGATCGATCTCGAAGGAGGCATCCAGGTCCAGTTCTCCGACGGCAGCTACCACGCGGGAGATCACTGGCTGATCCCGGCTCGTACGGTGACGGGCGATATCGAATGGCCGCCATTCGATGCGCTCACGCCGCCGTTCGTCCAGCCACCGCGCGGGATCCAGCATCACTTCTGCAAGCTGGCACGGATCGAAGTCGTGGGTGGTGCCATCCTCCTTCGGGATGACTGCCGCGAGGCGTTCCCCCCCCTCACCGGGATTTGCGCCGAGGACGTCTGCTTCGACGATCGCAACTGCCGGATGGACGGCGTCGAGACCGTCCAGGAGGCCATCGACCGGCTGTGCACCGCGCGTGACCTGCGCTTCCATAACAAGCACCTTCACGGGTGGGGGATCGTGTGCGGCCTGCAGGTCGAGTGCGGCCCCAACGATCTTGGCCAGGCGCGGCGTCACGTGACCGTGCGCAGCGGTTATGCCATCGATTGCGAGGGAAACGACATCATCGTCGACCAGGATGAGCGGATCGACCTGGTGGCACTGGCCAACGGCACCCTGTCCTCGCCGCCTGCGTCACCCGTCGCCTCCCCTCCATCGCTGGGTGACATGGAAGTCAGCCTCGTTCTCGACTCGACGGGAAGCGGTCCGTCGCGGTATCGCCTAGAGCGGTACTCGCCCCCGCAGAATCCGACGCAATCCCTGTTGAAAGGCACCCTGCTCCTGGACTTCTTCAACGACTGCGTCATGAGCCTAGTCGACTTCGTCGTCGACGAGTTCACCCCCGATCCGGGAGAGGAGAAGCTTCCCGTCGGGCCGACCGCGAAGCGCCTGATCACCTTCCTGAATCTGCTCGTGGAGCTGTGGGACACGCTGAACGGTCCCTTCGTGTATCTGTCCGGAGAGAAGGGCCAGGCGGGGAAAAACCTCGAGGACACCATCCTGCGACAGTTCTATGAGGCGCTGCGCGCACGGCTTCAGAGCCACACATTCTGCGCGATGTTCGAAGGCGCGAGACCGTTCCCCGAGTATCCGTACGCGGGCCTCAAGATCGCCACCATTTTCGGCAAAGGATCCCACACGCGCTTTCGAGTCGCCCCGAACGGCACGACCGGCTACTCGATGGGGACGAACAACAAGCTCAACGTGTACGACCTGAAAAAGGGCGAGATTGTGGCGGAGCTCGAGCCGCCTTTCCCGGGGGGTGCCATCATCCAGGACGTCGCGTTTTCCGCCAACGGCAAGGAGCTCTACGCCGTGGCGACTCACGGCAACCGGGACAGCTACTTCGCCGTCGCGAGCGTCAAGGGCTTCATCCACGCGTTCAGAAGCCCGACCACCATCTGCGACGTTCTCCTGGTGACCCTCGCGACGCGCAAGGCGGCACCCGGCGTGGTGTACGCGATCGGCCGGGGCAAGGGCCTGTACGAGATCGACCCGCAGAACGCCGTGAACACGGCAGCGAACACGCCGAAGGACGGTTTCAACGCCGCCGGGCATCTGGTCGTCAACGAGGAGCTGGGTCAGGCCTTCGCCACCGCCAACACGGCCGGCTCCTCCTCGACTCAATATGATCGGGTCCGCCGGGTGAACCTCAGTGGCACCCTGTCGCCCGTGGAGTTCAAGACCCGCGCGGTCGTCTCGGGCAACACCATCCTGGCGCCCGGAGAGGATGACATCGCCCTGGCCGCGGACGGCGCGCGCCTCTTCGTCGTATCGGGATTGTCGACGTCGGCGTTCAACAAGCAGGCCGTGGTCTTCAAAGCGGCCGACACCGCGGCGGACCCGAAGCCGCTGGCGATCGTCGGCCTCGGCGACACGACATCGATCCGCCTCGCCGACAATCCCATGACGAAACACCTGATGGTCACCTACGAGGACAGCTATCAGGTGCGACTGATCAACGGCGCCAACAAGCTCGTGCCCGACTTCCGGCAGCCCGTGCAGCTCTCTCCGCTCTCCATCGCGGTCGCGCCCGGAGGCCGGATGGTCTACGTCCTCAATGCGGTCAGCAGTACGGTGACCTCGATTCCCGCGGAGCGCCTCAGCCCAAAGTCTCAGATCGACCTCCAGCAGCTGGTGGACTACCGGGCGGGTGTGCTGAACGCCTATGCGGATCTGTTCGCCGGCCTGATCCAGTATCTCAAGGACTGTTTCTGCGACCACCTGCTGGTCAACTGTCCCACCTGTGGCCCCGAGGACAAGATCTATCTCGCGTGCATCAGCATCAAAGACGGTCAGGTCTACAAGGTGTGCAACTTCTCTCTCCGCAAGTACGTGCACAGTTTCCCGACCTGGGAATACTGGCTCTCCGCCGTGCCGATCCTTCCATTCCTGAAGAAGATCCTCGGAGACCTCTGTTGCTCGGTCCTGCCTCTAGCCTTCGGCGCGTACCAGGCTCCGCAGCCCAAGGTCGCCGCCGCGGCCGCCGGGGCGGCGACTGGGGCCGCCGCCGCAGCAGGCGGCTCCAGCCCGATGATGGCTGGCGTGGGGAGCGTTCGCATGAAGAGCGCGACCCTGCGCCGGGGCCTCACCATCGTTCAGCAGGCGGATTTCGCCGGGGCCTTCCGGGAGCGAGTCCGCAAGTTCACCTCCGCCGGCGAGCTCTTCCAGAGCTTCGCGGAGGCCACGCTCGACACGCTTCTGGTGCCCCCCGTGAGAGCGGTCGGGCCGACCGAGATCATGGGAAAGGACCTGGACGATGCGAGGACGAAGCTGACGGACGCCGGCGTGGTCGTCGCCGAGGTGGAGGCCTTCGACCCGGCCAGGGGCGCCGCCAACCTCATCGAGTACACGGCAGCGCCGCTTCGGCTCGACCAGGGGGCGCGCGTGAAGCTGGTCATCAAGGACAACCGCGTGGTGTCCTATGCACGGGCCTCCGATGCGTCGCCCGACCTCTCCGAGCTGCGTCAGGAGCTGGAGGTGAACCGCGCCGAGATCGCCAAAGCCGCTCCGGTGATCGAGGATTTGAGAACCAGGCTCGACGACGGCCGGTCGGAAGCGGTGCAGCTGCGAAGCGAGATCGACGCCCTGAGGGGGGAGCTACTCAAGTCGCGTCAGGCCTACGAAGAGTCCCTTGCGACGCGGGACGCGCAGATCACCGAATTGCGCATCGGCGCCGCCGCATTGAAGAAGCAGCTCGATCAGCTGGGCCGGTGACCTCGTGGCCAAGTCGGTTCAGCGCGCCGCCTCCGTTGCAGAGTTGGAACCGCCATGGCGGGGCCGCTTCGCCCGAGCCGCGGTCGCGCCTTCCGGCCGCGCCGGTGAGGACAGGGGAGCTGGGTCATGACCCGGGTGCGCATCGGCATCCATGCCTATCAGGAGCCCGAGCTGCTGCGGAGGACCCTGGAGAGCCTGCGCGCCAACACCGCAGGACCATCCCAGTGGCTGCTCCTGGCGGACGGTCCTGACGCCGCCACGACGCATCTCCTATCCACATGGACCGACGTGCCCCAGTCGTCCACGCCGGACGCGCGTGGCGCGGCGGCCTGCTTCAACCGCCTGGCGGCCGCCGACGCCGACGTGGTGATCTTTCTGGAAGGAGGCTGCGTCGTAGCCCCCGGCTGGCTGGAGATGATCCTCTCCGCGTTCGAGTCGGATCCCGCCATCGGTCTGGCCGGCCCCACGACCAATCACTGCTGGAACGAGCAGGGCGTCTATCCCAAAGGCGGAGAGAGCGATGATGCCATCGCTCGCACCGCGCACGAGGCCGCCCTGAGATTCGCGGGGGATGTCCGAAGTCTCGAGCCGCTGCACAGCCTGGCTGATTTCTGTTACGCGGTACGCCGGGACGTTATTGAGAGAATCGGCGCGGCGGACGAAGGCTACGCCCTGGGCCCCTGCTGGGAGATGGATTACAACATTCGCGCCGCGCGAGCCGGCTTCCGAGGCGTGTGGGTGTGCGCCGCGTACGTGCACCGGGCTCCATTCACACCTCGACGGAGGCTCGAGGAGGCCCGCCGCTTCGAAGCCAGCAAGCGCCGGTATCAGGACAAGTTCTGCGGCGGGCGGCTCCAGGGCCGCAAGCCGGACTACAGGGCCCACTGCCGCGGCGATGCCTGCCCGGATTTCGCGCCGGCTTCTTTGATCGCCATCCGCGCGCCCGCCGGGGCACCGGGGGCCGAGGCGCCCCATGCCGGGCCGGCGCCGTCACGCCCCGAGCCGCTCGTGAGCTGCATCATGCCGACTGCGGATCGGGGGATCTTCGTCCGCCGTGCCCTGCGCTGTTTTCTCCGACAGGACTATCCACGCCTGGAGCTGGTGATCGTGGACGATGGAGAGACCGCCTTCGACGACTGCCTGCTCGACGATCCCCGCATCCGCTATATCCGACTCGACCGGCGGCTCACCATAGGGGCCAAGCGCAATCTGGCGTGCTCACGCGCCGAAGGCGAGATCATCGTTCACTGGGACGACGACGATTGGTATCCGACCTGGCGGGTGCGAACACAGGTCCGTGCGCTGCTGGATCGCCCCGCCGACGTCTGCGGCACGAGCCGTCTTCTCTATTTCGAGCCGGCCACCGGGCGGGCGTGGGAATACCGGTACGCTTCCAACCCTGGCTGGCTTGCCGGAAACACCCTCGCCTATCGCAGGAGTCTCTGGGAGAGAGGGCGGTTCCAGGATATCCAGGTCGGCGAGGACGCGCGCTTTCTCTGGAGCGCGCGGGGCGCGGCCGTCTTCGATCTTGACGAGCGCCACCTGGTCGTCGGGATGGTGCACGCGGGCAACACCAGCCGCAAGGACACCACCGGCCCCTTCTGGCACCCGCAGCCTGCGGAGTCCGTTCACCGGCTGCTCGGCGACGACCTGTATCTCTACCGCACCTTCCAGGGGCAGCCGGAGTCGGCCGCCTGCCCGCTCGTTTCCTGCATCATGCCGACATACAATCGCCGGGCTCTGGCGGCCCTGGCGCTTCAATCGTTTCTCTATCAGGACTACCCGCACCGGGAGCTACTCGTCGTGGACGACGGAGAGGACCCCATCGGTGACCTGCTCTCGGAAGCTCCAGGCGTAAGGTATTTTCGACTTCCTTCACGCAGGCCGCTCGGCGCGAAGCGCAACTTTGCCTGCGAGCAGGCGAGCGGAGAGATCATCGCGCAGTGGGACGACGACGACTGGTATGCGCCCGAGCGCCTGAGCTATCAGGTGGGGCCGATCCTCCTGGGCCAGGCCGACCTGACCGGCCTGGAGAACGCCTGCGTGCTGGAACCGGCACACGGCCGTTTCTGGACGACGCGCCAGGATCTGCACGAACGGATGTTCGTCGGGAACGTGCACGGTGGCACGCTCGTGTTCCGCACGCAGCTGCTCCGGGAGGGACTCGCCTATCCGGAGATCAATCTGGCCGAAGACGCGGGGCTTCTGCGCTCCGCGCTGAACCGCGGCAAGCGCCTTCAGCGTCTCTCCAACCCCGGCGTCTTCGTCTACATGCGTCATGGCAGCAACGCGTGGAAGGAATGCGTTCCGGGACGTTTTCTCAATCCGGCAGGCTGGGAACGAACCTCGCGCCCATTCGGCTTTTCGGCGCGCGCGCTTTCCTCGTACCAGACTGCGGTCTCGTCCGTCAATGGATGACAGTCTCGCTGTGCCTGTTCTGTGACGGAACGCCCGCCGAAGCCTCCCAACTCAGGCCTGAGACAACTCGCGCTGAGGTCAGAGCTCCGAGCCGACCAGGACGAACGGCGCCCAGAGGCTGGGGTGCTCGAACCCGGGCCGCTTCATCATGTTCAACATCGCCTGACGGAGAGACCGGGCCTTGCTCTGTCCCTCGTTCAGGTAGGCGCGGTAGAACTCGGTCATCAGCTCCATGGTGGCGTCGTCACTGACGCTCCACTGGCTGACCACGACCGATCGCGCGCCCGCGACGAGAAAGGATCGGGCGAGTCCCAGCACGCCGTCCCCCGTGATCCGTCCGAGGGCCGTCTGGCAGGCGCTCAGGACCACCAGATCGGCATGCAGCGGCAGGGCCGTGACCTCCCGCGCCGTGAGGAGCTGGCCACAGGAAGACTCGCCGAGAAGAACGAACGATCCCAGCGGGTCGTCGCCGTAGGCCACCGCGTGCGTGGCCAGGTGGATGATGCGCGGCTCTCGCGTGAGACCGATGACCGCCTCCAGACCCGCGGCCTCGCGGATGAGGAGCCGGCGCGGCCGCTCCCCCATCAGCTCGTCGATCCGTCGCGCCTCCCGTTCGGCTCCCGGCAGGGGATCGAAGACCAGGGCCCCTCCGGCCAGAGGGAGCACGACCTGCCGGACCATGGGATTGCCGACCACCAGCGCCTCCGGATCGGCGGGCCCGGCCGGGATCGCCTGGCGGCGAGCCGCCTCGAGGGTCGCCTGCGAAGGAGCCTGAACCAGAGGCCAGCGTTCGATGAGCCGCGCGCCGCCGGGGGCTCGCAGCGCAGCGAACGGGACCAGCCAGAGAGCGTCGTGAGGCTCGATGGCGAGCGGAGTTCCCGCATCCGGGAGGCCCGTGGCCACCGCGTCGATGAGGGCGCGAGACAGCTCGAGAAGGAGATCCTCGGCGGCGGCGGTGGCGGCCGCGGCGCCCGAGAACCCCGCGAAGGTGACGCCCCGCTTGGGGGCGTCGAGATCGAGCCGGCGCCTGAGCTCTTCGACACGCCGCCGCAGCTCCTCCCTGCCAAGCGGAGCCACGCGGCCCGTGACGGCGCCCTCCGCGCTCACCGCGAAGACCGCGGTTCTGTCCTCGAGGACGTGGAACACGAGGCGCGCCATGGGAGGCGGAGCCGGACCGTCCGGGGGGGACGGCACGCCGGGAGACCCTTGCCGCCCTGATCGCGCGCCGGGTGCCATCTGCGCGACCATGCTCGCGAAGCTCGGCTCCTCGAGCACGATGCTCGCGGCCGCGGGCACGCCTGGCGCAATTTCGCCGTTCCCAGGCTGCCTCCCGCCGCTCCGGCACCTGACAGGACCCGTGTCGCCCTCCGCCTGACGGGCCTGGCTCGCGTAGCTCATGAGATCCTCGAGTGCCCGTCCTCGCGCTTCCTCCACGACCTGGAGGGCATCGCCCCAGGCGGCCGGGGCGCGCGTGGCGCGATCCAGGTGGCAGGCGATGAGCGCGTCCATCACCTCCTGGGCTCCTTCCGTGAAGGCCACCTTCCCCTCATCGGTGGCAAGCCCGCTCCGCCATCGATGAATGCGGTTCGCGGCTTCGCGCAGCGCCACGATGGCCGCGTCGGCGTCTCCGGCGGCCCGGAGCGACATGCCAAGTCCCCAGTACGCGTGCTGGAGCAGCTCGTCGTCGGACACATCCCGGCCGCGGGAAACGGCGGCCTCGAAGGCGTTGCGTGCCGCCGCGAGCTTCTTCTTCTCCAGCAGAAGCTGGCCGTAGGCGGCCTGGGCGCGCCCCTCACCCGAGGGATCGTCCGCCCGCGCGTACAGGGCGAGGGCCCATTCGTAGGTCTTCTCCGCGGCGTCCGTTTTCCCCTGGTCCTTCTCGATGCCGGCCATGAGGGTGAGCACGCGGCGCTGCTCGAGCTGATCGGCGTACTTTTCCAGGAGCCGCCGCGCTTCGTCCAGGACCCGGACCGCATCGTCCAGCTTGCCGTTGCGGCGCAGCACGTTTCCCTTGTTGGCCAGCACCCGTCCACGCGTGGCCGATGGCACCGCTTCCGGTCGTCCGAGCGCGCGCTCGTAGGCCTCCAGAGCCGGCTCGTCCTGTGGCTGGCGAGCGTAGGCGTTGCCCGTGTTCGACAGGACCTTGACCACCAGGAGGGGATCGGCGGCCGCCGTTTCCAGGACCTCATCGAGGTCCTCGCTGTACAGATCCGACAAAGAGGTGCCGCGCGGCGCTCCGAACCCCTTCGCGGACAGGCCCAGTCTCTCGATGTCGGCGTGGACGTTGAGCCGCGGGTCGGCGTCGAGGGCCCGCAGACCCGACTCGTAGGCGATCACTGCCTCCTGAACGGCGTTGGCCCGCTCCAGCGAACGGCCCAGGCGATTGCAGAGCGCCGCGGCGACGCGCGTCCGCCCCGATTCCCGTGCGGCCTGAATGGCCCGGGTTCGCAGTTGGACGACCTCTTCGGTCCTGCCGGCTCGCTCGGCATCCAGGGCCCGCGCCTCGATCGATTCGACATCGTCCTGAACCACGGAGATGTCTCCGTATCCCAGAGCGGTGGCGAAGACAAGCAGGACGAGGAGTCTGCGGGATCGGGGCATCCGGTCACCCGGTCGAGCGCCGTCGCCGATCGAGCCACCCCGACACCGCATCGACCAGCGCGCGCAGCGCCTTGACGATGAGACCCAGCACCGCCCGGATCAGCCCGATGCCGCCGGGCACGAGCAGCAGCACGAGAAGCGGCACACCGACGATCCCGAGAAGGAGCAGGGCGAACCCCAACCGGCTCATCTTTGGCTTGGGAGCATTGATCTCTCTCTCGAACTGCAGCTGGGTCGCCACGGTCATGTCGGTGTTGGCGACCATGTTCGTCTCGGGCAGCATCGCGACCGTGATCTTGACGATGAACTGGGCGTAGGCGTCGATGGGGATCACGTCCTTCACCCGGCCGGTCCAGGTCTCGCTCAAGAGCGCGCCCGATCGCAAGTTCGCCGTGACGCCGAACCGCGCCCTGCTCGGCAGGTTGATGGGCGCCCGCTCCGCGATTTCGGGAGAGCCGTCGATCAGGGGCAGATTCCCCGACACGGTCCCCAGGCTGGAGCCGGCCGAAGTCACCGTGTATCCGCTCGGCGGGCTGTCCAGGTCGAGTGTCTTCCGGTCTTCGCCGCACCCGACCACCTTGCACCAGATCTGCCCCAGCGCTCCGGCGCCGGCAGAGCCGCGGCTTGCCAGGCCGCCCACCCCCGCCCGGGCCGCCACGACATCCACGCCGACGATGCCCGCCCTGAACTTGGCCTCCTCACCGGACGCCTCCTGTTCTTCCCACGGCCTGACCTCGGCATAGAATCCGACCGAATAGGAAGGGGTCCCCCCGTCTCCGTCGTCACGCTGGAGCCCCGTCAGTCCCTGCACCGTCTCACCTCGCTCGATCTGATCCTGGAGCATGGCCAGCAGCTTCGGATCGGCTCCGTACTCGCGGCGGCTGTAGGAAGCCCAGAACCTGGGGTCCGCCGGATGCTTGAGCCGGGCACTCGTCTCGTGGCTGAAGAAGGTCCGCTTCCATTGCGGGCCCTCCAGCTCATCCTTGGCCAGGGATTTCATCGAGGCCGCCGTGTGCAGGGTGATCGCCGTGTAATAGCTCCGAAGGAAGACCTTCCCCGCTTCCGGGAGAGAGACGGTCCGATCGGGGGCCTCCATCCATTCCAGCCCGTCGAACCGCACGTGGTGCCCCTCGACTCCGGTCAGATGCTCCAGCGCGGCCTCCTTCCAGTCCTGGCCCGAGCGCGACTGCCACGGGGTCGAGACCTGAACGCCGAGTCCGGGGAGGCCGTTGTACTCCCCATCGAGGTCCAGGTCGGCGCCGTTTCCTTCGCTTCCCAGGAGCGACCACCAGACCGAGGCATCCCCTCCCTGGGATCGCGGCAGGCCGCCGTGACCTGACTGGGCTCGAAGGAGCGCCGGCACGACCGTGATCGACCAGGCTCCAGGCGGCTTGGGCCCCTCGACGCGCGCCTGGGCTTCCGCCACGGTCATCAGACGGAAGGCCCTCCAGTCCAGGATCCGCTCATCCTTGTCGCCTTCGGACCCCCTGCGGCGCATGGTGACGATGGCGAGGAAGGTGCCGCGCCCCAGATCGGAGGGCTGGAAGTCACGCGAAGCAAGCCACAGGCCGCCTTCCTGACGGAACTCCAGGACGCCGCGCCTGGGAATGCCGTCCTGCACCTCCGGATTGCCCGCGTACAGGAGCACCTCGTGATCGCCCGCCGCGGGGTCGCCCGCCGATTCCCAGGCAATCGTCACAGGGGCGGACGCGTCTTCCCTCATGAGGAGATTCAGGCTCCGGTTCATCCCGGGGTCCGCGCAGCCGCTCGCGCACCGCACGGCGAGGTCCTGGGCCGTCACGCACGGAATGCCGGCGAGCAGCACGGCGCCGAGGGACAATGCCCTCATGAGCCCACCGGTCCGGCCGGCGCGGGCGAGGCGGGCCGGCAACGCCCCGGCTCGCAGGGACCTTCGAGAGCCAGCGTGCCCGGGAGACCACGCCCGCTGTCCGCCTCTTTGCTGAATTGCCGGTAGCGCCAGACGGCCTTGAGATCCATCGTCTTGCGATCCCAGCGATCCCAGTCCGGCTTGTACTTGATGAGCTGATACTCCACGCCCGTCTGCGGTTCGATCGGCAGCTCGCGGGCGTTACCGTCCCATCCGTGAGAGCCCCAGGCGATGCGCCGCTTCGGATCGATCACCATGACCACGTGGCCGTCGCCGCGCTGGTCGTCGCGGTAGACGAGAACGTCTCCAAGACGCAGGCCGCTCTCCTTGTCGATCCGGTCGAACTGCTCCTTCATGAGCGACGCGTTTCCCACCATGCCGGCGGTGGCCAGATACTCGTTTCTCTGGTTGTACTTCAACCCGGCGCGCGTGAAGGCGTACCAGATCGCGCGCGAGCAATCGATCCCCTTCTGGAGATCGGCGTCATCGTTCCCGACCCAGTCGTGCTGCTTGTAGCCGACCTGGCGGCGGGCCAGCGCGTCCGCCTGGGCCAGCACGGCGTGGAGCGCCGAGGCTCGATCGTCGGGAAGGTAGGGCCGGATGTCGAACTTCGACAGCGTGTACTCCTTCAAGTGCGGCAATCCCTCCACCAGGCCCTTCGGCTTCTCGAAGCCGGCGTTCGCCTCGACCACGACCTGAACCGTGCTGACGGTCCAGGTGGTGTCCTCGACCGGCCCTCGATTGGGCTGCTGGCCTCTCGCGCCGGGCATGAAGTAGCGGTCGAGCGCGCGAAACAACGGACTCGCTTCCGCTTCTCCCGGCGACGCGGATCGCGCCAGGGTTCCCTGCGTCACGCGGCTCCATGGCACCGGGTTGCTCTCCTGAGTCCCGAAGACGCGCACCACATCCGTGGAGTCGAGCGGCAGACCGGCCGTGAACGTCTCGTCGAACGTCCAGCTCTTGCCTGGAAGAAGCTGGATCTTCTTGTCGCCTTCCGGGAATCCGAAGCTGCTTCCATCGCTCGAAATCACCACGCCGCCGATCAGAACAGGTTTCATCGCCCGGGGGTCGAGGCTCACCTTGACGTTCCAATTGACGCAGAGCGGCATGATCTGTCTGTCGTTGGGAGGACCCTGCACCCAGCCCTCTAGTCGGGCCGCCCCGCAATCCGTCTGCTCCTTCGCCGGCACGAGCTGGACCTGCAGGGTCTGTTCATCCGTAAAGTCGCTCCCCCCCTCGCCGTGCAGATGGAGCAGGGCCTTCTGCCGGGCGTGATCCGACAGGATCAAGGCAACGTTCGTGTCCTTTGGGATGCTGTTCCGCACGATGTTGTCGTGGTCGCGCACCAGAATCTGGCCGTCGGCCGACCGGGACAGCTCCAGCTCCGCCGTGCCGTCGGTCACTTCGACGGCGGGGCCGGCATCCGGATCCTCGTGGATCCGCTTCTTCAGGTCCGCGGCGCGCGGGGCGGGGATGCCGCCGGGCTGTGCTTCGGGGCGCAGCCTCACGCTCACACGAATCGAGGCATCGGAGGGGCGAACCAGGATGGCCAGATCTCCTGCCTCGAGCGCGGCGGCGCCGGAAGCTGCCGCGATCACATGGGCCTTGGCGTTGAGACCCGTGCTCTCGTCGACCACGAGCGTGGCCTTTGCCTTGGCCGGGTCGCCGTAGTCGGCCACCGGCAGGGCCGGCGCGTACACGCGCAGCTCCGCACCTGTGTCGAGACCGGGCGTGGGAGGGCCCGTGATCTCCACCATCGAGCCGGCCCGCCGGACTTCCCAGGCCATCGGCCTTGGCCGGCTCGTCACGCCGAACGCGTCGCGATCGAGATTCCCCTGGAAGTAGGGGATCTGATGGCTTCTGAGCCCCTGCACGATCGGAGGAAGCTGCCGCGCCAGCTGCGCATAGGTGAGCGGGTCCTTGCCGGGCCTCCCGAGGGCCTGCACGAGAGCTTCGGTGAACACGCCCCGTCCGCCGATCTCCAGCGCGGACGTGCCGTCTGCCGCCGCCGTCAGGACCACGGCTCCCGGAAGGCCGTCCGGCACCCAGCGGTCGGAGGATCCGCCCATCGATCCGGCCGTCACGGATGTGCTCCTGTCTTTCGGCGGCATGGCCTTCACGATCACCGCGGAGTCGGCCGGGTCGCGCGTGGCCGATCCCGAATTGCAGGAGTCCAGGATGACCACCACGTTCCGTGTCCGGGCGTGGAGCCCTTCCAGCATGGCATTCAGCTCGTCGTCGATGAGGTCCCTGACTCCCTCGGTCCACGTGTCGTGCAGCATGATCGTCTCGTCGTAGCCGTCCCCCGAGTCGTCCCCGTTGACGTCCGCCGCCTGCGAGCCGTGGCCGGAGAAGTAGAGGACCGCGACGTCGTTGGCCGCGGCCCGCTTCACGAGGGCGCGGTCGAAGGTGTCCTTGAAGGCGGCCGTCGTCGCCTCATCATCCAGGAGCGTGCAGACGTTCGCCGCAGGGAATCCGTAGCGCCCGACCAGAAGTTCCCGCATGGCGGCGACGTCATTGGGTGGACCATGCAGCGTCTTGATGGAGGGACTCTTGTACCGGCCCACCCCCACGAGAAGGGCGAAGAAGCGCTGCCCCGCCTCACCTTTGGCCTCAGCCGTGCAGCCGTTCACGCCTTCGGCGGCGGCCGGCGGCTGGGCTTCCGACCCGCTGCAGCTCGCCAGGACCGCCATCCCAAGGATGGCAAACGCCCATGCGCGGATCTTTGTGACGTGTCGTGATCTCATTGTCCCTCCCTCCGGGCAGCTCAATCCGCGGTGGCCGGACTTCGCTGAGCACCCGCCCGCTGGCGATAGATCTCCGCCTGCTTCGGGTCACCTGACTTTTCATAGACGTCGGCGATGCTTCGCAGAGTCGAGGCCACTTCCTCCGAGTTCTTTCCCAGGCTGTACTCGCGGATGTCGAGCGCCTGGAAGTACCAGTCGAGCGCTTCCTGGTAGCGGGCGCGCCTGAGGGCGATGACCCCCAGATTGTCGTGCGTGCTGGCCACCGCCGGATCCGGACGCTCGCTCCCGCGCCGCAGATCCAGGGACTTGAGGAGCCGTACTCTGGAAAGCTCGAGCTGGCCGGCCGCCAGGCTCATGACCCCCAGGTTGTCGAAGTCCGCCGCCAGCTCGGGGTGATCCTTGCCCAGAAGCGATTGGCGGATCTCGAGCGCCCGCTCCCCCATGTGGATCGCTCTGGACGTGTCTCCCCGTTGGTGCAATGAGAAGGCCTGGCGCTGCACGGCGCCGGCGGCAGCCAGCCGCTGGCGTGAATCCTTGGAGTCCGTGAGCTCCATCGCCCGGGCGATGGCTTCCTCGCTGTCGAAGGTTCCGAGAGCTTCGATGACCACGGTAGGCGCGTCGGGGGATCGGCTCAACTGCAGCAGCGACTTCATGGCCGCGGGTGATCCGATACCGGCGAGCGCCTTGACGATCTGAGTCCTGCGGGCCCCCTTGGAACGGGCTGCCTCGGCGGCGAGGAGATGCGCCACGTCGTCCGAGCCGATGGATGCCAGACCCTCCAGGGCTGCCCCCCGCAGGATCTCGTTCTCGCTCTCGAGCGCGGAGGCGAATGCGTCCATCCACGCGGGATCGCGGGACCGGGCGAGCCATCTCAGGGCGGCCGCCTGGACTTCCGGCGGGGCGCCCTCGATGTTCGGATGGACACCTTTGAACTTCGTCGCTTCCAGAAGAGATGTCAGGGCCATCTCGGCGGAGTGGCGGACCGTCTCCGATTCATTCAGGGTGGCGGTCTCGACGAGCGCCGGAAAGGCCTCCACCGCTCCCAGCCGGCCGAGCGCGAGGGCCGCGGCGGCCCTCTCGTCCGCCGATCCTGATTCAAGGACGCGCTGAAGCGGACGGATCGCATCGGGCTCGGATGAGCTTCCGAGCGCCCCGATGGCCGCGATACGCACGGTTGGCTCGGGATCTCTCATGGCTCGGAGAAGAGCCTCACGCGCCTCCGGGAACGATCCCGAGCTCCGCTGATCCGATGGCCACAGCAGTTTTCCCAGGGAGTGGGCCGCCGCTTCACGGACGTCGGTTTTCCCGCCCTCGAGGGCGCGCACGAGAGCAGCCACGGACTCGGGCTCGGCGGGCGTCAGGCGTCCGAGAGCATACGCAGCCGCGCGTCTCACAAAGGTGGTGGCGGCACCCTCCAGGCGCTCCCGGAACAGCGCGGGATTCGTCTCCATCCCGATCTTCGTCAACAGCTGGATGGCGGCGGCGGAAACTTCGGGACTCGACTCGTCCTTCGTCAGAGCCACCAGCGTGGGCTCCGCGCCCGAGCCCTCCACGCCCAGGGACTGGAGCGCATCCAGGCAGGCGAGCCGCACCTCGGAATCCGCCGAATCCTGAAGCACGGCCGCAATCTTCGGCAAAGACTGGCGGGCACGCAGCGAGACGAGGGCGCGCAGAGCCGACCGCTGCACTTCGGGCCGGCCTGCCGCCAGCGCGAGCTCCAGGCTCCGGATCGCCAGGTCCGCGGGGAACGCCTCGATCGCCCGCACGGCGGTGAGGGAAAGCTCCACGGAGGCGTCGCTCGTCAGGTGCACGAGCGCATCGGCCGACTCCGGTGTCCGGATCTGACCGAGGGCCAGGGCCGCCCGCTGTCGAAGCGGAACCGGCTCCTCCGTCGACTGTGCGATCCCGCTCAACGTCGGAACCAGGGTGCCGGGGGTCGGCTGTGCGTTGCTCGCCACGTGGAGCCTCGCCAGCCGCTCGATGGCCTCTCCACGCTCCTCGGGGGAGCGTTGCTTGTCGGTCGCGACAAGAAGATCATCCGACCGGCCGCTCCCGACCACGAAGCCGTATCCTGGCGCCGGGCCGTAGACCGTCGCCTCCACCGACCAGAAGCGGCTGGAGAGAGCCTGCTGAAGCTCGAGTCCTCGCCGCCACTCTCCCGGACTGGGCGTCTTCTGGAGCCACTCGAGAACCCGGGCCGCCTGCGAATCACGAACCCCCATGGACCCGCCGGCGCACGTGGACAGGAACTCGCGCCGGCCAGCCGGTCTCGGCGGCTTCTTGTTGGACAACGAATCCTGCTTGGAATAGCCTTCCTGGGCTTCACGCAGCGCGAACTCCCAGCGTGACGCGCACCCGCCGAAAACGGCCAGCAGGTTTCGGGCTGGAAGGTCGATGAAAGACGAGACGATCTGCGGAACGGAGATGAGCGCCCAGGGCGAGTCGGCCTTCACGCCGCGCGGAACGAGAAACACCGTCGACTCCTTGGGCAACTCCACCGAGGCCAGGCTGAGCACGATGAAGAGGGAGTCGGCCCGCTTCATCGTCGAGCTCAGCCGCTGCAGCTCCCCGCTGATCCGCGTGGACGTCGCGTCCCGGTCATAGAGCTCGATGATGTGGGACCGCGTGAAGCCGTATCGCTGGACGAGGACGTCCCTGATGCCATTGGACGCCGCCACGGATCCCTTGCTGCTGAGCACCTGTTCGTCGGGGTACTCGTCGACCGCCACCAGGAGCGCCCATCGCTCTCCCGGCACGGCCGGCGCCGGAGGGCGGATCGCCTCCCCGGACACCGTGGTGGTTGATGAAGCGGCGAGCCCCAGCGCCATCAGCAAGACCGGCATCGAGCGCATGTTCATCCTCATTGCGGGTCGAAGAGGAGCTTCAGCGTGCTGGCCCGGCTTTCCTTGCGCTCATCGGACAGCATCGTGTCCCGGATCAGCCTGTACTTCGATTCCTTCTCCGGCTCCAGCGTCACGCTCGTGCGCACGCTTTCCTCCGCCGCATCCAGAATCGAGTTGCATCGTGTCAGGACATTCGAGGTGATCAATCCTTGCAAGGCCCAGTCTCTCAGGGTGGCCTTGAAGGCGGCGAACTGGATGATCTCACCCGCCAGGCCCCGGGCGTTCTCGGCGACGAACCACGCGGAGAGCCCCTCCGCGCTCTCCAGCTTGGGAACGATGGACTGGCTGATGTTCAGATCCTTCGCCAGCAGCGGAACCCGCATCTCCACGTAGGAGATGAGCTCCTGCACGCTGACTTTGCCGTCGCCGTCGCCGTGGCCGACAGGCGCACCGCGATCCGCTTTGAACTCGTCGAGAGCCTCGAGCACCGCCTTGGTGAAGATCCCGTGCTCCCACTTCCGGGACTCGAAGGCGATTCCATACGATGCGGCCAGCACCACCAGACCCGCGGAGCGCGGCGAGCCTTTCGCGGGCAGGCTGACCTCGAGCGTCTGGCCCCGCATGTCCAGATCGTGCGTGCCCGCTCCGCCGCGCGTCCCTTCCCCCCCGCCGCCACCGCCTCCCAGGGTGATGTTGCCGCTGTAGCAGTGATCGAGGAGGATGAGCTTCCGTTCCGCGGGAATGTCCTGCACGTAATCCAGCAGATGCCCCAGGCGGATCCCCGCGACATCGATGGCATCGAGCCGCGCGTCGTACGTAAGCCAGTAGGTCTCCTTGTTCATCGGCTCGTTGCGCACCCCGTGGCCCGCGAACGACAGGAGAAAGACGTCGTTCTTCTTGACCGTCATCGCCAGGCGTCTCAGCTCCCGGATGATCCATTCCCGGCTCGCCTGGTGGTCGACGAGGTCCTTCACGATGTACGACTGGCGCTCGAGAACGGCCTTCAGCGTCTCGACGTCGTTCTGGGGATACGTGAGCCCGGAGATCTGGTCGACGTTCTGATAGCTGTTGGTCCCGATGAGCAGGGCATAGTTGGTTGCCGCGACGAAGGAAGGGCACGAGAGCAGGGCAAGTGAAACCACAATGCCGCGCACCACGCAAACGCGAGATCCGACAAAAAGAGGCATTGTGTCCATTCCTGGCAGGGAGGCACATCCTTCTATCACGGCACATACATCGATCGCAAGGACAAAGTTTGGACGGGGCATGGGTCTCCTCGAGGAGCCCCTTTGAGCCCCGGATCGTCGTGATAGAATCCAACCTTATCCGGCCCGTCTCTTCCTTGCAGGAGAACGATATGCCCCGCCACGCCGGCATCGTCCAGCTCGTCGCCATCACCTTCTTCACGCTGCTCGCGCCCCCGGGTCACGCCACGGCCTGGCGGCGGCCGGCGACACGCTGGCGGCGTCGCTGAGGTGGAAGCGCGGTCTCGGCTCCGGTTACTCGGTGGTCGCCGCGGGGGATGGATGCGTCTTCGCCCTGTTCTCCACCGCCGAGGGGAACTTCGCCGCCGGCTTCGATCAGAAGACGGGCGACGAGCTGTGGCGGTATCGCATCGAGGACGTGTACAAGGACCATGACGGATCCCACGACGGGCCCATCTCCTCGCCGGCCCTGGGGCCGGGCGGCTTTTCGGGCTGAGTCCGCGCGGGATTCTGTTCGCCCTCGATGCGGCCACCGGCAAGGCGGCCTGGTCGAAGGATCTGGTCTCCGAGCTGGGGGCCAAGTCCCCCTTCTACGGGTTCACCAGCTCGCCGATCCTGGTGAACACGACGCTGGTGGTCGGGATCGGAGCCGGCGAGGGGAAGGCGATCGCCGGCTTCGCGGCCGGCGACGGCAAGCTGCTCTGGTCCGCGGGAAACGACGAGATCCACTACCACTCGCCGATCGTGGCCAGCATCGGCGGGCGGCCGCAGATCCTGGCGGCCGGCGCCAAGACCCTCTGGGGACTCGAGCCGGCCACCGGCAAGGTGCTGTGGAGTTACGAGCACCAGGGGGACGAGACCGCCGTGGGGGGCCAGAAGCTGATCCCGGTCCCGGCCGGCGAGGGGCGGTTCCTGCTGGCGAACAAACAGGACTCCTCCACCATGATCCAGGTCGCTCCCGGCGCTGGCGGGGCCTACAAGGTCAGCGAGCTCTGGACGAACAACTCCATCCGCAGCACGTTCGTGATCCCCGTCTACCACGAAGGCCACATCTACGGTGTGACCGGCCGGATCCTGACCTGCGTGGACGCCGCGACCGGAGAGACGAAGTGGAAGACGCGTGAGGCGGGCGACGGCTTCGTCACCCTGGTGGGCGGGCATCTGGTGATCCTGACCAAGCAGGGGACGCTTCACATCGCCGAGGCCTCCCCGTCCGGGTACCAGGAGCGCGCCCGCATGAGCGTGTTCGACGAGAACGCCTGGTCGGCCGTGGCCTATGCGGACGGGCATTTGTTCGCGCGCAGCATGGCGCACCTGGCGCGGATCGACGTGACGGCCGGCGCAGCGGCACCGGCGGTGACCGTGGCCGGGAACTGGGTTCAGAACACCGGCTTCGGCCGCTTCCTTGCCGAGACCGAGAAGG
>JBOGOC010000009.1:0-7807 GCA_050747525.1 Candidatus Polarisedimenticolia bacterium | reverse complement strand
GGAGACCACTCCCCGCCCCCGGCCCCACGACCACTGGGCGATCTCCTCCCCTCGCGGAGGACTAGATCAGGCCGCGCCCTTCGCGGCCAGCGCCTCGTCGATCATCTTCTTGAACACGTCGTAGCTGCGGTTCATCACGCGCTTGCCGTTGATGAAGAAGGTGGGCGTGCTGTTCACCCCCGCGCTCTGGGAATCGGCCATGTCCTTGTCCACGGCCGGGCCGTGCGACTCGCTCTGCATGGACTTCTCGAACTTGGCCATGTCCAGCCCGGCCTGCTGCGCGATGGTGGTGAGGCTCGCACGGTCCAGCTTGCTGTAGTTCTGGTAGAGAAGGTCGTGCATCTCCCAGAACTTGCCCTGCTGCATCGCCTCGACCGCTGCCATGGCCGCCGGACGCGCGTTGGGATGGATGCTCACCAGCGGGAAGTGCTTGTACACGAACCTCACCTTGCCCGGGTAGGCCTCCATCACCTGCTTGATCAGCGGCTGGGCGCTGGCGCAGTAGGGGCACTGGTAGTCGGCGAACTCCACGATCGTCACGGGGGCCTTGGGATCTCCCTTCATGGGCGCCCCCTTCACGTCGATGTCCACCACCCTCTTGGCCATCTCCTCCTGCTGCTTGCGCTGGGCATCTCTCTGGGCGGCCTGCTGCTGCTCGATAACGCCGCGCGCCTCGGCGGCCGCGGCCGCCACGTCGCCGCCCGAGATGGCCATGTCGATCATCTTGGACAAGGTGTTCACGTCCCATGACGGGACCTGGACGCCGTTGACGAAGAAGGTGGGCGTGCCTCCCACGCCGAGGCTTCCACCTTCGGTCAGGTCCGCCTGCACCATCTTGGCGATGGCCGGATCGGCGAAGTCGTTGGCGAACTTGGCGGCGTCCAGCCCGAGCTCCCCGGCGTACTTCTTGAGGCTGGCGTCATCGAGGGCGCGGGAGTTCTGGAACAGCTTCTCGTGCATCTGCCAGAACTTTCCCTGGCGCGCCGCGGCCAGGCCGGCCCGCGATGCGGGCTCGGCGAACTTGTGGATGCTGGTCAGCGGAAACTGCTTGTAGACGTACTTCAGATCGTTGGGATACTTCGCCTGCAGCTGCTTGACCACGTCCACGGCCCGCACGCAGTAGGGGCACTGATAGTCGGCGAACTCCACCAGGGTGGCCTTGGCCTTGGCGTTCCCCTGGACCTGGGCGTTGTCCATGGAGATGGTGACCGGCTTGGTGGGGGTGGCCGGCGCCGCGGGCTGCTGAGGCGCCGCCGCGGCCTGCATCCCCTTGAGGGCCGCCGCGACGGTGGCGGCGTCCTTGCCCGCCTTCACCGAGTCCACCACCGTTTTCGCGAGCTGCGGGCTCCGTCCGCAGGTCTTGTCCTCGACACGGCACTGGGCGATGGTCATCCCGCAACCGCAGTCGCAGTTGTTGGCATTCAAGATGTCCAGTGCGGCTTCCTTCTGGGTATTGCTGAGCCCCGTGAAGTCCACACCGGCCAGCCCCTCCCGATACTGCTTCGCTCCCGCCGCGGCGGCCGGAGCGCTCTCTCGCGCGCCGCTGCTCGAGCAGGCGAGCAGAAGCGTCAGGGCCGTAATGGAGAAGAACAATGAGCGGCTGCGTCGCATGTCGGAGAGACCTCCCTGGTTTGTCTCGAACGTCCTGGATGGGTTCTGAAGTCCCGACATCATATCGGATTTCGACTCCTTGTCAATGAAATCGAGGGGCCGGCCCACCCCTTCCTCCTTTCTTATCCGCTATTTACGCCGCATGTGCATTCAGTTTCAGGAAAATGCACATACGACGACCGTTCTTGACTAGCCAGACAGCCAGCATATACATACCCACGCCGATAAAGGGCTGCCTACGCTCCAGGTGATCCGCCTATGGGAGCAGACGAGGAGAATCGCATGGACTACAAACGTCCGCTTGTGGCGGTGATCGCCCTGGCTGCGCTCTGGCTCTCCTGGGCGCCCCCGGTCATCGCCCAGGCCAACATCACTGGAACCATCCGTGGAAGCGTGACCGACGACGCCGGCAACTTCCTGCCGGGCGCCGGCATCGAGGTCTTCGGGGCCCCGCTGGGGAGCGGGTCCCGCAGCGCCATCACCAACGCCGAGGGGGCCTTCGTGCTCAACGGCCTGCCGGTGGGTGTGTACAGCATGACGGTGACGCTCATCGGGTACCGCCCCTACGAGGTGGTGCAGATCGTCATCAACCCCGACGAGACGCGGCTGTTCAACGTCCAGCTTCCCGAAGGGTTGAGCGAGAAGGTCACCGTGCAGGCCGAGCGCCCGGTCGTGGACACCAGCAACACCTCCAGCAAAGAGGTGGTGGACGCCACCTACGTGAACCGGCTGCCGCTGGTCTCGCGGCGCTACCAGCAGATCCTCACCCTGTTTCCCGGCGTGAGCAACAACACCGGCTTCACCGAGGCCCAGTACAACATCAACGGCAGCCGCATGACGCAGAACGGCTTCCGGCTGGACGGCGCCAACATCAACGACTTCGTGACCGGCACGTTCGGCCTCAACGTGAACCAGAACTCCATCGAGCGCTTCGAGGTCAACACGTCGGGCTTCCAGCCCGAGTACGGCGAGCAGTCGGGCGGCATCGCCAACATCATCACCAAGTCGGGGACCAACGACTTCGAGCTGCTCTACAGCGGCCACATGCGGTCGGACAGCATGGGGGCCGACCTCGAGGGATTCGACGAGCTGGTGGCGGCCGCGGACAGCGATGGTTCAACCGACAACAACAACAACCCGCGTCCGGAGACACAGCAGTGGCAGGAGATCGCCTTCTCCGGCCCGCTGGTGAAGAACAAGGCCTGGTTTGCCTCGTCCTTCCAGTACTGGCAGGAGGATATCGGGTCGGTCTTCAGCAACTCCGAGCGCACCGGGGATCGCTATCACGGGCAGTTCAAGGTCACGACGCTGATGGGGGCCAACCACACCTTCGTCGCCAACGTGGCCACCGATCCGTCCAAGTTCCAGAACCTGATCACGGACGCCCGATTCATGGAGGGGACCAACTTCGACCAGACGCAGGGCGCCTACCTCATCCAGCTGCGCGACACGTGGACGCTCAACCCCAACGCGTTCGTGGAGACGCAGCTGTTCGCCCACCATCAGTACTTGACGGCGCGTCCGGCGGAGGAAGGGCTGGGCCCCTATCAGGCGGTCATCACGCCCGGCGAGCCTGTCTCCTTCCAGGGGACCTACTACGTCGATCAGGACCGCAGCACCGACCGCATCCGCCTGTCGTCGGCCCTCACGTGGCAGAAGGGGACCCACCGCCTCAAGGGAGGCCTGGACTACTCCTTCATGGACTTCACAGGGACTATGCGGGCGGAGGACTTCACCTTCAACCAGGACGCCGTCGCGGAGTACTACTTTGGTCCCGGCTCCACCTGGAGCACCACCCTCGACTACCGGAATCCCGACGTCACCGATCGCGCCGACGCAGAGGCCGCGGCCTTCATCCAGGACACCTGGGTGATCGACCAGAAGTGGACGGTGGAAGGGGGCGTGCGCGCCGATCACCAGACCATCCTGGGCGAGACCAACCTGGCTCCCCGCCTCGGCGTGGCCTTCGATCCGCAGGGGCGCGGCAAGTCGAAGATCTTCGCCAACTACGGACGCTTCTACGACAACGTGTTCGTGGGCTTCGCGAACTTCACGAACAGCGATGGCTACTCGGTCAGCTACGACCTGTACATCGCCGGGAGCGGCTCGTACGGCGGCGAGATATACAACTACGACTACGCCATCGACGGGAACCTGAAGGCACCCTACAAGGACTCCTGGACCTTCGGCGTGGAGCAGGAGCTCCCCTGGAATCTCAAGGTGGGCGTCAGCACCACCCACTGGGAAGGAAAGAATCAGCTCCGGTCAACCCTGGTGACCGACGTCAGCACGCTGCCGTCCAGCGTGGAGCTGGACCCCAACGCCAACGCGGCGGCGGTGCTGGACACCAAGGGGACGTCGGACTACTCGGACTGGAAGGTCTACGTGCGCAAGCCGTTCAGCCACCGCTTCGAGGTGATCGGCTCCTACACCCGCTCGCGGGTGCGCGGCGACGTCTCGGACGACTTCGGGTTCGAGAACCGCGCCGACGCCAGGTCCCTGGACTTCACGCGGCTGGGCTACGACCGTCCCGACGTCATCAACCTGTCGGCTTTCGGCAACCTTCCGTACGGCCTGGAGATCACGGGCATCTACCGCTACCAGTCGGGACGCCTCTACAGCCCGCTGGTGGTCAACCCGCTCGGGCAGACGATCATCGACACCTCGTACGGGGGCAAGAACAGCGAGCGCATGCCTCCGCTACGCTCGCTCGATCTTTCGCTGTCCAAGAGATTCACGGTCGGGAAATCCCAGCTCAGGCTGACCGGCCAGGTGTTCAACCTGACCAACGAGCTGAACATCGTGAACGTGGACCGCTTCGCCACGACGGGGGGATCGCCCAACGACAATTTCCGCGCGCCCGTGAGCGTGGACTTCGGGCGCATCTTCCAGATCGGGGTCGAAGTCCGCTTCTAGGAATCTGGAAGGACGACGGAGGAGTCGCACGAGGATGTCGAAGCGCTTCCGGCACGTCATCCAGGCGCTGCTGGTGTCGGCCGTCGTCCTGGTGGAGCTGGTCCCCGCGTTCTCCGACGCTCCCCTGGTCATCGCGGTGGTGCTCAGCCGCGAGGCCGCCCCCTACCGGCGGGCCCTGGAGGGGTTCGAGCAGGTGCTGGACGAGTCGCGGCGGCCCGCCAAGCTGGTCGAGTTCACCATGGAGGGGGCCGCGTCCGATCCGGCCGCGCTGGCCGGGCGCATCCGGAACCGCCGTCCCGATCTGATCCTGACCATCGGCAGCAGCGCCACCCAGGCGATCGCCGACCAGATCCATGACATCCCCATCGTGTTCTCGCTGGTCCTCTCGACCTCGGGGAACGGATCGATGGAGGGGACCAGGGCGGCGCACCGCAACCTGACGGGAGCCTCCATGGAGATCCCCCTGGCCTTCCAGTTCGCCAAGGTCAAGGAGGTGCTCCCCGCCATCCGCCGCATCGGGGTCATGTACAACCCGGCCCAGACCGGCTCCCTGGTCCAGGAAGCGGGAACGACGGCGGCCGGCATGGGTCTCGAGCTGGTGGCCATCCCGGTCGAGTCCGAGAAGCAGATCGTCGACACCACCGAGGCCCTCGGGGACAAAGTGGACGTGCTGTGGTCGGTGGCCGACAGCACCGTCTTCTCGCCCCAGGGGCTCAAGCAGATCCTGCTGGCCACGCTGCGCAACCGCATCCCGTTCGTGGGGCTCTCGCCCTCGTTCGTGAAGGCCGGAGCGTTGCTGGCCTTCTCGGTGGACTACAAAGACGTGGGCCGCCAGTCGGGTGAGCTGGCCCTGCGCGTGATCGGGGGTGAGGCTCCCTCGGAGATCCCCGTCTCGATGCCGCGCAGCATCTCTCTGTCCGTGAACATGAACACGGCCCGTCAGATCCAGGTGACCATCCAGGACGACATTCGCCGCAAGGCCGAGCTGTACTTCTGATGTTCCGCATGAGCCTCGCCCTCCGCTTCATCATCTTCATCTGGCTCCTCGTCCTGGCGACGTCGCTCACCTTGAGCGGATTCTTCCTGAGGCGCTACGCCGGAAGCCAGGACCAGGAGACCCGCGAGCACGGCATCTCGCTGGCGCGCAACCTCGCGCACAACGCCGAGCTGGGAGTGCTCACCCGCAACTCGACGCTTCTTCACGAGCTGGCGGTTGGCCTCTTCCAGGAAGGTGACGTCATCGGCGTGGCGGTCGTGGACAGCGAGGGGAACCCTCTGCTGGAGGAGCGCCGCCACGAGGTGGCGGTGCGCAGCCTGGTGGCGCGTCCGGGCGTGGAGACAATGGAGGTGGGGGCGGGCCAGGTCAGGATCACGCCGTTTGCCGCGGAAGGCTCGGGCGCGGTGGATGCGTACGAGGTGGCCACCCCGGTCTTCACGCGGCGCGGCGCGCGCCACAACGAGGAGATCGGCTTCCTGCTGGAAGAGCAGGAGTCCGCCGATCGGCGGCTGGAGACCATCGGCTACGCGCGCATCATGCTGTCGCTGTCGGGTATGCACCGCAACATCCGCGAGCTGACCGTGGCCTTCGGGCTGCTGACGTTCATGGTGATCGCGGTGGCCATTCTGCTGACGGTCATGCTGGTGCGGCGCATGGTGGCGCCCCTGCAGGCGCTGGCGCAGGCCACCCGCCGCATCTCCGGGGGGAGCCTCGACGAGGCGGTCCCCGAGCCCACATCGCACGACGAGATCGGGCAGCTGGCCGCGTCCTTCAACCAGATGGTCTCCGAGCTGAAGCGATCGCGCCGCGAGCTGGAGATGCACAGCGCCGACCTGGAGGACCAGGTCCGCCTGCGCACCCGCGAGCTGGAGGAGGCGCAGAGCCAGCTGGTGCAGGCCGAGAAGATGACGGCCGTGGGCCTGCTGGTATCCGGTGTGGCCCACGAGCTGAACAACCCGCTGGCGGGCGTGGTGGGGTACTCGCAGCTGCTGCTGAAGTCGGACACCGAGGAGCGGGTCCGCCGCGGCCTGGAGAAGATCAACCGCGAGGCCGAGCGCTGCAAGAAGATCGTGCAGAACCTCCAGACCTTCGCCCGCAAGCATAAGCCGCAGACGGATCACATCGGCATCAACGGCATCCTGGAGAGCACATTGGAGCTGCGCGCCTACCAGCTCAAGGTGGACAACATCGTCGTGGAGACCGACTTCGACGCCGACCTGCCCAAGACGATGGGAGACTTCCACCAGCTCCAGCAGGTGTTCCTCAACATCATCATCAACGCCCACCAGGCCATGTCCACCACGGGGAAGGCGGGCGCCCTCACGCTGCGCACGCGCCGCCAGGACGACGAGATCGTCGTGGACTTCGAGGACAACGGCCCGGGGATCCCCGCCGAGAACCTGGGGAAGATCTTCGATCCGTTCTTCACCACCAAGGAAGTCGGGCAGGGAACGGGGCTGGGGCTGTCCATCTGCTACGGCATCATCCAGGAGCACCACGGCCGCATCTCGGCGCGCAACGGCAGGAGCGGGGGCGCCGTCTTCACCGTCGCCCTCCCCATCCTGGAGTCCGAGGAGACCCACGAAGCCCCGCTCCCCGAGCCCGAGGCCGCCGATCCGGGTGCGCCGCGGGATCGCCGCAACATCCTGGTGGTGGACGACGAGCTGGCCATCATCGACATCCTGTACCAGGTCCTGCGCATGGACGGCCACCGCGTGGACACCGCGCTCAACGGCATCGTGGCGCTGCGCAAGATCGAGAAAGAGCGCTACGACGTCATCATCTCCGACCTCAAGATGCCCGGCATGGGCGGGCGCGAGCTGTACGAGAGGGTGAAGGCCATGGACCTGGACCTGGCGCGGCGCATGATCTTCAGCACCGGGGACGTGGTGAACACCGACACCAGGGACTTTCTCGAGAAGAGCGGCAACAGCTATCTGCAGAAGCCCTTCGACACCGACGCCATCCGCCGCATCGTGCGCTCGGTCATGGTGACCAGCGCCCGGTGAGCGCTCCGGGTGCTAGAGTGACACGGCGATGAGGGCCGTCTCCCGACGCGTCGTCCTGATCCTCTCTCTGATCCTCGTCGTCTCTCTGCCGGCCGCCGTCCTGATCACGCGGGTGCCCGAAGGATGCTTCGGCGTGGCCGGGACCCGGATTCTGGGGCCCGGCCTCCATCTGGCCGCCCCCTGGTCACGCCCCGCCCTCTATCCCGTGGCCGAGGTGCGCGTGGAGGCGGAGGCCGAGGCGCTCACCGCCGAAGGGGCGCGCGTCCCGCTGACC
>JBOGOC010000008.1:0-5625 GCA_050747525.1 Candidatus Polarisedimenticolia bacterium | reverse complement strand
CTCGAAGCGTCGAAGAAGGCCAAGGAGTAGGGCGGAGGGTCAGCAGGCGGGAGAACTGGTTGTCGCTGCTCGGAAGAAACAGTTGTCGTCGATCAGTACCGCTACATCCGGGCCGGCGAGGACCACTACTCGCTCGCGTTCACCTACGCCTGGATGGCGATGGGCCAGATCTGGCCGAAGGGGGTGAAGCTCTTCGAGGCGCTTGACGTGGGACTCGGGGATGACGATTGGTGAGCAATTGAGATGGCGCGAGTCGCGACCGGTTCTGGTTCTGCGGTTTGATGATGGAGACGGGCCCGAGACCATGCCGGCGGGGAAGCGCACCCATTCGAAATCAGATCTGGGAGTTAGCGGAGCACGACCAGCCGAACAGACACCGGCTCTTCTCCCCCCGCGCCCATGAGTCTGAGCCAGTAGATCCCCGCGGGGAGCGACGTGGTTTGGAGTCGTGCGTGGTGCTCGCCGGGGCCGAGGGGGCCCAGCTGTTCCACCGAAACACGACGCCCCACCACGTCGAAGAGCCCCAGGGTGACCGTCCCTGGTCCAGCCAGAGCGAACGAGACCGTACACTCGCGCGACGCTGGATTCGGCGAGACTGCGCGAAATGCGAGGCCAGAAGTCGACGGGCCGCGGCATCCACCGGATTGCTCGAGCGTAACTTCGGCCCGACCGGGCGCAGGGACGACGCGGATCAAGTCCGTGCCGGCCAGGGGGAGTTCGTCCAAGGTTCGCCCCAGGAATTGCCCCTCCGTCAGCCCATCCGGAATCACGAGCCGGGCGCCGAGAAATTGCATTAGGAGGTCAGGGAATCCGTCCCCGTTCAAATCCTTCACCGATGCCATGGAGGATCCGTTTGGGCGTCGAGCGACGGGCGCTCCGGCGAACGTCGCCGTCGTGGCATCTACGGAGCGAACGTCAAACGCCAACTCGCCCGCCACCGCGACCGGCAGGAGCCCGGCTGATCCGGGATGGATGACGTTGTCCTCGTTGCCGGGTCGGACGTCAATCCGCACGCGCCGGACTAGCTGCAAGTGCCACGTGTCACCGCTCGTGCTGCCGAAGTAACCTCCGAACACCACCATCCTCTGACGGACCGGCTGGAAGACGGCGCTATGCCACTGCCTTCCGCTGGGCGGCAGCCCGAGCGAGCCGATGGAAGTCCAGCGCGGCGGCCCCTCGAGAGACATGGACCAGACGTCGTTATGCAGTGAGCCGTCGAGCCCGCCGAATACCAACATTCGTGCGTTCGATGCATCCAGAACCGCGGTGTGTCCGGATCGCGGGGGGGCGGGACCGATCGGGTCGACCCGCGTCCAGGCCGGGGCCCCGCCCAACGAGAGCGCCCACGTGTCGTTCCGGAAGCCCGACCCGTCGTGGCCCCCGAATACGATGAGGCGGTCTCCGGATGCGTCGTAGACGGCGCTGTGATCGTTGCGGGGACAAGGGGGGCTCCCCGTGGGCTCGAGCCGCCTCCAGGCGGGCGTTCCGGCGAGCGCGAGCTCCCAGATGTCATTGTAATGGGTGGCACCTGTGAGATCGGAACCCCCGAACACCACCACGCGGTCGCGCACCGCATCGTACACCGCCGAGTGCCCCATGCGGGGCGGGGGAGGAATGCCGCTCGGTACGAGCTCGTCCCAGGTCGAGCCAGTGCCCGACGACAGCGCCCAGACGTCGTTGTGGAGAAGTCGGTTGTCCGAGCCCCCGAGCACGAGGAGCCGATCTCGCATGGAGTCGAAGACCTGCGCATGTCCGAGACGTGGCGCGGGCCCGACGTTGGTCGGGACGATCTCGCTCCAGATGGCACCTCCGCGGAGCGGAAGCTCCCACACGTCTCTGCGGGCCGCAATGCCGTCGAATCCGCCGAACACGAGCATGCGATCACGGTTCGGGTCGTGCACGGCCGCGTGTCGCTGGCGGGGAGAAGGCGTCGGGGGAAGCTGCTTCCAATGCGGTGGGCCGGTCAGCGCCAAGGCCCAGGTGTCATTGTGGAAGCGGTCGTACTCGTAGCCCCCGAAGATGACCAAGCGGTGGCGCACTGGATCGTGCGCCGTCGCGAAGTGCCTCCGGCGAGCCGGTCGAGGATGAGGCGGAATAAGTGGGCTCCAAGTACTCTCGCCGGCCAAAGAGAGCGCCCAGACGTCGTTCCCATAAGGGCGCTCGCCTCCGCCGAACACGATCATGCGATCGTTCATTGTGTCGTACACGGCTCCATGCGCGTTGCGAGGGGGGGGCGTGGTCCCGGCCGGAGCGAGCTGCGTCCAGGTCGGGGTTCCTGCGAGCGACAGGGCCCAGGTCTCGTTCAGGGAAACTGCTGGGAACCTGGTTCCGCCGAACACCAGCATGCGGTCTCGAACGGGATCATAGACGGCGCTGTGGCGATTGCGTCCCCGAATGGACTCGCCGACGGGCACGATCTCGGTCCAAGCAGACTGTTCCGAGAGAGAAAGAGCCCAGACGTCGGCGCGACGGACCCCGTCCTCGCCGATGCCACCGAACACAATCATGCGATCCCGCACCGGATCGTAGATGGCACTGTGGTCGCCGCGCGCGGGAGGGCGCACTCCGGCGGGCCTAAGGAGTGACCAGGTCGGCCGCCCCGTCAGAGACAGAGCCCAGACCTCGAATCCGGCGTACACGACCATACGGTCACGCACGGGGTCGTAGACGGCGCTGTGTCCGACGAAGGCCGGGCCCCCCGGTGCCTCGATCTCGGTCCACGTCGGCTCCCCGGAGAGGGGGAGCGCCCAGACGTCGCTCCACGCCTCGAATCCGCTCCAGCCGCCAAAGATCAGCACCCGGTCACGTACGGGGTCGTAGACAGCGGTCGGGTAATAGCGTCCCGTGGGAAGAGGAAATCGACGCCACTGTCCGAACCCGGGGTCGAGGTTCGGAGCCGGATCGGGAGGGGGCGGGGGACGTCTCCCGTTCTCCAGCGCGTTCCTCAGTGCGAACAGTCCATCGACGAGCCCATCCGGATCTATGGGCGGTGCGGTGTGCTCCGGCACCCCGATGACGGCCGAACGCCCCTCTTGGAAGGACTGGGGCTCCTCCGCTTGAGCAATCGATACGACGAGGAGGAGGATGGCAGTGATGAGAACTGGCTTAAGTGATCGCATCTCGACACCTCGATTCGGCAACCGCCGGGCCAGCACGAGCAGCCCAGAGGCGCCCCGGGAACAATTGGATTTGGAACCCGGTGTGGGCTCGGCCCGGATCAGCGGTAGCGGGACTTCACGCTCCCCCAGCTTGCACGTTGGGCTGGGACTGGCATGTCGCAGCGGAAGCAGGCTTCGAGAAAGTATTCATCTCCGATGACCGGGTTCCCGAAGAACGCTTGGATGCACGGAGCTTCCTGGTCCGAGACGATCCAGAATCCGGCCACACGCTCGCCAATGCACTCGTTCAGATCGCCATAGAAGTCGAATATCGGACCTCCCCTGGAGTCCCCGTGACGGATGTTGCAGGTCCAGTTGGGAGGAGCGCCGCAGTCGAAGAAGTGCGTCGAGTCTTCCGGCGCCGGACCTGCCGGCGCGGGCCACATGAAGAACCAGCAGTAGACCGGGTTGGTGGAGACGTAGATGTCGAACGTCGTTTGAACCCGAAGCGGATCAACATTGAGGGTGTCACAGGCCGTGACCTCAATGATCGGCCACGCGGAAACCGGGCTCGAGTGCGCCCAGGCGCCGACAGTTAAGAGGAATGCGATCGTGAGCTGCTTCATGGGGGCCGCCTTCGCGCGGAGAAAGCCGCCAAATAATCCCAAGGAGAGTACTCCCGACAGCTCCGTACGCGAAGGCGGTCTTCTCCCGGTGGGGGGGCGAAGATCGACCGCGCCTGCGGCTTAGGGGCCCCGAAAACGGCATGCCCCTCTCGGGAAGGGGCCTTTAATGGGCATGGGGTCTCGGCTAAGGGCCGCTTAATGGGCATCCCCCCTGCGGAAGGGGCCCAAAAACGGCATCGATTTCGGCGATCCCCGGCCGGATGCCGTTTCTCGCGTCGCCGCTAGGATTCGACAAGCCTTTGCGGGACAAGCGATTCTGAGATTCAGTGCACCTCCGGAGGGGCAGCCGGAGTGCGTTTTCGGGGCCAAATCCTGCCCCTGAAATGCCCATTAGGCGCCCGGATGCCCCCGATCTGCCCCCGGCCGGCCGCTCTCGGGGCCCCAGGACCGGCCCGAACTGCCCCCCAACTGCCTGCACGTCGTCCTTCGAGCATAAGGCGACGTGATTGCAAACATGCACTGCGGTTCTATCCAATGAAGAGCCCCCGCTCATAAGTGGCGATGGCATGCCTCAGCCGAGAGGATCTTCTCGGGGGAGATTGCGGCAAACTCATTCTGACACTGCACTCGGTATGCCTCAGGCACTATGACAAACGCAATATCCCGGAGTTCGAATGCCACGTCCGTCGCGACCCGCCATTCACGCTCGAGGTAGTAATTGTGCTCGTCAGCGTCCGAGAGACTCGCGTCGAAACACTTCACATAACCTAAAATATCGCGATCAAAGAACGCCGTAAGCAGATCGAGATTATTCGCAAGACGCCTGACGGCTTCATCCGACCGAAGCGTCGGGTACTTCTCAAGCAGCTCCTGCAGGTCCAAGTCCTCCATTCCTTGCCCGCCCCCATGGCTGAAAAGAAACGCTCGGATTGGCGAGTAGATCTGGCTCATTCTGTTAAAATATTTGCCGCGCGTGCCACCCTGGACTACCGCCGCGGCATTCTGAGCCACATAGAATACTGGACTGGCTCCCTGGGCAATCAGGAAGGGCTTGGGGAACGCCAGACCGAACTGACCGTACTTTCCCATGTGAACGCCGAGGTCACGCAAGGGGATATCGCAAAAGCACACAGCGCTAACGCTCACCATATCGTGGGCTTGAGTCAAGAGGTGTGTAAACGAGCTCAGGCGGCGGCCCTCTGATTCGACTTCGTGATCTTCACTCCGTTGTCGAACATCACGCCGCGATAGACCTCGGCGGCCAGGTGCGGCGCGTCGATCTTGCGGAACCGCTTCTCCGCCACGAGTAGCAGTCGCCAGATCATCGCCGTCGCGTTCTCGGTCTTCTTGAACCGCTTCGCGGCGTCCGTGCGCAGCCGCACGGCGGCGAACGGGCTCTCCACCACGTTCGTCGTCCGCAGGTGCTTCCAGTGCTCCTTCGGGAAGTCGTAGAACGCCACCATCCGCTCCCAGTCGCGCTCCAGGATCTCGACGGCCCGCGGGTGCGTGCGCCGGAACGCCTTCGCGAACCGCTCGCGACGCTTGAGCGCTTCGTCGCGCGTCGCCGCGTACGGGATTGCGCACAGCATCTCGCGCGCCATCGCCTGCACCTTCTGCGGCAGGGCGTCGAGTACGTTCACGAGTTTGTGGTTCCAGCACCGCTGCTCGCGCGTCTCCGGCCACACTTCGCCGGCGGCGGCCCACGCGCCCGCCGCGCCGTCGGCCACCATCAGCTTCGGCGGCTCGAGCCCGCGCGCCTTCAGGTCCGCGAACAGCTGTCAACGATGAGGTAAAACCGGACCAAGATGATGAAGTAAAAGTGGACCACCCTCGGTCGGGCGGGGCGCTTCTGGCGAACTCGGCTCCCTCCTTTCTGCTCAGGCTGCCCCGACGGACTGCGG
>JBOGOC010000007.1:0-45788 GCA_050747525.1 Candidatus Polarisedimenticolia bacterium | reverse complement strand
CCCCCGGCGCGCCCGTGGGAAGGCGCGCCGGGGGTGAAGCACTCAATGGACTAAGGCTCGCAGGAGCCGGGCCCAGGCACCAGGGCCTTGCCCGCCTCCTCCGTGCCGTACGATCGTGCCCACCCGTCGTTGTACTCGACCAGGTAGAAGAGCGCCTCGCCGGGGGCCGGCACCAGGCTGTCGGCGGCCTCCTCCGAGGTGGTGTTGAGCGACAGCGCCTCGAGACACGTCACCGGACCCGCACCGTAGTCCGGACCCGCGTCGTACAGACCGCGCACGGAGCCGCGGATGACGTTGTAGTGGTGCGCCCCTGGGACTTCCAGCCAGTCGACCACCGTCCCCGACCCGGTCTCCCTCACGCTCAGCACCAGCGGATCGGTGGAGCCACCCTGCGAGTGAGGCACGACCGACGTGGCCGAAACCGTCGCCGTGTTGCCCGACGCATCGGAGCCCAGGTACACGGCCGTGTATGTGCGGCCCTCCCCCTGCCCGAGCCTCTCGGCCCGCAGGAGGAAGGCGATGCCGGCGGTCCCCACGTTCTCAACGTCACCGGTGGTGTGGCCGTCTCCTCCGCCCTGAGCGTCATCGGCCTCGCTGCTGGTCACCGACACCAGACTGACGGTGGCTTCGCTGCACAGGTCGAAGGCGCCGACCTGTGCCGTCACCTCCATCAGGGAGTGGTTGGGCGGCCACAGCAGCTCCGGCAGCAGGCTCGCGATCATGGTGGGCGGCGTGGTGTCGACCACCTGGACCTGCACGGCGTCCGTGCCGGTCGCATCGTGCGTGTCGGTGACGACCAGCGTGATGTCGTGCGTTCCGAGAGGCAGGGTCACCTCGATCGTCTCCCCCGTGCCAAGCAGGGTCTCCGATGCGGTGCCGTAGTCCTCGAACCACTCGAACTTCACGATATCGTCGTGAGTGTCTGCCGTGGAGTCCTCGTCCGTGGAGCCCGACCCGTCCAGCGTGACTGCCGCGCCGTCGGGCGACGTGCACTCGATGACGTCCGTGGCGTCGGCAACGGCCACCGGCGCCCGGTTGGTGGAAGGCAGCACGTTGAACACCCGCGAGACGTTGGGGAACACCGCCCCCAGGTTCGTGACCGTCACGCTGACGGCACGAGGCTGCGAGGCGCCGGTGTCGGCGATCTTGACGTTGGCCGTCAGCTCCTGGGGGCTGACGAAGTTCACCGAGTTCACCGTGATGCCGTTTCCGAACGACACCGTGGCCCCGTCCTGGAACCCTTCTCCCAGGATCGAGACGTCGGCCCGTTCACCCTCTTCGCGCGAGACCGGAGACGCCCCGGTGATCATGACCGGCGCGTCGGCCTCGGTGATCAGGTCGTACACCACGTCGGCCGTCAGATTGGTGTAGGTGGTGCCGCCATTCTGCGTGAGGAGGGTGCGGTTGACTCTCGCCTGGCTCGTAGCCGTGCGCGCCGCGATGGCGAAGAACCCCTGCGTCAGCAGCGTGGTCCCGGCCGGGGCCGCGGGCTGGTTGACGATGATCCAGAGATCCCGCGAGTCGTTGATGGTGACGTTCCACTGATCGCGCACATCGATGAAGTCTCCGCCGGAAGTGAGGCCTCCGGGCCCTCCCGTCACCACGCGGCCGGCCGGCATGAGCACCGGATCGTCCAGCGCCGGGACGTTGGGGTTCGCGGGATTGCCGTAGGTGATCCGGGTGACCATGGGGCTGGTGTTCCTGCCCGACCGCGCCCACAGCCCCTCGGCCACGTTGTACGGCGGCGCGGGGAGCAAGGATGCCGGGTAGCGGATGGCGTAGAAGTCGTCCGTCCCGCCGTTGAGCAGGAATCCGATGATGACGTCGGACCCCTGGAGCGCGTCGTTGGGAAGGACCGCACGGCTGGTGGGGTTCTGGCGCTGGGCCGGGGTCTGACCGTTGGGCGGCTCGATATTGATGGCGATGTCGATGCCCGCGGTGACCGCCCCCGCCTGCACGGAGACCAGAGTTCCCACGTCCGAGTTGTCGGCCGCGGTCCCGGGGTTCACCCCGTCGCCGCCGTTCCCCGACTCACCGGCGTTCCAGAACTCGGCGAGCTGGGGAAGGAAGCCGAGCCAGCCGCCGGACTGGCCGCCGCTCCCGGGATTCCCGTTGCTCGTGTTGGAGTTGCCGATCGTCGAGTTGTACCGGTTCTGCAGCCGGGTCGAGAGGAACTCGCTGTTGTCGAAGTACTCCGCGTACACGTAGTACTCGCCGGGAGGGAGCCCGTCGATCCGGTAGAACCCGGCTCCGGACGAGGCGAAATCCGGGCCCTCGGGGCCCAGCGCGTCCGGGTCGCCGAAGCGCGACAGAGAGAACCGGCCTGCCGCCCCCAGCATGGTGGCCGGATTGACCGCCACCACGTGAACGCCGTCGGCCGCGATCCCGTTCAGCGTGATGCGTCCGGTGATGGAGCCGGACCCGGCCCCGTACGAAGGCTCGGGATAATAGCGGCCGGCCGTGGTGGCGTCGCTCGGCGCCACCAGCCGCTTGCTCACCGCCTCGCTGAAGGGGATGTCATCCGTGAATGGGAACATGACCGCGTTGGACAGCGGATCATGGGACAGCCCGAAGAAGTGCCCCTGCTCGTGCAGCGCCACCGCCCAGATGTCGAGCGAGCCCTGGGTGGTCCCATTGGTGGAGAAGGCCTGCTCTCTCGTGCTGAAGGTGTTGTAGCGGATGTCGGCGTCCACCATGGTGCCGGCCGGATGGGTCCCCTCGGGGAAGCAGAACGACGTCCCCGGGAGGATCCCCTTTCCCGGCGGGCACCCGCCTCCCGCGACGACGGTCACGGGGACGGTCAGGGCGAACGAGGGCGTGCTGGCGACGAACCCGAGGTTGGACGCCAGGACCCCCGCGTCGCACATCGTCACGAGGTTGATGCCATCAAGGGCCACGTTGCGGATCCCCGTGGTCCCGCCGTAGGTGAAGGAGACCCTCGAATCAGGAAGGTTCTGCCATTCGTTGAAGGCGCTCTGGTGCGCTCCCTGCAGTGTGCCGGCCGGCGCATTGGCACTGACGTAGCTGCACGTGGGGAAGGTCGTGGGGTCGTGGAACCGCCACTCTATCGGCAGGGCCGCGTCGGGCCAGACGCGCATGCCGATCGCGGTGCCGCTCTTGGTGATGACCTCGAGGTTCCCCGAAGCCCGCAGGCCGCCCGCGCTGGCGATCAGCAGGGCGATCCCGACCAGGGCGATGGCCATCCGTCCCCGGGTCCGTGCGGTCGGGCGCATCATGGCGTCCCCCCTTCCGGATCGGTCGCGGGCGTCGTGGACAGGACCGGGCCGGCGGGGCCTCCCGCGGTCATGCGTCGCACTTCGTCCATCAGGGTGTCCAGCCTGGCGCGCAGAGGTGACGGCCGCACCTCCGTGAGCTGCGGGCCCATGACGAATTCCACTCCCAGCGGCACTTCGCTGAGCGCGTACAGGTCTCCGGTCTGAGGCTCGGGCTGCACCCGCATCACCCCCTGGCAGAATCCCACCAGGAGGGCGCGCTCCTCCGGCCCTTCCAGAGTGAACAGGACGACTTCCTCTCCCTGCATGAAGATGGGGGTCCCTTCCTCGCGCAGCTCGAAAGGATCGATACGCCCGCCCAGCGTCCGCACGATCATGCTCGCGGGCCCGGTTCCCTTGGCCTCCGCGAGCACCTCCAGCGTGGTGTCGGTGTAGATCAGGGTGTGTTCCTCGTTCCACGCGACGGTGCTGCCGGTGACACGCGCGTGCACGACGCGATCGGCCGAGCTGACCAGCTCGGGTAGATCCATCTTGCGCAGGGTCGTCGCGTGCGTTTCGGTGGCCGCGCTGATGCATGCGGCCGACGCGAAGGCGGCGACGATCCAGGCCGGCGTGCGCCGGCGGCTTCGAGCAGCAGTCATACGGAACCTCATTTGGATAGAGGAGGAAGTCTGCCCCGGGCACGTCCGGGGACACATTGAGGGGATGCCACTGGTACTACGAAAAGCCCGGCCTGGTCAAGGAAATTCAGCGCGTGTGTGCCATGATGGCGCCCCTCAGGGGGGCGCTCGATGAGACGGGATGTGCCGGGTCCGCCGGGTTGGCCACGTGACTTCGCGTGGGCCGTCCTGGCCGCGGTCACAGGAGGGCTGGCGCTTCGGGCGTTGTGCTTCCACGCCTACGCCGACGGCTGGGACTCATGCGAGTACGTGTGGGCCGTCGACGGCGGGTACCTTCCCCATTCTCCCTACATCCTCTACCTGTGGCTGGGGCGGCTGGTCTCCCTGGTCCTGCCGACGGACGTCGGGCTGTCGGCCGTGAGTCTGCTCTCCGGGATCGCCGCCATCGGAGTGTCGGCGCTGCTGGTGCGGAAGCAGACGGGAAGCTCCCTGGCCGGCGGCCTGGCAGGCGCGGCCTATGCCGTGTTCCCCTGCGCCGTGTGGTTCTCCGGCATCCAGGAAGTGTACGCGCTGGCCGGTGCGCTCGGCCTGGCGTCGATGCTGGCCGCATGGAGCGCAGGGACGATCCCGGCCGCGGTGGCGGGGGCCCTGTTCGGGGCGGCGCTGGCGACCCACACGGGGATGTTCTTCCTCCTTCCCGCCTTCATCGTGGCGGTGGCCACCCAGGCAAATCCGTCCATGCGATGGCGGCGCCTGGCCACCGCCGGGCTGGCGGGGATGGTCGTTCCGATGGCGGCGGTGATCTGGGTGGCGGCGGTGCTGCCCGGGCCCGATCGGGGAGGGCCGGGGCTGACAGCCTACCTGGTCGGCATCGCGCCGATCCCTTCCGCGCCCGAAGGGTTCGGCCTTCTGGCCTCACTGGGCAGGACGCTGCAGGGAGCGGCCGCCGAGACGATGCGTCCCGGAGCCCCGACTCTCGTGCTGGCCGCCTGCACGGCGCTGGCCTGGCTGCGCGGCGCGCGGGTGGCCGCGTTCTGGCTCGTCTACGCGTCGCCCTATCTCGTCTACGAGACGGTGATCGGGTGGAACGTCGACCCCGGCGTGCACGTCGTCTTCGCCGGGCCCGCCTTCGCCGCCATGCTGGGGTGCGGCGTGGCGTCTCTCGAGTCGTGGCGGCCGCGCATACTGCGCGGCGTCACGCTGGCGGCGGTCCTGATGGCGCTCATCCCTGCCGTCCTGCACAGCGTGCAGGCCTCCGGACCGGTCCTTTCGCGCGCGTCCTTTCTCGAGTCCGAGCCGGTGGCCACACTGCGAGCCCTTCGCTCCGAGGCGCCGCCGAACGCGGTGGTGGTCCAGCCGCCCGGCGTGGACAACGTGAACCTGGTGCCGGCGTATGCGGGCCGGCGGCCCGTCATCCTCCAGGAAGGACGGTACCTGCTCTTCGAGGGACTGCCGGGCTCCCCCTTGAACCTCGGGTCGTTCTCCCTGCTCACCAGCCAGACGCTCGAGCGTCTGATGCGCGAGGGGATCCCCGTGCTCTCGCTGGTCCCCGACCCGTTTCCGGTCGGCCAGGTGGGGATGCGGTGGCATCCGACAGGACGCATCTACGCGCTGCGGCGAGGTGACTGAGCGCCGTGGTGCTAGGATGGGCCCTTCCATCAACTCATTCCGGAGGAATCCCGTCATGCGCGCCAGGTTGTTGTGCGCCTCCACCATCGTGGGCCTTCTGTTCGTCTCAACTCCCGTGCGCACGGCAGACACCGCGGACGGTTTCTACCGCTATCCGACCATCGCCGGTGACACGGTCGTCTTCGCCTCCGAAGGGGATCTCTGGAAGGTGTCCGCTTCCGGAGGCGTGGCGCAGAGGCTCACGGCGTTCGAGGGTGAAGAGAAGTTCCCCCAGCTCTCGCCCGACGGGCGGCTGGTGGCCTTCACGGCGCAGTACGACGGGAACGACGACGTCTACGTCATGCCGGTGGAAGGAGGCGAGCCGGCGCGCCTGACCTGGCATCCGATGTCCGATCAGGTCATCGGGTGGTCCAACGGGAAGATCCTGTATCGCAGCCGCCGGGATCATCCGCACGGAGACTACCGCGTCTACACGGTGTCCCCCGAAGGGGGCATCTCCACCCTGATCCCGCTGGAGCCGGCGGCCTGGCTCTCCTTCGAGCCGCGCGGGCGGCGCGTCGCCTATCAGAAGATCGGCCTCGAGTTCCACAACTGGAAGCGCTACAAGGGAGGCGAGGCTGAAGAGATCCTGGTCGGCACCCTCGACCCCCTCTCCTTCAAGGATGCCACCTCCTGGGAGGGGAAGGACGCCTTCCCCATGTGGGGCGCGGACGGACGCATCCACTTCGTCACCGATCGATGGGGACGGCCCAACCTGGCCTCCATGGAGCCCGACGGAACGGCGGTGCGGCGGCTCACCACCTTCGACGACTACGACGTTCGGTGGCCCTCCATGAGCGGCACGCGGATCGTCTAAGCACAAGATGGATCTGTGGCTGCTGGACACCACCACCGGGCGCAACGGACAGATCCCCATCACCCTGCCGAGCGATCGGCTGCAGGTGCGCGAGCGATTCGTGGATCCCATGGCCAACCTGCGCGGCTGGGGCCTGTCGCCCGACGGAGGGCGGATCGTCATGGAGACCCGCGGCGACCTGTTCGTCACCCGCACGCGAAAGAAGGGGCTCATCCGCCGCATCACGGAGAACAGCCTGGCGCGCACCCGCGGCCCCGCCTTCTCGCCGGACGGCACCTCGATCGCGGCGTGGACCGAGCTGGACGGCGAGGAGCAGCTGGTGCTGTACGCGGCCGACAACGCGGCTCCCATGCGTCAGCTCGGCACACAGGAGCCGGGATGGCACGCCGCGCCGGTCTGGTCGCCGGACGGGAAGCGCCTGGCCTGGGGCGACCACCGGTTCCGGCTGATGGTGGCCGACGCCGCCTCGGGGAGCGCGAGCGAGGTCGACGCGGGAGAGTTCGAGATCATCGCCTACCAGTGGTCTCCCGACGGCCGCTACCTGGCCTACGACCTGTCTACGTCCAACGGGTTCAGCCAGGTCCGCATCTGGGACAGCCAGTCGAAGAAGATCTTCCCGGTCAGCGACCCGCAGTTCAATGCGTACTCGGCGACCTGGGATCCTCAGGGGACGTACCTCTTCTTCCTGTCGGACCGCTGGATCAACCCGCACCTCGATCGCTTCGAGAACCGCTTCACCGTCCAGAACTCGGCGGTGCCGATGGTGGTCGCCCTGCAGTCGGACGGCAAGCTCCCCTTCGCTCCGCGGGGCGACACCGATCCCGAGGAAGAAGACGGGAAGGACGAGGAGAAGGCGAAGGAGAAGGCGAAGGACGCAGATAAGAAGAAGACGCTCACGCTGGTGAAGCTCGACCCCGATGGCCTGATGCAGCGCGTGGCGCAGGTGCCGGTGGCTCCGGCGAGCTGCGCGGGCCTGAAGGCGGTGGACGGGAAGCTGCACTGGCTCACGCTGGAGGTCAGGGGCATGCAGCCCTGGTCTCCGCCCGACGGCGACGACGAGGACCAGGACACGGGGACGCTCGTCACCTACGACCTGGCCAAGGAGAAGCTGGGCACCCTCGCCAAAGGGGTGCGCGGCTACGACGTCTCTGGCGACGGGAAGGTCCTGGTCTACCGCACCCGCGATGCCTTCTACCGGGTGGAGGCGGGCGCCATGAGCGGGCCGAAGGACGAGGAGCGCGACGAGAGCCGCGTCGACCTGGGCGGCTGGACCATGCGCATCAACCCGCGCCAGGAATGGAAGCAGATGCTGCGCGAAGCATGGCGCCTGCAGCGCGACTTCTTCTACGACGTGAAGATGCACGGCGTGGACTGGGACGCCGTGTGGAAGCAGTACGGGCCCCTGTCCGACCGCCTGGCGAGCCGCGACGACCTGGAAGACCTGCTGGGTGAGATGTTCGGCGAGCTGAACGTGGGGCACGCCTATCACGTTCCCGGGGATCTGCGCAGAGGCAAGCCGGTCGGGACGGGGCTTCTGGCCGCCGATCTCACCTATGACCCGGGAAGCGGCTTCTGGCGCATCGACAAGGTCCACGCCGGCGACTATCCCGATCCGGGCACCTCCTCGCCCCTGGCGCGTCCGGACCTCAAGGTCAGTCCCGGCACGTGGCTGGTGGCCATCGACGGGCGTCCCCTGACCAAGGGAGAGGACTACCTGCGCCGTCTCGCCGGACGAGCCGGGCAGGAGGTCGAGCTGTCGCTGAACGACGAGCCCCGGCCGGAAGGAGCCCGCCGCATCGTCGTCAAGACCGTCGGACAGGACACGCGCATCCGCTACGCGACCTGGATCCGCGAGACGCGTGCGGCCGTGGACAAGGCCAGCGGCGGGAAGATCGGCTACATCCACCTGTACGATATGGGGGGATTCGGCCTGCAGCAGTTCGCCCGCGACTATCCGCCTCAGTGGAACAGGAGCGGCCTGGTCATCGACGATCGGTGGAACCACGGGGGATTCGTGGCCCCCATGATCGTCGCGCATCTGGACCGCAAGGTCTTCTCGGTAGGGGGGCTTCGTTACGGCAGCTACCTCTACACCACGCCCGATCGTGTCTTCCATGGCCACCTCTCGGTGCTGATCAACCGGCAGGGCGGCTCCGACTGCGAGACCCTCGCTCAGGCCGTCAAGGACTTCGACATGGGGCCGGTCATCGGGACGAGGACCTGGGGTGGGTGGGTCGGCATCCGCGGGGACAAGCCGTTCCGGGACGGCGGGATCACCACGCAACCCGAGTTCGGCGGATGGGATCCCCGCGGGCGCGGCTGGCAGATCGAAGGGCACGGCGTGGACCCCGACGTGGTGCTCGATCTGAGCCCCGACGGCTTCCTGGACGGCGTCGACGAGCAGATCGACTATGCGGTGAAGGACCTGCTGGGGCGCATCGCCAAGGATCCCCGGGATCTGCCGCCGATGCCGGCGGTGCCGGCGAGGCCGCTCAAGCCAACCAAGGAGTGATCGCGCGGCCGGGACCGGAGTATGATGGCCGGACAGCGCATATGCGGAGGACAGCCATGAGACAACCGGCCTTCATGATCCCGCTCATCCTCGCACTTGTTACACCCGCCATGGCCGCGGGGCCCGATCCCTACACCCTGCGCAAGGACAGCAGGTACGAGTCGGGCTGCTTCGCTCCCTGCGAGTGCCCGGTCCTGATTCGCGCGCCGCTGCAAGGCCGCTTCCGGCTGGCGTTCGATCATTTCGACGGTCTGTTCGATCACTACCGGGTGGAGGACGTGCACTGGGTGGTCCCCCAGCGCGGCCCGCTCCACGTGACCGGGTCGGGCACCTACCGGGTGGGCGGAGAGTTCGCGCTGCAGCACCAGCTGTCGCTGGACCTGGCGGTGGGAGACACGCCCGTGGAGCACTACGACAGCGGGCTCGTCCAGCCCCCCAGCGCCTTCCCGCGCATCGACGCGCGCATCTCCCTGCATGGCGAGTTCTGCCACGACACCGTCTTCGCGGTTCATGCGCGCCCCGTGAGGAACATGGACGTGAACGGAGCCGGCTTGACATGGGAGGCGCTTCCCGCCGCCGACGGCCACGACATCGTGCGGGGCTCCCTGCTGACCCTGCGCGCCACGTCCGGCGACTTCGCGGCCGCCGTGCAGGAGTGCGTGGCCGAGAACGTCGGCGGAGACTGGGTGGCCTTCTCTCCCGACCCGCCCCCCGGCGAGGGCTACTGGTTCCTGCTGCGCGATCGCGAGGACGGCATCGCCGGCAGCTACGATGCGGGGGAGCCGGCGCAGGTGGGCTCGGCGGACGCCCTGCTGGAGGCTTCGCCGCTCGCCTGCCCCTGAGGCGCGGCGTCTCAGTCGCTCGTGGGGGTGGCTTCGAGCACGGGTTCCGAAGCCGCTGCGCGGCGTGACGCAGAACGCAGGGAGCGCCGCTCGAGCGCGTGAGCGGTCTTGGCCATGCCGTAGCGGCTGATCAGATAGTTGGTGACCATGTGGTGCGCGAAGCCGGAGCCCGACGACGCCAGGGTCCGGTCGTACCGCCGCGCGATCCCCCGCAGCGAGTACGTCTGCTGCAGGAAGCGGTAGTACCCCTCTTCGAGCTGAGTCGCCGTCATCCCGTGCGGGCGAATCAGGACGTGCGCGCCGTCGAACAGAGGCCAGTTGTAGTCCATGGCGACATCGGAGTCCGGCGGGCAGGCGGCGCAGGGCAGCAGGTTCCCCTGGGCCACGGCATCGTCGAAGGTGCCGGTTCCCGGGTAGGGCTGGATGATGTTGGTGGTGATGTAGTCGATCCCATTGCTGTCCACGAACTCCAGGGTGCGATCGAAGACCGTGGCGTCGTCCTCGTCCAGACCGAAGACGAAGGCCCCCATCACCTTGATCCCGGCGTCGTGGACGCGGCGCACCTGCTCGGCCGTGCTGGCGGCTTCGTTCGACCACTTGTCGATGGCGCCCAGGCTGCCCTGGTTGATGGATTCGATACCCAGGAACAGCTCGCGGCACCCCGCCTCGTAGGCGAGCTGGAGCAGATGAGGCTTGTCCGCGAGGTCGATGGTGAGCTGCGCGGACCAGGTGCGCTTCAGAGGCTTGATGGCCTCCATCAGGTGCTCGAACGCGCCGGCCGCGTTGTAGAGGTTGTCGTCCCAGAAGAAGAACCGGCTCGTGTAGCCGGGCCCGAGCGTTCTCACCATGGCCTCGCGCCGCGCCGCGCCCAGGCCGGGGATCCACAGGGCCGCGCGCAGCAGGTGGTTGAAGAAGCCCGGGCCGGCGGCCGCGATGGTGCGCGGAGAGTACGGAACCGACTGGAGGTCCAGCTCGTCGAGAACGTCCTGCACGTCCCGGTTCCGCACCGTGGGACCGTTGACGATCTTCACGGCACAGAAATGACAGTCCAGCTTGCACCCGCGGGCGAACGTGGCCGAGGCCAGCACCTGCTGCGGGGCGGGATTCAGGCCCTGCCAGATGTCCATGTCCAGGCTCAGGGTCCCGCGGTCACGGATGCGCTTGAATCCGGCGTCGTAGACCTGCTTGAGGGAACGGCCCGCGGCGAGGTCCCCCAGGATCTCCGCCGTGGCCCACTCCCCTTCCCCCACGACCGAGGCGTCGGTGTGCCCGAGCCGCGGCCCTTCCGACGGGACGGCCGACGCGTGCGCCCCTCCCATCACCACGACGAGCCGGCGGCCCGCGGCGTCCCAGACGCGGCGCGCCTCGCGCCCCCTGCGGTAGGCCTCGCGGGCCGAGTTCGTGTAGGACGTCATCAGCAGGACGTCCACGTCACCGCGTGAGAAGTCGGCCTTCTCGCTCGCGATCCTCTCGAAGGAGGTCGGCCCTTCGATCTTGTCGTGCTGCACGGAGACGCGGCAACCGGAAGGAAGAAAGTCGTTGTGCCTCAGGAAGCCGATGATGTAAGGAAAACCGATGCCGGGACTGCGCACGAACGGGCCGGTGAGCCGCTCGAAGCGTCCGAGCAGACCGTTGCGCGCCGGAGGGGCGTCGACGACGTAGGAGTCGCGCGGGGTCAGGCAAATCAGGTTGCCGATCGATGGCAAGACTCACCTCATGTAGGAAGGGCTTGCTATCGGACCGGCCGTTGCCGTGCGGCTCCCGGCAGCGCGGGATGGTCCGCGGTGATGCGCCACTCTAACGGGAAGGCGGCTGAGAATCAAGCACGAGGAAAGCGGCAAGACAGGCGTATGATCGAGCCATTCCAGGAGAGCCGCCATGAGACGACATGTCGTGATCCTTCTGACCCATGTTTTTTTCGTCACCCCGCTGCTCGCCGTGCAAACCGATCACTACACCCTGCGCAAGGACGGTTCCTTCGAGTCCGGTTGCTTCGCTCCGTGCATGTGCCCCATCCTGCTGCAGGCGCCGGTGCGAGGCGGCTTCCGTCTGGTCTTCGACCGATCCGACGGCCTGTTCGATCACTACAGGGTCGAGAACGTGCGCTGGACCGTACGCCTGGGAGCCGACGACCTTCCTGTCACCGGCTCGGGGACGTACCGCATCGGTGGAGAGCTCGCCCGGCAGCACCAGCTCGCTCTGGACCTTCAGGTGGGCACCGAGCCCGTGCAGCATTTCGACAGCGGGCTGGTCGTGCCTCCCACCCCTTTCCCTCGCATCGACGCGCGCATCTCCATCAACGAGGAGTACTGCCACGACAGCGTCTTCGACGTGCACGCCCGGCGGGTCCGGAACATGGATGTGGACGGGGCCGCGCTGAGGTGGGAGGCGCTCCCCGCCGTCGAAGGCCATGACATCGTGCGCGGCTCGCTGCAGGCCCTGCACGCGACATCCGGCGACTACGCGACCTCGGTGCAGGAATGCGTGGCCGCGAACGTCACCGGCGACTGGCTGACGTTCGCCCCCGATCCGCCCCCCGGCGAGGGGTACTGGTTCCTTCTGCGTGACCGGGAAGACGGCATCTCAGGGAGCTATGACTCGGGCGAGGCGGATCAGGTGGGCTCGGCCGACGTCATGCTGGAGGGCTCGCCGCTGGCGTGCCCCTGAGGGGGCACCTCAGACGCGGGCTTGAACGGTTCGGTCCCCCGCGCGCCGCTGTCGTGCGGTCTGCCAGGGGAGCACGTCGCCGGCCGGCATCGGCCGCGCGATCAGGAATCCCTGGCCCTGATCGCAACCCATGCGCGCCAGCGACTCCATGGTGCGCTGCGACTCGATCCCCTCGGCCACCGACTGCAGGCCGAAATCGTGGGCCAGCCTCACCGTGGCGCGCACGATGGAGGCGCTCGCCTCGTCATGATCGACTCCCATGACGAAGCTGCGGTCGATCTTCAGCTCGCGCGCGGGAAGCTTGCGCAGGTAGTCCAGCGACGAATAGGCGGTGCCGAAGTCATCGATCGACAGGTGCACCCCCAGGGCGGTGACGTCGCGCAGCACCTGCAACGACCGGGACGGATCCTCGATCACGGCGGTCTCGGTGATCTCCAGCACCAGGCGTCCAGGGTCGATGCCCGGGCGCAGCAGCTGCTCGATGACGTCCGGGAGGTCTCTCTCCAGCAGGTTGCGCGCCGAGCAGTTCACCGCCACGGTGAGCGTCAGCCCTTCCCTCTCCCAGCGGGCCACCTGGGCCAGCGCCTCACCCAGGACCCAGCGCGTCAGCGGCCTGATGAGCCCCGTGCGCTCCGCCAGCGGGATGAATTCCTGGGGCTGTAGCCAGCCGTGGCGGTGATGACGCCAGCGGAGCAGCGCCTCGACTCCCACCATGGCGCCGGTGGCCAGATCCACCTTGGGCTGGTAGTACAGCTCGAACAGGTTCTTCTCGATGGCCTCGCGCATCTCTCCCTTGAGGGTGAGGTGCCGCAGGCTGTTGAGATCCGAGTCGGCGTCGTAGAAACAGAACGAGCCACGGATTTTCTTGGCCTGATACATGGCCACGTCCGCCCGCTGCAGCAGCACGCCGTCCTCGGCTCCGTGATCGGGGTACAGCGCGATGCCGGCGCTGCCGTCCACCTGCAGCATCATCCCCTGCACGGAGAAGGGGGCGGTGAGCGTCCCCAGCAGGCTGGTCGAGGCCGATTCGGCTTCCACCGTTCCCGCATGGGGCAGCCAGACGGCGAACTCGTCGCCTCCCAGCCGCGCGATGGTGGCCTGGGGCCCCAGGCAGTCCTTCAGCCGGGCCGCGAGCTGGCGCAGCAGGACGTCGCCCGTGGTGTGGCCGAGGGTGTCGTTGATCTCCTTGAACCGGTCCAGGTCGAGCATGATGAGCGCTCCTCGCGCTCCGCTCGCGGGCGCCTCGCCGAGGAGGTCGCGCATCCTGCGGCGCAGCAGCGTGCGGTTGGGAAGATCGGTGAGCGCGTCATGGGTGGCCTGATGCTGGAGGGCCGCCTGCTGCGCGCGGCTGTCCGTGACGTCGCGCAGGAACACCACCGAGACGGGCGGACCGTCAAGATCCGGATGAGACAGCGACATGTCGAGCGTCCGGGCCGCTCCATCGGGGCGCACGACCTCGATCTCCTGGCGGGCGATCGAGGGCGCCGCGCCGGTCAGATCCGCGAAGGGCCGGCCCAGGACCTGCGCGCCGCGAAGGCCAAACAGCCCTTCCGCCGCGCGGTTGAACGTCTGCACGCGCCCGCTTCCGTCCAGCGTGACGATCGCCTCTCCGCAATTCTCCACGACGTGCTGCATCCGCAGCTCGGAGTGACGTGCCCTCATCGAGGCGAGCCACAGCTTGAGGTCGAGGTGATCGAGCCGGCGCACGAGCGCCAGCCCGTACCATCCCGCCAGACAGGCCGCCACGGGAGAGAGGTCGAGCAGGATCGGGGCGGAGCGCTGGAGGGCCACGCTCAGCCAGAAGCTCCCTGCCAGCCCGGCCGCCAGGATGCCCAGGCCGGCGCGCCACGAGACCCGCTGCATGGGAAGCCCCGCCGCGGCCGCGAGCAGCAGGATCAGGACGGCCACGTGCCAGGCCGGCAGGCGCGTGAGCGTCCTGCCGGTGACCAGCGACTCGTAGGCCAGGGCCTGCAGGACGGGGCCGGGAAGGGCCGCGTGCATGGGGACCGGGGCCTGATCCCCCAGCTCCAGCGCCGTAGCCCCCACGACGACGTCGCGCCCCGAGAAGGCGGCCGGATCGAAGGTGCCGGTCAGCACGTCGAGGTAGGAGACCTGGCGGATGGCGGTGACGTCGAGGCCGAAGTCCAGATGGAACGCGCGCCGCTCGCGGTCCAGGCCGGCCAGCGACATCGCCAACGGGGCGGGGCGGGCGGCATCGGCAGCGTCGAACGACCCGTAGCGGCGCACCAGGCCATCGCCGTCGGGCTGAATGTTGATCGTGGCCAGCGACGCCGGGGGCGCGAACGAGGCGAGCGGCCTCGTCTCCACCATTCGGCCCTGCCCTTCGACGGGCGAGGCCTGCCACTGGCGGAAGACGGGCAGGATCACCTGTCCGCGGGCCTCCGCCAGCGCCTCGGCGAAGGCGGCGTCCTCTTCTTCCGACGATCGGGAGCTGAAGTCCACGTCGAAGGCGATGCGCCGCGCTCCGGCCGCGACCAGGTTCTCCAGCACGGTGGCGTGGTACCCGCGCGGCCAGGGCCAGACATCCAGAGCGTCCAGACTCCGTGGGTCCACCGCCACCACGACCACCTGCCCCGTGGGGGCGCCCCGCGCCAGGGCGAACCGCAGGTCCATCAGGTGGCGCTCGGCCCATTCGAAGCCCCCCGCCATGTGCAGGCCGAGGGCGGCAGCGGCTACGGCCGCCACTCCGGCCCTGCTCGTCAGCTGGTTCGGCTTCATGGCCCCGGCTCCGGCGTCGCGGGAAGCGCGTCAGGGCCTGCGGGGCAGCAGCGGGAGCAGCTCCAGAAGCGTCTTGTCTTCGTTCTTTTCCTCGGTGGTGGCGGTCGTGCCGGTCGTCCCCGCGGAAGACTTCGTATCTTCCCTGCCGAGCAGGTCGCGCAGCGACAGATCGGTCATCAGGTCGGACCAGAGATCATTCACCGCCTTGTCCACCTCGTCGACCAACGCGATGTCGGTGGAGAGGCTCCTGTCCAGCCTGTCGGTGGTCGTCGCCACGTCGTCGAACCCCAGAGCCGCATCGGAGAGGGACGTTTTCTCGCGCGGCTCGCGCTGGGGCGCTTCGTCACGCTGCAGCTCCATGCGTCCTTCGTGACCGTCCACGATCGCGCTCTCGCCGGCGCTCAGGTCCTGGACCTGGCCGGTGAGCAGCGAGCGCACCTCCACCACCCCTTCCACCACGCTGACGGCCGCCCGGTCCCCTTCGATCTGAACGCTGAACCGGGTCCCCTTCACGCCCGCGACCAGGAAGGGGGTCTTCACCTCGAACCGCGCGCCCGGCTGACGAGGCGCGACCTTGTAAACGGCGTTCCCCGACGTCTGCATCACCACGGTCCCCGCGCCGGCGGCCATCTCGGGCAGGACGATCTCCGTCCCGGCGTCGACCAGGATCAGGTCGCCCTGGCGAGTCAGGGTGGCGCGGGCCTTCTCCCATGTGCGCAGGTGGCTGGCGGCGGCCACGATGTCGCCCCGGCGCACCGGCTGCCACACCGTGTCCGTGGCCGGGCCAGCGGCCGGCTGGAGATGCGTCTCAACCCGTCCCGAAGCCGCCACGGTCTTCCAGCCGGTGGAGGCCGGGAGGGGGGCGGACAGCATCATGTGCATGAGAAGTGACGCGCTGATCAGAGTGCCCGTGATCATGGGTGATGCCTCCTGCTTCGACGGCTCGTCAGAGCTTGAACCTCAGCCCCGCGAGCGCCCAGTGACGATCGTACTCGTACAGAGGATCCAGATTGTTCGATCTCAGGGTTCCTGCTTCCCCGAACAGGGTGAGCCGCTCGACCAGGTCGCGCTCGACGGTCGCGGCCACCCGGAGCGTGTCACCGCCACGGCGATCGCCATTCAGGGTGCCGTCCACGGTCGCCCGTTCGTAGTCGTAGACGGACTGAATCGCTCGCAGCCCCAGCCGGGTGTGCTGGCCCGGGTTCCACGACAGCGATCCGAAGACGGTGTCCCCCGTCGTGTCGTAATAGCCCGCATGCGTGTCGTGACGATCCGTGGCGCCGAATCCCAGCGAGAAGGCCCAGGTGTCGGAAGGGGTCACGCGCAAGGCCGCCCTCACGCCTCCACTCTCGTAGCGACGGCGGGTCCCGGTGGCCGTCGAGCCGTCCTCCTCGAGGGCGGACAGATCGTCGTAGTGGGTCCCTCCCCATTCTCCGGTCACGTCCAGCCGCAGGTGCGCGCTGATGCTCCAGCGCACCCCGGGCCGCACCAGCCACCTGCGGGCATCCAGCGGCTCCAGCGTCGGGATCTCCTCGTAGTCCTCGGTGTAGTCCTCGCGCAGCAGGCTCGTGTCGAGCAGGAACAGGAGCCGGCTGGAGGTTCGCAGGCGAAGGTCCAGGTTCAGCGTGGAGAGGTTCGCGTCGAAGCGATCGGGGATCGCGGTCATGACGTTTGGATCCGATTCGACGAAGTAGATCCCGCCCGTGGCCGGATCCACGAAGGTCGAGCGCTCCGCGCCGAACGAGGCGCGAAGGGCCGCCGTCATGCGCGCGTCGCCGCGCGAGAAGATCATCGTGGCCATGCCGGCCTCCACGCGCCCCCGGGACGAGTCGGCCTCGTCCAGCGAAGCGGCATGGAAACGGCCCGAGCCATCGGCCGCCACGAAGAATCCCACCCTCGGATTCCACTGGTGCGTCAGCCGGGAGGCGAGGCCCACTTCGGTGAAGGCGGCGGCCGGCGGGGCGCCTTCCAGCAGCGGCGCCTCGTGGCTGAGAAGCAATGGATTGGAGTCGTGACCGGCGGACAGATCCACCTGGACGTCGGCCTCGGTGCTGCCAGCGAGCGAAGCGCCCGGCATGGCCAGGACGGCGGCAAGCGAAGCGAGAAGATTGCGAGCTCGTCGGGACACCGCGTTCTCCATCGGACAGGGTGTGGTGCTCGACGCTCAATCTGGGGACCGGGGCTTACGTAGTCAAGCTAAGTGACTGTTTCTACTGGAGATCCGTAACTTCCGCGCGCCGAAGATCCCAACGAGAAGAGAAAAGGAAGCGGGCTGGAGAAAGAACCGTTCAGGGTGGGCAGGGGGCCGAGGAGAGGACGGGAGGAAAGCCCATAGTCCCGACTCCGGGGCTGGTCTCCGCTCCCGCGGCATTCCGGGCGGTCACGAGATAGAAGAAAATGCCGCCAATGGGAGGGGTCTGCGGATCCCCCGATGGCCAGGCGGCAGCCTGCCCCTGGCGCACGCAAGCGAACGGGTCTGTCGGATTCGAGGCTCGGTAGACCCGATACTCGGTGATGGGATGCGAGGAGGTCAAAGTCAGATCCTCCCAGGTCCAGTCCGGCGCATCGAGAATCAAGGGCCGGGCACCCGGGCCGGAGACCTCGAGATTCGACAGCACCGGGACGATCTTGAACACCTCTCCGGGGGTGCCACCGGGCCCCTGATCGATGATGTAGATCTCGCCTCGCCCGTCCTCTCCGAATGAGGTGATGTTCTGAATGAGGAGGCCGCCTCCCGGTGCGAGCTCCTGGGTCCGGGTGCGCAAGTCGATGGTCAGGCTGCCGACCCGGCGGAAAGACTTGATGAAGGCCGAGCAGTAGTCGGCGAAGAAGTACGTGCCGCGCAGGCCCGGCATCCGGCATCCACCGTAGACATAGCCCCCCGTCACAGCGCAGGAGGACGACGGGGCGTGATCGTACTCGAGCACCGGGAGCACGTGACCCGGAACGCTGCAGGTGGGAGGAAAACAGGACGGACCAGGACAATGCGTCCCCTCGAACAAGTCCCACCCGAAGTTCATCCCCCCCATCCCGGCAGGCAGGTGGTCGATCTCTTCCCAGACGGCCTCCCCGACGTCGCCGATGTAGAGATCTCCCGGCGAGGGCGTGAGCGGGCCCGCAAGGGAGAAGCGCCACGGATTGCGCAGTCCCATCTGCCAGAGCTCGTTTCGAATGAGGCCGCCGGGATCGTGGTCCGCCAGAAAGGGATTGTCTGGTGGAATGGCGTAGGGAAAATCCCTGACGTCGATGCGCAGTATCTTGCCGAGGAGTGACGCCCCGTTCTGTGCATTGTCCTGTGGATCGCACGCGTACTGCCCGTCTCCTGTCGCGATGTAGAGGTTCCCGTCGGGCCCGAAGGTCATCATTCCGCCGTTGTGTGAGTCCGCGGGATGAAGGAACTGGATCATCAGCAAGGCACTGCCGGGATCGGCCAGGTCCGGGTCCGCCGCGCTGCGTTCGTAGCGTTCCACGACGTTGAACATTCCGGTCGCGTCGCTGTGAAACACGAAGAACCTGCCGTTGGTGGCGTAGTTGGGATCGAATGCCATGCTCAGGAGGCCTTCCTCCCAGTACCCGCCGTCGGCCGGCGAGAGGACCTGGTCGCTGATGTCGAGGAAGGGCTCCGGCAGCAGAACGCCCTGTCGGACGATTCTGATCGTCCCGTCCTGTTCCACGACGAAGAGACGGTCCACGTCGCTGGGAGGCGACGTCACCAGCACGGGCAGGACGAACCCGGACGCCACACGGACTGTCGTCAGCGCCGTGTCCGGCGCCGTGGAAATGCCCGTGCAGTCCACGGACCAGGCGGGAGAGCTCACGCTGAGACAAACGAGCAGCAATCTCCGAAACAATCTCATGGTCGATTCATACGTTGAATCCGGCCGGGCAGCAAGGACTACCGGGGCCGTGATAGTGTGTTCTCCCCTGCCACGGGGCGCCCCGTCCCCGGTCGTCGTGTGTCCGCCGTCGCTAGAGAGAATCAATGAAAGCCACTGGACGGCCCGAGCGGGTCCACGTGTACTTCCGCCACCGCGGCAGCGCCGGCGAATCGTTCCGCCTGCTGCTGTCCGAGACGGCGGACGCCGAGCAGGACGCCCTGGCGCGCGCGCTCGAAACCGTGCGTGGCCTGCAGTCTGCCTTCCCCGACCACGAATACCTTCTTCTGATTGTGAAGAGGTCTCAAGGCAACGGCGGCTAGGCCTCAGGGCCTAGAACATGCCGAACGTGTTGGGAGAATCTTCGGGAATGACCTGGACGATGTCCCAGCACTCCACGATCAGGCCCGCCTCGAATCGGAAGATGTGGACGACCGCCATGCCGCGGTCGTCCGGCCGCATCCTGAGATGGGAATGGACCGCCACCAGGTCCCCGTCCTGAAGCGATCTTTTCACGTCGAAGATCTTGCCCGGATGGCGGGCCTCGTCTTCCTCCATGGCCGTCATCAGGGAGCTCGCGTCGCCCTGGAAGAACGGGTTGTGGTGCCGGAATCCCCTGCCCGCGTACCGGCGAAATGCCTCGCGCACGTCGCCGGACACGACCAGCCGCAGGAACTCCACCGCCGCCTGCCTGTTGCTTACAGGTGCACTCATGAGCACTCCTTGTGGATCCATCGGGCCAGCGCAGCCGTCAGCTCGGCCATGACCTCGTGGTCCTTGCGTCCGGTCCGTGCGGGCACGTGAAAAGAATGATCGGCATCAGCGAACAACTCGAGCGTGGCGCGCGCCCCCAGCCGGCTCACCAGCGGCTGGAGGAATGACAGGCTCGCGAAATCATCCCGCGTCCCTTGCAGGAACAGCATGGGAATCTGCACGTCCGACAGGTGCCCCCCGCGTTCGTCCGAGGGCTTTCCCGGCGCATGCAGCGGGAAGCCCAGGAAGGCCAGACCCATGACGCCGGGCAAGGGCGACTCGGCCTGCGCCTGGGACGTCATCCGCCCGCCGAACGACTTGCCGCCCGCGAAGAGCGGCAGCCCGGGAAGCGCGCGCGACGCCTCGGCCACCGCGGCGCGAACCGCGGCCTGAGCCAGCTTGGGCAAATCAGGCCTCTTCGACCCGCGTTCCATGTAGGGGAACTGGTAGCGCAGCGTGGCGATCCCGTGCGCCGCAAGGCTGTCCGCCACCGCCGACAGGAAGGGATGGGTCATGCCGGCGCCCGCTCCGTGGGCGAGCACGTAGCAGGCATGCGGACTCCCCGGGGTCGAAAGCAGGCCCGAGACACGATCCCCCTTCTCCAGGACGATATCCATGGGCCTGCCGCTGGCGCTCATGAGCGTCAGGATACTCTTGCCTGTAACCTTCCGTCCCTGTCCGACACTGAAGGACTACGGCACGTGTTCCCGGGGAGAGATCCTCATGCACCAGCGCTTGCGCGCGGTCCTCTGTCTCGCCGTCGTCTGGCTCTGCGCCTCGATCGGTCCCGGAGCCGTCCCTTCCTCCACCCGCCTGAGCCCGTCCCACGTCGCGGCCATCGCCAGGGTGGCCAGGGTCTGGGGCTTCCTCAAGTACCACCATCCCGTCATCACCGGGGGGCACCGTGACTGGGATGCCTATCTGCTTTCCGCGCTGCCGGATGTCCTCCAGGATGCGGACGCTGCCGATGCGATCCTGCGAGCGTGGGCCGCCGATCCGGGCGAGGCCCCGCCCTGCGGTCCATGCGCCACGGTCCCGTCCGATGCCGCCTTCATGTCCGATCTTGCGTGGATCGACGATGAGGCCCTGGACGAAGACGTTCGTGCCTGGTTGAAGCAGGTTCACGCGAATCGGCGACGCGGGAGCGCGCAGGCCTATGTTTTTCTCCAGCCGGGAGTCCTGAACCCCAACTTCTCGGGGGAGGCCCGGTACACCGGCATCACTCATCCCGTCGCCGAGCTGCGGCTGATGGCGCTGTTCCGCTACTGGAACATCGTGCAGTACTGGTCCCCCTACCGCGACCTGGTGCAGGACCGCTGGAACGCGGTCCTGCACGAGTTCATCCCCAGGTTTCTGGCCGCCGATGACCCCGCCGCTTTCCGTCTCGAGCTGGCCGCGCTCACCTCACGCCTCGAGGACGGCCACGGGGGTCTCATCGGGCCGGCGCAAGCGCTCCCCCCCGGAGGTTCCTGCCTGCTCCCGATTCACGTCAGGTTCGTGGAGGGGAGGGCGGTGGTTGACGCCTACACGCACGCTGAAGCAGGCCCGGCCAGCGGCCTCAGGATCGGGGACGTCATCCAGAGGCTCGACGCCACGCCCGTGAGCACGCTCCTGAGGAGATGGTCGCCCTACTACGCGGCCTCCAACGAGCCCGCGCGTCTGCTCAGGATGATGGGGTCGCTCACACTCGGGGCATGCTCGGAAGTGACGGTCCATGCCTGGCGCCCGGGCGGCGCGTTCAGGCTGAAGGCCACAAGGCTCCATTTCTCCCAGCTCGATTTCACGAGCGTCCAGAATCACGAGCTGCCCGGCGAGCCCTTCCAGCTGCTGTCGGAGGACGTGGCCTATCTCAAGATCTCCACGACCCGTGTGGCTGATGTGCGGGACTACATCCTGGCGGCCCAGAACACGCGCGGCCTGATCATCGACATCCGAAGCTACCCTTCACAATTCCTGGTCTTTCAGCTCGGCCAGTACCTCGTCGACGTCACCGGATCGTTCGCTTCGTTCAACCATGGGGACCTGGCCAACCCCGGGACTTTCCACTGGCTCCCCGGGCCCGCCCTGAGACCCGTCTTCCCTCGCTACTGGGGCAAGGTGGTGATCCTGGTGGACGAGACGACCATCAGCTCGGCCGAGTATCACGCCATGGCCTTTCGCAAGGCTCCCGGGGCGATCGTGGTCGGCAGCACCACCGCCGGAGCCGACGGCAACGTGTCCGAGGTCCCTCTGATCGGCGGCTGGCGCACGTTCATCAGCGGCATCGGCGTCTTCTACCCGGATCACACGCCGACGCAGCAGGTCGGCATCGTGCCCGACGTCAAGGTGCTCCCGACCATCCGCGGCATACGCGAAGGCCGGGACGAGGTGCTGGAGGAGGCAATTCGTCAGATCCAGGGGTCCGGGGACGAGGACGGCCTCAGGGTGCGTAATGGATCCGGATCGCGTCTGACGCCGCGTTGATCTCGACCGTGAGGTCGAGCGCCGGGCCGCCCCTCTCGTCGATCCGGTAGAAATACGTCTGGCCATCCGACAGCGAGCCGGGATGGTCGTCCACGAAGAGAGAGGGAAGGTTGTCGATGTGCGCCAGCAGGTTCTGCGGCATGGTGGCGCGCCGCAGCACCGGCCCGCACGCGTTGAGGACGCCGTCGGCATCACTGTCCCAGGAGGGCTCGATGTCCAGCGTGGCGGAGGGATCGAGCGCGGTCACGTTGGCTTCATCCCTCAGCTGGGCGAGGTAGTCGGCGTCGTCGATCACCCAGATCGGGTCGAGTGAGCTCGAGACGATCCCCAGGGGGAACCGGGCATCGAGGTAGGCCTGGAACTCGATGTCGGACATGCCGGCGACCGCCGGGTCCTGGAAGCCGGCCTTCATGTGCTGGAAGTCGAGGGCCGACGCCGCGCTCAGCTTCGACGTGATGTCCGCCCAGGACTGCTGGCCGCCGGCAGCCACCGGATCGGTGACGTCGAGCCCCGCCTCGAACCCGCATCCGCTGGCCGCGACCTCGTAGCCTCCCGGCTTCAGCTCCTCCAGAAGAGAAGGCCGGCCATACAGGGGATCGCCGTCCACGACGGTCAGCACGACGTCCTCCTCCGTGGCCTGGATGAGCGACCCGTACGGTGTGGCGCCGTCGCCCAGGATGACGGCCAGGTCGGCGAACATGCCCGGTCTCAGCGCCCCCACCAGACCGCACCAGTTGAGCGTCTTCGCGGGGGCCGTCGTGACCGTCTCGACCATCTGGAGATCGGTCAGAGCGCTGCCCCAGACCGTCCCGTTGATGACAGCAAGGCTCTTGAGCGAAGCCAGCAGGTTCTTGTCCCCGGCCGGGCTCCAGTCGGTGCTCAGCGAGACGGGGATGCCCCGCTGGACGGCGCCGGGAACGTCTGCCGTGCCTCCGTAGTACAGGTAGTTGCTGGTCGGCGCGACGATGATCTTGGCACCCGCTGCGGCCACCTCGTCCAGATCCGCGGGCGTCAGCGTGGACCCATGGATGATCGCGGTCTCGGATCTCAGCAGGCAGGCGTCCTTCAGGGCCTCGAATTCCAGCAGCGCGTCGCCCCCGGTCCCCTCGGCCAGGTGAACGAGCCAGGCGTCCACCGTCCCGGCATCCATGTCCCAGACCAGAGCCTGCGCCTCGGCGGAGAAGGCGGAATCCAGGATCGACAACGACCGCTGCCGGATCCGATCGGCTCCGAAGTTGGTGAGGTCCACGTTGCGCGCCAGGTGGCCCGTGAAGCCGGGCGAGGTCGGGAAGCTCCCCTGCACCGACGTGGCTCCTCCGGCCAGCGCCTTCATCTCGGTGTACTTGCCCACCTCGGGGAGCAGGTCGTAGTAGTCCGGGTTGGTCAGGATCTCGTGAGGGTACCGGACGTAGCGCCGGTAGTCGTCGAGCGCCGTCCAGTCGGACACGTCGTGCATCAGGGCCGGCACATCCCAGTGTGGGATCGTGTTGAACGCGATGTGGTCGTGGATGTTCATCAGGCCCGGGAAGATCAGCGCCCTGGTGTTCAGCGCCACCGCACCCGCGGCATGCGCCGGGATCGGATCGCTCTCGTGCAGCACGTCGATGATGCGGTTCCCTTGCACGTAGATCGTGCCGGGGAAGACGCGGCTGGCCGCAGGCATCGACTCATCCATGGTGACCAGGGTCCCGCTCAGGAGGTACCGCCTGGCCTGCAGGGTGTTGACGCCGCCGGGCGAGCCCAGGTCACCGGCCCCGAAGAGGCCGCGCGCCACCGCCCAGGACAGGGGTGCCCCCGTGGGCAGAAGCGGGCTGACGCGCTCCAGGGACCGACCCGCCGTGTCGGTGAACGGGGAGCCGGTGTAGGCCAGGCGATCCTGCTCGGCGCCGAGGCCGTCGACCAGAACGACCTCGTCGCCGCTGTTGGACAAGGCGAAGCCGCTCCAGACCAGGTCGGGGACGAGCCCGCCGTTGAGGTTGGGATCGGCGCCGGCCGCGATGACGAAGGACGCCCCGGGCGCGAGCGTGATCGGAGTCCCCACGGGGAGACCGAAGGAATCGAAATCGTCGTCTCGCAGCACCCAGCCCTGCAGGTCGATGCTCACGGCACCCGAGTTGAACAGCTCGACGTATTCTCCGGCGGCGTCCCCCACGGCCGCCGGGTTGATCATCAGCTCGTTGATCACCACAGGCCCGCCGTCCCGGAACGAGAAGGTCTGCTGCTGGCAGTTCACTGTGTGCAGCGGCGCGGCGCACCCGGGACCCGTGCCTCCGCTGCTGGCCGGCGTCCCGTTCACCGGGCCGTTCGTCCAGTTCGACGCAAGGGTGCCGTCCACCAGCGGGTCGACCCGCTGCATCGTCTGCTTGGTGGTGTTGTTGCCGGCGTGCCAGGCGTTCACGGAATCCTGAATGCCCAGGAGGGCGTTCCTCAGCTCCAGGATCTCTCCCGTGTTGCCGAGGGCCCCCGTGTAGATCTGGTCGGCGTCGATCCCGGGGACCGAGCCGTCATCGGTACGCTCGAGAAGGAAGAACCCCCCTGCCGGAATCGTGCCCGCGAGCGTGACATCGGGCGTTCCATCCGCAGACCGCAGCGTCCACCCCGTCAGGTCGATGTCCCCTCCGGTGTTGTTGCGCAGCTCCATCCACTCGTCATTCAGGCTGGTGGTGGAGCCCATCCACGCGATCTCGTGGATCACGACGTCCAGGGTCGCCTGTGCCGAGGCGGAAGACACGGAAAGGGACCAGGCCACGAGGAAGACGATGAGGGAGGTCGAGCGGAGACGAACCGGCGGCATCAGGACCCCTTTGAGGGAGCGTCATCGTACCACGAGGGTCCCGATTCGCCGCAGTAAAACCGCGAAGGTGGGTGCCCGGCTCAGTCGCCGTCGGGCTTTGTCGATGCCCCTCCCGTGAACGGGAGGTAGAACCTTTTTCGCGCTGCTCCGTAGTCCACTGAGGAAAGGGCCGAACCCATGCAGGTGAACGCACTCATGCTGATGTCGTCGTTGATCTTGATGAGCGTGCAAACCCCCATGCTGCGTGCCGCAGGTGAGGATGCTCCGGGCATCATCTACGTCGAGCAGCCGGTGAGAATCGAGCTGGCGGCGTATGCGAAGACCTGGCCGGCTCTCGAGCCGTACGTGGCACGCCTCGCAAAGCAGGAAACGACGGGGGTCACGGCGGACCTCCAACACGCCGCCGGGATGGCGGATCCGTCCGACGGCGCGTTGAACCTTCTCTCCCAGCTCCATCGAAGGGACGGGAAGTTCGATCAGGCCGAGAGCTTGATTGACAGAGCCATCGCCATCGACTCGAAGCAGCACCTGCACCACTTCCAACGGGCGATGATCTTCTACGCCCGCCTCCAGAAGGCCTCCGGACGCCTGGAGCGGTGGGGATGGCACAGCAAGACCAAGGATGCCTACAGGAGAGCCTTCGAGCTGGAGCCGGGAGCGCTACCCTACCGTTACTACTTGGCCTATACCTACCTGCAGGAGCCGTGGATCGCTGGTGGGAACAAGGACGAGGCGCTCCGGCTGGCCCAGCAAGGCCTCGACATGGGTCAGAAGGAGTTTCTCGTGGTCCTGGCAGACGTTCACAGATTGCGCGGGGACATCGCGCTCGCCTTCACCACCTACGACACGTCGATCCGATCGGGTGTCTTCAAGCTGAACTCCTATCTGGGGGCTGGGCACCTGGCGCTGGAGCAGAAGGACTTTGAGCGCGCCAGACGGTACTTCGAATACGCCGTGCGCTGCCGGCCGGACAGCCCGAAGACTCATGAAGGCCTTGGCGACTACCATGCGGCACTGCATGACACCCAGGCCGCCGCCCAGGCGTACCAGATGGCTCTTCAGCAGGACCCGAACAACTCACTCGCGCGGCAGAAACTCGGCAAAATCAAGCGCAACCCCTGAGTCGCCGCGGCGCGGGCGCTCCCGATGCAGTGCCATGGCCCTCTCTCCAGGGACGATGCTTGGCTCCGTCTGGTCTCCCCATGGGCGCTGGTTACTCGTCGATCACCTCCGCCCGCTGGGTGGCGACATCTGGGTCATGTCGGGCGCGGAGTAGCCTGGCCCCCATGCAGTAGGCCCTTGCATAGATGCTCGTGGCCTTCGCATCGGCGGCGCCCTTGAGCCCGAATCAGGGGGCACGTGTCAACCACGATCGCCCTCAACACGAGACGTTGCCCAGCACCCAGTAGAGGATGACGAAGATGAGAATGGTGGAAAAGCAGCCGCCGCCAAGCTTCCAGGCACCCAGGCCCGCCAGGACTCCGCGCATGGGTCCACGCATGATGCCTCCCATGGAAGGGACGATGTGGACGCGGAACGACAGGTCACGACACACTGTAGATCCCGTGTTGACGGAGTCAATCCTCACGGAACCCTCAGGTATCGCCCGGCCTGCCCGCCATACCCCGTACCTTGAGAGGCATCAGGGCGCCTTGCCCTCATCAAATATGCTGAGCTCACGAACTCCGACGTGGAAGAACCACGGAGCCTTCGTGAGCTGCGTGGTGCACGAGTGCGCGCGCCCACGCCACCAGTGTCACGCGGCCATCGCGGCGGCCAGGTCGAGGCTGAGACAGAAGCCCGGCGCCGAAGACAAGCGTCGGGAACAGCCCGAGGAGGTCCGCAAAGGTGGCGGAAACTGAGTCTCCGGGCAGCTCAGCGGACGCAGCAGCGCAGGCTCTACCCGGGTACCGAAGAAACTGATCGTCGTTGCGCTCGACCTCACCCGGCATCTCGTGACTGCGCCTTCGGTCAGCATCAATACATCCCGCCGCCGGAGGGCATTTCCAGGTTCTTCGACTTCTCCTCGGGCACCTCGCTGATCAGGGCCTCGGTGGTCAGCATCAGCGCCGCGATGCTGGCGGCGTTCTGCAGAGCGCAGCGCGCAACCTTGGTCGGATCAATGATGCCGGCCTCGAACATGTCCACCCACTTCTCCTGGTAGGCGTCGAATCCCTCGCTCTTCTTGCGGTTCTTCGCTTCGTTGACGATGACCGAGCCTTCCAGGCCGGCGTTGTGGGCGATCTGCCGCAGCGGCTCCTCGAGCGCCCTCTTCACGATGTTGATTCCGGTCTGGATGTCATCGATCTCGCCTTTCTGCTTCTCCAGCGCCGGGATGGCCCGCAGGTACGCGATCCCGCCACCGGGGACGATGCCCTCCTCGACGGCCGCCTTCGTGGCGTGCATGGCGTCCTCAACGCGAGCCTTCTTTTCCTTCATCTCGCTCTCGGTCGCGGCGCCCACCTTGATCACCGCCACACCGCCCACCAGCTTGGCGAGGCGCTCCTGCAGCTTCTCGCTGTCGTAGTCCGAGGTGGTCTCCTCGATCTGCGCGCGGATCTGCTTGACGCGGCCCTGGATCTCGCTGGACTTCCCCTTCCCCTCGACGATGGTTGTGTTCTCCTTGTCGATGGTGATCTTCTTGGCGCGGCCCAGGTCCTCGGCGCGGATGTTCTCCAGCTTGATCCCGAGGTCCTCGGTGATGCACTTGCCGCCGGTCAGGATGGCGAGGTCCTCCAGCATCGCCTTGCGGCGATCGCCGAAACCCGGGGCCTTGACCGCGGCTGCCTGCAACGTACCGCGCAGCTTGTTCACCACCAGGGTGGCGAGGGCCTCGCCCTCGATGTCCTCGGCGATGATGAGCAGCGGGCGGCCCAACTTGGCCACCTGCTCCAGTATCGGCAGCAGGTCCTTCATGCTGCTGATCTTCTTCTCATGGATCAGGATGTAAGCGTCCTCGAGGGCACACTCCATCCTCTCCGGGTCGGTCACGAAGTAGGGTGAGAGATAGCCGCGGTCGAACTGCATACCCTCCACGACCTCGAGAGAGGTCTCCATGCTCTTGGCTTCCTCGACAGTGATGACGCCGTCCTTGCCCACCTTCTCCATCGCCTCGGCGATGATCTCGCCGATGGTCTCGTCGTTGTTCGCGGAGATCGTGCCGACCTGCGTGATGGCCTTGCCGGTCACCGGTTTGGACAGCCTCTTGATCTCCTCGACGACCACCTCGACAGCCTTCTCGATACCCCTCCTCAGGTCCATCGGGTTCGCGCCGGCGGTGACGCTCTTCACCCCTTCGCGCATGATCGCCTGGGCGAGCACCGTGGCGGTGGTGGTGCCGTCACCCGCCACGTCGGAGGTCTTGCTGGCGACCTCACGGACGACCTGCGCACCCATGTTCTCCTTGGGATCCCGCAGCTCGATTTCCTTGGCCACCGTCACGCCGTCCTTGGTGCTCGACGGCGAGCCGAACTTCTTGTCGATCAGAACGTTTCGGCCCCTCGGACCAAGCGTCACCTTGACCGCGTCGGCAAGCTTGTTGACCCCTTTGAGGACGCTCTGACGGCAATCCTCAGCGTAGGTGATTTCCTTGGCTGCCATTTGGGTAAAACCTCCTTGCCAGTGGTACGGAACGGGCTTGTTACTGGATGATCCCGAGGATCTCGTCTTCCTTCAGGATGATGTGCTCTTCGTCGTTGATCCTGACCTCGTTGCCTGCGTACTTACCGAACAGGATCCGATCGCCGGCCTTCACCTCCATCGGGATCCTCTTGCCATGGTCATCGAGGCGACCGGTACCCACGGCGATGACCTTCCCTTCCATCGGTCTTTCCTTGGCGGTGTCGGGGATGATGATCCGGCCCTTCGCTTTCTCATCAGCCTCCACGCGCTTCATCAAGACACGATCGAGCAGCGGTCTCAGCCTTGTTTTCATCTGGCCTCCTTCCATGATTCTTTGTTTCATCAGTAGCGGGAGAACGGAGTCTCGTTCGCTCGGTCAATGGTGAGCTTGTCAAAGGCAAGCCCAAAGTCCACGCCACGACCGGTGCCGACAAGCACCAGCGAGATTCGTCCCTTCGTCAGCACATGTGCGGCAGCGGACCTGCCGGTGCGGGCATACACTTCAGCCTGGACATACGACCCGAACAGCTCGTCGATGGTCCGGGCGTCGGAGAACTGCCCGCTGCCGTCGACAACCTCTGACGCCCCGAACATGAAACCGCCGCCGGTGGCCCTGATGCTGAGCTTCGCCATCTGCCCGTTGTTGCACGTGATGATGCCCTCACCCTTCGCGGTCTCGGAGAAAGCAGACATCCCTTTGAGACTGAACTTCATCTCGCATTCCATCGTTCTTCCGCTGCGCTCTTCCTCAGGCGTCTGAGCTGTGTAAGCGGTGGTGATGGCGCCAGCCGAGATCAGCAAAGCGCACAGAAGCGTCCTCGGGGCAATGAGCGTGAGTTTCATGGCTTTCTCCTGCGACATGACTAGACCGAGCCGCGGAACAACCGAGGGAGCGGACCTGGCCGCCCCCTCAGTACGAGAACAATCAGCCTCGATACTGTCCGGTCGGAGCCGGCTCTAGACCACTACGGCAGCGGCGATCTTGTGGAAGGTGGAGTTGGAAACCTGGTAGGTCTCCACTTCAGGAGTGCCCTCGACCAGCTTCGCCAGGATTTTCACGACCGCCGGATAGGTCATGCGGTCGTACGCTTCCGCGTTCTCTTCTCGGTCCCACAGACTGATTCCGAAAGCTTCCTTGCCCTCTGTGCTGATGAACGACACTTCATCCTGGAACCCGTTCTGCTTTCGAAGCATGGGGATGATTTCCTTTTCCAGCCTCTGGGTGAGATCCGCCGCACAGTTGGGCTTCAGGTGCATGGAGACTTTGCGTGCAAACATGTGAACCTCCTCTGGTCATAAGTGCTTGGTTGACGCGGGCTAGGGGGGGTTCGGATTACCAGCTTAGTTAGGTCTCTCTGAGGCCCCTCTGATTACGTTAACCATAGTAGGTTAATTAACTTGAACTGTCAAGCGCGGCATGCAATTATTCTTTCATCATGACTGAAAATAGTTAACTACTTCGTAGTTGACGGCGGGCAAGCTAGGGACGCCCATCTCAGGAGGTGCACACCCAGTGGACGTTTGTTCGGTGATCAGACAGCGGCTAGCGGAATTGGGGCTCGGGCAGAAGGATCTGGCGGCTGCGGCTGAAGTGACGGAATCCTACATCTCCCAGCTGCTGACTCGGAAAAAACTGCCCCCTGCGCCTGACCGAACAGACATCTATGACAAGATGGCCAAATTCCTGAAGCTCCCCGTCGACACACTTCCGAAGCTGGCTGACCTCCAGCGCAAGGAGGAATTGAGGAGGAACCTCTCCGACCCACCCACGCCGCTGTTTCACGAAGTCCGACAGTTGATTCTCCAGAAGTGCTCACCCGCCAAGAAAGCACAGATTCGCACGCTCTTTGAGAAGGAACCATTCGGCGAACTCGAACGTCTCGTCACCCAAAAGCTCCTGGACGTGGTCAAGAAAGTCGCCCGGGAAGAGTTGGAGAATGAAAACTGGCTCCGTCTGGTGGCTCGACTCAGCGACCGGGATTATGAACAGATGCGCGTCACCGTCCTCGAGTTTCTGGACACGGATATCTCCTCCGTGTCTGCGGAACACTGCGCCTCCTTCCTGCAGCCACTGATTCAATCATGGGACATCGACCTGGCCAGCTTTGGTATGGACGTCGTATTGAACAGGCGACTGGCCCCTGGGCACTCCAAGAGATTCGAGTTTGTTGAGAGAGAGCTTGATCCGCCTCTCGACGAAGAGCCCGGGCTCAAGGAATTCCTTCGCAACCCTTTCCTGAGCGGCGATGTGGCCGAGGAAGAAATCCAGTTCTTGAAGCGGCAGAGGTTCAGGGGTAGACAGCCGACCGCACTGTATTTCTACCGGGAACTACAAAACCTCAGGGACCCGCTCCATTTTCGAGGCCCTGCCAGAAAGGAACGGACCCGGCGGGGATGAGTGGACACGGATGCGAGCAGCTTCCGAGGGCTGATGGAGTAGCCTAGCCCTCCCACTTCTCGACAGCGTTCTCTTGCTTGCCAGTTGAATCGGTCGCGAGTACGCGGACCATGTGTTGCTGACCAGGACCCGCCAATCCCTTCTTGCTCCAGCTGCGCCCATACTGGTTCGCGGGCGGCTCAAGCTGATCGTCCCCGAGCTGGGAAGAATCATATTCAATAATCACTCGAGCTATCAATTGATCATTCTCTCCCGTCACCGCCACCGTGATGTCGTGACCTATGGCCGCCTTCTCATGCTCGATGGCGAATCGCATGGCCCCTCCTGCTACTGACATCCCCCCAAAGCGCCGCCGATGTTACTACGCCAGCCCGGATCTGTCCGTCCACGCGCCCTATGACACGTCGATGGAAATCCTTCGGAGAAGCTTGAAGTCACTCAACAACTTCCCTCCGCCCAGCACCACGGAAGCCAGTGGATCCTCGGCCATGGAGACGCGCAGACCCGTCTCTTCATGGAGCCGCTTGCCCAGGCCTTTCAAGAGCGAGGCACCGCCGGTGAGCATGATCCCCTTGTCAACCAAGTCCGCCGAGAGTTCGGGAGGCGTCTGCTCCAGCACCACGCGCACTGCCTCGATGATGTGAGACACGCCTTCCGACAGGGCCTCCCGGATCTCATCGTCGGAAATCACGAGAATCTTTGGTATCCCTTCCACCAGGTCGCGTCCCTTGATCCTCATGGTGAGTTCCTCCTCCAGGGGGCAGGCGGAGCCGATATTGATCTTGATCTCCTCTGCCATCCTCTCGCCCAACAGGAGATTGTACTTCCGCTTGATGTACCGGACGATGTCTTCGTCCATCTTGTTGCCGGCGACCCGGACCGATCGGCCGACGATGATCCCGGACAGGGAAATGACGGCCACATCGGTGGTGCCGCCACCGATGTCAACCACCATGTTTCCGGACGGCTCCGTGATCTGGAGCCCGGCTCCCAGCGCCGCCATCATGGGCTGCTCCACGAGGTAGACCTTGGAAGCTTTGGCCTGGTAGGCCGCGTGCATGACGGCCCGCCTTTCCACCTGTGTGGTTTGTGATGGCACACCGATGACGATCCTGAGGCGCACAACCATGGATCGGTTATGGGCCTTCCTGATGAAGTAGTCGAGCATCTTCTCGGCATGCTCGAAGTCGGCGATGACGCCGTCTTTCATGGGACGGAAGGCGATGATGTCCGATGGGGTCCTTCCGAGCATTTCCTTCGCTCCCTTGCCAACCGCCTCCACCTTTCCAGTCTTCTGATTCACGGCGATGATCGACGGCTCGCGGACGACGATGCCTTTACCCTGGGCGAGGACCAGGGTGTTGGCGGTGCCCAGATCGATGGCCACATCGTTTGAAAAGAGGCTCACGATCGCTCTTGGATTCCACTCCATGACCCTAAGCATCTCTCCCCATTTTTGCCCCTGGATCGCGGACTTCAGCCGATTTCCATACTGGTGGTATTGCCTCGCTCTCAAGGCATGAGAGGCAGGCTCTCGGTGCAGAAACGCTCCGCGAGAAGATCCATTGTGTGGGGAAAGCTCGCAAGCAGTATAGGTCTGAGTGCCACTCGCCGGCCTCAAGGACCAGTTCCTTGGCGCTTGGGACAGGCTCGATAGAAGGTGCCGTCATCCCTGGGAGGATGAGCTTACAGACGTGCGCCGGGGGTCATGGCCATGGCCGTGGAGGATACAGCAAACTCACGGAGGGCCGGTGTGGCGAGCTACCTCAGGTTGCGCCTCACTCGATGGTCAGGATGATGTGCGCGACATGTTCCTGGCCACGTGTCTCGATCTTGGCTACGGGCTGGTTCAATGAGGCAGCCCACTTGCGCCAGTACGGGTCTTCGAGGAGGGGATCGTCGGCGAAGACCACCTGGGCGCGCCTCAGGGCATGGCCCGCCGCGGAGATATCCATGTGTATGTGGGCCGGAATGTGGCGGTCCATCCCCTCGATGCGGACGGCCTGTGGATATCCGCCCGGGCAAATCGTATGGACCTCGAACCGGCCCTCCGCGTCGGTCGTGACCGTCCCCGACAGCCGGGCGTGCCGCTCATCCATGGGCTTGTCGGGCGTGTAGCGGCCGGAAGCATCCGTCTGGTAGACGTGAACGGTGGCTCCTGCGATGGGCTGCCCGCCGCGATCGCGAACGACAGCGGTCAGATGAAGCGGTGTCCCCGGCTCCTGGCCGGTGACAAGGGTCAAGACGCTCGAGGCGGCCAGCAGAATGGGCATCGCCAGCATGATGGCCCCTTTCTACCACGTCAGCCCTGTTCTGATCGAGTCACCCCGTGGGGGTCTTCAGCTGCGGTAGTCGGCGTTGAGGCTCACGTAGTCGTGGGTCAGGTCGCAGGTGAGCCGCGAGGCGGTCGCGTGCCCCGCGTCGAGGTCGAGCGTGACGACGACGCGCTCGCGCGAGAACTGCCGGGCGGCCTCGCGTTCGCGATAAGCCGCCGGGGCGCCACGCACCACCAGGGGGATCGTCCCGACCGAGAGACTCACCCGCCTGGTGGAGAAGCGCGCGCCGCTGCGCCCGGCCGCCGCCAGGATCCGGCCCCAGTTGGGATCGCCCCCGGCCAGCGCGGTCTTCACCAGCGGCGACGTCGAGACGGCGTGCGCGGCCAGGCGGGCCTCGCGCGCCGTGCGCGCGCGCTGCACGCGGATCTCCATCACCCGCGTGGCCCCCTCTCCGTCGCGCACGATGAGCGCGGCCAGCTCGCCGCACACCTGCAGGAGCGCGCGGCGGAACGCGGCCGCCGCATCGAGCGACTGGAGAGGCCGCCCCCCCAGGCGCCCGGAGGCCATCAGCAGCACCGTGTCATTGGTGGAGGTGTCGCCATCCACCGAGATCGCGTGGAAGCTGCCGTCGGCGGCCTCGGCCAGGGCGGCCCGCAGGAAGGCGGGCGAGGCCGGCGCGTCGGTCATGAGGAACGCCAGCATGGTGGCCATGTCGGGATGGATCATGCCGGCCCCCTTGGCGACTCCCACGATGCGTCCGCGCCGTCCGCGATGAGCGAATGTGGCTTGCGCCACCTTGGGGCCCACGTCGGTGGTCAGGATCGCGTGGCTGGCCGCCTCGAGTCCCCGCGCCGACAGCCGGGCCATGGCTCCCGGCAGGGCCGCGCGCACCCGGGCGTCGGGAAGGGTCACGCCGATCACGCCCGTGGAGGCCAGGAAGATCTCCTCGCGCGGGCATCCGAGCAGCTCGGCCGCGCGCGTCTGCACGTGCCGCGCGGCGGCCAGCCCGGGCCTCCCGGTGATCGCGTTGGCGCATCCGGCGTTGACCACCACGGCGCGCACGCGCCCTCCCGAACGGCGCATCGCCGCGCGCGACAGCACGACCGGGGCCGCCTGGAAGCGGTTCTTCGTGAAGATCGCGGCGGCCTGGGAACCCTGCTCCGCCACGATCAGCGCCAGATCCGGGCGCCGCTTCCGGATGCCGGCGCGGACCCCCGAGGCGAGGAACCCCGCGGGCAGCCTCATGCCGTTTCCTCCAGCTTCGCGATCCTGCGCAGCGCCGCGTCCGCCTGACGGCGCACCTGCGCGGGGGCGGTCCCGCCGAAGGCGCGACGGCGCGCCAGCGCCTGATCAAGGTCCATGGCGCGCAGGTCGGCGCGCGTGATCGCTCCCCCGCGCGCCGCCTCGGCGACGCTCGTTCCCGAGCCGGCGGCGCGCCGCAGGGCGCGCCCCACTTCCTCGTGCGCCTCGCGGAACGGCACGCCTCGGGCCGCCATGGCGTCGGCCAGCTCGGTCACCAGGAGCTGCTCGCTCCCCGCCCGCGCGCGCGCCTTCTGCGCGTCGAACCGCATCGACACCACCAGCGCGGCCAGTCCGGGGAGCACCGCATCGAGCGTGTCGGCCAGCCTGAACGCCGGCTCCTTGTCGAGCTGCAGGTCCTTGTTGTAGGCGAGCGGCAGCCCCTTGAGCAGCGCGAGCAGGCCCGCGAGATCCCCGATGGCGCGCGCGGCATGCCCGCGCGACAGCTCCAGCAGATCGGGATTCTTCTTATGGGGCATCCGGCTCGAGCCGGTGGACAGCGCGTCGGGCAGCTCGATGATCCCGAACTCGTCGGAGGAATAGATGATGAGATCCTCCGCCATCCGCGAGAGATGTCCCAGCAGCACCGCGCCGAAGTAGTGGTAGTCGGCCGCCGCATCCCGGTCGGCGACGGCGTCCAGGGAGTTGGCCGAGGGGCGGGCGAAGCCCAGCTCGCGCGCCAGCCGGTGGCGATCCACCGGCAGCGGCGTTCCACCGAGCGCCCCCGAGCCCAGTGGGCACTCGTCACAACGGCGCAGCGCCGCAAGGGCGCGATCGGCGTCACGCAGAAGCATCTCCACGTAGGCCAGGCACCAGTGGCCGAACGTGATCGGCTCGGCCTGCTTCAGGTGCGTGTAGCCGGGAAGCGCCGACCCTGCCTCGGCCCGCGCACGCTGCGCCAGCACCGAGGCCAGGCGCAGAGTCTCGGCCCTCCCCCGCCGCAGCGCCTCGCGCAGCCACAGCCGGAAATCGGTGGCCACCTGGTCGTTGCGCGAGCGGCCGGCGTGCAGGCGGCTGGCGAGCGGGCCCACGCGCCGCCTCAGGGAGCCCTCGACGTAGGCGTGCACATCCTCCGGCTCCGTCCCGGTCGTCCGGCGGCGCGGCGATGCCTTCCCGCGGGAGCGCTCCAGCTCATCGAGGGCCTTGATCAGCCGCCGTTCTTCCGAGGCCGTCAGCGCGCCGGCCCGCCGCAGGGCGCGGGCCCATGCGCGCGAAGCCGCGATCTCCTCCGGGAGCAGGCGCCTGTCGAACGCGAACGAGTCATTGAGGCGGCGCAGCATCGCCGACGGCGGATGCGTGAAACGGCCTCCCCAGAGGCCGGACACGGAACGTTTCCTCACGAAGCGATCCCGGAGGTGGCCGTCTCCTTCGGCTCCGGGGCCGGCGCGACGCCGGGCGCCGAGGCGAGCGCGAAGAGCCGGATGAATCCGGCCGCGTCGCGCGCGTCGTAGCCTTCCATGTCGAACGAGGCCAGCCCGCGCGAGTAGAGCGAGCACGCGCTCTCGCGCCCCATCACCCGCACGGACCCCTTGTAGAGCCGCAGCGACACCGTGCCGCTCACCGATCGGGCCAGCGTGGCGGCGAACGCGTCGAGCGCCTCCCGCAGCGGCGTGAACCACTGCCCCGCGTACACCAGGTCCGCGTAACGCAGCGCGACCCGCTCCTTCTCGTGCGCGGCCTCCCGATCGAGGGTGATCGATTCGAGGGCGCGCAGCGCGGCCACGAGGGTCGTCCCGCCTGGAGTCTCGTACAGACCGCGCGACTTGATCCCCACCAGGCGGTTCTCCACCATGTCCACTCGACCCACCCCGTGGCGTCCGCCGGCGCGGTTCAGCGCCTCGATCAGGACGGCCGGCTCCAGCCGCTCGTCGTCCAGCGCCACGGGGATGCCCCGTTCGAAGCTGATGCGGATCCCGGCCGGCCTGTCCGGTGCCCGCTCGGGAGCCACGGTGAGCTGCCAGACATGGTCGTCGGGCGCGTTGGCCGGATCCTCCAGGGGCCCTCCTTCGTGGGACATGTGCCACAGGTTCCTATCACGCGAATAGGGATCCTTGCGGGTCACGGGGACCGGGATCCCGCGCGCGGCGGCGTAGTCGATCGCCTCCTCACGGGAGCGGATCGACCACTCCCGCCACGGAGCGATCACGCGCAGATCGGGAGCGAGCGCGCGGTAGGCCAGCTCGAAGCGCACCTGATCGTTCCCCTTGCCGGTGCAGCCGTGTGCCACGGCGTCGCAGCCGGTCTCGCGCGCCACACGCACCTGGTGGCTGGCGATGAGCGGCCGGGCGGCGGCGGTCCCCAGCAGATACTCCCGCTCGTACACGGCCCCCGCGCGCAGCATCGGGAACAGGTGGCCGCGGGCGAACTCCTCGCGCGCGTCCACCAGCCGGAATTCGCACGCGCCGGTGGCCAGGGCCTTCTCCTCGAGTCCGGCGGTCTCCTCGCGCTGGCCCACGTCCACGGCGACGGCGACTACCTCGCAGCCGTACGTCTCCCGCAGCCACGGGATGATGATCGACGTGTCCAGCCCGCCAGAGTAGGCGAGCGCCACCTTGCTGATCGTCGGCATCAGACGGTCTCCTCCAGAATGGTCCCAAGCTCTCTGGTGAAAGCGGCCAGCGCCGCCTTCGGCACCACGAACGGCGGGAGCAGACGCAGCACGTTGGAGCGCGCCGTTCCCACCACGAACCCCCGCGTCAGCAGCGCCCGCGCCACGGGCCCTGCCTCCCGGTCCAGCTCGATTCCCCACATCAGCCCGCGCCCCCGGACGTCCACGATGGCGCGGTGACGCCGCCGCAATGCGGCAAGCCGCTCCTCCAGCCAGACTCCCAGACCGGCCACGCGCTGCAGCAGGCCGTCGTGCACCAGCGCCTCCAGCACCTCGATCCCCAGACGGCAGGCCACCGGATTCCCGCCGAAGGTGGTGCCGTGATCTCCCGGAGCCAGCGTGGTGGTCAGCTCGGGCGCGGTCAGAACGCATCCCAGAGGGAGCCCTCCCCCCAGCGGCTTCGCCAGGGTGACCATGTCCGGGCGGATCCCCGCCGCCTCGAAGGCGAACATGGTGCCGGTGCGGCCCAGGCCGCACTGGATCTCGTCCAGCACCAGCAGCGCCCCCTCGCGATCCGCGATGCGACGGGCGGCCTGCAGGTAGCCGGGCTCCAGGGGGATCACCCCTCCCTCCCCCAGGATCGGCTCCAGGAAGATCGCGGCGGTGGTCCGATCCACGGCGCGCTCGAGGGCCTCCGGATCGTTCGGAGCGACGAACCGCGCGGCCGGCGGGAGGGGCTCGAACGGAACGCGGTAGGACGCGTGCCCGGTGAGGCTGAGCGCGCCGAGGGTGCGACCATGGAAGCTCTCCTCCAGCGCGACGCACGCCGGCCGTCCGGGGCGCGCCTTGCGCGCGATCTTGAGCGCCGCCTCGTTGGCTTCCGTGCCGCTGTTGCAGAAGAAGGCGCGCGCGAGGCCCGAGGCCTCGACCAGACGCTCCGCGAGGCGGCGCGGTGCGGGATGGTGAAAAAGGTTGCTGACGTGCAGCACTCCCAGCCCGGCCTGCTCGCGCAGCGCGCGCCCCAGACGCGGGTGGGCGTACCCCAGCGCGTTGACGGCGATCCCCGCCAATAGATCCCAGTAAGGGCGGCCCGAGGCGTCGAACAGCCGCGCCCCCCGTCCCCGCACCGGATGGAAATCCGACCGCGCGTAGTTGGGGAGGAGGCAGGATGAATCCGGCGAGCCCAGGGAGGCCGGCGGCATCGCCTGCGAGAGGGCTTCAGGCGGCGACAAGACGCGTTCCTCCCTGGCCCCGCAGCAGCGCACGCTGCTGCGCCGCCGGGCCCGCAATCAGGACCTGGCCGACTCCGGACTCCAGCGCATCGAGGCAGGCGTGCAGCTTCGGCCGCATGCCTCCGCTCACGGCGGCACCTTGCAGGAGATCGCGCGCGCGCGCGGCGCTGAGGCGGCGCACACGATGCCCTCGCGGATCGAGGAGCCCCTCCACGTCGGTGAGAAAGACGAGCCGCCGCGCCTCCAGCGCAGCCGCGATGGCCGAGGCCGCCGCGTCGGCGTTGACGTTGAGCACCCGGCTCCCCGGACCGAGAGCCAGGGACGCGATAACCGGAACGTAGCCCGCTCCGATCAGGGCGCGCACCGGCCGGGCGTTGGCGCGGGCGATCTGGCCCACGTGGCCGAAGTCCACCGCACCGCCGGGCTCCGGCGCGGGATCCATCGGCGCGGCCTCCAGGAGGCGGCCGTCGATCCCCGAGAAACCGAAGGCCTCCACGCCGCGGGCTGCCAGCTCCGCCACCAGCATGGAGTTCACCAGACCGGACAGCACCGCCACCACCGTGTCCAGCGTCGGGGCGTCGGTGACACGGATCCCCTGATGCATCCTCCGGGGGATCCCCAGACGCCCCAGCCAGGCGTCCACGTGCCTGCCACCGCCGTGCACCAGCACGAGCGGCCCATCCTGCCGCTGATGCGATGGGGCGACGCGCACGCGCGCGGCCAGCGCGTCGAGCGCCGCGGCGCGCCGCGCGGAGTCTTCCAGCAGGCTGCCGCCCAGCTTCACCACCACGGGACCGTGGTTCCCCGGATCGTTCACGCCAGCCCCTCCTCTTCGGGAAGGCCGAACATGCGGTTGAAGTTCTGCACCGCCTGCGAGGCGGCTCCCTTCAGCAGGTTGTCCAGCACGCACACCACCACGGCGCGGCGCCCGTCGTCGAGGCGCGCGAAGCCGATCTCGGCGCGCGGCGTGCCCACCACCCGCCGCAGATCGGGCAGACGGCCCTCGGGATGGACGTGCACGAACCGCGAGCCCGCATAGGCATCCTCGTAGATCGAGGTGAGGTCCGTCTTGCCGATGGGCTCCCGGAAACACAGATGAAGGGTGGACAGGATGCCGCGCACCATCGGCAGAAGATGCGGAACGAAGCACAACCGCCCGCTCCCGGGCAGCCCGAGCGCCTGCCGGATCTCCGGGTCGTGGCGATGGCCGGCGACACCATAGGCGCGCACGTTTCCGTCGAGCTCCGAGAAGCCGTACGCCGCGTCGCTGCGCCGCCCGGCGCCCGAGGTGCCGCTCTTGGAGTCGCACACGATGGGCTGGCCGGGGTCGAGCCGATCGAGCACCGGCTTGAGCGCCAGGAGAATGGAGGTCGCATAGCAGCCGGGGTTGGCGACCAGCCGTGCCGCCGCCAGCTCCCCGTTGCACCATTCCGTCAGCCCGTACACCGATTCCGCCAGCAACGCGGGCGCCGCCGGCGTGAACCCGTACCAGCGACGCACCGCCTCGGGGTCGCGCAGACGGTGCGCCCCGGACAAATCGATGACGCGAGAGCCCGCCTCGAGGATCGCCGGAGCCATCTCCGCGGCCACCTCGTGCGGCGTGGCCAGGAAGACCGCCTCGGGCCGACCGGCCAGCAGGAGCCCGCGATCGAGCGGCTGCACAGGCGGTCCGGACAGGCCGGCCAGCAGCGGGTGAAGGTCCCCCATCACGCCACCCCCTCCGCGCTCGCCCGCGTAGAGCGCGGCCAGGCGCACCCGCGGGTGCCGAGCCAGGAGAGCCACCAGCTCCGCGCCGACGTACCCCGTGGCTCCCGCCACCACCGCGCGGATCATCGCCGGGCGTCCCGCGCGGCGCGCGGCGGCACCAGGTCGAGGAAGCGCCGCCCCAGGCGCCGGGCCGCGGCGGCCGTGGCGCCCGCCACGAAGATCGTGTCGTCCCCGGCGATGGTCCCCACCACGTCACCGAACGCCGCCTCGTCGATGGCGCGGGCGACGGCATTCGCGCCGCCGGGAGGAGTCTTGATCACCACCAGCGTCCCGGCGCGGCGCACCGAGATCAGGAAGAGCCGCAGCCGCTGCCCCAGCTTTTCCTCACGCAGGTCCGCGGGGGACAGCGGCACTCCCTGCTCCGCGCGGCCTCCCAGATCGTCCGTCGCCACGTAGCCGGCCGGAGTGCGCGGCAGTCCGAGCTCGCGCAGGTCGCGCGAGAGCGTGGGCTGCGTGACGCGCCAGCCCCGCTCGCGCAGCGCCTTGCGCAGATCGTCCTGTGAAGGGACCGGCCCCTCCTCCTTGACGATCTGGAGGATCGCCTCGCGCCGCGCGGCGGATGAATGCGTATTCATGAGCGCGCATTTTTATGCACGCACCCACGCGTGTCAAGAAGAAAAGAGAGGTTGACACATACCCCCTTCTCGGACCTCGAAATCTAGCTTATAGTTCCATCCACCCTTGTCGCGTTGGAGGTGCCTCATGCATCGCGCTCGCCTCGTTCGCCTGCCACTCCGGTGGCGTCCCTCGAAACTCCCGATCGCCATTCTCGTCGCCAGCGCCCTGTTCGCCGCGCCGCGCGTGGGCGCTGCTTCGTCCATCACGTCCCGCATCCTCATCGATCCCGTGGGAGAGAACAACGCGGACTTTTTCGGCACCTCGGTGGCCTGGGTTGGCGACGTGAACGGAGATGGCTACGAAGACCTCCTCGTCGGAGCATTCCGCTATCCGGAAATCGAAAGTCATGGGAGGGCGTATCTCTACTTCGGTGGGCCGGCGCTCGACTCGGTGGCAGATCTCGTCATTCCTGCTCCGGCCGGCATCGTGGCATGGTTCGGGATCAGCGTCGCCTCGGCGGGCGACTTCAACGGCGATGGCTACCCGGACTTCATCGTCGGGGCGCAGCAATCCGGGTACGAGGGCAAGGCCTTCATCTACTACGGCGGGCCCTCGCTCGACGCCACACCGGACCTCACGCTGATCGGCGAGTCGACGGGGTCAATGACCACTTTCGGCGCCTCCGTCGCGTCGGCCGGAGACGTGAACGAGGATGGCTTCGACGACGTGATCGTGGGCGCACCGTGGTACGGAAGCGGCGGAAACAAGCCCGGTCGCGCGTACGTGTTCTTCGGAGGCGCCGTGCCCGATGCGGTCCCGGACCGCGTGTTCTCGGGGGTCGGATTCAACGATCAGCTGGGCTCCGTGGTCGGCAGCGCCGGGGACATGAACGGCGATGGACACCCTGACCTGTTCGCCTCCGCTCCGTACAGCACGGCCGGCGCACTCAACGCCGGCGCCATCTATGTCTGGTTCGGAGGGCCGGCGTTCGATGCGACCCCCGATCTCACCCTGCTCGGTTCCGCGGGCAACGTGCGTCTCCAGAACGCCGCGAACGCGGGCGATGTCAATGCCGACGGATTCTCGGACCTGATCGGCGCCGGGAAGGATCACGTGTACGTCTGGTTCGGCGGCTCGTCTCCCAACTCCATCCCGGACCTCACGCTCGCACGCACCTACGCCACCGTCGCCGGTGCGGGGGACGTGAACGGCGATGGAATCGATGATTTCGTGGTCGGCGCCCCGTATGACGGGACAGGCGGAACGGTTGCGGGCCGCGTTTCCGTCTTCTTTGGAGGAAGCCCGGTCGATACCGTCGATGACCTGTACTTCGTGGGGGATCCCGGCAGAAACCTGGGACTGTGTGTCGCGGCCGGGGGACACGTGGACGGCGCGGGCCCCCCGGATCTGATCGCCAGCGGCTACGAGGACCCGGAGGCGATTGGCTACAACAAAGGGCGCGTCTACGTCATTGCGAACTCGAACTCATGCGGCGGCGGCACGCCGGTCCTCCCGCCGGCGGTCAACGGCAGCGTTAGCCTCCTTGGAGACGGATCGGGGACGACGATCAGCTGGACCGACCCGCCCGGCCCCTACAGCGTTTACCGCGGCACGATGAGCGGCGGCTCTCCCTGGGCCTATAACCAGACGTGCCACGACTCGCACATCCCTGCATCGAGCGCGACGGATTCGGAAAACCCCCCGATCGGCACGATGTTCTTCTACCTGGTCACTCGCGTCGACGCCTGCGGGGAATCGATTCCGGGGCAGGACTCTGGAGGGCAGCCGAATCCCAACCCCTCCCCCTGTCCCTGAGCCTCATCCTTGTGACGGATTCTACTGCGGCGCGGCCCTGGCCTCGACCTGCTCGAGACGTGAGCTGAGTACGGCGAGCTGGGCCTGCAGAGCGGCTATCTGCTGTTCGAGGGCAATCAGAGCCGATTCAGCTGGCTGCTTGCAGCGTGGGAAAGGAAGCTGCGGCGGGCCCGGCGGGCCCGTGGTCAGGATCTCGAAGAGCGTGGGCAGCCCCTCCATCTTCACGGTGAATCCCACTCCGTGGCTCGTTCCTTCGCTCGAATGATTGAATGCCAGCAGGCTCACGTAGGCCGTCCCTTCGACCTGATCGAGTCCGGCGTCGAGGATCAACAGATCGCGCAGGAATCCCTCCTCGCATCGAGTGCGGAACTCGCCGATCGGAGACACCGTTCCGTCCGGCGTGATCCGATCGAGACGCCATGTCCCACGCCCCGGACATGTGCCGTCGTCCTCGGGAACGAACTCGCGGCGGACGTGCATCGAGCCGATCGAGTCGACCGGACCCGTCGTGGTCGATTGCAGGATCCCCGAACCGCCGTACCCGGTGATGCAGAGGGGCCAGGAGAAACTCTCGTTCGGATCTCCGGTGAGTGGGATGCCATCGTCTCCGAGATCGCCGGCGTCACCGGAACACTTATTGATGACGTCCAGGGCCGGGTCGGCCGGGAAGAAGAGGTCGGCGACGGAGGTTGGCTCGGACGGCACCTGGGCGGCGGCGGGAGCAAGGGCAAGTATGAGGGCCAGCAGGCTTGGCGGGACGAAGCGACGGATGTTCGGCATGGTGAACGGCCTCCTTCTCGACGCGAAGTCGCGGATGGAACTGATGCTCCCCTTTTACCTCCGCCCGCCTCGCCGTTCAAGGCCAACGTGACGGGCTCAACGAGAGACTCGAGAGCCTGCTGGACGGACACGCCAGCGCGTTTGCGGACCTGGGTGGCCGCACGGCGGGAATCTGGTGATGGGTCGCGTGGACGGCGGTCGCGACGCCCCTTGAGAGAATGAGGACGAGGATGTCAGCCGTACATGGGGCTTGGCGCGGGGCCGCCCTCCCCGCTGGCGGTCCAATCTCGTGACGTCGTAGAGCTCCTGAGGCGAGAGCCGTCTGTCACTGTGGGGCCGCAGGAGGAGCGGGTGAGGAGGACTCCGTCACCCCGGCGGGCGGCGGCACCGTCGAAAAGGGCATGCAGAACTGCTTGACGCGGCTCCCGGTGGACGTGACGCCGCCCGAGACGGTCAGGCGGTTGGCGACAGCGCTTCCACCCACCGCATCCAGCGATGGCTCGAAGACGATGAGATCCAACGACTCGGCCGCGTTCACGGCCCCTTCAAGGGCGCCTGATGCGCTCACCTGCTGCACCTTCCCATCATCCCGCCCCACGAAGACCCTCCCGGATCCGGGATCGAAGACCGGCTCGGTCGCAAATGAGGATCCGGACACGGGGGTCACCATCCACCACAGCATGCCCGCCGACCCGTTGTCTATGACTGTGCGCAGGACCCTGGCATCGTCCACCAGGAAGATCACTGTGCCGGGCGAGTCGGGCACGATCATGTTCCTGCTGACGCCCGCCGGCAGCATCATCGGCGAGGTCCAGAGCCGCAGCCCACTGGTGGGATGGAAGCACTCGACCACCCCGCCCGTGTTGGCAACGTACAGGCGTGGACCGTGCGGGCCGGCCTTGAGAATCGGCCGATTGAGGATCGACCCGGCGTTGGTGGACCAGCGGAGGGCACCCGTGGTCGTGGCGACCGTCCAGAGGGAGTCCTGGAGAGAGACTGCGTCGAGTCTTGTTCCACAAATGACCTGGTTGTTCTGGTAGTCGATCGAGCAACCCTCCGAGATGGCGTCGACCAGGCGGGAACCGGTGGGGTTGAAGATCCATTTCTGGGTGAGATCGCTGGCCCAGTAAGCGATGATGCGGTTGTGGGTGCTGTCTCCGCAGCCGTTGTTCGTGGCGACGATGACGAGGTCGTCGCCGGCGTGGCCCGGAGTGGCATCGACGTTGGAGCGGAACGCCGCGTTGGAGAGCTGATAGAGCTGGACCGCGGGAGTCACGGTCAGCCTGTCGGATGGACAGACCGGCCGGCGGGTGTCGACCGAATCTGCGACCGCGCCGTTCGACGCATCGATTTTGTAGAGAAAGCCGTCCTCGCTTCCGGCAAAGAGGAACGCGGCGCCGGAGCCACCCGGGTCCGCCGGCACCGGATGGGGAGGATTCGGGATCGATGCGGGGGCCGTCCACTCCCAGGCGATGCTGCCGGGCGGGGCGCCCCCTTCCTGAACGTTTCGCAGGGCATATAGTTTTGCTCCCTTCGCGACGTACTGGTAGGACGGACCCTGAGGGGGGCTGAGGGCGGAGTCGCTGACGGGAGCCGAGCCGGCACCGCCGGCCACGACCGACGACCAGCAGGGCTGATTGGGCATGGTGCATGCGACGTGGCAGGTGTCCGTCGCTTCGTTGCACGTGGCGGTCGTGCACGGGCTCACGCCGCAATCCCGCGGCGTCCCCCCCGCGCAGGCGCCGCCGACGCAGGCCGCACCCAAGGTGCAGAACAACGTGTCGCAGGAGGCTTGCCCCCCGCAGCTGCAGATTCCGTCCAGGCACGTGTCGCCCGCCGGGCCGCACGACGCCTCGCTCCCCGGCTCGTCCACCTCTCCGTCGCAGTCGTTGTCGATGTCGTCGCAGACCTCGGGGGTGCACGTGCCGGTGATGTCGTAGAAGAAGAGGGTGCCCCCCGAAGGGGGCAGGTCGCTCCAGGAGGAAGATGCCGTGACGCCGATCTCGCTGCCGGGTACCTGCACCAGACGCGGGTCGGAGCTCCGGCTGATGGTGAAATCGGGCTGGCCGCCCGTCCAGGTGAGGAGGACCGCGCCGGAGGCGGCGTCGATGTCGACAGAGACATCGACCCCCCGGTGATGGCTCGCGTGGACGGCGGTCGCGAGGCCCCCCGAGAGAATGACGACGAGGACAATCCGGATCGCGGTCATGGAGAGCCCTCTGTCAGCCGTAGGGGGGCTTGGCGGGCCGATACTACGCCGACCGTGAAAGGGCCGTCAAGCGATGAGTGCGCCAAAGAGAAAGGGCGGCTCGTGGCCGCCCTTCGTATAACTTCATGTCCAGCTTGGAATCGGTTGGTAGCGGGGGCAGGATTTGATCGGGTACAGAGGAACCTGGTCCTCCTAGAGGTGAATCTCAGCCAGCATGGTCTCATCGTTACCAGGGCGGCATGACCTCACCTCCCCTATCGGCCGAGCGTCTTTTCTAACCATCGGCTGGCCACCCGATGGAC
>JBOGOC010000006.1:0-51243 GCA_050747525.1 Candidatus Polarisedimenticolia bacterium | reverse complement strand
TCGCGCCGTCCATCTGCGCCGCTCCGGTGATCATGTTCTTCACGTAGTCGGCGTGGCCCGGGCAGTCCACGTGCGCGTAGTGCCTCTTGTCCGACTCGTACTCCACGTGGGCGGTCGCGATGGTGATACCGCGCTCACGCTCCTCGGGGGCGTTGTCGATCGAGTCGAAGCTGCGCACCGCGATCTTCGGGTTGTTCTTGTGGAGAACCATCGTGATCGCGGACGTGAGCGTGGTCTTGCCGTGGTCCACGTGGCCGATCGTCCCGATGTTCACGTGAGGTTTCGTGCGATCGAACTTTTCCTTCGCCATGTGCGTCTACCTGGCCTTTCCGTCGGTGAAAGCGGTGGAGCCCAGGACCGGGATTGAACCGGTGACCCCGTCCTTACCAAGGACGTGCTCTACCACTGAGCCACCTGGGCATCCTGTTCTTGTTCTGTCTGGAGCGGGAAACGGGATTCGAACCCGCGACCCTCGGCTTGGAAGGCCGATGCTCTAGCCACTGAGCTACTCCCGCTCATGTCTCGTTTCGATTCCTGCCGTCACCCGGTCGCATGACGCGAACGTGGTGGGGAGAGGAGGATTCGAACCTCCGAAGGCGTTCGCCGGCAGATTTACAGTCTGCTCCCTTTGACCGCTCGGGAATCTCCCCTCGCCCGTCGGAGATGGTACGGCGCACCGCCTTCGCGCAGCCCATCTCCTCGCCGCGCGCGTCCGCACGAAGGTAGTGCCTCTGCTGGAGCTCAACGCCCGGGAAGGTTGAACCCGGGAAACCGCCCTCGGTGGAGTCTCACCCGCGCCACTGCCCCGGCCATGGAGCTGGCGAAGGGATTTGAACCCCCGACCCGCTGATTACAAATCAGCTGCTCTGCCAACTGAGCTACGCCAGCCTATGCGAAACGCTGATAGTACAGGATCTCACATGTCAAGTAAAGTGGTCCCGGGACCCGGACGCCACATATCCCCTTCACCCCCCCGCCCGGCGCTGGCGGACGACCTCGAACAGGCAGATCCCGGCCGCAACACTCAGATTGAGCGACTCGGTCCCCGGGGCCAGGGGGATCGCTACGATAACATCGCAGTATTCCCGCACCAGGCGGCGTATTCCGCGGCCCTCCCCGCCGATCACGAAGGCCGTCTTCCCGGTGTAACGAACGCTGTCCCAGGTCCGATCGCCGTCCGCGTCGAGCCCGATGACCCAGAAACCCTTCTCCTTCAGCACCTTGATGAAGGAAGCCACGTTGCCGACCCGGCTGACCGGCACCCGCTCCACGGCCCCCGCCGCGGCGCGGGCGGCCGTCGCCGAAAGGCCGCTGGTCCGCCGCTCGGGGATGAAGACGGCCGAAACGCCCGCCCCCGCGGCCGTCCGCACCAGTGCCCCCAGATTGCGCGGGTCCTCCACACCGTCCGCCACCACCACGATGGCCGATTCGCCGCATCCCTCCAGCACATCTTCCGGATCCGCGTAGGACACGGCCGACACGGACGCCACCACCCCCTGATGCCGGGCGGGGCCGGCGTCCCGCCCCACGAGACGGGCCAGTCTCTCGCGGTCGACCTCTTCCACGGGAACGCCGTGCCTGCGGGCCAGCTCGCGGATGCGGGTCAGGCGAGCCCGGTCGCGCCCGCGCTCCACCCAGACACGCTCCACGGTCCGGCGCTCCTGGCTCAGCGCGGCCTCCACGGCGTTGATGCCGGTCAGCAGCTCCATGTCGTGACCCCGCCTAACCCGCCGCGGCGAGGAGGCCGGCTATCCGGCGGGCCCTCTCCGCGCTCGGCACGATCCGCTCGGGCAGGTCCAGCCTGCTCCCCTCGTCGATCAGGGGAATCACCCGATCCAGCTCGGGGCCATCATTGGCAGCCAGGATGGCCACCCGTATCGGATGGAAGAGGGCCCTTCCTTTCACCCCCGCACCCCGGCCCGCTTCGGCCGCCACCTGACGGAAGACATCCTTGTCCAGCAGGAGCCCTTCGGGACTGGAGGCCGCCAGCTCCGCGAACCGACCGATGACCTCGCGCGCCAGCGGCTCGCCGGCCAGGGAGGCCAGCGCCTCCCTGGCCTGGGCAGAGGAGCTCACGTGCTGGTCGAACCGGAAGACGGGCCGGGTGGCGGCCGCCGCTTCGAGCGGAGACTCCATCTGCCCGGAGAAGACCTGAAGCGTCCGGCCGGCCCATGCCGCCACGCGGTCGGGCAGCGGCTGCGGGGGAACGTAGCCCGCCTCCCGCAGCGAGTCGCCGCACGCCTCCAGAAGGCGCTCGGGGGTCCGTGCCCGCAGGTGGTGGGCGTTGAGCCACGCCAGCTTGCGCGCGTCGAACATGGCGGCCGCCCGCCCGACCCTGCGCAGCGTGAAGCTCTCCACCATCTCGTCCATGGTCAGCGCTTCGCGTCCTTCGGGATGTGACCAGCCCAGCAGGGCGAGGTAGTTGACCATGGCCTCCGGAAGGACGCCTCGGCGCCGGAAGTCCACGACCGACGTGTCGCCATGGCGCTTGGAGAGCGGCGACCCGTCGGGTCCCAGCACGAGCGACAGGTGGGCGAACTCGGGAAGCGCGGCCCCGAGCGCGCGATACAGCAGGACCTGCCGCGGCGTGTTGGAGAGATGGTCCTCTCCCCGCACGACGTGCGTGATTCCCATGGCCGCATCGTCCACGACCACGGCGAAGTTGTACGTCGGCGTGCCGTCCGCGCGCACGATCACCAGGTCGCCGATCTGGGACCCGGGGAACTCGACGCGCCCGCGGATGAGATCCTCGAACACCACGCTGGATGCCTCCACGCGGAAGCGCAGCGCGAAGGGCTCCAACGCAGCCCGCCTCAGCGACTCCGCGGGCTCCAGGCCGCGGCACGTCCCCGCGTAGCGCGGCGGCAGGCCCGCCTGCCGCTGCGCCGCGCGCTCCGCCTCGAGCGACTCCAGGGTGCAGAAGCAGCGGTAGGCGTCTCCGTGCTCGAGCAGCCGGGCCGCGGCCCCGGCGTAGAGGCCGGTCCTCTCGGACTGGCGATACGGACCGGCCCCCCCTCCCTTGTCCGGTCCCTCGTCCCAGTGCAGGCCCAGCCAGCGCAGGTCCTCGAGGATGGCCTCTTCCGACGAGGCGCTGGAGCGCTCGGCATCGGTGTCCTCAATCCTCAGGATGAAGGTGCCCTTCTCGTGACGCGCCAGCAGCCAGTTGAAGAGCGCGGTGCGGGCATTGCCCACGTGCAGGTGCCCCGTGGGAGACGGGGCGAAGCGCACCCTCACGGGGAGGCGGCTCCCAGCAGCGCCACCGTCTCGGCCCCTATCCCTTCGCGGCGTCCCAGGCTCCCCATCCCTTCGGGGGAAGTGGCCTTGATGTTCACGTCCTCGGGCCCGGCGCCCAGCACCCGCGCGATCTCCCCGCGCATCGCCTCGGTGTGGGGGGCGATGCGGGGCTCCTGGGCGATCACCACCGCGTCGAGGTTGATCAGCCGCCAGCCGCGCTCGCGCATGAGCACGGCCACCTTCTCCAGCAGGACGACGCTGGAGATTCCCTTGAGATGCGGGTCGTCGTCGGGGAAGTGCCGGCCGATGTCCCCCAGGCCGAGGGCCCCCAGCACGGCATCGCACACCGAATGCAGGAGCACGTCGGCATCGGAGTGCCCCTCCAAGCCCCGCCCCTCCGGGATCTCCACCCCTCCCAGCCTCAGCGGCCGGGGCGTCCTGGAGAACTTGTGCAGGTCGTAGCCGATGCCGACCCGGAACATGATCAGCCTCCGCTCTGGAGAAGAAAGGCCGCCCGCGCGAGATCCGCGGGGCCGGTGATCTTGAAGTTGCTCTGGCTGCCCGGAACCACTTCCACGTCGAGGCCCATCCGCTGCACCAGGGCCGCATCATCCGTGACGTCGCGCCCGTCGTCGCCGGCGTAGGCGGTCACGAGCGTCTGCAGCCTGAACGCCTGCGGCGTCTGCACCAGCACCAGGCGCTCGCGATCGAGGGTGCGGCCCGCCATCTGTGGTTCCTCCCCCGCCGGGCCCCGGAGCTCGCGCACCGTGTCGGCCGGACCGATGCCGGGCACGGCCGCGCCCGTGCGGCGCGCTCCCTCGAGCACCGAGGTCACCAGATCGGGAGTCACCAGGGGCCGCGCGGCATCGTGCACGATCACGAACTGTCCCTCGCCCGCGCCGGCCATAGCCGTCACGCGGGCCAGCCCGCGGGCCACCGTGTCCTGACGGCGGCGCCCCCCTTCCTCCACCGCGTGGACCTTCGGGTAGCGTGCGGTCATGGCGCGGCCTCGATCGGCGTATCCGGGCGGAACCAGGAGGACGATGGCGTCCACCTCGTGATGCAGCTGGAAGACCCGCAGACTGTGCTCCACGACGGGGCATCCGGCCAGATCCAGGAACGCCTTGGGCTGAGACGCCCCCATTCGGATTCCCGCTCCCGCGGCCACGATGATCGCGATTGTCAAGGTCGCCGCCGGAGGTCAGATCTCGAGGATTTCCTTTTCCTTCTTCCTGGCGAGATCGTCGATGGCCTTGATGTACTGGTCGGTGAGCTTCTGAATGTGGTCCAGGCCACGCTTGTTGTCGTCCTGGGAGATCTTCTTGTCCTTCTCGAGCTTCTTGGCGGCCTCGTTGGCGTCACGGCGCGCCTGCCGCACGTGGGTGCGCCCTTCCTCGGCCTGCACGTGGACCTTCTTGGCCAGCTCCTTGCGACGCTCCTCGGTGAGCGGCGGGATGGGGATGCGCACCACCTTGCCGTCGTTGGCCGGATTCAGCCCCAGGTCCGACTTGAGGATGGCCCTCTCGATGGCGCCCAGTGCCGAAGGATCCCAGGGCTGCGCCACGATGACGGTGGGATCGGGGATGCTGAGGGTGGCCACCTGATTGAGCGGCGTGGCAGTGCCGTAGTAGTCGACCTGGACGCCGTCCAGGATCGACAGCGAGGCGCGCCCGGTGCGGATGGGGGCGAGCGAGTGCCTCACGTGCTCGACGTGGTCCTTCATCTTCTTTTCGGTCTGCGCGTACAGCTCGTTGAGCACTCTAGGCTCCGACCAGAGAGCCGATCTTCTCGCCCATCACGACGCGCTTGATATTACCACGCTCGGTGAGGTTGAAGACGATGATGGGCAGCGCGTTGTCCATGCAGAGGGAGATCGCGGTCGTGTCCATCACCCGCAGTCCCTTGTCCAGGAAATCCAGATAGCCGATGGCCGGAATCTTCGTGGCTTTCGGATCCTTGTGCGGGTCGGCCGTGAAGACGCCGTCCACGCGCGTGGCCTTGAGCAGCACCTCGGCCTTCACCTCCATCGCGCGCAGCGCGGCGGCGGAATCGGTGGTGAAGTACGGATTGCCGGTGCCCGCCGCCAGGATGATGACCCGCTGCTTCTCGAGGTGGCGGATGGCGCGGCGGCGGATGTACGGCTCGGCCACCGAGCGCATCTCGATGGCGGACATCACACGGGTGTGGACGTCCATCTGCTCGAGCGCATCCTGGAGGGCCAGGCTGTTGATGATGGTGGCCAGCATGCCCATGTGATCGGCCGCCACGCGGTCCATGTTCCGGGCCCGGGCCGACAGGCCGCGGAAGATGTTGCCACCTCCCACCACCAGGGCGATCTGCACCCCCAGCTCGTGGACCTCCTTGATCTCGCCGGCGATCCGCTGCGCGACTGCCGCATCGATGCCGAACTCGGAGGCGCCCATGAGCGCCTCGCCGCTCAGCTTGAGCAGTATTCGCTTGTAGGCGGGCGCCGGTTTGCCGCCCGTGGCCTTGCTCCCCATCGCAGCTCCGTCAGGGCTTCGACGCGTCCTGCTCGCCCAGGACGAACCGGGCGAACCGGCGCACGCGGATGTTCTCTCCAAGCTTGGCGATGTAGGACGAGACGAGATCCTGGACCGTGATGGACGGATCTTTCACGAACGGCTGCTCGAGCAGGCAGGCCTCCGCGTAGAACTTCTCTACCTTCCCGTCCACGATCTTCTCCACCACCGGGGCCGGCTTTCCGGTCTTGAGGGCCTGCTCGCGGTAGATCACGCGCTCGGCCTCCACGTCACCGGGCGTGACGTCGTCACGGCCGACGAACCGCGGCGCCGAAGCCGCGACGTGCATGCTGATGTCCTTGACCAGCTGCTGGAAATCGGTCGTCCGCGCCACGAAGTCGGTCTCGCAGTTGATCTCCACCAGCACGCCGATCTTGCCGCCGACGTGGATGTAGGAGCCCACCTGCCCTTCGAGCGTCTCGCGATGGGCCTTCTTCGCTCCCGCGGAAAGCCCCTTCTTGCGGAGGATGGAGATGGCCTCGTCCATGTTGCCCCGCGCCTCCACCAGCGCGGTCTTGCATTCCATCATCCCGGTCCCGGTGCGCTCGCGCAGCTCCTTGACCATGGACGCCGTGATTTCCATGTCCTGCCTCCGGATTTCGTTGGACGGTCCTGCTTCGTGCGCCCTGACTCCGGGCGCGGCGCCGGCCCGCTGTCGTGATGCGTTCGATTCGGGATGGGGCTCTCAGCCGATCTCGGCCGGGACTTTCCCCTTTGGAGCGGGCGCCTCGCTCGACTCGGCGGACACGTCGTTCCCGTCACTCGCCCCGGCGCGCGGCGCCCGGGCCCTCGTCCTGGGGCGTGGCCCCGCGCCCGGACCGGAGTCGTCCTTCCTGTCCCCCTCGCCTTCCTTCGCCGCGGCCTGATCGTCTCTGCGCCGCTGGTGCAGATTCTGGCCTTCCATGACCGAATCGGCCACGCGGGAGGCGAAGAGCCGGATGGCCCGGATCGCGTCGTCGTTGCCCGGGATGACGAAGTCCACTTCGTCCGGATCGCAGTTGGTGTCCACCACGGCGACCACCGGGATCCCGAGCTTGCGTGCCTCGGTGACGGCGATGTGCTCCTTCTTGGGATCGATGACGAAGATCGCCTGCGGGAGTCCGGACATCGCCTTGATGCCGGCGAGGACCTTCTCGAGCTTGACCCGCTCCTTCTCGAGCTTGCCCAGCTCCTTCTTGGTCAGCATCTCCCGGCGGTGGGTATCGGTCTCGAGCGACTCGAGGTATCGCAGCCTCTCGATGCGCTTCTTGATGGTCATGAAATTGGTGAGCGTGCCGCCCAGCCAGCGCACGCTGACGCATGGCATGCCGCAGCGCATCGCCTCTTCCACGATGGCTTCCTGGGCCTGCCGCTTCGTTCCGACGAAGAGAACCGCGCCGCCCTCCGCGGCCATCTGCGAGATGAACTCCAGGGCCTGCTGCGCGCGCTGGACCGTCTGCTGGAGATCAATGATGTAGATGCCGTTGCGCTGGCCGAAGATGAATGGCTTCATCTTGGGATTCCAGCGTTTGGTCTGGTGACCAAAGTGAACTCCAGCTTCCAGCAATTCCTTCATCGAAACCGGCGTCAAGAGACCCTCCATTGGTGCGTGATGTGGACGGTGTTAGAAGAGAGCCAGGAGCGCCCCGCCCGGCACCCGGCAGCGATTCGCTGTCTCCCTACCGCTTGGAGAACTGGAAGCGCTTGCGGGCTCCCTTCTGCCCGTACTTTTTACGTTCCTTGATCCGGGAATCCCTGGTGAGGAACCCGGCCTCCTTCAGCTTGTGCCTCAGCTCCGTGTTGTACTCCAGCAGCGCACGGGAGATGCCGTGTCGCACCGCGCCCGCCTGTCCCGCCATGCCGCCGCCGCTCACGTTGACCCGGATGCTGAACCGATCGTTTGTCTCGGTGATCGCCAGGGGCGACCTCACGATGGTGCGCAGGACGGCGCTGGGGAAGTAGGTCTCGATGTCGCGCTCGTTGACCTTGATCTCGCCTTGCCCGGGACGCAGCAGCACGCGCGCGACCGCGTGCTTTCTCTTGCCCGTCCCGTAGTACTCGATCGTCGATGCCACTCTGGCGTGCCTCCCCTTCAGGCCTTCGGCCCGGTCGCGCGCGCCGCCCCGATGCCGGACACCTCCAGCACCTCGGGCTTCTGCGCCGCGTGCGGGTGCTCGGGACCCGCATAGACCTTGAGCTTGGTGATCAGCTTTTTGCCGATGGAGTTCTTCGGCAGCATTCCTGCAACGGCGGACTCGATGACCCGCTCGGGGCGCGTCTGAAGCAGCTTGCCCGCGGAGATCTCCTTGAGCCCGCCGGGATACCCGGTGTGCCGGTAGTACATCTTGTCTGTCTTCTTGTTGCCCGTGAGCACGACCCGCGACGCGTTGATCACGACCACGTGGTCACCGTGGTCGTAGTTCGGCGCGAAGGTCGGGCGGTGCTTACCCCTCAGCCGGTTGGCCACGATGGTGGCGAGACGCCCCAGCGTCTTGCCGCCGGCATCCACCAGATACCAGCGTCCGTCACGGCTCACCCCCGATGGGGCGTACGTCTGCATGTGGACTCCCGCCTCAGACAAGGGACGTTTGCGTTGGACAAAACCATCTTTCTACTATATGAGTCTAGTGAAGTCAAGAACTTCCGTCCATGCTGCGGGCAAGCTGCCGCACCGGCCCTGGCTCCCCGCCCCCGTCCGGCGCGGGGATTCGGGTGATCCGGCCATGGAAACGCCGGGAGGCTCACCGCGTGCCGGTCACGGGGCGGTAAAGGGAGAGACGCCCGCTTGCTCCAGAGCGCGGCGGGCGCGGGAGGTCATGGGGTTCGAGGCCCCCCGCCTCTCCCGAAGTGTCGTGTACCCTGAGCGTAGCAGAGCCTGCCCTTCCGTCCTGCGTCCCAGGAGAAGAAGGCAGGAACCAAGGGCGCTCTCGACATCCCCGATCTGCCAGTGATCCGCGGGCACGAATTCCTTTGCCAGTCTCCATGATTCCCTCAGGAGTGGCTCGGCTTCCTCCGGACGTCCCCGACGCGTCAAGAGCCTGCCCAGGTCGAGCAGCGTGACCGCGGTGGTGTGGGAAAACGCGGGCCCGGCACCACGAAGGAACTCGAGCAGATCCCGATACGACTGCTCGGCCCCTTCGAAGTCTCCCGAGGCAGCCAACGCGCCGGCGATCTTCCCGCGCACGAAATGACACGATGAGTGTTCTGCGCCAAGCTTCGCGGCGTAGAGTCCGAGGCTCCTCTCGAACAGCGCAAGCGCATCACGGCTGCGTCCCTGCCGCAGCATGGACCACCCATGCTTTTCCAGCGCCCGAGCCAGAAGGAGGTCATCCGATCGATCCCCCAGAAGGGCCGATGCTTCCTCGAAAAGCGGGTTCGCCTCCCCGAACCGCCCTTCCTCCGAAAGAGCATCGGCCAGCACCGCCATCACCCGGCCTCTCCGGGAGTCACCTGACGCGCGGTACAGATCAAGGCTCCTCTTCAGCACGGGGATGGCGTCGAGGCCTCGCCCATGCAGGATGAGCGCCTGTCCCTGGCTTTCCAGGGCCGGCGCGAGAAGGCTGGGATCGTCACCACCGATTTCCTCCAGTGCGCTCTCGAGCGGCACTCCCTCCTGGAGCCGCCCTGTGAGCGTGAGGATGAGGTCGTCCTGGCTCGAGGCCGTGATCGGATGAGTCTCGCCGAGCACCTGTCGATTGATGGCGTAAGCTTCCCCATAAGCGGCCTGGGCGGCAGCCAGGTCCTTCAATCCATACAGATCTCGTCCAAGACTGGTGAGAGTTCTCGCAACCTGAGGATGCTTGTCTCCAAGAAGTCTCCGGCGGTACGCGAGAACGTCACGATGAAGGTCCGCCGCGGCCGCGTAGTCGCCCTGCATCAGAAGCACATCTCCGTAGACCTTCAAGGAACCGATGGTTGCCTCGTGGTCCGGGCCCAGTTTCGATCGATGGATTGACAGCGCCTCCTTCTGCATCTCTTCGGCCTCTTCAAACGCGGCCCGGCGTGCCAGAACCCCGGACAGGCCCTCGAGGCTGACCGCCGTCTCCAGACTGTCCGCCGGCCTCAGCTTGCGGTGTATCCCGAGGGCCTCGCGGTAGGCTCGCTCGGCAGCGGTCAGATCCCCCATGAAGAGCAGGCAGGAACCCAGCACATCGAGTGCCTCGGCGACTCGCGGGTGCTCATCGCCATGGAGTCCCCTGAGAAGGTCGAGGGAAAGTTCCTGAGCGTTCAGCGCTCGATCATAGTGGCCCAGCGACCTGAAGCTCCTGGCGATCGTCTGGAGAAGATCGGCCTGAACCGCCGGCTGGCCCGCCAGCTCCTTTTCCACGCGGGTCACTCCGCGCTCCAGAAGCTCGCGTGCGGTGATGTCCCCTCGCCCCGCTTGCATCGGATTCGAGCCCTCAAAGATGCCGACCAGGAACTCCTTGACCTCCTCCGCCCGCCGTGCCTCCAGGCGGGCCCGATCGCGCTCGCGCGCGGCCTCAGCGGCCTGCCAGGAAACGCCGATCAGGCCGGCCAGCAGCGACAGCGCCGCCGCCGAGGCGGCTCCCACGCCCACCTTGTGCCGGCGGACGAACTTTCCCATCCGGTAGACGACGCTGTCGGGGCGCGCCTGGACGGGCTGCCCGGACTGGCACCGGCGCACCTCCTCGGCCAGGGCCTCGGCGGAGGCATAGCGGCGCCCCGGTTCCTTTCTCAGGGCCTTCAACACGACCGCGTCTAGATCGCCTCGCATGTTCCGGGGGATCGTCACGGCTTCTGATTCCGAAGGGGGCCGAGGGTCGGCCTCACATACGGCGCGCGCGAGCTCCTCCCGGCTCGATGCCTGCGCATCATGGGGCGGGCGACGCGCCAGCAGCTCGTACAGGATGGCCCCCAGAGCGTACACGTCGGTGGCGGTGGTGACGGGCTCTCCCCGGATCTGCTCGGGAGCCGCGTACAGGGGAGTCAGCGGCCGCAACGATGTCTCCGTCAGCGTGGCCTCCCCTTCGTCCTCCCCTCCCAGGAGCTTGGCTACGCCGAAGTCGAGCAGCTTCACGCGCCCGTCCGAGGTGACCAGGATGTTGGATGGCTTCAAGTCGCGATGGATCACGAGCTGCGCGTGGGCGTACTGCACCGCGCGGCAGACCTCCTCGAAGAGCCGCAGCCTTTCGATCAGGCCGGCCCGCCGCCCCTCGCAGAACGCTATGAGCGGCTCTCCTTCCACCAGCTCCATCGCGAAGAAAGGCTGCCCTTCCGGCGTGATGCCGCCATCGAGCAGGCGAGCCACGCCGGGATGCTCGAGGCTCGCCAGGATACGGCGCTCCCGCAGGAACCGCTGCAGGATGGCGTCGCTGTCCATGCCCCGCTTGACGAGCTTGACCGCGGCCCTCTGCCTGAAGCCCCCCTCCACGCGTTCGGCAAGGTAGACGACGCCCATCCCTCCGCGCCCCAGCTCCTTGAGCAGCCTGTAGGGCCCGGCGCGCTCCACTCCCTCCGGTGCCGCTTCCAGCAGGGCGATCCCGCGCCGCGCGTCGATGCCGTCGAGGAACCATCCGGCCCGGGCCTGTTCCTCGTGGGCCGCCAGGAGCGATTCGATCTCTGAGCGAAGCACTGGTGAGTCCTCGCATCGGGCCTCGAGGAAGGCGCGCCTCTCCTCCGGCGGCAGCTCGAGCGCTTCTGCCAGAAGGTCCGGGATACGATTGGCCTCGGGACCGGGAGCTCTCATGCCCGTCCCTTCCCGGATCCGTGCAACGCCCGGTAGAGCCAGGCCCGCGCCATCGTCCAGTCTCTCTTCACGCTCCGCGGGGCGATATCGAGAGCCGCCGCAGTTTCCTCGACGCTCAGTCCGCCGAAGAAGCGGCACTCCACCACGCGCGCCTGCCGGGGGTGCTCGAGGGAAAGAGCTGCCAGCGCCGCGTCCAGGTCGAGCAGCTCGTCCGCGTACGCCTCGACCGCCACGCCCGCGGCGTCGAGGTTCAGCGCCTCACCGCCGCCGCCTCGCTTGAGCCGCCTGCGCCGGCGTGCCGCGTCCACCAGCACGCGGCGCATCGCCAGCGCCGCGGCGCCGAAGAAGTAGGCGCGATTCCGATCAGGGACGCGCCCCTCGTCCACCAGACGCAGGTAGGCCTCGTGCACCAGGCCGGTGGTGTCGAGCAGGACGCCGCGCCGCTCGCCCGCGAGCTGGCGGCGGGCCATGGCCCGCAGCTCGTCGTACACGAGCGGGACCAGCTGATCGGCCAGCTCAGCCCCCAACTTCCGTGACGGTCCGAGAGCTTTCGTCACGGCATCTCTGACGTTTTCCACCAACACGTGCCTCTTTCTACGGGGACTTTCATGCTACGCCGATCGGTCCTCCCTCACAAGAGGCGCGATGCGGCAGGTGGCCCCCGGCAGGCCGATCCGGCGCATGAATCCATGACGGCCACTCAACGATTCATGAGGCGATCCGGATCCTGCCCCGAACGCCGTGAGGTGAAGAGATGATGGCATCACACGCCGCGAGGGCCGCCCTGGCCGCCGCGCTCATCCTGGTCGCGGGCGTTTCCCACGCCGCGGCGCAGGCGAAGCTCCTGTACACGGGCATGCAATTCTCGGGAGGAAACGGCGACGACTGGATCGAGCCGGGAGAGACGGCCGCCCTGGAGATAGGTCTGTTCAACGACGGCAGCGTCACGGCTGGATCGATCGTGGGAACGTTAATCTACGTGGGGACCCATCCCGGCGTGACGGTCACCACCCCGACGGCAACCTGGCCGAACATCCCGCCCCAGACCGGCCCGGTCTATCCCGCGGGGCCCTTCTTCGAGCTGCAGCTCGCCCAGGCCCTCCCCTGCGGCACGGTCCTCCCTCTCCGGCTGGAGATCTCGCAGGGCGGAACGGCGCCCGTGACGTTCGACCTCCGGCTCAAGGCCGGCCGGCGGCTCGACCACGACCTGATTCACGATCCGATCCGGCGATTCGAGGAGCAGGAGGCGACGCTCTGGGGGCCAAAGGCGGACGACGAGCTGGGCCGGGCGTCCGCGATGGGGGACGTGAACGGCGACGGATACGACGACCTCGCGGTCTCGTCCAACTGGCTCGACCCGAACACGTTGTCACGGCCGGGCATGGTCTACCTCATCTATGGGAGAGCCGAGACCTGGATTGATCGTGACCTCGCTCTCCCGACCCCCCTGATCGTCGAGATCGAAGGGGCCGACCATGACGACAAGGCCGGCTGGAGCCCGCAGTCGCTGGCCATGTGCGACGTCAACAACGATGGGTTCGACGATCTGCTCATCGGTGCTCCGGCGGCCGATTCCGTGGGCAACGCGAGGCCGACCGCTGGCGAGGCTTATCTGATCTACGGAAGACCGGCCATGCTCACGGGCATGTCGCTGGATACCCCGCCGGCGGGCGTGGCGCGCTGGTGGGGGGCGCAGAGCATCGACTCGTTCGGCTACTCGATCGCCTGCGGCGATCTGAACGGCGACGGCTTCGACGACCCGATTGTGGGAGCGCCTCTCGCGGATTCCATCGCCGATTCGCGCCCATCCGCCGGCGAGTTCTACATCTTCTATGGGAAGGGGCCCCTGTGGGGCGACACGGATCTGGCGACTCCGCCGCCGGGTGTGACCCGGCTGTGGGGCGCCGAGGGCCCGGACGAGGCCGGGTTCACGGCGGTCCCGGCCGATCTCGACGACGACGGGAAAGAGGAGCTCCTCGTCAGCGCTCATGGCGCTGACGGACTCGGCAACGCGCGCCTGAACTCGGGTGAGCTGTATCTGATACCCGGACAGGGCATGCCCTTGCTCGATATCGATCTTGCGGCTCCACCGGCAGGCGTGGCCACGCTCTGGGGGCCTGATGCCGGGGATCACATGGGCCTGGGGGGCCTGGCGGCCGCTGATTTCAACCGGGACGGCTTCGAGGACGTGGCGATCGGGATCCCGGAGAGCGAGTCCATCGGCAACGCACGATCCAACGGAGGAGAGGTGCACGTCCTGCACGGGAGGCCGGCTCCCTGGGGGTCGACCGATCTGGCCTTCCCTCCCCCGGGGGTGGTCCGTCTGTGGGGAGCCAAGGTCAATGATCTTCTGGGATCCTCGCTGGCCACTGGAGACTTGAACGGCGACGGCTATCCGGATCTGACGATCGGAGCGACGGCCGGATGCGGCGTGGGGCATGCCGTGGTCGTCCATGGACAGCCAGGCCCATGGACCGATCAGGACTTTGCGGATCGCTCGTCCACGACCTCCTTCCACCGCGGGCCGGACCCGTGCGACGGCACGGGACGCGCGCTGGCGGCCGGGGACCTGAACCGGGACGGATTCGACGATCTGGCGATCCCCGGCTTCGAGGCCGACAGCATCGGCAACAGCCGTCCTGATGGCGGCGAGGTCCATCTGTGGTACGGCAAGCCGTCCGACACCTACTACCTCTCGCCCCCGGCCGGAGCGACGGGGCCCTACGTCGACATCTTCGGGCTGCCGGGCGCCCAGAAGCTGCCTCTCGGATGCGACGACTGCCTCGTCCAGATCCCGATCGGCTTTCCGTTCCGCTTCTACGCCGAGGAGTTCAACACGCTGTACGTGTCGAGCGACGGGTTCCTCTCTCTCTCGGCGCCGGCCGCCGGCTCCCTGCTGCCTGAAGACTGCATGCCGAACGGCACCGGGGCCAACCATCTGATCGCGCCCTACTGGGACGACCTGAACCCGGGGGCCAGCTCTCCCGCAGGCGGCGTCTTCACCATGGTCCAGGGAGCCGCCCCCTACCGGCGGCTGATCGTCGAGTACAAGGACGTCCCCCACACCAGCAACCCTGGCACGATCACCTTCGAGGTCATCCTTCACGAGACCACGGGCCAGATTCACTTCCGCTACAAGGACATCCGATTCGGCGACCCGACCCTGGACAACGGCGCCTCCGCCGTGGTGGGCCTGGAGAACAGGACGGGCGCCCATGGCGTCGCCTATTCCTGCAACGACGCCAACATCATGTCCGGGACCACCCTGGTCAGGTACCTGCCCACCACGCCGATCTTCGAGGAGCACGGCGAGCAGACGAAGGCTCTGTGGACCCCCACCGGCCACTGGCACAACTCCACGAACACATGCGAACCCGACCAGCACGCGGGGGAGCGAGGCTGGTATTACGGCAACGCGCACCTCTGCTCGTACTCGAACGGCTTCGCCGGCGGCCTGCTCGCTCCCACGGTCGTGGACTTCCCGGCCGACGCGCGTCTGACCTTCTGGTCGCGGCTCGGCACGCAGATCGGCGTGGACGTTGCGGAGGTCCAGCTCTCCACCACGGGGACGGGCGGTCCGTACAGCACAGTCTTCAGTCCTTCCGACAGCACGATGCTCTGGAGGTACGGCGGCGTGCACAATCTGTTCAACAACCCCACCGACACGGTCGATCTGCAGTTCGGCTTCTCCTCGGACGGCTCGGTCAGCTCCCTGGGCTGGATGGTGGACGACATCCAGCTCGTGGGATGCAACGCCATCGGCGCGCCGCAGGTGGTGCTGTCGGTCGCCTACGTGCCGCCGCTCCTCTGCCGTGGCGCCGCGGCTCTCGCCGACGCCGCCGGATCGTCCTGCGGCGACGGGTCGACTCCGGTATTCCAGTGGTTCCTGGACGGCGCGGCCGTCGCCGGGGCCCGCGAGGAGACGTTCGCCATACCGGACACCCTCGCGCCCGGGGTGCACGATGTCGCCGTGGAAACGACCTGCGCTTCGGGGGTGGGCGCGATGTCGGCTCCGGCACCGTTCACCATCGTGCAGCCGCCCGATCCCGTCCTGTCGCTCGAGCTCGACATCCTCCCCACGCGCCCCGCGCCGAGTCTTCGCTTCCAGTGGGATCCCGCAGTGGGCGCCGAGGAGTACGTGGTCGTGCAGGACACCGCTCCGAACGGAGCGTTCACGATGGAGGTGGGTACATCAGCGGCCGGCGAGACCGCGCTCAGTGTGCCGATGCCGCCGGGCGATCTCCTCTACTTCCTCGTGGCCGGCCGCAACCAGGCCTGCGGGATGGGACCTTTGTGATGACTGCGTCGTGGTGCGGAGGCGGGCGATGGTAGACTCGCGGCCATGCCCGCCGCCGACGAAGTCCGCGCCATGTTCGGCGCCATCGCCTGTCGCTACGACACCCTGAACCGGGTCCTGAGCCTGGGGACCGACAGGGCCTGGCGGCGACGCACATGTGATCTGCTGGCCATCGCCCCCGGCGAGCTGGCCGCAGATCTGTGCTGCGGGACGGGAGATCTCGCCATGGAGATGGCCTCCCGGGGAGCCCGCGTCGTGGGGGTCGATTTCTCGCCCGAGATGCTGAGGCTGGCCGCCGCCAAGGGAGCTCGCGGCCTGACCGAAGCGGACTGCCTGCGGCTACCCTTCCCGGACGGACGTTTCGACGTGGCGACGGTGGCCTTCGGCGTCAGGAACCTGGCCGATCTGGGCGCCGGCCTCCGGGAGATCCTGCGGGTGCTGCGTCCGGGAGGGCGGGCGGGGATCCTGGAGTTCGCGCACCCGACCGGGACTGTCTTCCCCTGGATCTACCGCGGCTACCTGCGCTGGGCCGTCCCCTCCATCGGGGCGGCTCTTTCCGGGCGCCGTGCGGCCTACGACTACCTGGGCTCGTCCATCGAGCAGTTTCCGGATCAGCCCAGGATGGAAACAATCCTTGTGGAGGCCGGGTTCGGCCGCGTCCGCCACGTCAACTTCGCCCGCGGCATCGCGGCTCTGTACCTCGGCTGCAAGGGAAGCCGGGCGGACTGAACGGCTCGTCAATCCCCCATCAGCAGGACCATGACCGCTTTCTGGGCATGGAGGCGGTTCTCGGCCTGGTCGAAGATCACCGATCGAGGAGAGTCGGCCACCTCGTCGGTCACCTCGTCGCCCCGGTGCGCCGGCAGGCAGTGCAGGAACCAGGGATCGGTCCCGGCCATCGCCATCAGACGGGCGTTGACCTGGAAGGGGGCGAAGATCTGCTTGCGCTTCTCGGTCTCGGACTCCTGGCCCATGCTCGCCCACACGTCGGTGTAGACGAAGTGGGCTCCCTTGACCGCCCGTGCGAGGTCGTTCGAAACGTCCACCACGCATCCGGTCTGCTTCCCGGTGCGCGCCGCCTCCTCCACGATGTCCTTGCGCGGCTCGTACCCCGGCGGCGTGGCCACCGAGATCGACACGCCGGTGCGCGAGGCGGCCAGCAGCAGCGAGTGGGTCACGTTGTTCCCATCTCCCACGTAGGCGAGCTTCACGCCCTTGAACGTCCCGGCCTTCTCGTGGATGGTCTGGAAGTCGGCCAGCGCCTGCACGGGGTGGTAGTCGTCCGACAGCCCGTTGATGACGGGGATGCGGGCATACGCGGCCAGGTCCTCCACCGTCTTCTGCGCGAAGACGCGCGCCATGATGCCGTCCACCCAGCGCTCCAGGTTGCGCGCCACGTCGGGCACGCTCTCGCGCTTTCCCAGGCCCGCGTCCGAGGGCGAGATGTACACCGCGTGGCCGTGCAGCTGGGTCATGCCTGTCTCGAAGGTGACCCGCGTGCGGAGCGACGGCTTCTCGAAGATCATGGCCAGCGTCCTGCCGTCGAGCGCCTTGCGGTACACCCCCGGGTTCTTCTTGACGTCGGCGGCCTTTTCCAGAAACTGCGCGACCTCCTCGATGCCGTAGTCCCGGAGCGTCAGGAGATCTTTTCCTTTCAAGCGGTTCATGTGCGTGGCTCCACTTTCGCGGTGACCCGCGTGCCGCCCCGGCCCATCACGGCCGAGACGCAGCGCCGCAGTGATGTGATGAGGACGTCATGGCCCGTCGAGCGGGTGAACTCGATGGCCGCCTGCACCTTCGGGCCCATGCTCCCCGGAGGGAACTGGCCGCGCCTGAGGTAGCGCTCGGCCTCCTTGAAGGACATCTTCTGGATGGGCCGCTGGTTCTTCTTCCCGTAGTTCAGCCAGACCTGGTCCACGTCGGTGAGCACCAGCAGGAGGTCCGCGTGCAGATCGCGGGCGATGAGGGACGCGGTGAGGTCCTTGTCCACCACCGCCTCGATGCCGCGCAGCCTGCCGGAGGCGTCTTCGATGACCGGCACGCCGCCTCCACCGCCCGCGATGACCACGTGATGCGATTCCAGCAGCGCGCGCAGCACGGGCAGGTTGATCACCTTCAGGGGCCTGGGGGAGGCGACGACCTTGCGCCATCCCCGGCCTGAGTCCTCCACGATGTTCCAGCGCCGCGTGCGGCGCAGGAGAGCCGCACGGTAGGGAGTGTAGAAGGGCCCGATCGGCTTGCTGGGGCTCCTGAGCGCGGGATCCTTGCGATCCACCACCACGGGGGTGAGCAGGCAGACGACCTCCCGGTCGATCCCCTCGACCACCATCTCGTTGCGCAGGGCCGTCTCGAGCATGAAGCCGATGCTCCCCTCGGTCTGGGCGACGCAGACATCCAGGGAGGAGGGCGGGACCTTGGTGCTGGCTTCTTCGACCTGAACGAGAAGGGTGCCGACCTGCGGGCCGTTGCCGTGCACCAGCACCAGGTCGTGACCCTTTTTCAGGATACGGACGAGCGACCGTGCCAGCACCGCGGCGTGACGCAGCTGCTGGCGCTGCGTGCCGTCCTCGTCGTGCCGCGCCAGCGCGTTGCCGCCGAAGGCGACCACCACGAGCTTGCGCGTGCCCGTCCCTTTCACGAGAGCGGCTTCAGCATGTCGGACAGTGTGGGCCGCCCGGTCTCCTCGAGGTCGTAGGTCACGGTCTGCGCGGGCCTGCTGAAGGTCACCAGGCGGCGCAGGTCGATCGGGGTTCCGATCAGGACCAGGTCGCAGGACACCCTTTCGATGGTGGCCTGCAGGTCGGCGATCTGGCGCCCTCCATATCCCAGCGCGGGGAGGAGCGGCCCGATGCCGGGGTACTGGATGAACGCATCCTTGATGGTCCCCACCGCCGCACTGCGGGGATCCACGATCTCGGACGCGCCATGCTGCCGCGCCGCGACCACCGCGGCCCCGTAGGTCATCTCGCCGTGGGTGAGGGTGGGGCCGTCCTCGATGCACAGCACCCGCTTGCCCCGGATGGCGTCAGGGTCCTCGACCGTGATCGGGGAGGCCGCCTCGATCACCGTGGCCTTTGGATTGACCCGGGCGATGCTGGCCTTCACCTTGGCGATCCCTTCGGGTGAGGCGGAGTTGACCTTGTTGATGACGATGACGTGCGCCCTGCGGAGGTTGGTCTCTCCCGGATGGTAGGTCAGCTCATGGCCGGGGCGATGCGGGTCGGCCACCACGATCTCCAGCCTCGGCTTGTAGAAGGGCAGGTCGTTGTTGCCGCCGTCCCACACGACGACGTCCGCCTCCTCCTGGGCCCGCTTCAGGATCTCGCCGTAGTCGACCCCGGCATAGACGATGGTGCCCCTGCGCAGGTGGGGCTCGTACTCCTCGCGCTCCTCGATGGTGCACTCCTGGCGGTCGAGGTCCTCGAATGTGGCGAAGCGCTGGACCTTCTGGCGCACCAGATCGCCGTAGGGCATCGGGTGCCGCACCGCCACCACGCGCTTGCCCATCCCCGCCAGCACCTGGCAGACCTTGCGCGTGGTCTGGCTCTTGCCGCTTCCCGTGCGCACGGCGCAGATGGAGACCACGGGGACCCTGGCTTCCAGCATGGTGGCGTCGGCCCCCATGAGGCGGAAATCGGCTCCCGCCGCCAGGACCGTGGAGGCCTGGTGCATGACGTACTCGTGGGAGACGTCGCTGTAGGCGAAGATGACTTCCTGCACCTTCTCGCGCGCGATCAGTTCGGTGAGCGATCGCTCCTCGTGAATGGGGATCCCCTGTGGGTAGAGGGGGCCGGCCAGCTCCGCCGGGTAACGGCGGTCCGCGATGTTGGGGATCTGAGTGGCGGTGAAGGCCACCACCTCGCTGTCCGGGTCGCCACGAAACGCCACGTTGAAGTTGTGGAAGTCCCTTCCGGCGGCTCCCATGATCACAATGCGGCGTCGAGCCATGCGAATGACCTCATTCTTTCATGGTTGTGGCGCGGGGGCTCTGGCGACTGGGGCGCTCCCGGCGGTCAGGAATTGGGCGGCGAAGATACCATCAGGAGAGGGGCGAGTCAAGGCGGGGGAACGCACAAAGTCCACGGACTAATGCAGTTATCGGCTTCCGTCGTCGGGAGTCTGGTCCGTCTCGGGGCCGGCGCGCAGCTCGGCGAGGGTTGCCTGAAGCTCTTCCATCTCGGTCTTGACCTCGGCGATTCTCTGCTTCACGTGCGACAGCCGCTCGGCATTATCCATCCCGTCCTCGGAGGCCTGATCCTTGTCGAGCGGCGTCACGCGCGGCAGGAGCGGGTTGTGCAGCGAGGGGATCCGCTTCTCGAGATTCTGAAGCTCGGCTCCGAGGTCTGCGAGCTTCTTCGTCGCCTCGGCGATCTTCGCGTCCGTGTCCTTCGCGTCCGCCGGGGCTCCTTTCCCGCCTTCCTTGCCGCCGGACCGGGCATCGGACGCGCCCGCGCTCCGGGCATCATCGGCGAACCCGTACTCTTCACGAACCGCCTTGTAGGCCTTCAGATCGTCGTTGGAGAAGACCCGCGACGAGCCCGTCTTGATGGCGGGACGTTCCGGACGGGGCGCTGCCACCAGTTCGTCCTGAGGGACGCTGCCGAAGGTCACCGCCTGCGTGGCGCCCGAAGGCGCCGGCGTGCCCTGAGGAGCCGCCTGGACCGGCGCGGGTCCCGCCGCAGCGGACGCCTGGGCCGGAGGCGCAGGCGGCGAGGCCGGAGCCTCGGCGCTCGAGGGGGCCGCTTCCGCCTCGGAGGCATCTTGCGGCTGCGCGACTTCCCGCTCCCCGCCCGAGCAGGCGAACAGCAGGACCGAGGCGGCCACGGTCAGGACCAGCACGAGCCTGGGGCGCTCCGTGTGCACGATCATGCGGCCGAATCTATGCCCGTCCCGGGCCGAGTCAAGGGCCGCTTCATGTGGCCTCAGACCGGGCTGTTGGGGTCGTCGGGGGGGATGTCGATCGCCCCGTCCAGGCCCTCGTTGCGTGGCGTGACGGAGCCCCGAAGGACGAACGTCCTGTGGTGACGGGCCGTGCCGGCCGGATCTGCCGGATTCAGGTACGACGGATCCGGGTCCTCCGTCATGCCCAGGATCCGTACCTCGACACGGTGGACACGGCGCCGCAGGGAGACGCCGGCCGGATCGTCCGCGCCTCCCGCGGCGGGAAGGAAAACCCCAGCGGAGTCCTGGTAGCGGAAGCTCATCGAGCGGATGCCGTCGGCCACCGGCTGCCGCGTGACGGAGGTGGAGTTGGCGGAGACCACGAACCGGTAGAGCGTGTACGGCGGATCATCGTGGGTCACGTGAACGTCGGTCAGGGACACCGTCTCGCCCGACCCATCGCGAGGCACGCCGGCCACGTCCGCCACGAAGGCCCGCGTCTCCCCTCCTCCGGAGGCCTTGCCCAGCGCATAGGCGACGATCTCGTCGTTGCCGGTGCTGACCACGCGGAAAGGGAGCGAGGGCCCGCCGAGCGACGTCTCCGGGGACAGGCTCGCCGCCGGATCCTCGAAATCGAAGTCGGCGCGCACCACCAGGACGGCGTCCCACATACCCTCGATGGCTTCCTCGGGCCGTCCCTCCGCTCCATCGGGATGGATGTTGAGGCCGGCCAGGCGCACGTCGGCCACGATTCTGTCGAAGGCCGCTCGCGTCGTCTGCTGCAGCGTGGCCTCGTTCTCGCTTGCCTTGAACGAGGCCGCCAGCCGATCGTGAAGCGTGAGCAGGGCGGCGAACAGAACGGCCGTGAGCCCCAGCGCCACGAGCGCCTCGATCATGGCGAAGCCGGCCTCCCGCCTCGCCGGGGTCAGAAGCGCACCTCTTCGAACGTGACGCTGCGGGCGCGCCGCATCTCGGCCCAGCCCACGGTGACGCGCACGCGCAGGCCTTCTGCGGAGGCGAACGTGGCGGGGGCCAGCGGTCCTCCCAGCGGGGTCGTGGACACGACGGCGAACCCTTCGTGCAGTCCGGATCGCACATCGAGCCCCCACAGGAGATCGGCCGCGCTGCCGGCCGACCGCGTATCGGAGGACGCGAAAACCGCATCGGGATCGGGGTTTCCGAACTCCCCTGGCCGCGGCCCGAGGTCGTCCATCACGTTCTGCGCGAGCGTCGTCGCCACGGTGAGGTGGCGTCCCGACCGGATGCACGCGCCCGCCAGCACGAACATGGCGGCGATGGCCGCGAGGATCCCGGAAAGAAGACCCATGGAGACCAGCACCTCCACCAGGCTGAATCCCGCCGCACGCTTCCGCGCCTCGTTCCTCATGCGGTGGAGACGTAGCAAGCCCACTGCCACGCGGCAGCGCCCGGCGGCCACACAGCCGGGGAAGCCGCGTGTCCGCCCATCCGCTCCAGGACGTCACACCACGCGGCCGCGGGCGGACGGATCGGGAATGGTCAGGGAATGATCAGGCCGAGGTACCAGTCGATCATCGCGTCGCCCCAGAAGATCACCGCGAGGGCGCCGACCCCGAGGAAGGGGCCGAAGGGGATGGGCGTCTTCATGTTGTGGCGGCCGGTCGCCAGCAGGGGCGCCACGTAGATCGTGCCGAGCATGGATCCCAGCAGCATGGTGAGCAGGGCGCCGGGAGCACCGAGGAAGGCGCCCACCATAGCCAGCATCTTCACGTCGCCCAGGCCCATCCCCTCGCGCTGCGGATCGGCCGGAGGCCCGGCGTCCTCGGCAGGTTCGGCCGGTGCTTCGGCCTCGGCCGGAGGCCCGGCCGCCGCATCGGCGTGAGCGGCCGCGGGAAGGCGGCGCCGGCGATCGCGCAGCTTCGCCCAGGCCATGTAGAGCGACCTCACTCCGATCGGCACCAGCGCCCCGACCAGGGCTCCGCGGGCCGCCCCGAACGGGCCGGGGGGCATGGTCACGAGCGACGCCGCCAGCCCCACGACGATCCCCGTGATGGTGACCTTGTCGGGGAGGATGCCATGACGCATGTCGATGGGGATCAGCACCACGATGGAGACGGCCAGGTAGGAGAGCGCGGCCCATCGCAGGGACAGGCCATGTTCGGCCCACAGAGCCACCACCAGGCACGCGCAGAGCGCCTCGACGAGGGGGTAGCGGACGGAGATGGAGGCCGTGCAGGCGCGGCACCGTCCCCTCAGGACGATCCAGGAAAGCACCGGGAGGTTGTCGTACCAGGCGATGCGCGCGCCGCACTGCGGGCAGGCCGAGCCTGGCCACGCCACCGAACGGCGATCCGGAAGCCGATGGATGCACACGTTCGCGAACGACCCGAAGATGAGGCCGAGCACGGCCGCCACGGCGGCCTGGGCAGCCGCGGGGAAGGCGTCGGCATCCACCCCGATCACCGTCCGGGCCTGTAAAGGCTGAACCGGCTCTGGCTGGTGACGGCTCCCGTGGACCTGTCGTACGCGTAGGGCTTGCCGTCGGGATCCAGCGGCACGTCCTGCAACAGACCTGCCCTGGCCAGAGAATCCAGGTCCGGAGGCCACGAGGCATGGCGGTCGCGGTACCGCTGCACGGCGGCACGAAGGTCCTCCAGCTGCACTTCGATGGTCAGGTCGTGCACGTGCCGCCAGGAAACGTCCTTCACGTAGTCGGTGGTGGCCTGCTCGAGCACCTCTCTCCAGTAAGCCAGCGACGTGCGGCGATCTCCCATCTTGTTGTACATCTCGGCGTGCAGACGCTGGATGACCGCCGGGGAGCCCTCGATCCGCATCGCCTGCTCGAAGTACTTCGCCGCCCGCGCGTGATCCCCCAGACGGTCGTAGCAGATGAACCCCGCCTCGAACGGCAGGATCCACTCACGCGGGTTGGCCGCCATCCCCTTGTCCAGCAACCGCAGGGCCATCTTCTGGTCGTTCGCCTCGATGCTCATGATCAGCGAGCCCACCAGGTACGGGTCGACGTACCGGGGGTCCAGCTCGCTGATCACGTTGCCGTACACGTGCTCCAGGTAGCGGAAGCGATCCGCGGCGGCGTAGTTGCCGTAGAACTGGATGGACCAGATGTAGACGAGATCGGCCAGCAGCTCGGGGAACCCCAGCGACGCGACTTTCAGGTACCGCCCCGAGGGCAGGTACAGCACCTGCGCGGAGGAGGAGACCTGCCGATGCTCGCGCTCGAGCCTCCAGCCGGCGTGCGCGGACGCCGCCGCCGCCCCCAGGACGCCCAGGACGATCGCCGCGCTCCGGATCACAGGAAGTCCCGCCGGCGGAACACGAGCACGGCCAGCGCCAGCACCACGACGGTGTAGCCCAGGCCGTACACCGCGCCGTCCCACACACGGCTCCACGGCACGGTTTCTCCATGCACCACCTGCCCTCTCACGTTGAGGAGCTCCAGATTGGGCAGCACGCGGTAGAGGACGCCGCACAGCACTTTGGCGAAGCTCCCCTGCACCTTGTCGGCGAGCAGCAGCAGCCCCCACGACAGGTGGCCGATCACGTAGCAGGTGACGGTGAAGAGGCTGCTCAGGATGGGGGTGGAGAAGGACGAGAACAGGATGGCGATGCCCGTCACCAGCGCCAGCTCCACGAAGATCAGCAGGACCGCCCGCGTGATCCCCAGGTCCATCCACCCCTTGAGCATCAGCAGCAGGTAGAAGACCGCGGTCATGATCGAGAGGTTGACCGCCAGCACCATCACCAGACCCAGGTACTTGCCCAGGATGAACTGCGATCGGGAGATCGGCTTGGAGATGAGCGTGTAGACCGTGCGCTTCTCGATCTCCTTGAACACCAGCCCCACGCCCACGAAGATGGCGGTGGCCACGCCGAACAGCGACAGGGACGCCAGGCCGACGTCCTTGACGATCTTCTCCTCCGCTCCGACGGTCAGGAGGCTGAGGATCCGGCTGGAGACGATCATCAGGATGGCAAACGCCAGTAGCAGGTACAGGATGCGGTCGCGGATCGCCTCGCGGAAGGTGTTGGCGGCGATGGCGGCGACCTTCATCGCCCGGCCACCTCGCGCAGGTACAGATCCTCCAGGGTGTCGCGCCGCGGCGTGACCGAGATGAGCCGTGCCCCGGCCGTCCGCGCGGCGTCCAGCAGGCCGTCCAGATCCTGGGGCGCTCCCACCCGCAGCAGCGTCTCGGCTCCACGGGCCGAGATCACCTCCGCGCGCGCTCCGCGGGCGGCCAGCGCCTCGAAGGGCGGGCCCGCCAGGGTCACCTCCCACGAGCGCACGTCCGACGAGAGCAGCTCGGCGAGCCGCCCGCAGCGGGCCAGGCGCCCGTCTTTGAGGATGGCCACGCGGTCGCAGATGGCCTCGGCGTCCGAGAGGATGTGCGAAGAGAAGAAGACGGTCCGGCCCCGCTGCTTCAGCTCCAGGATCAGGTCCCGGAACTCCCTGCGCCCGATCGGATCCAGCCCGCTCATCGGCTCGTCCAGGATGATCAGCTCCGGGTCGTTGAGGAGCGCCTGCGCCATGCCGATGCGCTGCAGCATCCCCTTGGAGTACTTGCGCAGGGGAAGGTCGGCGCGGGACTCCATCCCCACCTTCTGCAGCACCTCGGAGGCGCGCCGGCGGCGGACGCCGCGCTCCATCCCGAACAGCTGTCCGTAGAAGTCCAGGAACTCGCGTCCCGTCAGGTACTCGTAGAAGTAGGGGTTCTCGGGAAGGAAACCCAGGCGCCGCTTCACCTCGATCCGGCCGCACGGCTGCCCGAAGATGCGGATGTCGCCGGCATCAGGGAAGATCAGCGAGAGGATCATCTTGATGGTGGTGGTCTTGCCCGCGCCGTTCTGCCCGAGCAGGCCGAAGACCTCGCCCGACTCCACCTGGAGATCGAGCCCGCGGATCACTTCGCGCGATGTGAGGGACAGGTGCCCCTTGTAGGTCTTGCACACTCCCGCGAGCGTCAGCGCCTGGACCGTCATCCCAGCGCATCCACCTGGGTGGACATCGCCACGGCGCGAGCCGGCCCTCCGCTGACCAGCCCTTCGTACAGCAGCTCCTTGCGTCTCACCATCCCGTCGACGTCGAACAGCAGCACGCGGCGGCGCGCCTCCTCTCCCATGCGGCGCCTTCCATCGGGATCGCGCAGCAGCTCGGTGCAGCGGCGCGCGAGGCCTTCCACGTCACCGGGCTGGAGCAGGTAGCCGGTCACCCCCTCCTCCACGACGTCCAGGTTCCCGTCGACTCCCGTCCCCACGATCGGCAGCCCGGTGGCCATCGCCTCCAGAAAGGTGAGCGGGAGCCCTTCCCAGCGGGAGGTGTGCAGCAGCACGTCCAGTCCGCGCAGCACCTCGGGCACGTCGCGCCGCCAGCCCGCGAGGGTGACGATCCCCTGGAGGCCGGCCTGCGCGATGGCCGACTCCACCGCGGGCCTCAGCTCGCCGTCCCCCACCAGCACGAACTTCACGGGGGGGAGCGGGGGCCTGGCCTTCGTGACGCGCGCGGCCACCGCGACGAAGTCCAGCGGGGCCTTCTGCGGCTTGAGGCAGGCCACCATGCCGACCGTCAGCGGCGAGCCGTGCGGGCGTGGTGCCGCCGCGGGATGGAATTCGGTCAGCGGCACGCCGCAGCGGATGAGCGACGCACGCCGCGGGTCGAACAGATCCAGGTCATGTCCCGTCTTCAGATTGGCCTGCGACACCATCACCAGGACGCTGGTGGCCATCCGGCAGGTGACACGCTCCAGCGAGACGAACAGCCGGCGCGCGATCCTCCCCTGAGCCGGATTGAAGCCGAAGCCGTGCACGGAATGCACGATGTGCGGCACGCCGGCCAGGGTGGCGGCCCAGCGCCCCAGGATGCCCGCTTTGGAAGAATGGGTGTGCACGACGTCAGGCCGCATGCGGCGCAGCAGTCGCGTCAGCTGGGCCAGGGCGAGCAGGTCGTGCGCGGGCGAGACCTGACGGATCAGACTCGGGACGATGTGGAAGGGAATGCCCAGGTCCCGGGCCTCCTCGTCGAGCATTCCGCCGGGGCCGGCGATGATCTGGGCGGAGAAACGGGACCGGTCGAGATGCTGGGCGGTGTAGAGGGCGATCTTCTGCGCTCCACCCAGCTCCAGCTGCGTGATGATGTGGCAGACGCGGATCACGTCAGGCCACCTCCCCCGCGCCGGCGAGGGCTCCGCCGCCCGGCGCCAGCTCCAGCGCCAGGGCACGCCCCTCGGCCAGGGAGTCCTCCATGGAGTTGTAGTACCACGCCCCGTAGCGCCCGGCCGAGTGGATGCCATGGGATCGCAGCTCGTCCAGCAGGCGCGGGAGCATCTCGCGCCGGTGCGGATCGTGGATGACGTAGGCGGGATCGATGTGGAAGATGGCGCGCGTGACGATCCGGTCGGACGGCTCGAGCAGCCCCGCCCGCAGCAGCCCCTCACGGCACTGCGCGGCCAGGGCATCGTCGTCCGTGCGGGTGCCGGGTGGCACGGCAATCTCGAGGTAGATCGACGAACACCCGGGCGGGGCGGCGGCCGGCGTGAAGGAGGCCGGGAAGCCCGCCCTGTAGAAGACGTAGTCCTTCTCGGGAAAGTAGATCCAGTGTTTGTCGGTGTGGAGGACCCGGTCGATCCCCAGGTTCACGTTCACCACCGCGACGTGACGCAGGGCGCGCGCGGCCTCACGGGTCCACTCCGGGAGCCCGGAAGCTATTTCCACCAGGCGCGGCAGCGGCAGCGTGGAGACGAGGCTCTGGTAAGGGATGGCCTCGCCCCCGCGAACGTGCGCCACGCGGCGGCGGACGTCTACGCGCTCCACCAGCGATCCACAGGATACGTTCCTCACGCGCGAGGCGAGCGCGGCCGGCAGAACCTCGATCCCGCCTGCTTTCGGATAGAAGAAGGACGGGTTGTACCCGAACGCCGCGCGCGAGAGGCCCAGCGCCCCCTCCACCACGTCCTTCAGGGACGGGCGCGGGATGGACCAGGAGGCCCACTCGCAGGTCATTTCGTCCAGGTCGCAGAGCCAGAGCTTCTCGTTGTAGGGGAACATGAAGTGGCGGGCGATCCCCGTGCCGAAGGTCTTCAGGACCCACCGCCGGAAGGACAGCCCGGCCGCTTCCTGAGACGATGGGGCCGCCTCGCGCGCCGCCTCGATGAAACCCAGCAGGCACTCCGCCACCACTTCGGGCGGAAGCCCGTGCGTGTTCACCTGGAACGGGTAGGGCGTGAGGACCCCCTGCGAGTGGATGAAGGCGCGGCGATCGATGCGCTCGAACCGCTCCTCGGGGACGAGGCGCATCACCAGATCGCGTATCTCGGGGCGGCGCAGGTGCAGCAGGTGGCCCGTGAGATCGAAGGTGAAGCCGTCCTGGGTGAAGGAGCGGCAGAGGCCGCCCGGACGCTCCTCACGCTCCAGAACGCGCGTCTCGCTGGAATCCTGAAGGTGCAGAGCCGCCGACAGCCCGGTCAGGCCTCCGCCCAGGATCAGGATCACCGCCGCCTCCAGCCGACCAGCTGCAGGCGCGCGGCACGCACGGCCGATTCTTCGGCGGCCGTCTGTACGAGATCGGCGGACAGCACGCCGGCTCCCACCGCGTCCGCCTCGTCGCGCTCGCGCGCCGGCCCTTCGGCCGGAGCGAGCAGGAGCACCGACCCGGCTATCGAGAGCAGCACGCCGACGCCGGCCAGCAGCAGGAGCGAGGCGCTCGCCTCGAGGTACAGATTCACCAGGCCGAGCGCACCGAGCACCGCTCCGGCGGCCCACGTGAGCCGGTTCACCCCGCGCACGCTCATCCCCCAGCGGCGCAGGCGCAGCGCGAAGTGGTCGGGGCTCCCCTTGAAAGGATTGCGTCCACGCGCCACCCTCACCGCCATCACGAAGAGGGTGTCGAAGATGGGCACCGCCAGGATCAGGAGCGGGCTCAGGTAGCCGATGGTGTTGAAGGCGTCGTACTTGCCGATCATGGCCAGCGCTCCGAGCATCTGGCCCACGAACAGGCTGCCGGTATCGCCCAGGAAGATGCGTGCCGGATGCCTGTTGTAGTACAGGAATCCCAGCAGGCTGCCGATCAGGGTCGCGGTCATCAGCACGATCGGCGCCTGGCCGTTGAGCCAGGCCACCGCCAGCAGCATGACGCACGCCACCACGGCGGTCCCCGACGCCAGGCCGTCCATGATGTCGATGATGTTCAAGGCGTTGGTCATGCCCAGGAGCCATCCCACCGTGAGCACCATGTTGGCCCAGTCCGGCAGCGCTCCGATCTGGATGGTGATCCCGCTCTTGATGAGCACCAGCGTAGCGAGCCCCTGGCCCAGGAACTTGGCGCGCACGCCCAGGGCGCCGAAGTCATCCATCAGCCCCAGCAGAACCAGCAGGGTCCCCGCCAGCAGCATGCCCAGCACGCGCCGATCGAGGTCGAACACCAGCGCCATGGTGAGCAGGAACGATCCGAACACCGCCAGGCCGCCGAGATAAGGGACGGCCCCGCGGTGTTTCTTGAGCGCGCCATCGGGCCGATCGACGATGCCGAAGAGCATGGCGGCGCGGGCCGCGAGCGGTGTGCCGTACAACGACATGGCCAGCGCCGTCAGGAAGCAGCACAGCGTGGTCAGGGCGGGCGGAAGGGCGGCGGCGATCACGCGTCACCCCGCGCGGCCAGCAGGCGGCGCTTGCCCAGCGCCCGGCCCAGGAGCCGCCGGTGTCCCCAGAGGATCGGCAGCGTGCCGGGAGAGAAGACGACCAGCCAGCCCCAGAGCGCGACCTCCCATGCCAGGATGAATGGAAGATTGAGCAGCACCGACCCCGCGGTGTCGTTCTTGATGATGGCCAGGTAACGGTTCTTCACGATGTGTGCCTGGATGTGAGGAGGACGGCGCGCCATCTCGCCGTGCCGCCGCGGACCGTCCCGCCGGTCCACCTGCGTCCCGCCGCGGTAGTGATAGGCCACCGCCGCGGGATGGTACGCGCAGCGCCATCCGAGCCTGCGCGCACGCCAGCCGGCATCGAGATCCTCGTTGAAGGCGAAGAAGTCCTCGTCGAAGAACTCCCCGTCGATCGAGACGCTGTCCACCAGCGCGCGGCTCACCAGCGCCACCGCGCCGCACACGGAGAAGACCTCGCCGGGCCGGTCGTACTGGCCGCGGTCCGGCTCACCGTACCCGCGCTCCTTCACCCGGCGGCTTCTCGTCAGGAACTGTCCGGTCGTGTCCAGGGTGTGCTGGTCGAAGCGCAGAACCTTGCCCGCGACCATGCCCGTGCGGCTGTCCGCCGCGAACGGCTGGAGGGCCTCCTCGATGTAGCGCGGCGTGAGCGTGGCATCCGCGTTGAGGAACAAAATATAGGCGCCCCTGGCCCTTTTCAACCCGACGTTGTTCCCGGCGCAGAAACCAAGGTTGCGCGGGTTTTCCACGAGCACGGCCCGCGGATGGCCCTCCCTCACGTAAGCGGCCGACCCGTCCTTGGAGGCGTTGTCCACCACGATCAACTCCACGGCGGGATGGGACTGGGCCTCCACCGAAGCCAGGCATCGCGGCAGGAAGTCCAGGCTGTTCCAGGAGACCACGATCACCGACACCAGGGGCGGCGCGCCGGTCATCGATCGGCTCCGTGCGGCTTGGCCGCGGCCTTCCAGGCCCGGCTGACTCCCCCTTCCATCGCCTCACGGTACACCGCCAGGGTGCGCCGCGCGGTCTCCTCCCATCGCAGCCCGGCCGCGCGGAGCCCGCCGGCCTGGACCAGGCGTACCCTCGTCGCCTCGTCGCGCACGATGGATCGCAGGCCCTGCGTCATGGCCTCGGTGTCGGTGGGGTCGACCAGCAGGGCGGCGTCTCCCGCCACCTCGGGGAAGCAGGAGCCGTCGCTGGCCAGCACCGGGGTCCCGCAGGCCATCGCTTCCACCACCGGAAGGCCGAACCCTTCGTACAGGGATGGATAGACCACCGCCGCCGCGGCGCTGTACAGAGCAGGCAGATCCTCCGTGGCCACGTACCCCAGCAGCCGGACCGCGCCACGCAGACCAAGCCTGTCGATGAGCGGCTCCAGCGGAGGCGAGGGAGGCTCCACCGGCCCGGCGAGCACGAGGGTGAGGCCCCGGTCGTCCTGCCGCACCCGCGCGAAGGCCTCCAGCAGGCGCGGGATGTTGCGCCGGGGCGTGATGGCCCCCACGTGCAGGAGGAAGCTGTCCCCCGTCGCGTAGCGCGCGCGGACCGCGGCCCTGGACGCGGGATCCTCCACCCGCACGAACCCCGGGTCGGGAGCCAGCGGGATGGCGCTCACCTTCGCGGGCGGGATCCCGTACCGCTCGCAGATGTCCCGTCTGGATCGCTCGGACACCGTGATGACGTGGCGCGCCTTGCGCGCGGATGCGGCGGCGAAGCCGCCGAAGGCCAGCCGGGCGCGCGGCGTGAACCAGTCGGGATGCAGATCGAAGGTGATGTCGTGGATGGTGACGACGGCCGGACAGGGGCACACGAGAGGAAGGGTGTAGAAGGTTCCGTGCAGCAGGTCCACTCGGTGGCGCGCCAGGTGCAGCGGGAGCCTGGCGTGCGTCCATGTGAACGCGTTGTCCAGGCGGCGCAGCGCCCCGCGGGGCATGCCCAGGGCCTCCTGCGGCAGATCCGGAGCCATCGCCGCGGACGCAGGCCCGGGAACGTAGAGGCGCAGAAAGATCGGCTCGTTCAATCGCGCCAGCGCGCGCGCCAGATTCAGCACGTAGCGTCCGACTCCGGTGGGCTGGCGCGACAGCGGGCGCGCGTCCATCCCCACCAGCAGGGTGCCCGTCATCGACGCGGTCATGCGGCAGCCTCCTGGTGGGCCTCGAGGTAGACGTCGCGCGTGAGCCGGGCGGTCTCGCGCCACGAGAAGCGCGCCGCCCGCGCCACGCCCTCGCTCCGCATGCGGTCACGCCTCCCGGGGTCGTCCAGGATGGAGGCGACTGCCGCGGCGAGGCCCTGCGCGTCGCCGGCCGGAACGAGCAGGCCGGCGCTCCCGGCCACCTCCGGGAGCGCGCCCGCGCGCGACGCCACCACCGGCGTCCCGCACGCCATGGCCTCGAGCACCGGGAGCCCGAACCCTTCGGCGTCCGAGGGGTAGACGAGCGCCTCCGCCCGACGGTATAGAGCGATGAGGTCGGTCCTGGACACGAACCCCGGAAGCTTCACGCGGTCCAGGACGCCGGCACGCTCCGCGTGCGCGAGGATTCCAGGAGTGAAAGGGCCCTCTTCTCCCGCGATCACGAGGTCGAGCTGGCGACCCTGCTTCCGCAGCACGGCGAACGCGTCCAGCAGGCACGGGATGTTCTTGATCGGATCGTGGCCGCCCGTGTGCAGGAGGAACGAGCTCCGCTCACCAAGGCCCGCGCGCCGCAGCGCGCCCGGAGCCTCGCCATCGGCCGCGATGACGTCATCCGGCCCCACTCCGGACGCCAGCGGGATGACGGCCACGCGATCGGCCGGGACCCCGAGCAGGGACACCACGTCGTCGCGCGTGGCCGCGCTCGGGACGATGATGCGGTGGGCGCTGCGCGCCATCTTGAAGCTGAAGCGGAAGACGCGCGCCTGGCGCGCCGTCACCGCGCCCGGGAACCTGAGCGGAGTCAGGTCGTGCACCGTCTGCACGATGGCACAGGAGCGCGGGCGCAGGCGCGGCACCGCGTAGAACGGCGAGTGGAAGACCGTCACGCCGCGGCGCGACAGCAGGGCCGGCCAGGCGATCTGATCCCACAAGGTGATGGCGCGGCGCGGGCGCGAAAGCTCGACCCGCTCGAACGCGGGCGGAACCTCCACGGCCCCCGGCGCGCCGAACAGCAGGATCTCCTCGTCACGACGCGCCAGGGCAAGGCCTCCCAGCAGCCCGCGGATGTAGGTCCCCACGCCGCGGCGGGCGCTCGCGGTCTGAAGCGCGCGGACGTCGATCCCCACTCTCACGCGCGCGCTCCCGCGGCGGCGCGCCCGCCGTCCGACAGCACCTGCGCGTACAGAGACCCCACCTCGCCCGCCATGCGCGTGACCGTGTAGCGCGACAGGGCGGTCCGGCGCGCCCGATCTCCCAGCAGGCGAGCCCGATCGGGGGCGGCCAGCAGCCCGGCGATGGCGCGCGTCATTTCCTCCGGGCGCGACGGCTCCACCAGGAGCCCCGCCTCCGCCGTCTCCAGAACCTCGGGAACTCCGCCCACCCGGGTGGCCACGATCGGCATCCCCGCCATCATGGCCTGGAGCAGGGACAGGGGCATCGCCTCCTGGTGCGAGGCCAGGGCGAAGACGTCCAGCGCGGCCAGGAATCCGTAGAGGTCACTCACGTGGCCGGGGAGCAACAGGCGGAACGGAAGCTCTCCTGCCATGCGCCGGAGCGCGGCCGCCTGGCTCCCCTCTCCCGCCAGCGCCAGCACCGCATCGGCCCGGCCGAGGCGCCGCACCGTCTCGACCAGGTCGAGCACCCCCTTCTTGACCTCCAGCGCTCCCGCGCAGCCAATCACGGGACGACCCGGCTCGATCCCCATCGCCGCGCGCGCGGCGTCCCGCGAGAGGGCCGTGGCCGGCGGATCGACACCGTTGGGAATGACACGCACGAGGTGGGCGGGGATCCCGAACCCGTCGCGCAGGAGGCGGGCGTCCGCCTCGCACACCGCCACCACCGCGCTCAGCGCGCTGGCGGCCAGTCTCTTGACCGGACGGCTGTAGAAGCGCTCCAGGGGAAAGTGGGCCGGCGCATGCTCCGTGGTGACCAGGCGCGACGCTCCTCCCCATCGCGCGGCCGCCAGCGCAGGAAGCCCTTCTCCCGGCGAGGACAGGTGAGCGTGAAAGATGTCGGGAGCCACCCGCGCCACGTGGCGGCGCAAGGTCAGCATCCCGCTCAGGTTCGTCTTGCCGCGCACCCGCGCCCGGATGACGGCCGCCCCCGCGCCGGCGCAGGAGCGGGCCGCCGCGTCGGCTCCGGACGCCGGCGGCAGCGTGACGGTCACGTCGTGTCCGGAGGCGGCCAGCTCCCGCGCCAGGAGCGCCACGTGCGAGAGGAGCCCTCCGGGGACCTCGGCCGCTGCGAACAGCATCACGCGCGCCGGCGCCGCCACGTCAGTCTCCTCCGGGCCGTCCGGCGCCGGGCAGCAGGGACGCGGCCAGCAGGCCGAGCGGGCGCAGCGATCCGGGACGCAGACGCCAGGCTTCCTTCAGGTGCTCGCGCGCTTCGGTGCCACGCCCTTCCTTGAGGAGCCAGTAGCCTGCTTCCCGCCGCAGCCTGTGGCGGGTGTCGCGGCAGCGCCGCGGATCGCTTTCGAGGAGCCCCGGGCAGGAGCGCATCAGCTCTTCGAAGATGGCGATGTCCTCGAGGCGCAGGTCTCCCATGCGCCGCGTGGCGCGCCCGGCCACGATGCGGTAACGGGTCAACGGCGCGTCGACGTAGCGCAGGCCACGCGGATGGCGGCGCGCGACGCGGAGCCAGAGATCCCAGTCCTCGGACAGGTGGTACCGCGTGTCGAAAGGCCCGTCGAGCTCCCGCAGGGCGGCGCGGCTGGTCATCACCGACGACATGGGGACGAAGTTCCAGTGGGCCAGCTCGACCAGGGGGTCCTCGAGCAGACGCACGGGGTCGTCGATGAGCGGAAAGATCCCGGGTGGCTCCGCCGCCATCCCATCCACGGGCTCCACGCGCGCCTGGGTGAAGACCATCACCGCGTCCGAATCCTCCGTGACCATCCGCGCCTGACGCTCCAGCTTGTCCGGCTCCCAGAGATCGTCGTGATCCAGCCAGGCGATCCACTCTCCACGGGCCGCCGCCATGCCCAGGTTGCGGGCCGCCGAGACTCCCCGCCCCTCTCCCTGCAGCACGCGCACCGGCGGCCGGAACGACGACGCCACCTTGCCGGTGGCGTCCCGGGAGCCGTCGTCCACCACGAGGACCTCCAGCGGCCGGAGTGTCTGTCCGAGCGCCGATTCGATGGTCCCCGCCAGGAACCGCTCCGCGTCGTGCGCGGGGATCACCACGCTCACCGGGATCCTGTCCGTCATCGGGTGCGCTCCAGAGGAGTGCCGCCCGCCGTCTTCGATGGGCCGAGGAACGTCGCGGCCCAGAAGGCCCAGGCACGCCAGCGTGCCGGACGAAGCGCGATGGCCTTCTGCAGGCAGCGGCGCGCCTCGCGCGCGCGCCCCTCGCGGCGAAGGCCGCATCCCTCCTCGAACATGTGGTTCCAGCGGATACGATCGAAGTGCGCGGTCAGGGCGTCACGGCTCCCGGGCTCGCGCTCCAGGCACAGTCCCATGTAGCGCCCCCACACTTCCTCGACGCAGCGCGCCAGCAGGCGGCTGTCGCGGGTCACGTTGCCTCCATGGAAGCGCCGGCGCACCAGAGGCCGATCCACCACGTCGAATGGGAAGAGGCGCGCGAGCCGGAACCACAGATCGGTGTCCTGGCCGATCCGCAGGGACTCGTCGAAGGGGCCGGCCGCCTCCAGGCAGGTGCGCCGCGCCAGGACGGTGGGCGTGGAGATCATGTCGTAGAGGAAGATCGACGAAAGGGTGCATCGGCCGTCGAAGCCACGCTGCTGGAAATAGGTCGTCCGCTCGGTGAGATCCCCGCGGAAGGCCACCATGTCCGAGAAGACCATCGCCAGCTCGGGGCGCCGCTCCAGCACCTCGAGCTGCAGGCGCGTCTTGGAGGGGGCCCACAGGTCGTCGGCGTCGAGGAACGCCACCAGCGGCGCGGAGGTGGCGGCCAGACCCCGGTTGCGCGCGCGCCCTGAGCCGGCCCCCTGCTGTCGGATGACCTGCACGCGTCCTCCGGCCCCGCCACCTGCATGCCGGGCGGCGACGTCGGCGGTGCCATCGGTCGATCCATCGTCCACCACCACCACCTCGATGTCCTCGATCCCCTGGGCGAACACCGAGTCGAGTGCCTCCCCGATGAAGGAGGCGGCATTGTGAGCCGGGATCACCACGCTGATGGACGCCGCCATCACACGTTCCACCGGGGCGGCGCCTGGGGAGGCCGCTTGAGAGCGCGCACCAGCACGGACTGACCATAGGTCGCCAGCTGATCCATCTCCAGCTCGGTGCGTACGAGGGAAGGGACCTCGTCGGGGCGCAGCATCACCATCTTGGTGCGGGCGTCTGACATGCGGGGCTTCTTTCCCAGCAGGCGCGCCTTCAGTCGCCCGGCCGCCACCCGGAAGCGCAGAACCGGCGAGGGGCGCGGCTCTGCTCCGCGCACGCTCTGCATGACGGCCAGCACACCGTCGTCCACCAGCACACGCCGGGTCTCCCGCAGGACGCGCGCGGGATCGAGCGCGTGGTCCAGCGTCTCGCACAGGATGGCCGCGTGAAAAGACCCGTCGACGAACGGAAGTCGCTCTCCCACGCCGCGCACCAGGGCCGGGACATCCGGAGGCGCGGCGTCGCAGGCAGGCGACCCGGGCGCGCCCAGAAGAGGGTCGAGCCCCCAGTACTCGCGCCCCGGCAGATGGCGCCGCAGCTGCGCGGACCCGCAACCGATCTCCAGGACTCGGCCCTGCGGGATGCGCGCGAACTGGAAGAACCTCTCGGCCATGGTGTCGGCCACCTCCTGCCGTTGCTGCGCCACGCTCGTACCGTCCCACGTGTCGGACCGCCATTCCTGCAGCAGGCCAAGCTTCTCACGCCATCGAGTCCACTCCGGCCCCGGCGCGCCGCCGGACCAGGGGAGCAGGTCGGGGATGCCGGAGATCACCTCGTAGGGCGCGCGGCACCGCCGGCACTGGAGCCAGCGCCCGGAGGGCTCGAGCGATCCGCCGCAGCGCGGGCAGGCCAGCACGGCCAGGTCGAAGGCGGGCGCGCCGCTCATCCGGCGGCCCTTCCCGTCTCGGCCATGCTGGCGTACAGGACCTCCAGCCGCGTGGCCAGCTCTCTCACGTCGTGGCGCTCCTCGACGTGCGCGCGCCCCATTCTTCCCATCGAGCCCCACGTCACCGGAGATCGAGCCAGGGTCTCCAGGTGGGCCGCCAGTCCCGCGACATCTCCCTCGTCCGCCAGCAGGGCGCTGTCCGCCTCACGCACAACGTACGGAATGTCGGCGTGCCGGGTGGCCACCACGGGGAGGCCGCTGGCCTGGGCCTCCAGCAGGGCGGTCGGCGCTCCTCCCTCGCTGTCGCCGTCGGGCGCGGTCTGGCTGGGCTGCAGGTAGAAGTGCGCCCGATCGATCTCGGCCAGAAAGCCCTGCCGTGGGAGGGCTCCCAGGAACGTGACGTTCCCCTTCACTCCCAGCTCGTCGGCCAGCGTTTCGATCGACGCGCGATCGGGGCCGTCTCCCACCAGGCGGAGGGTCAGGCGATCGGCCTTGCGCCGCGCCTCCGCGAACGCCCTCAGCGCGGCCGGGTATCCCTTCTTGGCCACCATGCGGCCGCACATCAGGACGTTCAGCGGGCCTCCCTGGTCGTGACGCGGGTGGAAACGATACTGGCGCGTGTCGATGCCGATCCGCTGGATGTGGATCTTCGACCGAGGGCATCCCAGCTCCTCGAGCCGGCGGGACATGGCCGGGCCCTCGCTCAGGAACACGTTGCCCAAGTCGAACAGGCGCCGGTAGTCCTCGGCCAGATCCTGCACCACGCTGCGCACGGACGCATCGTAGCCGTAGAAGCTGACGAACAGCGGCAGGCGCGTCCTGCGCCTGACCTCCAGGAGCGAGCAGGCCGTGGGCCCATAGTGCGCATGGATCGCCCGGGCCTCCTCGCGCGCGAGGATCTTCTCCACGTGGGGCTCCCCTCCCGACAGACGGCGGCGCACCGCGCCCGCCACCCACGACGGCGTGCCCCGCGCGGGGCTCCACCGATGAAGGGACGCTCCCTCCGGCACGGGGAACTCCTCGAGGTTCTCGACGCGGCGGGCGATGATCACGGGCCGCACGCGGGTGAACGAGGCCACCGATGCATGGATGAAGGTCTCGGTGCGGCCCAGCCAGCACTCCACCACGTGGGCCACGGCCGGCTTCCTCATGATGACGCCGTCCCTCGCCGCGCGCGCATCCCGGCGAGGGTGTCGAAGGCCAGGTCCCGCATCTCGCCCAGCGCCGCGGGGCGGCGCAGCATCGCGCCCAGGCCCAGCGCGGTGAAGGAGATCAGCGCGCTCGTGGCCAGGAACCTCACGTTCGAGCCGTCCGGCGCGGGGGACCAGGCCACCCTCAGGGCCATCAGCGTCGAGCCCAGGCCGAGGGCCAGACCGGCGGCAGGAGCCAGGGCACGGAGGAACCGCCCCATCGTCAGGTCGATGAGCCGGTTGGCCACGGCATGAGAGATGGGCCACAAGGCGAGCGACGCGATGGCGTAGGCGACCGCCACGCCCATGAGCCCCCACCAGAGGCCGATCACGATGGCCACGGTGTACACGGTGCACGCCGCCACCTCCCAGGAAAGCATGAGCCCGGACCTCCCCCGCGCCAGGAAGAGGCTCCCCACCGTCGTCCCCACCGACCCCACCATGCCGGGCAGCGCCAGCACGGTCACCAGCGGGGCCACGGCACCCCACTGCGGCCCGAAGGCGGCGCGCGTCAGCTCGGGGGCGGTCACCATCACCGCCGCCATCAGCGGGAAGGTCACCAGCGAGATGTACTGGACCGACTTGAGGTAGACCTCGCGGATGCGCGCGATGTCGTCCCCCATCGAGGAGAACGCCGGGAAGCAGACGCGGCCCACGATGCCGCTGACCTTCTGCAGCGGGAACATCATGACGCGATAGGCCATCGAGTAGAAGCCGAGGGCCTGGGCACCGAGCAGCCGGCCGATCAGCAGATCGTCCAGGTTGCGGCTGAAGAAGTTGAAGATCTGATACCCGGTCAGCGGGAGGCTGAATCCGGCCAGCTCCTTCAGGCGTGAGAGGGCGGGCCGCGCGGCCGGCGAGAGCGGGTTGAATCCCGACAGCGGGATCATGAGCGCGCAGGTCAGCAGCGTCCCCGCGACCGTCTGGGCGGCCAGGCTCCACACCCCCCATCCCCTCAGCGCCATCCCCACCGCCAGGGCCCCCGAGGCCGCCAGCGCGAAGGTCTCCACGAAGGCCACGCTTCCGAAGCGCAGGCTGCGCAGCAGGAGCGCCTGGGGCGCGGCCGCGGCCGCCCCCAGCGGAAGCGTCCAGCACAGGACGCGCATCAGGGGCACCAGCTCGGCGCGCCCGAAGAAGGCGGCGATGAACGGGGCCGCCAGGGTGAGGGCCAGCGCAGCCGCCGCCGTCACCAGCACCTGGAACCAGAAGACGCTCCCTGCGTGGCCGGGCTCGAGCACGCGCCGCTGAACCAGGGCCGCCCCCATCCCCATCTCGTTGAGAGGAGCCACGAAGGCCAGGGCCACCGCCGCCATTCCGATCAGACCGAAGTCGTCGGGAACCAGCGCGCGGGCCAGCACCACGGTGATCCCGAGCTGCACCACCTGCCGCGCCGCGTGCGACGACGCCGTCCACAGGACGCCGCCGGCCGCCGCCTGCCGCAGCGAACGCACGGGAGGGGTCACCCCAGCTCCTCGTTGCGGGAAACGCCAATCGCGCGCGCCAGCTCACCGGCGCGGTGCGCGCGGCCGCGCCACGTCACCGCGAGCAGCTCCACCGCGCCGCCGGCGACGGCCACCACGAGCCTGTCCTCGTGCACGGCCACCACGCGCCCCGCCTTCGACAGTCTCTTCTCCCGCGCGGCGGGATGATGATCGGCCACCGCCAGGATCCCCAGGCGCTCTCCCCGCAGCAGGGTGAAGGCCATGCCGGTGCGCACCAGGGCGGCGATCTCGGCGGGAGACCTGCCGCTCCAGTGAACGCGATGATCCCGCTCGGTGTCCTCGTGGAAGCTCGTAGCTCGCGAATGATCCTGGGGGATCGCGGTGCGCTCCTCGGACAGCAGGAACTCCTCCACCATCCGCACGAGCCGTGGCGAGCAGTCCATGGCGCGGCGGTAGAGCGAGACGTAGCCGTCCTCCTCGGTGAGAGGCAGCGGGATCTGCGCCACGATGTCGCCCGCGTCCACCTCCGAGGTCATCCAGTGCGCGGTCACGCCTCCCTGCGTCTCACCGCTGGCCAGGGTCCAGAAGATGGGATGGCATCCCCGGCAGCGAGGCAGGAGCGAGGGATGGAAGTTGATCGATCCCAGGCCGGGGACTGCCAGCAGGGGATCGGGCAGAATGAGCGGGAAGGCCGCGCTCAGGAACAGATCGGGGCGCATGGCCGACAGCATCTCGCGCAGGCCGATCGACCGCACGTCATCCACCCGGCGCCAGCCGACGCCGGCCGCGGCGCACGACATCTCGAACGCCTCACCGGTGATGCCGGGGTCCAGGGTGTCGTCCGGAAGCGGCTGCCCGGTCTCGCCCACCGTGGCCTGTCCCCCCGGGCCCGGCCGGACGGAGGCGAGGCCGGTGATGGCCCTGCGCAGACGGCGGGCGGCGCGTGCCGCCATGCCGTCCTCCAGCGAGTGCCGGAGCGCGCGGCGGGAGGCGCGCTCCCAGGCGGCCCTGGTCGGCGCCACCACCCCTTTCACATGAAGAGCACGCGGCCCGTCCGCCTCGGGAGGGATCAGGGCGCGCGCCACACTCAGGCCGTAGGGGGAGCGATCCCCGAGAAAGAGGATGGCCGTGAACGATCGGGAACGGGATGACACGCTATCCGGCACCGTTTCTTTCAGGCGTGCCGCAGCAGGACTCTTCTTACCGCGGCGATGACGTCCTCTACGTCCTGGTCCGTCAGGCGGGCGGACAGGGGAAGCGAGATCGTCCTCTCCGACAGGCGCCGTGAAACCGGGAAGTCATCCGGCGCGAAGTGGAAGCGATCGCGGTACCAGGGATGAAGGTGCAGGGAGATGAAGTGGATTCCTGTTCCAATCCCCTCTCCTTTGAGCTCCTCGACCACCCTGTCGCGCGTGACGCCTAGGCGGCCGGTGTCCAGCATCAGGGTGTAGAGATGGCGCGCATGGCGGGAGCCTGCCTCTTCGGGCGCCGGGATCGTGCAGGGGAGATCGGCGAACGCGCGATCGTAACGATCCCAGATGCGCCGGCGGATCGCGGCGTTGGATTCCACGCGGGCCAGCTGGTGGATGCCCAGCGCGGCCGCCATGTCTGTCATGTTGTACTTGTAGCCGGGGAACAGAACCTGGTAGTGAACGAACCCTTCGTCGCTGTACCTCTTCCACGCGCCCTTCGACAGCCCGTGCAGGCCGTACATCTGGATCGTCTCGGCCCACGCCGCGTGAGGGGTGGTGACCATCCCTCCCTCACCGGTCACCACGTTCTTGGTGACGTAGAAGGAGAAGCATGCGGCGTCCCCGAGGCTGCCCACGTGACGCCCCTTCCACGTCGTCTCCGACGCGTGGGCCGCGTCCTGGATCACGCGCAGCCCGTGCCGGGCGGCCAGGCCGAGGATCGCATCCATGTCGCACGGACGTCCCGCGAAGTGCACGGGCAGGATGGCGCGCGTGCGCGGCGTGATGGCGCGCTCGATGCGCGACGGGTCGATGTTCTGCGAGCCCTCCTCGACGTCCACGAAGACGGGCGTGGCTCCCGTGTGGATGATCGAGTTGGCCGTGGCCGCGAAGGTGAACGGGACGGTGATCACCTCGTCGCCCGGGCCGATCTCCGCCGCCAGGAGGCTCAGGTGCATGGCCGCGGTGCAGGAGTTGAGGGCGAGAGCGTGAGGCACCCCGGCATACTGCGCGAACTCGCGCTCGAAGCGGGCGACCCGGGGCCCGGTGCCTATCCATCCGGATCGAAGGGTGGCCACCACCTCCTGGATCTCGGCCTCGTCCAGGGCCGGGCTGCCGAAGACCAGAAACTCCTTCCTGACCGGACTGGGGGGGGCCGGCTCGGCCTTCACCGCGTCTCCTTTGACATCCTTTTCTCTTCTATCCTGCTGAGAAATCTATACTTCCTTTGAAAGGCGGCCGAGTATAACATAGGCGCCTCCGGTGCTTTGTCGAGCGCCGGCATGGGGGGGCAGCGGATGGAAGAGCGCAAGGTCCGCATCGGCGACGTCGTGGACGACTACTGCTCGAGCTGCAAGCTGATCATGAACCACGGCGTCATCGCGGTGGCCGACGGCCGCATCCTGAAGGTTCGATGCAACACCTGCATGAACGAGCACTCCTACCGCCACGGCAAGGGGCCGAAGAAGAAGGACCCCGTGAAACAGGCCTACGAGGAGCTGCTCGGGAAGCTGCCCGGGCTCCCGCGTCCTCCCGTCCCGCCCAAGGACGATCCGGAAAAAGACTAGCGTCCCGCGTTCACGGCGACGCGTCGACCGGCTGGATGCCGCGCATCACCTGGGTGATGCGGCGCATCACCTGGGCGACCCGCTCCCGATCGATCCTCATGAGGTCCCGTTCGTAGCCGTTCTTCGGATGGTAGCCGCGCAGCTCGTACCGCGCCCGCTCCAGTCCCTGCAGCGCATCGGCGGCCGCCTGCGTCCGGCCGGACTCCAGGCGCGCGCGGGCCAGCCCCAGCCAGGCTTCCAGGAAGCGCGGCTCGAGACTCACGGCCTTTTCCAGCAGAGGGATCGCCTCCACGGGACGCCCGAGCGAGACCCGCAGCGAGGCCAGCTCCACGAGAGGACGAGGATCCTTGCGCCCGAGGGAGATGGCGTCGAGATAGGCGCGCTCGGCCCGGGCCGTGCCGGCCGGATCGCATCCCAGATCGAAGCAGGCGCGTTTGTGGAGCTGGGCGAGTGCCAGCAGGTGGTCGGGGTTGCCCGGGTCGATTCGATGCGCGCGGAGCAGATCGAGGTGAGCCTGCGCCAGGGTGGCCGGGTCGAGGCGTCCCCCGCGCCTGGCGGCCAGCTCGCCGCGTGTCGCCGGATAGAGAGGGTTCCAGGGCTCCAGCCGGATGGCCCGTGCGAGGCCGGCCTGCGCATCACCCTTCCCCGCGACGGCGCGCTCGAAGCTGTGATGAGCAGCCCACGGGAAGCCCACAGCCGCAGCGTGCACGACGGCCACGCCGGCCAGCGCGGCGGCCGTCGCCGCGCGCGCGCGCGGGCTCGAGGGGTTCCAGGCCCATTGCGCGAGAAGCGGCGCTTCCCGCGCGGTTGCCGGCGTCACCAGCGGGATGATCAGCACCATCAAGGTGAGGGTGATCGCGGGGACGTCGAACGGCGTGTCCACGATCCCTTGCAGCAGGCAGGCCAGCAGCGCGAGGGCGGCGCCGCGTGCCAGATCGTCCTGGCCCGCCTCCGCGGCCCGGAGCGCCCTGCGCGCCAGCAGCAGCACGAAGATCAGCGCGGCTGCAAGGCCGATCACTCCGGTCTCCACCAGAGCCTGGAGCCAGGTGCTGTGAACCGAGCCGGGCGTCTTCGCATAGTGGAACATCTGGTTCTCGAGCGGGAAGTTGTAGACGTATCCCCGCCGCTCGAACATCCCCGGCCCCATGCCGAGGAGAGGATGGTCGGCCGCCGCCTGCAGGCCGGCCGACCAGATGCGCACGCGATCGAAGCGGTAGGGATCCTGGATCCGATGAAAGCGCCAGGTCACCGCCGCGGCCGACAGGATCAGGACCGCGAGCAGGCCCCCCCAGAACGCCCATCGAACCGCCGGGCGCCGATGCGCGCCTGAAGTGAGTCCCCAGGCCACGCCGGCGGCCATCAGGGCCAGGAGGGCCCCGCGCGCGCCGAGGCGCAGCAGCGCGGACAGATCCACCAGCGCCAGGCCCCCCCAGATCCAAGGCGTGTCGATCACGCTTCGACCCTCGGGTGTTCTTCCGCGGCGCCGGAAGGTCAGGAACAACCCCGCGGACAGCAGCGCCCCGATGACCAGGTAGGCCGCGAGCTGGTTGGCGTTTGCGAACCGCGCGCTGGGCGTCATGTTGGGAACCGGCCGCATGATCCACGCCAGCAGTGCCTGCACGGCCGCGCTCGCGGCCACCACCTGGGCGAGACGCTCCGGCCGCCGCGGCGCCTCGATCAGCAGAGCGCACCCCAGCAGGGCGGCCGCCAGCACGTTCCACAGGGCCAGGAAGGAGCCGAAGCGATAGTCGACGCCCAGAAACGAGATGAAGCACACGGCGACGAAAGCCAGCCCCGCCGCCGCCTCCCATCCCGCTGCGAGCCGGACCTCTCCCCGCAGCGCGACGCGCCCCACGGCGATCGCCAGCATGGCCAGCACGAGGGTGTGCGCCAGGAAGAGGCCCAGGGGGCTGGCTCCCCCTTCGAACCACGGCAGCACCGCAAGCAGGAGCGCCGACAGAAGAGTCACGATCCGCCCTCAGGGGCGCGCTCGAGAAGGCGGGCCACCGCGTCGCGGTCGGCGCGGTACTCCAGCTGTATCGGATAGAGCTGGGCCGCGCGGTGCAGCGCGATGTAGGCGCCCTGAGGATCCGAGCGCGCCAGGCGCACCCGCCCCAGGTGGTGCCAGTGCCCCGGCGTCTGCTCGTCCAGCTCCACGGCCCGGACGGCATGACGCTCGGCGCCTTCCAGATCTCCGCTCTCCACCATCAGGCGGGAAAGCAAGGCGTGCGAGGCAGGGTCCAGGGGGTTGGCGCGGACCGCACCCTGCGCGGCTTCCGCCGCCTCCGGCACCTGCCCCGAGAGAGCCAGATCCAGGGCGGACACGCGCCGGACGTCTCCGTGCGCGACCAGTAGGACCAACGCCGCGAGCGCGGCCGCGGCCACCGGCCTCAGCGAGATGGAGAGCGAGCCCGCCCCCGGCTCCCGCCGGCCGCACTCGGCTCCGGCCAGGCAGAAGAACGCCAGCGCCACCCCCGGCAGGTAGAGCGTGAAGTCGACCGTGTTGTGGGCGAGGAACGCGGTGCACGAGGTGGCCACGAACGGAGAGACGCGGCTCTCCGATCCGCGCCCCAGCAGCCGCCACAGGAGCCAGGACGCGAGCGCGACGGCCGCCAGCGCGGCGGGGAGTCCTGCTTCGGCGGCCAGCTCCAGCCAGACGTTGTGCGCATGCCGCGATTCGTTCATCCCCCAGTCGCGGTAGGCCGGAAAGACGATGCCGAAGCATCCCAGCCCGGCGCCGAAGAGCGGATGGTCGGCCATGATGGCGAGCGCCGCCTTCCAGTTTCCCGCGCGCAGCAGAAAAGGATTGGCCAGGGGATCCGATGCCATGCGCCACACCAGCATCGCCACCGAGGCCGGGAGCGCCACGACGAGAGGCCACAGAACGAGGCGCCGGCGCCCGGCAGGCGCCCGCCGCCACATCACCACGGCGATGGAAAGACCCAGAGCCGCCATCGCGGCCGCGGATCGTGTGGCCGCCAGACCCGCGGCCTGCGCGAGGAGCGCGACCGCGGCCACGACGACCCAGGGGCCGCGCGGAGTCTTCGCCATGGCGCTCCGGAGCCAGCCCCACGTCAGCGGCAAAGAGAGGATCAGAAAACCGCCGAGCGCTCCCGGCAGGCCCAGCCCCGCCACCGCACGGCCCGCGGCGAGCCGTGCGCGCAGCGCATCCGGAAGAGCCTCCCCGCCCCCCTCGGCCATCATCCGGAACCCGCCGGCCGCCTGCCATACGCCGTGCAGCGCCAGCAGCGTGCCGGCCAGGATGATCCCGGCCTGCACCGCCCTCCTCGATCCCGCCTCCGACGTGCGGGCGCAGTAGAGGAAGGCCATCCCTCCGGAGGCGAAGCCGGCCATCACCCGCATCGACTCGAGCGGCTGGCTGGAGAGAGACAGATGCATGGCCGCCCCCGCGGCGGCGAATGCCACGATGACCGACTCGCTCCACGCGCGGCGCGCCGCCGGAGCGGCGGCGCCCATCAGCGCGGCAAGCGAGAGCGCCAGACCCCAGGCGTACGGATCGACGTGCGGGGGACGGAGCGAAACCAGCAGGATCAGCAGGAACGGGAGGAGGGATGCAGTGGAGAAAGGGCTCAGAACGTGTCCCCGGCGGGCGGCCTCGCCGCCCTGAGCCGGAGACCGGCTACTCGGGGGCGTTGAAGAAGCTGCCTGTGGCGTAAAGGAGGTCCAGCTCGAACTGCAGGCGGGTGTCCCACGTGATGTTCACGCCGTCGATCCCGTCGCGTCCGAACGACTCCAGAGAATACCAAGTGTCGCCGTCACTATGGTACTGGAAATCGTGGTGCCAGGCGTCGCGGTGCGGCATGGGGACCTTGATCTGAGGCAGCAGCACCGTGACGAGCCCCTGGGCGGAGAGGCCGTCCGCGGGGAAGGTGCTTACGTCGATCTGGTACAGCTGGATCCCCGAGGCGATGCCGCGCATGTCGGCCATCGTGGAGCGCTGCTTCCCCTTGTCCAGGGCCGTCTGAAGCGCCGGGATGGCGATGGCGGCCAGGATGCCGATGATGGCCACCACGACCAGCAGCTCCATCAGGGTGAACCCGCTCTCGCCTCGCGTCCTGCTCATGCCGCTTTCCCCCCGGGGAAACGTTCCGGCGGGAGCCGGCGCGTATGCGCCGCTCCCGCCGGAGAACGAGTGCCGACTAGGTCTGGACGCCTTCCGGGAACGCAGTGAACGTGCCGTTCTGGAAGATGATGTCGCAGTCGAAGTCAGAGGTGGCGCCGGTCTGCGTGCTCTGCTTCTTGTCCTTGGCGTAGGTCGAGATCGTGTAGTCCGACCCCGCGCCCGCCGTGTCCGAGCCGTAGTAGTAAAGGCCGCCCCAGCCGTCCTTGGTCGGAGCCAGCTTGATGTAGATCGGCTCGATGCCCATCGTGGCGGCGCCGAGGGAGGTGATGGTAGCCATCGAGGTGGAGATCGGATAGAAGTTCACGTCCACCGAATACGACTCGACGGCCGTTCCGATCGAACGCATGTCGGCCATGGACCTCTTCTGCTTGCCGCGATCGATCGCGTTCAGCAGGTTGGGGATCGCGATGGCCGCGATGATCCCGATGATGGCCACGACGATCAGAAGCTCGATCAGCGTGAACCCGGTCTGCTTCCTCAGATTCCTCATCGACTATGGTCCTCCTTTGCCTGTCCGTACAGAGCAAGGCGGGTGCCACGCCATCTCAGGATTGCAAGTCATTCATGATGAGGTACTTACGAGAATCGGAACCGCCCCGGGAGGGGCCGGCACGGTCGGTTCGTGTCAGAGACGACTGACAAAAACTGTCACCGCGGCCCCCACCCAGGCTATTTCTGGGCGCCTTCGGGGGCGGCGGTGAACACGCCGTTCTGGAAGATGATGTCGCAGTCGAAGTCATGCGTCTGCCCGACGCTGCCCGGACTGAGCTTGTGGTCCTTGCCGTAGGACATGATGGTGTAGTCCGAGCCGCTCCCACCGGCGTCCGACCCGTAGAAGTAGGGGCCCCCCCAGCCGTCACGCGCGGGGGCCTTGGCGATGTAGTCGGGCTCGAGGCCCATGCTCGAGCCGAGGGACTCGATGGTGGCCATGGAGGTGGAGATGGGATAGTTGTTCACATCGATCTGATATCTCTCGATGGCCTGGTGCAGCGACTTCATGTCGGCCATCGACTTCTTCTGCTTGGCGGCGTCCATGGCCGTCATCAGATTGGGAATGGCGATGGCGGCAATCAGGCCGATGATGGCCACGACAATCAGAAGCTCGATGAGCGTGAACCCTGCCTGCCTTCCGTCCCTGAGCATGTGCCCGAACCCTCCCGCAGACCCCGGGCCTCACGGCGTCACCGTCCCGGCGGATTCCCGCTACCGTACACCGCGGCCATCTCCTTGGCCAGCGGGCAGCCTGGATTGATCGACAGCCGCCGGGCCACCTCACCGGACATCCCATCCTCCGGCGCCCCGGGCCGCATTCCGCCCAGGCCGAGCCGGAAGGCCTCCGGCCTGACGAAATGATACTCCGAGGCCGCCGTCATGGGTGCATATTTCCCGTCACGGCGCACGAAAACCATGGCCACGTCGTCCCAATGGACGAGGGCCCACCCCTGCAGGGGGAAGTGCAGCTCGCTCCAGGTGCTCGTGGAGAGCTCTCCCGTGCCGGCCCGGCGGACGGCGACCGGCTGCGGCCGGTACTGGACGATGGCCCCTTCCACTCCGTAGCGGCTCAGCAGCGCCTGCCACGCGGCCCCGTCATCCATCGCCTTCGACATCTCGTTCAGCAGGGAGGCGTGCACCTCGTTCCGGCCGTCCACGAAGACGCGGCGACGGGGATAGGCATCCCGGATCAGATAGCCGCCGAAGGCCACATCATTATAAAGGCGGGCGTCGGACAGGTGCGCGTCGGCGAAGGCGGCCGCCTCCACGGGGAACCGCCCGGGCTGAATCCCGATCCCGATCCGCGCTCCGGGCGGCGGGACGAGCAGCATCCACACGACGGCGGCGAGGCAGGCCGCCATTCCCGGCCAGACCGCCAGGGGCCGGCCGGCTCCTCCCCGGCGGAGCAGCCCGGCCGGTGCCAGCAGCGGCATCACGGCAAAGAAGATGCCGATGTGCCGGATCGACCAGAATCCGAGTGCCCCCACCACGGCCAGCACGGCCGCCCGCGAGGCCGCCAGGGGCGCTCCCCGCGTGATGGATATCGACGAGGACAGGGCCATGACGATGGCGCACAGGTAGAAGAGGGGGAAGTCACCCCAGGATGGTGACGCCCACTCGGGGTTGACCATGTTGGATGGCGCCAGCGCGCTCGCGATGCGACGCGGGACCAGGAACAAATCGGTGGTGTAGGGGTTCGCAATCAGGCACAGACCCGCCATGCCGGCCGCCGCCGCGGTCACGCCTGCTCCGAAGACAGGGAGGCGGGTGCGCCACCGATCCGCGAGGCAGCCGGCCGACACGGCCAGCAGCAGCATCGGGGCCAGCAGCGCGGAGGCGTGCAGGTTCACCCAGAGGGCCGTGAGCAGCGCCACCGCCGCCAGTCTTCGCCATGCGCCGGCGGGACGGGCGGCCAGCGACAGCCCCAGCGCCGTGATCGCGGCCGCCAGCGGGAACGCGACGATCTCCGGACGCTCCGCGAGACGGGGCCTCATCCCCACCACCGAGACGGCCGCGAGGGCCAGCGCCCAGGGGCCGAGGCTCCCCTGGGCCAGGAGGCGCGCCCTCACGCCGATCGACAGGGTCGCCGCGGCCGCGGCCGCCTTCAGCAGGAACACCCCCGCGAGCCCAATCCAGGAGAACGCGGCGAACAGCACCAGCTGGAACAACCACTCGTGATCAATCCAGGGCGTGCCGCTGTCGGTGAAGGAGAAGTCGTCGACCCGTGGAATGGCGCGCGCGGCGGCGATCCATTCTCCCGCCTCGAGATGCCATCCGACGTCGTAGGAGCGGGTCTGGAGGAGCGCCGCGACCAAGGCCAGCACGACGACGGCCGGCGCCCAGCGGCGCGCGGTCACGGCCGGCGCCTCGGCACCGCCAGCAGGCCGGCCAGCACGAGTGCCGCGGCCGACACCATCAGTCCGCTGCGGACGGATGCGGGTTCGTAGGAAAAGACGATCTCATGCTCGCCCGGCGCGACGGGGACCGCGCGGAACATGCCGTCGGCCCGCACCACCGGCGCGCTCCGGCCATCCACGCGTGCCATCCATCCCGGATACCAGGTGTCGGCCAGCACGACGTGGCCCGGTCGCGGCAGGGACGCCCTGATGCGCACCTTGGTGGGCGACTCCTGCACGATGTGCGCCGCGGCGGTGAGCACGGAGACGTGTGCCGCGTCGGAAGCGGGGGCCGGCACGTCCTGCTCGAGGATCACGGTGGTGAAGGGATCGAACTCCGGATCCTGAAGCCGCTTCAACGCCCGATCGGTCTCCGGCTGGACCTCGAACCGTGTGACGGCGCGCGCGCGCGGCACCGCTCCGGGGACGGCCAGCAGCCTCACCGGCATGTTGCTGCGCCCTTCCAGACGGCCCACCTCGGGCACGCCGAGCGGGGCCGACGCACCATACACCAGCACCCTGTCCACTCCGCCGACCGAGAGAAGCCTCAGATCGCCGGGAGAGATACCTTCGTCACGCGCACGCTCCGTCATGTCTCTTCCCAGGGCGGCGCCCGGGAGGATGTCGAGCCGCTCGTTGCCTCGGTCGAACGCGAAGCTTACACCCAGCGGGAAGGCGGTCGCGTTGCGCAGCGTCATGCGGTCCCAGAGGAATCCCCAGACCAGCGAGTCGGCCTCGTCACCTGCCGGGGTGCGGTACGCGAACCCCGCGGGCCGGGGCGCCGCCCAGAGCCGCCCACCTCCGGACGCCTGAAGCGTCATCAAGAGAGCAGGGGGCTGCGTGTAGAAGCCGGCCGGGGCCACCGGGTTGACCTTCACCCCCGAGGCCATCAGCATTCCGACGGGGATCACCGCCAGCGCGATTCGCGAGACGGGACGCACGCGGGCCAGGATCACCGCCACGAGAACCGCCACCACCAGGCCGGCCTCCAGCAGGGCCCCATCCATCCGTGCCGCGATCGCCCCGGCGTGCTCGGGAGCCGCCGCGGCCCGGGCGGCCCGCGCCGCGACGTGGGCGGTCCAGCCGAAGAGCCCGGTGCCCCAGACGACCAGGGACGCGCATCCCGCAGCCAGCGACCCCGCGATGGCCGTGCGGAGGCGTGGCCTGCTCTCGCGTCCGGCCAGATGGTCGTACCCGCGCGCGGCGAGCAACGCCACGCTCCATGCCAGCAGGAGCGCGTACTTCACCGGGTAGCGCACGCTCTGCAGCGGCGGGGCCGCCTGCCACAACATCGGATAGAGAGGAAGGAACCGTCCCAGGGCGAACGCCAGGCCGATCGCACCCAGCGCCGCGTGACCCACCGCCTCCCGGCGCGCGGCCGCTCGTCTCTTCCATCCGGCCGCAAAGCCAGCGCACGCCAGCAGCAGCATCCCGGGGCCCAGGTACAGGCTCAGGAGGAAAGGGACACCGGTGTCGTGGAGCGTGCCGCCCCACCAGCCCCGCGCGCTCGTGCGGACGGGATCGCCGTACAGGCCGCGGACGACCATCTCGCCGAGGGCGGCGGGAGAAAGCGACCACTTCATCGCCTCGTCCGGCTCGAACCCGGCGCCTCGCTCCGATCGCGAGAGCATCTCGACACCCGGCAGCAGCCCTGCCATCGACAGGGCGCACGCCAGCAGCACGATCCCGGCTACGGTGGCCGCGCGCCACCCCAGGCCGGAGCGGGCCGCATGGCCCTGCGTGCCGGAGGGGAGCGCCAGGAAGGCCAGGGCCGTGACGATCAGCAGGGCGGGCTCTCCGGCCAGCACCTGGACCGTCAGCGAAAGCGCGGCCAGGCTCCCCCAGGGAGCGAAGCCGCGACGGACGGCCCTCCCCATGAGCCACAGAGTCAGCGGCATGAACGCGGCCGAGTTCAGGAGGTTGAGCAGGTTGCCGAGCGACAGCAGGCACCCCGAGAACGCGAACGCGCTCGCCCCCACGATCGAGCCGGCGCGGCTCGTTCCCAGGTCGCGCAGAAGCAGGCAGGTGCCCAGCCCCGCCAGGAATATCTGACCGATGATCGACAGCTTGAAGGCCCACTCGAACGGCAGCGCGAAGAACAGCAACGTGGTGGGATGCAGCACCAGCGTGTTGGGGTTGGCCAGCAGCGGCTGCCCGGCGCCGCGATGCGGATTCCACAGCGGGGCCTCCCCCTCCCGCATCATGTCCATCTCGAGCTGGCGGTAGGGATGGTGGTTCTGGCTGACGTCCCGGAAGTAGAACACGCTGTCCGGGTCGAGCGCCGGCGCGAACAGGAGGCAGGTCAGGGCGGCCAGCAGCACGGCGGCCGCCAGGACCCACGCGCGGCGGCCGGCCCCGGCGGGGGGCGCGGTCAAGACTCGTCCGGCC
>JBOGOC010000005.1:0-16492 GCA_050747525.1 Candidatus Polarisedimenticolia bacterium | reverse complement strand
TCGCGCCGTCCATCTGCGCCGCTCCGGTGATCATGTTCTTCACGTAGTCGGCGTGGCCCGGGCAGTCCACGTGCGCGTAGTGCCTCTTGTCCGACTCGTACTCCACGTGGGCGGTCGCGATGGTGATGCCGCGCTCACGCTCCTCGGGGGCGTTGTCGATCGAGTCGAAGCTGCGCACCGCGATCTTCGGGTTGCGCGAATGCAGCACCATGGTGATCGCCGACGTGAGCGTGGTCTTGCCGTGGTCCACGTGGCCGATCGTCCCGATGTTCACGTGAGGCTTTGTTCTGTCGAACTTCTCTTTTGCCATATCCTCCTCCCGATGGTCGGCGCAAGCGCAACGCGAGGGAGCGTCTCGTGCCCCCGTCCCGGCCTGGCCGTGAGACGGGCGGCTGCGGACCGCCGACCCTCGCAGGATCCAGTCAGCTCGTCGGTGTTCCCTGAATACCCGCCACGACCTCCTCGCTGATGTTCTTGGGCGTCTCCTCGTATCGCAGGAACTGCATGGTGTAGCTGGCTCGCCCCTGCGAGAGGGAACGGAGGTCGGTGGCATAACCAAACATCTCGCTCAACGGCACGTGCGCCTGGATGATCTGCGTCCCGGTGCGTGCCTCGATACTCATGATCTTTCCGCGGCGCGCGTTGAGGTTGCCGATGACGTCTCCCAGATAGTCATCCGGGGTGACTGCCTCCACGGCCATGACCGGCTCCAGCAGAACCGGCCCGGCCTTGCGGGCCGCATTCTTGAACGCCATCGATCCGGCGATCTTGAATGAAATCTCGGACGAGTCGACCTCGTGAAAGCTCCCGTCCAGGAGTCGCACTCGCACGTCGCGCATCTGGAAGCCGGCCATCACGCCGTTGGCCATGGCCTCCTTGATGCCGGCCTCCGTGGGCCCGATGAACTCGCGCGGGATCGCCCCGCCCACGATCTCGTTGACGAACTCGTATCCGCCCCCGACGGGCGCGGGCTCGATCTCGATCACCACGTGCCCGTACTGGCCCTTGCCTCCGGTCTGCTTGACGTAGCGCCCCTCGGCCTTGGCCTTCTTGCGGATGGTCTCTTTGTAAGCAACTTGAGGTTTGCCCACGTTGGCGCCCACGCCGAACTCGCGGGTCAGCCGGTCGACGATGATCTCCAGGTGCAGCTCGCCCATCCCCTCGATGATGGTCTGGGCGGTCTCGCGGTCGGTGTGCACCTTGAAGGTGGGGTCTTCCTGGGCCAGCTTGGCCAGGGCGCCGCCCAGCTTCTCCTGGTCGGCCTTGGTCTTGGGCTCGATGGCCACCGCGATGACCGGCTGGGGGAAGTTCATGGCCTCGAGGATGACGGGATTCTTCTCGTCGCAGATGGTGTCGCCGGTGGAGGCGTTCTTCAGGCCCACGATGGCGCAGATCTCGCCGGCGAACACCTGGTCGACCTCCTCGCGGCGGTTGGCGTGCATCTCCAGCAGCCGCGCCACGCGCTCCTTGCGGTCGCGGGTGGCGTTGTAGGCGTACGTGCCCGAGGTGAGCGTGCCCGAGTAGACGCGCGTGAAGGCCAGCTGTCCCACGAAGGGATCGGTCATGATCTTGAACACCAGCCCCGCGAAGGGGGCTTTGTCCGAGGCCGGCCGGGTCAGGCGCTCTCCCTTGGGAGAGGTCCCCTCCATCGCCGGGATGTCCAGGGGCGAGGGAAGGTAGTCGACCACCGCGTCGAGCAGGGGCTGCACGCCCTTGTTCTTGAAGGCCGCGCCGCACACCACAGGAGTCGCCGTGCGGGCGATGGTGGCCTTGCGCAGGCCGCGCACGATGGCCTCGTCGGACACGGGCTGGTGCTCGAGCCATCTGTGCAGGACGTCTTCGTCACTCTCACTGGCCGCTTCCAGGATGGCCTCGCGGCGCTTCTCGACCTCTTCGCGGAGGGCCGCGGGCACCTCACGCTCCTCGTAGTCCGCGCCCAGGGTCTCGTCGTTGTACACCAGCACCCGCCGGCGCACGAGGTCCACCACTCCCCGGAAGTCCTCTCCCTCGAAATACGGGATCTGCACCGCGACCGGGCGCGCGCCCAGCCGGGTGACCATCATCTGGAGGCAGCGGTCGAAGCTGGCGCCCTGGCGGTCCATCTTGTTGATGAAGGCGATGCGCGGAACGAGGTACCGATCGGCCTGGCGCCACACGGTTTCCGACTGGGGCTCCACGCCCGCCACTGCGCAGAACACGCCCACCGCGCCGTCGAGCACCCTCAAGGAGCGCTCCACCTCGGCGGTGAAGTCCACGTGGCCCGGCGTGTCGATGATGTTGACCTGATTCTGGCGCCAGAAGGCCGTGGTGGCCGCAGATGTGATGGTGATGCCCCGTTCCTGCTCCTGGGGCATCCAGTCCATCGTGGCCGTCCCGTCATGGACCTCTCCCAGCTTGTGTGTCTTGCCGGTGTAATAGAGGACGCGCTCGGTCGTGGTGGTCTTGCCGGCATCGATGTGGGCCATGATGCCGATGTTGCGCACCCTCTCGAGCGGGGTCCTGCGAGCCATGATCCGGGACTGCCTTTCTTCAGTGAGCAGCACTAGGCTGTCTACCACCTGTAATGGGCGAAGGCTTTGTTCGCCTCCGCCATCTTGTGAGTGTCTTCACGCTTCTTGATCGCGCCGCCCGTCATGTTCGAGGCGTCGAGCATCTCGTTGGCCAGCTTCTCTCTCATGCTCCGGCCGGGCCTGTCCGAGGCGTAATTGATGAGCCAGCGGATGGCCAGGCTGAGCCGGCGGTTCTGGTTCACCTCGACCGGGATCTGGTATGTCGACCCGCCCACGCGGCGCGCCTTCACCTCGAGGATGGGCTTCACGTTGTCGAGCGACTTCTTGAAGACCTTCAGCGGGTCGTCCTTCGTCTTGTCCTTGATGATGTCCATCGCACCGTAGAAGATCTCCTCCGCCCGCGTCTTCTTGCCGCGCTCCATGACCGCATTGATGAACTTGGTCACCAGCGGGGACTGATAGACGGGGTCCGGCGGGATGATCCGCTTGGCGACCTCGCGTCGTCTCGGCATCGCGTCACGATCTCCAGAAAGAAAACGAAGACGGCCGGCCCCGGGTCACCTGGAACCCCGGACGCCCAGCCGTCGGTTGTGCACGGTGCGGCGGCCTAGCTCTTCGGTCTCTTGGCTCCGTACTTGGAACGGCTCTGCTTGCGCCCCTCGACGCCCGCGGTGTCCAACGTCCCGCGCACGACGTGGTACCTCACACCCGGGAGGTCCTTCACGCGACCCCCGCGGATGAGCACGATCGAATGCTCCTGCAGGTTGTGCCCCACGCCCGGGATGTACGTCGTCACCTCGATCCCGTTGGTCAGCCGCACGCGCGCCACCTTGCGCAGCGCGGAATTGGGCTTCTTGGGCGTGGATGTGTACACGCGCACGCAGACCCCTCGTTTCTGAGGGCAGGACTGAAGGGCGGGACTTCCCGTCCGGCTCTTCACCGGAACGCGCCCGGACCTCACCAGCTGATGGACCGTGGGCACCACACACCTCGAATGCGCGTCGAAAGCGACCAGATTGTCGGGTCATTGGCCGCCCGGGGCTCTCCAACCCCGAGCAAACCGGCAGAATTTAGCAAAACCCTGCGACTGCTGTCAATAGCGGCGTCCGGGGCCGTCTTTTCAGGGGTCCCGGACGCAGCCGGTAACGCCTAGCTCTTTGCCTCCCTCAGAGCAGGGGGCGTGGGCATCAGACCAGGCAGCCCCATGATCTCCCCTTCCAGGGGGCTGGGCTCGGCCGGAGCCTCCACACGCTCCGTCTCGTCCGGCGGGATCTGCACCTTGCGGTAGATCTCCATGCCTGTGCCGGCCGGGATGAGCCGCCCCATGATGACGTTCTCCTTCAACCCTCTCAGGTAATCGACCCGCCCCTGGATGGACGCCTCCGTGAGGACGCGCGTGGTCTCCTGGAACGAGGCCGCCGAGATGAACGAGTCGGTGGACAGCGAGGCCTTGGTGATCCCCAGCAGCAGCGGCCGTCCCGTGGACGCCTCGCCACCGCGGGTCAGCACCCGCTGGTTCTCCTCGTGGAAGCGGAACTTGTCCACCTGCTCGTCGATGATGAAGTCGGTGTCGCCGACATCCTCGATCTTCACCCACCTCATCATCTGGCGGACGATCACCTCGATGTGCTTGTCGTTGATGTTGACCCCCTGCAGGCGGTAGACCTCCTGGATCTCGCGCACCAGGTAGGCCTGCAGCTCGCTCTCACCCTTGACCGAGAGGATGTCGTGCGGGTCGATGGGACCGTCCACGAGGGGTTCCCCGGCCTTCACCCGCTCGCCTTCCTGCACGGTGATGTGGGCCCCCTTGGGGATCTCGTACTCGCGCTTCTCGGCATCGTCGGCCACGAAGATCTTCCTCTTGCCCTTGGCGACCTCGCCGTAGTGCACGACGCCATCGATCTCCGTGATGCGGGCGGGCTCCTTGGGACGGCGTGCCTCGAACAGCTCCACCACGCGCGGCAAGCCGCCCGTGATGTCCTTGGTCTTGCGGGTCTCGCGCGGGATCTTCACCAGGGTGTCGCCGGGATGAATCTCCTGCCCGTCGGCCACCATCAGCATGGCGCCGGAGGGGAGCAGGTACTTCTTCTGGGCGTGTCCCGATGCGTCGCGGATGAGGATCTGCGGCTGCTTCTTCTCATCGGGCGAATCGATGATGAACTGCCGGGAGAACCCGGTCACGTCGTCCGTGCGCTCCTCGACGGTGACCCCTTCCGCGATGTCCTTGAAGGCCACCGTGCCGCCCGCCTCGGTGAGGATGGCGAAGTTGAAGGGGTCGAACTCCACGAGCAGCACGCCGGGCGCGACCTCCTGCCCGTCGTTCACCTTGATCGTGGCGCCGTAGGAGACGGCCTGCCGCTCCAGCTCGCGCCCCTTGGAGTCCTGCACCACGATGGAGCCGTTACGGTTCATGGCCACCAGGTCGCCGGCCTTGTTGCGGACGGTGTTGAGGTTCACGAACCGGAGGATCCCGTGGTTCTTGGTCTCCAGGTTGGACTGCGACTCGACCTGGCCGACGCCGCCCACGTGGAAGGTGCGCATCGTGAGCTGGGTTCCCGGCTCGCCGATGGACTGGGCCGCGATGACCCCGACCGCCTCGCCCAGCTCGACCATGCGGCCGGTGGCCAGGTTGCGCCCGTAGCACCTGATGCACGCGCCCCGCTTGCTCTCGCAGGTCAGCACCGACCGGATCTTCACCTTCTCGTGGCCCGCCATCTGGATCATGTGGGCCCGCTCTTCGGTGATCTCCTCGTTGGCCGGCACGATGATGTCGCCGGTCAGGGTGTCGGGGATGTCCAGCAGGGCCACGCGGCCCACGATGCGGTCGCGCAGCTCCTCGATGACCTCTCCGCCTTCCACGATGGCCGACACGTCGATGCCGCCCAGCGTGCCGCAGTCATCCTCGCTGATGATGACGTCCTGCGCCACGTCCACGAGGCGCCGGGTGAGGTAGCCCGAGTCGGCCGTCTTGAGCGCCGTGTCGGCCAGACCCTTGCGGGCTCCGTGCGTGGAGATGAAGTACTCCAGCACGGTCAGCCCTTCGCGGAAGTTGGCGGTGATGGGCGTCTCGATGATCTCGCCCGACGGCTTGGCCATCAGGCCGCGCATCCCCGAGAGCTGACGCATCTGCTGCTTGCTGCCGCGGGCGCCGGAGTCGGCCATCATGAAGATGGGATTGAACTCCCCGCCTTCGGCGTCGGCCCGCTTCATTTCCCTGAACATCTCGTCGGAGATCTTCTCGGTGACCTCGGACCAGATGGCGATGACCTTGTTGTAGCGCTCCCCGGAGGTGATGGCGCCGTCGAGGTACTGCTGCTGGATGGCGATCTGCTCCTTCTGGGCCGACTCCACCAGCTTCGGCTTCGTGGACGGGATCACCATGTCGTCGATGCCGATGGAGATGCCGGCCAGCGTGGCGTACAGGAAGCCCAGGTTCTTCAGCTCGTCCACCATCTGCACCGTCTTCTCGTTGCCGAACTTCAGGTAGCAGAACTGCACGAGCTGCCCCAGCCCCTTCTTCTTGAGGATCCCGTTGACGTAGGGGACCCCTTCGGGAAGGTGGTCGTTGAAGATGGCGCGCCCTGCCGTGGTGTTGATGAGCTGGCTCTCGACGTACTGGATCTCCGTGCGGATCACGTCCTGATCGTCGCGCACGGTGGTCAGGTCGATCAGCTCGCCGGAGTACCGCAGACGGATGGGAGCCAGCAGCTCGATCTGGCCGGCCTGCAGGGCCAGCAGCACCTCATCGATGCCGCCGAACACGCGCCCTTCGCCCCGGGCCCGCGGCTTCTCCTTGGTCAGGTAGTACACGCCCAGCACGATGTCCTGGGTGGGCACCACGACCGGAGCGCCGTTGGCCGGCGAGAGCAGGTTCTGCGTCGACAGCATCAGCACCTGCGCCTCGATCTGCGCCTTGGGAGACAGCGGGATGTGCACGGCCATCTGATCGCCGTCGAAGTCGGCGTTGAAGGCGGTGCAGACCAGCGGGTGGATCTTGATGGCCTTCCCCTCGATGAGCACGGGCTCGAACGCCTGGATGCCCAGGCGGTGCAGCGTGGGAGCGCGGTTCAGCAGGACCGGGTGCTCCTTGATGACCTCTTCCAGGAAGTCCCACACCTCGGGACGCTGGGCTTCCACCATCTCCTTGGCGGCCTTGATGGTGGAGACGAACCCCTCCTGCTCGAGCTTGTTGTAGATGAACGGCTTGAACAGCTCGAGGGCCATCTTCTTGGGAAGCCCGCACTGGTGCAGCTTCAGCTCGGGGCCCACGACGATGACGGAGCGCCCCGAGTAGTCCACGCGCTTACCGAGCAGGTTCTGGCGGAAGCGGCCCTGCTTGCCCTTGAGGGTGTCCGAGAGCGACTTGAGCGGCCGGTTGTTCGTGCCGCGCAGCACCCGCCCGCGGCGCCCGTTGTCGAACAGGGCGTCCACGGCCTCCTGCAGCATCCTCTTCTCGTTGCGCACGATGACGTCGGGGGCGCGCAGCTCGAGGAGCTTCTTCAGGCGATTGTTGCGGTTGATGACGCGCCGGTACAGGTCGTTGAGGTCGGAGGTGGCGAACCGGCCTCCGTCCAGTGGAACCAGGGGGCGCAGCTCCGGCGGGATGACCGGGATGACGTCCAGGATCATCCACTCCGGCTTGTTGCCCGACTTGCGGAAGGCCTCCACCACCTTGAGCCGCTTGGCGAACTTGAGGCGCTTCTGGAGGGACTTCTCCTCCTTCATCCGGATGCGAAGCTCCTCCGACAGCTTGATCACGTCCACCTTGCGCAGCAGCTCCTTGATGGCCTCCGCGCCCATGCGCGCGGTGAAGGCCTCACGGCCGAACTCCTCGTGCAGCTGCCGGTAGCGCTCTTCGGTGAGCATCTCCCCGATGGTCAGGTCGGCTTCCTGGTTCTTCACGTCGGTGACGACGTAGGCCTCGAAGTAGAGGATCCGCTCCAGGTCGCGCAGCGAGATGTCCAGCAGGTGGCCGATGCGGCTCGGCAGACCCTTGAAGAACCACACGTGGGAGACCGGAGACGCCAGCTCTATGTGCCCCATGCGCTCGCGCCGCACCTTGGACTGCGTGACCTCGACCCCGCACTTGTCGCAGATCACGCCGCGGTGCTTCATGCGCTTGAACTTGCCGCACAGGCATTCCCAGTCCACGACCGGTCCGAAGATCTTGGCGCAGAACAGGCCATCCCTCTCCGGCTTGAAGGTCCGGTAGTTGATGGTCTCGGGCTTCGTCACTTCGCCATACGACCACGACCGGATCTTCTCGGGCGAGGCGAGGCTGATGCGAATGCTGTCGAAGTCGTTGATCGTCCGCGCCTTGTCGGAGAACGGCGAGCTCTTGTTCAACGGGGTACCTCCTCGTTCGAAAAAACCATCACCTCAGCGCCGGCCCGGCTCATGACTTCTTGCCGCTGCTGCGCAGCTCCACGTCCAGGCACAGGCTCTGCAGCTCGCGCACCAGCACGTTGAAGGACTCGGGCAGCCCGGGCTCGACGGTGGTCTCGCCCTTGACCAGCGCTTCGTAGATCTTCGTTCGACCGTAGACGTCGTCGGACTTGGCCGTGAGCAGCTCCTGCAGGATGTGCGCGGCGCCATAGGCCTCCAGCGCCCACACCTCCATCTCGCCGAACCGCTGGCCGCCGAACTGCGCCTTTCCGCCCAGCGGCTGCTGGGTGATGAGCGAGTACGGCCCGATGCTCCGCGCGTGGATCTTGTCGTCCACCAGGTGGGACAGCTTGAGCATGTAGATGTAGCCCACGGTCACCAACTGGTCGAACGGATCTCCGGTGCGGCCGTCGTGCAGCCGGGTCTTGCCCGATCGGGGGAGAGTCCCCTTCTCGAGCATCTGCTTGATCTCCTCCTCGGACGCGCCGTCGAATACCGGGCTCGCGAACCACAGCCCCAGCACCTTGGCGGCCCATCCCAGGTGAGTCTCCAGGATCTGCCCCACGTTCATACGGGAAGGCACCCCCAGGGGATTGAGCACGATTTCCACCGGCGTGCCGTCGGGCAGGTAGGGCATCTCCTCTTCGGGGAGAATCCTGGCGATGACCCCCTTGTTGCCGTGCCTCCCGGCCATCTTGTCGCCCACCTGGAGCTTCCTCTTCATGGCGACGTACACCTTCACCATCTTGATGACGCCCGGGGACAGCTCGTCTCCTTTCTTGAGCTGCTCGCGCTTCTCCTCGAAGATTTTCTTGATGATGGCTTCCTTGCGCTCGGTGCGCTGGATGATGGCCTTGATCTCGTCCAGCACGGAGTCGTCCTTGGGCTTCACCTCGATGCGGCGCAGGTCGTCGTAGCTCAGCTTGATCAGGATGTCCCGCGTGAGCTTGATCCCCTTGGCCAGCTTCTCACGGGTCGAGCGGTACTCCTTGAGCGCGCCGATGAGCTTCTCGCCGTCCAGCAGGGAGGCCAGACGCCGCCGGCTCTCCTCGCGCAGGATGCGCTCCTCGTCGCGCAGGTTCTTCCTCATACGCTCGACCTGCTCGTCCTCGATCGACTGGGCGCGGGAATCCTTGTCCACCCCCTTGCGGCAGAAGACGTTGACGTCCACCACCGTCCCCTCGATGCCCGGAGGGCAGGTGAGGGACGCGTCGCGAACGTCGCCCGACTTCTCGCCGAAGATCGCCCGCAGCAGCTTCTCTTCCGGCGTGAGCTGGGTTTCCCCCTTGGGCGTGATCTTGCCGATGAGGATGTTGCCCGGCTTCACGTGGGCCCCGATGCGGATGATGCCGCTCTCGTCGAGGTCCTTGAGCATTTCCTCCGAGACGTTGGGGATGTCCCGGGTGATCTCCTCGGCGCCCAGCTTGGTGTCGCGCGCCTCGATCTCGAACTCCTCGATGTGGATCGAGGTGAAGTAGTCGTCCTTGACGAGCTTCTCCGACACCAGGATGGCGTCCTCGAAGTTGTATCCGCGCCAGGGCATGAAGGCCACCAGGACATTGCGTCCCAGAGCCAGCTCGCCCCGGTCGGTGCACGGCCCGTCGGCCAGCACCTGCCCGCGGCGCACGAGGTCGCCGCCGCGCACCAGAGGCTTCTGATTGATGCAGGTGTTCTGGTTCGAGCGCTTGAACTTCGTCAGGGAGTAGATGTCCGCGCCGTAGTCCTCGCCCTCGGCCGCCTCCGCGCCGCCATCGCCATCGCCCGTGACGCGCACGATGATGCGCTGCGAGTCCACCTGATCCACGATGCCGGGGCGCTGGCACACCACCACCGCTCCGGAGTCCTTGGCCGTGATCCCCTCCATGCCGGTTCCCACCAGCGGGGCCTCGGCCTTGAGCAGGGGAACCGCCTGGCGCTGCATGTTGGATCCCATCAGGGCGCGGTTTGCGTCGTCGTTCTCCAGGAAGGGGACCAGCGACGCGGCCACCGACACCAGCTGCTTCGGCGACACGTCGATGTAGTTGACGTCTTCCCGGGGAACCAGCTTGAACTCTCCCGCCCGGCGCGCGCGCACCTGCTCGTTGAGCAGCCGCCCGCTGTCGTCGATCTGCGCGTTGGCCTGCGCGATGATGACCTTGTCCTCCTCCCATGCCGAGAGGTAGAAGACGTGCGGCTCCACCTCGGCGGGCTTCTCGCCCTTGCGAACGGCCTTGCGGTTCTCGGTCTCGAACTGGCTCTTCTCGACGATCTCGCCGAGGGTGAAGTTGGTCCCGCCGGCGTTGAGGATCTTCACGTAGTCCTTGACGTAGCCGTCCGCCACCTTGCGGTAGGGTGACTCGATGAACCCGAACTCGTTGATGCGCGCGTAGCACGACAGCGACGAGATCAGGCCGATGTTGGGCCCTTCCGGAGTCTCGATCGGGCAGATGCGCCCGTAGTGCGTGGCGTGCACGTCGCGCACCTCGAACCCGGCCCGCTCCCTGGACAGACCGCCCGGTCCCAGGGCCGACAGGCGCCTCTTGTGGGTGACCTCGGACAGGGGGTTGGTCTGGTCCATGAACTGCGAGAGCTGGCTCGACCCGAAGAACTCCTGGATGGCCGCCATGACCGGCTTGGCGTTGATGAGGTCATGGGGCATCGCGGTGGTCATCTCCTGGTAGACCGACATCTTCTCCTTGATCGCGCGCTCCATACGGATCAGGCCGATGCGGAACTGGTTCTCCAGGAGCTCGCCCACGGACCGCACGCGCCGGTTGCCCAGATGATCGATGTCATCCAGCTCGCCGACTCCCTTGCGCAGCCCGAGAAGGTACTTGATGACCAGCACGAAGTCTCCACGCGAGAGGATGCGCTGGTCCAGGCTCGTGTCGGTGCCGAGCTTGGTGTTGAACTTCAGACGGCCGACGCGGGAGATGTCGTACCTTCGGGGGTCTTCGAACATCCCCTTGAAGAGCGACTCGGACGACTCACGGGTGGGCGGGTCGCCCGGGCGCATTCTCTTGTAGATCTCCAGCAGGGCTTCCTGCTGCGGATCGCGCCCCTTGTCCTTGCGGGTGTCGTCCTTCTCGCGGCGTGCCGCGCTGATCGGATCCTTCTCGACCGTGGACACCATGATGGGGCCGATGTCGTCGAACTCGGGAACGACGAACTCGAAGCTCGCGACGCTCGAAGCAGCGATGGCCTCCAGTGAGTCGGGCGTGATCTCCTGGTTGGTCTCCACCACCACCTCGCCGGTCTGGGTGTTGACGATGTCGGCCACCGCGTAGATGCCGCGCAGCTCCTCCTCGTCGACCGGGACCTCGGTGACCTTCGCCTTCATCATCTTCTGCAGGCTCTGCGCCGTGACGCGCTTGCCCTTGCGGACGATGACGTCGTCGGTCTTCGGATCGAGGACGTCCGACTTGACCTTGTGGTTCACGAGGCCCGGGCCCACCTTCCACAGCACCTTCTTGCCGTCCATGCGCGCCTGCTGCACCTGGTAGAAGGTGCGCAGGATCTCCTCGTCGCTCTGGATCCCGAGCGCCCGGAGAAAAATGGTGCCCAGGAACTTCCTCTTGCGATCGATGCGCACGTACAGGAGGTTCTTGGTGTCGTACTCGAACTCCACCCACGAGCCACGGTAGGGGATCAGCTTCGCGGTGAAGAGGGTCTTGTTCTCCTCGGCCTGGAAGAACACCCCGGGAGAGCGGTGCAGCTGGCTGACGATGACCCGCTCGGTGCCGTTGATGATGAAGGTGCCGTTTTCGGTGAGCATGGGGATCTCGCCGAAGTACACCTCCTGCTGCTTGATGTCACGGATGCTGCGGCTGCCGGTGTCCGGGTCCTTGTCCCACACGACGAGGCGGATGGTCACCTTGAGCGGGACGGTGAAGTTCATCCCCCGCTCCTGGCACTCCCCCACGTCGTACTTGATCTTCAGGGCGACGGGATCGCCGCAGTGATCACAGATCTCCACGCTGTTGCGGTTGGCCGTGCCGCACTCGGGGCACACGATGGTGCGTGCCTTGGCATTGGACACGATGACCCGCTTGCCGCAGGAGGTGCAGGAGCAGCGCAGCCGCTCGATCCCCTCCAGGTTGCCGCACTTGCATTCCCAGTTGCCGATGGAGTACTCGACGAACTCCAGGGAGCTCGTCTCGCGGAAGTCGTGGATCGGGAACAAGGACTTGAAGACCGCCTGCAGCCCGACATCCTCCCGGTCCCCCGGCGCCACGTACATCTGCAGGAATCGCTCGTACGAGTGCTTCTGGACCTCGATGAGATTGGGGATGGGGACGGACGTCCTGATCTTGCTGAAATCGATACGTTCCCGTGGTCCCAGGACTGTGGCTTCTGGCATGGATGAGCTGTCTCCCGTGATAGAACGCTTGCGAACCTACTTGATCTCCACTTTGGCGCCGGCTTCCTCGAACTTCTTCTTGATGGTCGCCGCTTCGTCCTTGCTGACGCCTTCTTTGATCGGCTTGGGCGCGCCCTCGACCAGGTCCTTGGCCTCCTTCAGGCCCAGGCTGGTCACCTCGCGGACCGCCTTGATGACGTTGATCTTCTTGTCACCGGCGTCCGTCAGCATGACGGTGAACTCCGTCTTCTCCTCGACCGCCGCCGCGGGGGCAGCGGCCGCGCCGGCCATCATGACGGGCATGGCTGCCGCGGCCGACACGCCGAACTCGTCCTCGATCTCCTTGACCAGCTCGGCGATCTCGAGCATCGGCGCTTCTTTCAGGTATTGCTTGATGTCATTCTTGGTGATGGCTGGCATGACCTTGGCCTCCTGACCGTAGTGTGGATTCTCGATGCTCGTTCACGACTCACTCGGCCGCGGGCGGCGCCGCGGTTTCTTCATGACCTTCCGGCCCGCGCTTCTCGGCCACCTGGCGCAGGACCGAGGCGAAATCCCTCACCGGCGCCTTCAGCAGCAAGACGAACTTCACGAGCGGCGAGCGCAGCATCCCCGCGAAGCGGGAGATGAGCTCGGGCCGGCTCGGCAGATTGACGATCCCTTCCAGGGAGGTGGCGGGCAGCGCCTTCCCTTCCAGCACCAGCCCCTTCACCTTGATGGGGTTGCTCTTCTGGAACTCGGCCAGGATCTTGGCGAGGGCCACGGCGTCGGGCCCGTGCGCGACCGCGGTGGGGCCGTCGAACAAGGCGGCGTGCCCCGCCAGCGGCGTCCCCTCGGCGGCGCGGATGGCCAGCCGGTTCTTCACTACCCGGTAGCGACCGGAGGCTCCGCGCACCTTGCGGCGGAGGTCGTTGACCTGGTCGACCCTGAGGCCGCTGAACTCCACCAGGAAGGCGTTGGCCCCCTTGAGGAATTCCGCGCGCAAGGCGTCTATCTCCTGCTGTCGCTCTTCGCGGTTCACGCTTCCTCCCTCAGCTCGTGGCCTGTCCCATGGCTTCGGCGCCGGCGGTGTCGATCCGGACGCTGGGGCCCATGGTGGACGACATGAAGACCGATCGCAGGAACTTCCCCTTGGCGGTCGGCGGCTTGGCCTTCATCACCGCCGACAGCAGCGCGTGCGCGTTGTCGGCCAGCTTCTTCTCGTCGAACGAGAGCTTCCCCACTCCGCAGTGGATGATGGCCGTCTTGTCCACGCGGAACTCGAGCTTGCCCGCCTTGATCTCCCGCACGGCCTTGGCGACGTCCTGCGTGACGGTGCCCGACTTGGGGTTGGGCATCAGGCCCTTGGGCCCCAGCACCTTTCCCAGGCGCCCCACGTCCTTCATCATGTCGGGGGTGGCCACGACCGACTCGAACTCCAGCCAGCCGCCGGCGATGCGCTCCACCAGCTCCTTGCCGCCGACGTGGTCGGCACCCGCGGTCTCGGCCTCCTTGAGCTTCTCGCCCGAGGCGATGACCGCCACCCGCTTGCTCTTGCCGGTGCCGTGCGGCAGCACCACGGTGCCGCGCACCATCTGGTCGGCGTGCTTGGGATCGACCCCCAGAAGGAGCGCCAGCTCCAGCGTCTCGTCGAACTTGGAGAATTTCATCTTCTTCACGAGAGTGACGGCCTGCTCCACGGTGTAGGGTTTATCCTCCACCTGCTTCGCCGCCTCCGTGTACTTGCGTCCGTGCCTGGCCATGGTTACGCCTCGATTTCGATGCCCATGCTCCGCGCGGTGCCCGCCACGATGAGCTTGGCCTGCTCCAGATCGAAGCAGTTGAGATCGGGCATCTTCTGCTTCGCGATGTCCTCAAGCTGCTTGCCCGTGATCTTGCCGACCTTGTCCTTGTTGGGCGCCCCCGAGCCCTTCGCCAGGCCCGCCGCCTTCTTCAGGAGCATCGACGCGGGCGGCGTCTTGGTGATGAACGTGTAGCTGCGATCCTGGTAGACGGTGACGACCACCGGGATGATCATCCCCTCTTCCTTCGACGTGCGGGCGTTGAACGCCTTGCAGAAGTCCATGATGTTCAGCCCGTGCTGACCGAGCGCGGGGCCCACGGGAGGGGCCGGGGTGGCCTTGCCCGCCGGGATGTGCAGCTTGATGAAGCCCGTGACCTTCTTAGCCATGAGACGCCTGCCCTCTCGTCAGATCTTCTCGACCTGGAGGAAGTCCAGCTCGACCGGGGTCGACCGGCCGAAAATGGTCACCATGATCTTGAGCGTGTTGCGATCGTGGTTGACTTCCTCGACGGTGCCCGTGAAGTTGCTGAAGGGGCCGTCCACGATGCGCACCGATTCCCCTTCCTTGTAGACGAACTTCGGCTTGGGTTTCTCCGCCGAGGTGGTGACCTGGTTGATGATCCGGTCCACTTCTTCCTGCGAGAGCGGGGTGGGCTTGATCCCCGTGCCGACGAAGCCGGTCACCTTGGGCGTGTTCTTCACCATGTGCCAGGCGTCGTCGGACATCGTCATGTTGACGAGGATGTAGCCGGGGAAGAACTTCTTGGAGGAGACGATCTTCTTCCCCTCCCTCATCTCCACCACCTCTTCGGTCGGGATCAGAATGTCGCCCACCGCGTCGCCCATGCCCATGGCGTCGGCGCGCTGCCGCAGCGATTCCTTCACGCGGCTCTCGAAGCCCGAGTACGTGTGGATGATGTACCACTGCTTTGCCTTGACGGCGGTTTCCAAGACGCTCTCACCCTCTTTCATCGGAAGAGCCCTATCACCCTCTGATAGGCGAATCCGAGGCCGATGTCCACGAGGTAGAGGAACATCGCGAAGATGAACACCGCGATGATCACCACGGTCGTGGTGCCGCGCACCTCGATCCACTTCGGCCACGTGGTGCGCTTGAGCTCTGCCACCACTTCCTTGAGGAACGTGACCGTGTTGCCGTACAGTCCCTTGACGTCGAAGGCCACCTTGAACCTCTTCTTCTCATCCCTTCGATCCGCTGGCAGGCCAGGAGGGGCTCGAACCCCCAACCCCCGGTTTTGGAGACCGGTGCTCTAGCCGATTGAGCTACTGGCCTGTAACACGCGGACCCGGCCTACTTCACCTCTTTGTGAGCGGTGTGATGCCGGCAGAACCGGCAGAACTTCTTCACCTCGAGCCGCTCGTTGTGCTTGCGCTTGTTCTTGGTCGAGCTGTAGTTCTTGCGCTTGCAGTCGCCGCACTGGAAAAAGACGATGTCCCTCATGCCGTGCTCCTAAGCGAGGATCTCTGTGACCGTGCCGGCGCCCACGGTGCGGCCGCCCTCACGGATGGCGAACCTCAGCCCCTTGTCCATGGCGATGGGAGTGATCAGCTCGATGGACATGGACAGGTTGTCCCCGGGCATGACCATCTCCACGCCCTCGGGCAGCGACGCGACACCCGTCACGTCGGTGGTGCGGAAATAGAACTGCGGCCTGTATCCGGTGAAGAAGGGCGTGTGGCGGCCCCCCTCCTCCTTCTTCAGCACGTACGTCTCCGCCTTGAACCTGGTGTGCGGCGTGATGCTGGCCGGTTTGGCAACCACCTGCCCGCGCTCCACGTCGGTGCGCTCCACCCCGCGGAGCAGCAGGCCCACGTTGTCGCCGGCCAGCCCCTCGTCCAGCAGCTTCTTGAACATCTCCACGCCGGTGACCACCTTCTTCTGCGTCTCGCGGATGCCGACGATCTCGATCTCCTCGCCGACCTTCACCTTGCCCTGCTCCACGCGGCCGGTCACCACCGTGCCGCGCCCCGAGATGGAGAAGATGTCCTCCACCGGCATCAGGAACGGCTTGTCCAGCGCGCGCTCGGGGATGGGGATGTACTCGTCCACGGCGCGGATCAGGTCGAGGATGGGCTTGCACTTGGTGCAGTCTTCCTTGCCGCAGGCGCACTGGCCCGCCAGCAGGGCCGAGCCCTTGATGATGGGGATCTCGTCGCCCGGGAACTGGTAGCTCTTGAGCAGCTCGCGCACTTCCAGCTCGACCAGCTCCAGCAGGTCGGGGTCGTCCACCATGTCCACCTTGTTCATGAACACCACGATGCGCGGCACGCCCACCTGGCGCGCCAGCAGGATGTGCTCGCGCGTCTGCGGCATCGGGCCGTCGGCGGCCGACACCACCAGGATCGCGCCGTCCATCTGCGCCGCTCCGGTGATCATGTTCTTCACGTAGTCGGCGTGGCCCGGGCAGTCCACGTGCGCGTAGTGCCTCTTGTCCGACTCGTACTCCACGTGGG
>JBOGOC010000004.1:0-58881 GCA_050747525.1 Candidatus Polarisedimenticolia bacterium | reverse complement strand
GCCCTCGCGCGCGCCGGATGGCCGCGCGAGCCTGAGGGCCGCGGCGCTCGCCACGAGGTTGAAGCCCGCGGCCACCAGCGCCGATTTCATCATCCCCAGAGCCGGCAGCAGCACGAAGCCGGCCATGGCCGTCCCGGCCACCGCGCCGATGGTGTTGGCCGCGTAGAGCGCACCCGCTCCGGTCCCGGCGTCGGCCCCGCCGCCCTCGCCGCGCCGCTCGAGGTGGGCGCTGAGGATCGGCAGCGTCGCCCCCATCAGGGCCGTGGGGGGGAGCAGCACCAGGCAGGACAGCACGAACCGCGCCATGGTGAGGACCGGCATGGAGGCCTCGCCTCCACCGGAGATGATCCGGTAGAGGGGCACCAGCAGGGGGATTGCGAACAGGACCAGCACCGACAGGACCGCGATGGCCATCTCGAGCAGGGCGTACACGCGCAGGGGGTTGCCGAATCGATCCCCGCGCCGGCCCACCACCAGGCTGCCGACCGCCAGACCTCCCATGAAAGCGGCGAGCACGGTGCTGGTGGCGTAGGTGGTCGAGCCAAAGACCAGCACCAGCCCGCGGTTCCACACGACCTGGTAGATGAGCCCGCTGGCGCCGGAGAGAAAGAAGATGAGCAGGAGAGGCAGGCGGTTGGATTGGAGGAGCCCCCGACCGTCTGATAACATCCGCTCATCTTAGGGAGGTCCTTCCACCCGGTCAAGACGCGCCGGCCCGCGGCCGCGCGGGAGTGCTGATGAGCCAGCCGCCTCGCCTCGATCATGCCGCGGAGCTGATGGATGTCGGGCCCTACCATCCCGGCGAGATCGTTTCCAATCTGGCCGACCTGCGACTGTTCAACCTGCGTTTCGGGGGGATCAAGCTCATGCGGCGCGAGGTGGCCCGCATGCTGGAGCAGGCCGGCTGGCCACGGCGCGTCAGTCTGCTCGACGTGGCCACCGGATCGGCCGACATCCCCGCGGCGCTCGTCCGGTGGGCCGCCGGCCGGGGAGTCGAGCTGCACGCGCAGGCGCTCGACATCAAGGACGACATCCTGTCGGAGGCGCGCCGCTACCTGGGGAACGCCGCGCCGCGCCTCTCTCTGCTGCGCGGAGAGGCGACGCGCCTTCCCTGCCGCGACGGCTCGGTCGATCTGGTGATCTGCTCCAACTTCCTTCATCACCTGGACGAGGACGAGATGCTGCAGGCGCTGTCCGAGATGCGCCGTGTCGCGCGGCGCGGCGTCATCGCGGTCGACCTGCGGCGCGGCCGGCTCTCGTGGACGCTGGTCTGGATCCTCACGCGCCTGACGCCCAACCGCCTCACGCGGCACGACGGACCGCTGTCGGTGCGCCGCGCCTACAGCCGCGGCGAGCTGCGTGCCATGGCGGCGCGCGCTGGCATGCATGGCGCCGTGGTGCGACCGGCCGGCCCCGCCCGCATGGCGCTGGCGTGGCAGGCGGCCGCGCCCGGTGAAACGAGGGTCTGATGGATCACGAGACACACGTGGCCATCGTCGGCGGAGGCCCCGCGGGGAGCGCGGCCGCCATCGGGCTGACCGCGCGCGGCCTCTCGGTGATCCTGATGGACAAGTCGCCGTTTCCCCGGGACAAGATCTGCGGCGACTTCCTCACCCCGGGCTCGGTCGAGAAGCTGGAGGCGATCGCGGGCGATGCCATCGCGAAGCTGAGGCCGTGCCCGCTGCGCGGCATGAAGATCACGTTCGAGCAGCGCGCCATCGAGTCGTCGTTCCCGTTCGGCAAGCAGGGGCACGGCCTCACCCGGCGGGAGCTGGACGATGTCCTGAGGGCCCGGGCCGAGGAGAGTGGGGCGCGCTGGATGCCTTCGTTCACGGCGCGGGGCACGACGTTGGAACGGGACGGCACGCGCGTGGTGGAGGGGACCTGGCCCGACGGGACCCGCGGGCGCGTGCGCGCGAGACTGGTGGTCGAGGCCTCGGGGCGCCACGGTCCCTTCGGGCGCGCCCTGGGATGGCGACGCGACGACCCGCGCCTGCGCCGGTTCGCGCTCTGGTCGCACATGCAGGGTGTGCGCGACCTTCGGGAGCGCGGCGAGATGCACGTGTTCGAGGGAGGCTACGTCGGCGTGGGGGCGCGCGATGTCGCCAGCGGCCTGGCCAACGTGACCATGGTGCTCACGCCGCGCGCCATGGCGCAGGCCCGGGGCCATGTCGCGGAGTATTTCCACGGCGCGCTGGCCCGCCATCCCGAGCTGGGCAGGCGCACGCAGGGGGCGGCGCGCATCTCTCCCGTGCGCGGGCTGGGGCCCCTGGCCTGCACCGCTTCGCGCGTGGCCTCCGGGAGGCTCGCGCTGGTGGGCGACGCCAGCGGCTTCGTGGACCCGTTCACGGGCGAGGGGGTGTTCGTCGCTCTCGAGTCGGCCCGCCTCCTCGCCGCGAGCGTCGTGGAGCGCGATCCGGGAGACCCGGAGGGACTGCGGCGCTACGAGAGGGCGCATGCGTCGGCCTTCCGCTCCAAGCTGCGGCTGTGCCGGCTTCTCCAGATCACCATCGCGCGGCCGTGGCTGGCCCGTCGCGTCACGCGCGCGCTCTCTTCGAGAAGGGATCTCGCGGAGCGCATGCTGGGGGCCACCGGCGACATCCTGCCTGCCGCCGACGTCCTGAACCCGGGCTACCTGGGCAGGCTGCTGCTGGCGGGGATACGGGCATGAGCGCGCGCCGGGTGGTCATCACGGGGATGGGGGTGGTGAGCCCCGCCGGCGTGGGGCGCGAAGCGTTCGCGGCGGCGCAGGCCGAGGGACGCTCCACGGTCGGGGTGATCAGCCAGTTCGAGCTGAACGGCCTTCCGTGCCGCGTGGCCGCCGAGGTGAAGGGGTTCGATCCCGCCGCGTACATGGAGCCGGCGGACCTCAAGCGCGCCCCGCGCGCCGCTCCCATGGGGATCGCCGCGACCCGCGAGGCGCTCGCCGACGCCGGGCTCGACGCACCCGAGCACGTAGCTCTGCGCCGCGAGATGGGCATCATCATCGGATCCGGGGCGGGGGGGATCGAGTTCGGCGAGCGGCAGTATCACCACTACTTCGCGGGCGAGCACGGACGGATCAGCCCGTTCTCCATCTCCAACTCGTTCGTGGGGAGCCTTTCCTCGGAGATCTCCATCGCGTTGGGCATGATGGGGAGGAGCCACGTGGTTTCCACCGGATGCACGTCGTCCACCGACGCCATCGGCTACGCGTTCGACATGGTGCGGCACGGGCGCTCGGACGTGGTCCTCACCGGGGGGATCGAAGCCTGCATCACGCCCGCCCTGATGACCGGCTTCTGCCGCATGAAGGTGGTGGCCATGGCGTTCAACGATCGCCCGGGACAGGCTTCGCGACCCTTCGATCGCCGGCGCGACGGCTTCGTCATTGGCGAGGGCGCGTGGCTGCTGGTGATCGAGGAGAGGGAGCATGCTCTGGCCCGCGGGGCGCGGGTGTACGCGGAGGTGGCCGGGTACGGCTCGACGTGCGACGCCTATCACCGCGTCGCGCTCAATCCCGACGCCGTGCAGCCGGCCCGGGCGATCGGCCTGGCGCTGGCCGACGCGGGGCTGACCGCCGAGGAGGTGAGCTACGTGAACCTGCACGGCACCGCGACGCGGCTCAACGATCAGGTGGAGTACCGGGTCGTGCGCAAGGTGTTCTCCTCGATGCGGCACGGGCCCGCCGTCTCGGCCAGCAAGTCGATGTTCGGGCATCCGCAGGGAGCGTGCGGCGCGATGGGCGTGGCCGCCACGGCGCTCGCCATGCGCGATGGCATCATCCCTCCCACCATCAACCTGGACGATCCCGACGATGGCTTCGATCTGGATTTCGTGCCGCACACCGCGCGGCGATCGGACATGGAGAACGCCGTGTGCAACTGCATCGGCTTCGGCTCGAAGAACTCGGCCCTGGTGGTCAGACATCCCCGCGCCGGCGCGGCCGGGGGGGCGAAGTGAGAGGGCTCCCGGCGCTCCTGGTGATCCTGGCGGCCGTGCGCACCCCGCAGAGCGTCCCCCGCCTGGTGGGCGGCGACTACCTGACCGAAGGGTTCATGAAGAGCATGCAGATCTCACGCTCCGTCGAGCGGTCGCTCGAGGGCGCCCCCGGCGAGGTGCTGGCCCGCATCGAGGCCGGGGGTGACGAGTGGCGCCTGACCCGGGGCGGCTTCACGTCGGAGTGCGGCGCGGCCACCATCCGCCGCGACGGCTCGCTGGCGCCGGAGGGGGGCTCGGTCACGGTGGTCAGCAGCATCAGGTTCTCCACGACCCTGTGCGGCGGCGAGCCCACCACGTTCCTGCACGTGGGGGATCACCGCGCCTGGATCTCCTACATGCTGGTGGGAGGCGAATACAAAGACCCGCGCGGCGCCAAGTACATCTTTGGATCGAGCGGAGTCGCGAAATTCGCGGGCCGGCGCCACACCTATCGTGTACCTCTGGAGGCCCCCTCCGATCGGCTCGAGGTGGACGGCGTGCTCTACGCCTGGGCCATCGAGGGGGGCCTGCTGAAGATCTTCGAGTTTTCGGAAGCTGGTGAGCGCGCGGCCGAGCCCCGCTGGGCCCTGCGGCGCATGACGACCAACAGCTCCATGGTGGAGGGCATTCCATGAGAGGCCACGGCTTCATCCGTGCGTTGCTCTGCCTGACCGGTGTGGCGCTGGCCCTGGGGATCGGCATCGCCCAGGACAAGTCACGCGACGTCCCGCGCCGGGGCGAAACCAGCTTCGCCCCCGTGAGCGGCCTCGAGGACTTCAACGCCGTGTTCCAGCGCATGACCAGGGAGAAGGCCCAGATCCAGCAGCGCCAGAAGCTCCTGCTGGAAGAGCGGTACGACCTGAGCGACCGCCCGGCGCGCGGCGTCACCTTCTCGGATCGCCCCAAGCCGATCCAGGAAGGGGTGCGCGCGAAGCTCCCCGGCGGCCTGCGCAGCTGGGAGGACCTGGGCGCCATGACCCCCGACGAGATCCGCCGGCGCGACGTCTTCCCGGCCGGCTTCCTCCCCCTGCCGCACCCGAATCACCCGGAAGGGGGAATGCTCTTCCCGCAGTTCCACATCGACAAGGTCAAGCAGCAGGACCGCAGGGATCTCACCCGCTTCGACCTGGACTTCGACCTGCCCGATTACTTCCTGCCGGCTTTCCCGCCCGCCATCTACCTGTCGACCCGCCCCGACCTGGGAGACGTGTCGCAGGGACAGCTGGTGACGCTCGACAACTTCTTCCAGCTGTTCGACGGCATCCTCAACCCCAAGCAGCTCGAGGGCCTGCGTCTGCTGGTCACCCCCTTCCCGCAGCAGCAGTTCAATGCCACCGGCGATCGCCGATCCGAGCGCCCCAGCCAGGGGGTCGCCTGCCTGGACTGCCACGCCAACGGCCACACCAACGCCGCCACCCATCTGGTGGGAGACATCCGGCCGCAGCACTTCCGCCGGCGGATCGACACCCCCAGCCTGCGGGGAGTCAACGTCCAGACGCTGTTCGGATCGCAGCGGGCGCTGCGCTCGGTGGAGGACTTCACCGAGTTCGAGCAGCGCGCCGCCTATTTCGACGGGGACCCGGTGGTGGCGACCAAGAAGGGGGTCAACATCCTGGAGCGCGGGTCGCAGGTGCACGACATGGCCGAGGTCCAGGAGCTGCTCGCGTTCCCTCCGGCCCCCAAGCTGAACGTGTTCGGCAAGCTGGATCCGGCCAAGGCCACGCCCAACGAGCTGCGCGGCCAGGAGCTGTTCTTCGGCAAGGCCCAGTGCGGGATCTGCCATCCCGCGCCGCACTACACCGACGGCACGATGCACGACCTGCAGGTGGCCAGGTTCTACACGCCGCGCATGATCAACGGGCGCTACGCCGACCGCGAGGGGCTCACCAAGACGTTCCCGCTGCGCGGCATCAAGGACTCGCCGCCCTACTTCCACGACGGCCGGCTGCTGACGCTGGACGACACCGTGGAGTTCTTCAACCTCGTCTTGCAGACGAAGCTGACGGCTCAGGAGAAGAAGGACCTGGTGGCGTTCATGAGGGCGCTGTGACGGGGAAAGCCCTGACGTGCTGCAGGAACGACACGGGCTCGCGCCCCGTCGCCTGCCGGACCACGGCGGTGACGCGGGCCGCGCGCCCGCTCCGGTAGTACCGCGTCAGGTCGAGCACCGCCTCCACCAGCCAGGCCGAAGCTCCGGCGGCCAGCAGGCGCTCGCCATACGCGGCCTCGTCGAGTTCCACGTAGGCGATGGGACGGCTCCCCACCCGCCCCAGGACGGCGGCCATGTCGCCGTAGGTGAGCGCTTCGGGCCCGCTCGGGTCGCAGCTCCCTGCTTCCGGAGAACTGGACAGGAGCGCGGCGGCAGCCACGGCGGCCACATCGCGGGCGTCCACGTGGCTCACCCGCGCGTCGCCGGCGGGCAGGGAGATCGTCCCGTGGGCGCGGATCTCGTCCGCCATGTGGGTGGTGATGTTCTGCATGAAGCCGTTGGGGCGCACCAGCCTGAAGCTCATCCCCGAGGCTTCGATCTCCACTTCCACGGGGCGATGCAGACGGGCGAATGTGAACGCCTCACCGGGGGCGTCCCAGACCGAGAGCTTCACGATGCGCGGGACCCCGGCCGCGCGGGCCGCGCGCACCACCGCGATCTCGAGGTCGGTCTGATCGGGTGACGAGCTCGAAGCCAGGAAGAGCGCGGTCACACCCTCCAGAGCGGAGGCCAGCAGGCCTGGCCGGGAGAAATCGACCGCCACCGCCGCCTGCCCCGCCCCCCGTGCGCGGGCCAGCTTCTCCTGGGATCGGTACCCGGCGCGGAAGGGGGCCCCCGCGGCCGCCAGGATCCTGGCCACCTCCCCGCCCACCAACCCCGAGGCTCCCGTGACCAGGATCATGATGTGGCCCTTTTCGCGGTGTACCCTTGCGGCATGTTCAGGATGGCTGCCAGTCTAGTCCCCTTCGCGTGCGCGCTGGCGCTCGTCTCCTGCTCGGGCGGGACGCCCCCGGACGACAAGACCGGGGCCTTGCTTCAGGAATACAAGCAGATGCAGACCCAGGCGGCCCAGGATGTCCGCGCCTGGAAGGGACCGGGCGACGGCCCCGACCCGCGGCTGATCTGGGCCGAGAAGCTGGAAGCGTTCTCAGCCGAGCACAAAGGGGCCGGGCCCGCGGCCGACGCTCTTCTGGGGGCGCTCGTGCTGAGGGCCAGCCGCGGCGACCATGCGGGCTTCTTCAAAGCATGGGACCAGGCGGTGACGACCATCCCCGACTCCACGGGCCTCCCCGAGGTGTTCGCCCAGGTCGTGGCCATGCGATGGGCGGAGGCGGGGGGGCCGGGGGTCATGACCCATCCCGATCGTTCCCTGCGCCGCGTGGCCTACAAGAGGGCCCTGCCGCGCATCGACGGCGATTTCACGCGCCTCATCGAGGCCGCCACCAACCCCGCCACCCTGGCGGCCGCCCACTACAGCCTGGGGATGGCCTACTACCAGCTCGAGTCGGACCCGGCCCGCGCGCTCGAGCACTTCACCAAGGTGATCACAGACTACCCCGACGCCCCGCAGGCGGCCCCGGCCCGTGCCTTCGCGCACGAGCTGGAGACGATGGCCGTGGGGAATCCCGCGCCCGACTTCGAGATCACGCTCCTGGACGGGCGCACCACTCGGCTGTCGGATCACCTGGGGCGCGTGGTGCTGGTGGATTTCTGGGCCACCTGGTGCCAGCCCTGCGTCGACGAGCTGCCCGGGCTCAAGAACGCCTACGCCTCGTATCGCGCCCGCGGGTTCACTATCCTTGGGATCAGCCTGGACGAGAAGACCGGCCCGGTCCGGCAGTTCCTGCAGGTGCACCGCATCCGGTGGCCCGTGGCGGCGTCGGGCCTGGCCATGTCGGATCCCGTGGTGCAGAGTTGGGGCGTGCAACAGATCCCGATGTCGTACCTGATCGACCGGAAAGGGATCATCCGGGGACGGGCCCTTTTCGGAGACGACGTGACGCGCCTGGTGCGCGAGCTGGTGGAACGATGAGACGAGCCCTCGCGCTGGTGGTGTGGGCGGTGGTGAGCGCGGCATGGGCGGCCCAGACGCCCGCGCCGCCGCGTCCGCAGGCAGTCCCGCTGCCGCACATGGAGGTGGATGCATCGCGCAGCGAAGTGCGCTTCCTGCTCGACACCACCTGGCACGTGGTTGAGGGGCACGCGAAGGACGTCACCGGAACCGTCACCTCCGACAGCGGCGACCCCTTCGTGGACGGCCGGATCTCCATCGAGGTCAAGACAGCCACCATGCAGACCGGCAACGGCCGCCGCGACAAGGACATGAGGGAGGTGATGGCCGTGCAGCAGCACCCGACCATCAAGTTCGTTTCCACCGCCGCCCCCGAGACGGTGTCCATCACCCGCCTCCCCAACGGGTCGGTGAAGGAAGCGGTCCTGAACATCCCCGGAGACCTCACCATCCGCGGGGTCACCCATCAAATCACGCTCCCCGCCACGGTCTACCGCCAGCAGGAGGGCTACCGCGTGAACGGCGACGTCGTGGTGAGCCTGGCCGAGTACAAGATCCCCGACCCCTCCATCTTCGTGAACAAGGTGAAGGACAAGGTGGGCCTGACCGTGGACGTGTACGTCCACGCCTCCGCGCGTTGACGCCCCGCGTCGGACGACGGTAGACTCACGTTCTGCCGCCATGCGACGCTATCCAGCCTTCGATCCGCCCGAGTACCATCACTGGACCCCCGACCCGGAGGCCATGGCGGAGTTCCATGCGAAGCTCCCCGCGTCGCTGCCGGCCGAGCCGGTGCTGCTGCGCCTGTATGAAGGGATGCTGCGCAACCGCCTGCACGACATCGCCCTGAAGCGCTGGGTTCGTCAGGGGGTGATCTCCAAGGCCTGGCTGGGGACGGGCGAGGAGGCGGTCACGGTGGGCAACGTGCACGCGCTCGATCGCGGCGACATGGTGGGGCCCATGATCCGCAACGCGGGGGCGTGCCACGAGATGGGGATGCCCGTGGTCGACATGCTGAAGGCCTACCTGGGGACCCCCGACACCCTGACCCGGGGACGCGATCTGCACACGGGGGCTCCCGACAAGGGGATCATCCCGCCCACCTCGTTCGTGGCCTCCCTGATGCCGGTGTTCGCCGGCCTGGCGCTCTCCTTCAAGATGAAGAACGAGCGGCACGTGGCCATGACCTGGGTGGGAGACGGCGCCCGATGGACCGCCGAGTTCCACGAAGGGATGAACCTGGCGGCGGTGCTGCAGGTGCCGCTGGTGGTGGTCCTTCAGGATAACCAGGTGGCTCTGGGGACGAAGGCGACCGCCCACGCGCGGGCCGCGTGCGACCGGATGGCCGCCGGCTACGGCGTGGATGCCATCTCGTGCGACGGCAACAACGTGCTGGACGTACACGCGGCCTCGAAGGACGCCGTCTCGCGCTGCCGCGAAGGCAAGGGCCCCGTCATCCTGACGGCGAAGACCTTCCGCATGGGAGGGCACGCCACGCACGACGAGGCGGAGGCGCGTGCCCTTTTCCCGGCCGAGGAGTTCGCCCGCTGGGGCAAGCGCGACCCCATCGGCATGTACGAGACCTGGCTCACCACGACGCGCGGCGTCCCCGCCGCCACGCTGACGCGCATCGAGGATCAGGTGACCGAAGAGATCGAGAAGGCCGCAGAAGCGGCGCTGGCGGCGCACGCGCCGGGCGCCTCGCCGGCGGCGTCCGAGGCCGACGTCTCCATGGGGGTGTACGCCATGCATCAGGGGAACGCATGAAGCCGCGCGCGGGAGGCCAGCCCACCGCGTCACGTCTCACCAGCCTGGACCGCGACACGCTGGTGCGCATCTACCGCACCATGTACCTGTCGCGGCGCATCGACGACAAGGAGCTCCAGCTCAAGCGCCAGAACAAGTACTTCTTCCAGATCAGCGGCGCGGGGCACGAGGCGATCCTGGTGGCCGCAGGGATGGCGCTGAAGGCGGGGCACGACTGGTTCTATCCCTACTACCGCGACCGCGCCCTGTGCCTGCAGCTGGGCATGACCCCCAAGGAGATGTTCATGCAGGGGGTGGGGGCGGCCGCCGATCCCAACTCGGGAGCGAGGCAGATGCCGGCGCACTGGGGGCACAAGGCGCTCAACATCGTCTCCCAGTCGAGCCCCACCGGGACGCAGTTCCTGCAGGCGGTGGGGTGCGCCGAAGGGGGCCTGCGCCGCGGGGCGGCCGACGAGATCGTGATGGTCTCCGGCGGCGACGGCGCCGTCGCCGAGGGAGAGTTCTACGAAGCCCTGATGACCGCCTGCGTGCAGAAGCTGCCGGTCATCTTCCTGATCGAGGACAACGGCTACGCCATCTCGGTGCCGGTGAAGGTGCAGACCCCCGGAGGCAGCATCAGCGCCGCCCTGGCCTCGGTTCCCAACCTGACCATCGAAGAGGTGGACGGCACCGACCCGGTCGCTTCGCTCGAGGTCATGCGCCGCGTGGTCGACGCCTTGCGCGGCCGGCAGTCCGGCCCGGTGCTGGTGCACGCGCACGTGGTGAGGCCCTACTCGCACTCGCAGTCCGACGACGAGCGGGCCTACAGGCCCGAGGCCGAGCGCGCCGACGAGGCGCGCCGCGACCCCATCACCCGGATGGCCGCGCGCCTGGTGGAAGCGGGACAGGCGGACGAAGAGTTCCTGGCCGCCGTGCGCGCCGACGTGGATCGCGAGGTGAACGAGGCGGCCGACGCGGCGCTGGCCGAGCCGCACCCTTCCCCCGCCTCGATCTACGAGCACCTGTACTCGGTCGACGTCGACCCGGTCTCGGCGCGCTTCGATGCCCCGCCGCGCCCGCCCCAGGACGCGAAGAAGGAGCCGGGGACCATGGTCGATCTGCTCAACGCGTGCATGAAGGACGAGATGGCCCGCGACGAGAACATCGTGGTCTTCGGAGAGGACGTGGCCGACTGCACCGAGGAGGAGAGCCTCGCGGAGGTCAAGGGGAAGGGGGGCGTCTTCAAGGTGACCTGGGGCCTGCAGCGGGCCTACGGGTCGAAGCGGGTGTTCAACTCTCCGCTGGCCGAGGCCAACATCGTCGGGCGGGCCATCGGCATGGCGACGCGCGGTCTCAAGCCGGTGGTGGAGATCCAGTTCTTCGACTACATCTGGCCCGCGTACATGCAGCTGCGCAACGAGATGGCGCTGATGCGGTGGCGATCCAACGGGGCGTTCTCGTGCCCCGTGGTGGTGCGGGTGCCGATCGGCGGCTACCTGGCGGGCGGCTCCATCTATCACAGCCAGTCGGGCGAGGTGCTCTTCACGCACCTGCCGGGGCTGCGCGTGGTGATGCCCTCCAACGCCGTGGACGCCAACGGCCTGCTGCGCACCGCGATCCGCTGCGACGACCCGGTGATCTTCCTCGAGCACAAGCACCTGTACCGGCAGACCTACAACAAGGGGATCTACCCGGGGCCTGACCACATGATCCCGTTCGGCAAGGCGGCGGTGGTGCGCCCGGGGGACGACATGACCCTGATCACCTACGGAGCGCTGGTGGAGCGCAGCCGCCGGGCCGCCGCCCGCGCCGAGGAGGAGCACGGCCTGAGCGTGGAGGTGATCGATCTGCGCTCGCTGGCCCCGTACGACTGGGAGGCGATCGCGTCCTCGGTGGCCCGCACCAGCCGGGCCCTGGTGGTTCACGAGGACACGAGGTCGTTCGGCTACGGGGCCGAGATTGCGGCGCGCATCGGCGATGAGCTGTTCGAGCATCTCGACGCCCCGGTGCGGCGCGTGGGGGCCAAGGACACGTGGGTGGCGTACGAGCCGGGCCTGGAGGACGTCATCCTGCCGCAGGAGGCCGACGTGATGGCCGCCATCGAATCGCTGGCCAGGTGGTGAAGCCGGTGGGCGACCCGATGCTGGCGTGGCGCGACCGGTTCCCCATCCTCGAGCGCTACACCTACATGATCTCCCACTCGCTGGGGGCCATGCCGCGCGGCGTCCCCGACCGCCTGCGCGAGTTCACCGACCTGTGGAACGAGCGGGGGATCCAGGCCTGGGAGGACGGCTGGTGGGGGATGCCGCGGCGCGTGGGGGACCTTCTGGCCCGCATCCTGGGGGGCGCGCCGAGCACCATCACCATGCACCAGAACGTGTCGGTGGCCGAGTCGATCATCGCCTCGTGCTTCGGCTTCTCCGGCCCGCGCAACAAGGTCGTCTACACCGACATGAACTTCCCGTCGGTCATGTACGTCTGGGAGGCGCAGCGGCGCCACGGGGCCCGCATCCACATGGTGGCCTCCGACGACGGCATCACGGTGGACACCGGCAAGCTGGTGGACGCCATCGACGAGACCACCCTGGTGGTCCCCATCTCGCACGTGCTCTTCCGCAGCGCGTACATCCAGGACGTGAAGGCGGTGGTGGAGAAGGCCGAGCGCGTGGGAGCGTTCGTGGTGCTCGACTGCTACCAGTCCGCCGGCACGGTTCCGTTCTCGCTGGCCGACCTGGGCGTGCACGCCGCGGTGGGGGGCTCGGTGAAGTGGCTGCTGGGAGGGCCGGGGGCCGGGTACCTGTACGTGCGGCCCGACCTGATCGACCGCTTCGAGCCGGCCATCACCGGATGGGCCGCGCACGCGCATCCGTTCGACTTCAAGATCGGCCCCATCGACTACGCCCAGGGGATCATGCGCTGGATGCACGGCACGCCGGCCGTGGCTCCGCTGTACCAGTGCCTGCCCGGCTACGAGATCATCGAGGAGATCGGCGTGCCGCGCATCCGCGAGAAGTCGATGCGGCAGACGGCCCGCATGATCGAGGCGGCCCGCGCGCGCGGGTTCCGCGTGAACAGCCCCCTGGATCCCGCCAGGCGCGGCGGCAGCGTGGTGATCGACGTGCCCGAAGGCAGGCGTGTGTGCGACGAGCTGATCCGACGCAAGTTCCTGGTCGACCACCGCCCGGGGGCCGGCGTGCGGGTGGCGCCCCACTTCTACATCACCGACGAAGAGTGTGACGCTACCATCGCCGAGATGGCCGCCATCGTGGAGGGGCGCTGACCATGCCGCCGCGCGCGTCCAGCTACAACGACTACCTCAAGGTGAGCGAGCTGCTGGGCCTGCAGCAGCGCCTCTCCCAGCCGCCGCACCACGACGAGATGCTGTTCATCATCATCCACCAGGTCTACGAGCTGTGGTTCCGCGAGATGATCCACGAAGCCGAGGCGATCGTGGAGGAGCTCGGGGCCGATCGGGTCCGCCGGGCCACGCGCCTCTACCGGCGGCTCATCGAGATCCAGCGGGTGCTGCTGCAGCAGGTCGCCGTGCTGGAGACGATGACCCCCAGCGAGTTCAACCAGTTCCGCGACCTGCTCAACCCGGCCAGCGGATTCCAGTCGGTGCAGTTCCGCGAGCTGGAGTTCCTGTCGGGAATGAAGGACCCGTCGTACCTGGCGATGCCGATGCTCACCGAGACGGCCCGCGCAATCCTGAGGGCCCGGCTGGAGGGCCCCACCCTGCGCGACGCCTTCGACGGCCTGCTGCGCCGGCGCGGGTTCGCCTTCCCCGAAGGCGGAGACCCCGAGGCGGTGGCCGCGGCGTGGGTGGCGGGGCTCAAGATCATCTACGACCGCCATGAGGATCACGACGACCTGTTCCAGCTGTGCGAGGCCATGATCGAGTACGACGAGAACTTCCAGCTCTGGCGCTATCACCACGTGCGCATGGTGGAGCGCATGATCGGCCGCAAGCCCGGCACCGGCGGCAGCGAGGGGGTCGGTTACCTGACGAGGACGCTGGACAAGCGCTGCTTCCCCGAGCTGTGGGAGGTCAGGACGCACCTCTCGGGCGGAACGTACGGCGGCTGATCACGCCATCGTCACCTGACTCAGTAGTCTGAAATAGGCGTCCAGCCCGGCGATCCACTATTCTCTCGCATGCGCTATCACGTCCTGGCGTGCGATTACGACGGCACGCTCGCGCACGACAGCCGTGTCGCGGACCACACCGTGGCGGCTCTCGAGCGGGTCAAGGACTCCGGGCGCCGCCTGGTTCTGGTGACGGGACGGATCCTGGACGAGCTGATCGGACTGTTCCCCCAGGTCGACCTGTTCGACGCGGTGGTGGCCGAAAACGGCGCTCTGGTGTACGACCCGTCGACCCGCGAGTCGATCCTGCTGGGGTCCCCGCCCCCGGCGATCTTCATCGAGACACTGCGTCGCGCCGGCGCCGCCCCCATCGCGGTGGGCCGCTCCATCGTGGCCACCTGGGAGCCGCACGAAACCGTGGTCCTGCAAGCCATCCGGGACCTGGGGCTCGAGCTGCACCTCATCTTCAACAAGGGAGCCGTGATGGTCCTGCCCTCGGGGATCAACAAGGCCACCGGGCTGGTGGCGGCCCTGGACCGCATGAAGCTGTCGCCGCACAACGCCGTGGGGGTGGGAGACGCCGAGAACGACCACGCCTTTCTCGAGGTGTGCGAAGTGGCGGTGGCGGTCTCCAACGCGCTGCCGATCCTCAAGGAGAAAGCGGATCTCGTCACCCAGGGAGATCACGGCGATGGCGTGGCCGAGCTTTGCGAGCAGCTCCTCGCGGACGACCTGGCCTCGATCGCCCCCCGGCTGACCCGCCACGAGATCCTGCTGGGGCATGCCGGCGACGGCGCCGAGGTCAGGGTGCCCCCTTATGGCGTGAGCATCCTGCTGGCCGGCACCTCGGGGGGAGGCAAGTCCACCATCGCCACGAGTTTCCTCGAGCGGGTGGGGCGCAAGAAATACCAGTACGTCATCACCGATCCGGAAGGGGACTACCAGGACTTCGAGGGGGCCATCGTCCTGGGCGGGCCGCGGACGCCGGTGTCGGTGGAAGAAGTGCTTCAGGTGCTGGAGAATCCGATGGACAACGCGGTCGCCAACATGCTGGGGATCGCCCTGCCGCACCGCCCGGCGTTCTTCGAGGCCCTGATCTCCACGCTCCTCGAGCTGAGGGCGCGCGCCGGCCGGCCGCACTGGCTGGTGATCGACGAGACGCATCACATGATCCCCGCCGAGCGTGGCCCGGCGCCCAACGCCCTGCCGCAGCGCCTCGGCGGCACCCTGATGATCACGGTGCACCCCGACAAGATCTCCCCGGCCGCCTTGACCATGATCGACCTGGTGCTGGCCATCGGCAGCGAGCCCGGCTCCACGCTCGCCATGTTCGCGAAGGCGGTGGGCAAGCGCGCCCCCCGCGTTCCCAAGGATCCTCTGAAACCGGGAGAAGCGATCGGCTGGTGGTGGCGGCGCGGCAGCTCTCCATTCTGGATGAAGAGCGTGCCTGCCCGCATGGAGCGTAAGCGCCATCACCGGAAGTACATGGAAGGGGAGCTGCCTCCCGATCGATCCTTTTTCTTCCGCGGCCGGGATGGCCGGCTCAAGCTGCGGGCGCAGAACCTGCAGGTCTTCTCACAGCTGGCCGAAGGGGTGGACGACGAGACCTGGCTGCACCACCTGCAGCACGGGGATTACTCGGCCTGGTTCCGCGACGGGATCAAGGATGACGATCTGGCCGAGGCAGCCCGGATCGTGGAGCAGGATGCATCCTTGCCCGCGGATGTGAGCCGCGGGCGCATCCTGGCACGCATCCAGGAGCGATACACGGGCGCCGCATGAAGGCCTGTCTGCTGGAGCGGGCCGGCCCCGTGGCGTCGCGCCCCCTGCGCCTTGCCGACGTGGATGATCCCATCCCCGGCGCCGACGAACTTCTGATCCGCGTGCGCGCCTGCGGCGTGTGCCGCACCGACCTGCATATCGTGAAAGGGGAGCTCCCCCTGCGTCTCGTTCCGGTGATCCCGGGGCACCAGGTGGTGGGCGAGGTGGTGGCGGCCGGGCGCGGCGTCGGCGGGTTTGCGCCGGGTGATCGCGTGGGGGTGGCCTGGCTGCACCGCACCGATGGCGTGTGCCGCTTCTGTGCCAGCGGCCGCGAGAACCTCTGCGACCGCCCCGACTTCACCGGGTGGACCGTGCACGGTGGCTTCGCGCAGCTCATCAAGGTGCCCGCGGCCTTCACGTATCCGATTCCGGCATCGTTCGACGACACCCAGGCCGCGCCGCTGCTGTGCGCCGGGATCATCGGGTACCGGGCGCTGCGCCTGTGCGGCCTGGACGGCCGCTGGTCCGGGGCGCGCCTCGGCATCTACGGCTTCGGGGCCGCCGGGCACGTGGCCATCCAGATCGCGCGCGGCCGCGGCGCCGACGTCTACGTGTGCACGCGCGACCGGACGCGACACCAGGCACTGGCGGCCGAGCTGGGGGCGGCGTGGGTGGGGAACGCCGGCGAGAAGCCTCCGGTCCTTCTGGACGCGGCCGTCATGTTCGCTCCGGCCGGAGAGCTGGTCCCCGCGGCCCTGGCAGCGCTGGACAAGGGAGGGACGCTGGCGCTGGGGGGCATCCACATGAGCCCCATCCCCTCGATGGACTACGCGCTGCTCTATGGCGAGCGCGTTGTGCGCTCGGTGGCCAACAACACCCGGGAGGACGGCCGCGCGTTCCTGGAAGAGGCCGCGCGGCTGCCGGTGCGCACCCGCGTGCAGGTCTACCCGCTTGAGCAGGCCAACGAGGCGCTGCGCGCCCTCGATGAGGACGCCGTGGCGGGGGCCGCGGTGCTGGAGGTGGAGCAGGCGGTCAGTTCTTAGCAGGCAGGATGACAGCCCGGGCCAGCTGTTCGAGCATGGCTTGATATTTCTTCGGCCGAAACCCTACCTGGGACACGTGAATCTCTATACAGGAGGACTCGTGTGCCAGATACCCATGGATGTGCTTCTGGTTGATGGTCTGTCCGCCATGGTTTTCCACGAGGTATTCGTAGAGCTCGAACTCGCCGTAGCGCGAAAAAAGTGGCTCGACCACATGCAAAGGGCTCTGACCGAGCTTCCCCACGTACTTGTCCCTGCAGGTCTCGGACGTCGGTGACTGCTCCACCTGTTCCACGAAGGCCGACAGGATCAGATCCGTGCGCGGATCCGTGGCGAGAAGCCGTCCTGCGGACGACTCGGAGACCGATAGACCGGTGACGTCGATGCTTACATGCCACCCGGCGCCAGGGAGGACGAGCTGCCTCTCGGTCACCGACCTCAATCTGGCGCTCCGGACGAGTTCGACGATCGACTCGACGAATCTATCTGCATCCGCCTCGTAGTCGGCCATGAAATTCAGGGAGAGACCGGAGATGAGAACCGCCCCCTGCGCACGATGCGAAAACCCCTTGGGATCGGGCTCGCGACGCTTGTAGAAAAGGTAGAAGCCCTGGTTCCCCGGTCCTTTCAGCTTCTCCTTCGACAGGGTGCCACGCTCCGCGAGCTCCTGAGCACCCCATAAGGCAGCACCGAAGCCGCGCTCGAGCTGTCCAAGCGTGAAGCCATCCGTGGGGTCGTTTATCAGGGAGAGTCGAACGAGGCCCTTGCCATCCGTGCGCCGGAACTGCGCGAAATAGTGTCGATCATCCGAGTACTGCGTCCACTCCGATGGAACGGGGAGAACGAGGCTGCCGAAATTCGATGGAAAGCTGAGCCATCGTTGCCCCGATTCTCCCGGAACCTCCGAGAAGAGGCTGGGCGAGAACAGAACTGCCAGCCCGGCGACGAGAGCGCCTGCCAGGCCGTTGCGGATGTCCTTGGTCACTTCGAAAGTATACATGCGTCGTTGAGTCTATCCGTGCACGGCTTCGTGTATCATGAGGCTCCTGCCCAGGGAGACGCCGGCTCCAGTCCAGGTCATGATCCCAGGTCTGCCTGTCCTCCGAAGAGCCATCCTGGCCGGCGGCTTCGCGACCGCCGCCATCGCGCTCGCCTTCTCTCAGTCGCCCCCCACTCGCGTGGATGTGCGGCTCATCCTGCTGGACACCGTGGTGACCGACAAGAAGGGGAGTCCGATCACCGGGCTGCGTCTCGAGGACTTCGACCTGCTGGTGGACAACGTCCGAGTCCCGATCCACTCGCTCGAGGAAAAGTGCGCCGGCGCCGGCGGAGCGGGGGCGCCGTCCGACACACCGCCGGAGCCGCGCCAGTTCGTGCTGGTGTTCGATTTCTCGCATCTGATGGTCGTGTCGCGCCGTGACGCCATCCAGGCCGCCGAGCGGTTCGTGAGCGACGGGATGGCGCCGGGCGACAGCGTGATGGTCCTGGCCCTGATGCGGGGACTCTACGTCGTGAACGGCTTCACGAGCGACCGCGCGTTCCTGCGGGACAAGCTGGCGGCGCTGCGCGAGGACCGGAGCATGACCGACACCCTGGCGCTCACGGAAGAGAACACCATCGAGAGGCTCATCATCGAATCGGGACGCAGAAGCCAGGCTGGTGCCTTCATGATGAGGGGGCCCCGTTCTTCCGGGGGTCTCGGCGCCTTGGAGCTGGAGTGCAAGTCGGAAGCCAGGATCTCCGAGCGGGAAGTGGCGTCGTCGCTCGCGCTGCTGGCCGGCGCGATGCCCGCACTTGCCGGGCTCCCTGGCCGCAAGGCGATGATCCTCTTCACCGAGACGCTGCGGGACGATCCAGGGCTGCCCTACTACGAGGCCTGCGGCATCGGCATGCTGGGACGGCCATCCACGATGCTGACCGTCCAGCCCGAGCTGGACGATCTGGTCCGGAAGGCGAACCTGGCCGGTGTCTCGTTCTATCCGGTTCACGCAGGCGGAATGGGCTCGGTAGCCACCAGCCCGTCCCGACACTCGGCCGGCGGATTGCAGGCCCACGTGGCCCTCGCCACCGGCGGCAGCAACAGCATTCTCATGAAGGACCAGCAGGTGTCGTTCCGCCAGGCCGCGCAGGACATGAGCTGCCACTACGTGGTCGCGTTCCGTCCCGATGAAGCGATGCGGTCGGGTGACCACGTCGTGAGTCTCACGGTCCGGCGCTCCGGTGTGAAGGTCCGTCATCGGCAGTCCTTCACGCTGCAGACCCCCGAAGAAGCGTCCGAGAGTGAGATCCTGGCGGCGCTCGCCACTCCCGGCCTGAAACGTGACCTGAAGATCGAGGCGCATGGCTACGGGATGGGGGAAGGCCGGCGCGGGAAACGCCGCGTCCTTCTCAAGGCATCGGTCCGGGCCTCGGACCTGATGGTGGTCCGCGCCGTGAGATCCGACAGGGCGGGCCTGGTGCAGATCCGGGGAGGGATTATCTCCAACAGCGAGCTGCAGTGCAGCTTCACGCGGAGCATCCCGTTCGAGGATCCCCCCGGCGCGGCGGCGTCAAGGCGAATCGGGGTCGAGACGGTGTGCGAGGTGCCGGAAGGGGAGCACGAGATCGTCGTCGCGGCACGCGATGAGATGGCCGGAAGTATGGGGACCTTCTGGGGAAAGCTGCGGGTCGGCTCGCCCCGCCGGGAGGGGAGGATCTTCCTCTGGGGCGGTCCGGGGCTCGACCTGTGGCAGGGAGATGCGGACACGGACCTGTTCGTCAGGCCGGCCGGGACCATTCGCGAGGGCGAGAAGGGGAGGCTCACCTGGATTGCCTGCATCGACGGGGCCGGCGCCCGCTCCAGGCCGAGCCCCGCTCCTTCGGGCTCGACGCTCCTGGAAGGGCCGATCCGTCTGCGTCTCGACGCCAGGCCTGTCTACGTGGAGGAGACGGCGGGGTGCCGCGCGATGGGGGTGGACATCAGGGCCGGCGCGCTCCCTCCGGGCAGGTACCATGTCCGCCCCGAGGTCCAGCCTCCGTGGAAGGCCGCTGGTCAGCCGGCGGAAATCGAAGTCACCCCCGCTCGAGGATCTCCAGGTCGGCGAGATCCTTGAGTCGGCCGGTGGCGCGCTTGTTGGCCATGAGGTCGTCGCGCCCCAGGAAGGGGACGTCGTCCCGGCCGATGCGGTGCGTCACCCGGTTCGGCCAGGCCTTCTCGAAATCGAGGCCGGTGAGCCGGGTCATCAGATCGATGCGCCGGGGAGGGACCCCGATCTGAACCACCGTCCCCGGCGTCTCGAGATCCTGGCGCGACACACCCATCGCATCCACGGGGGCTCCGAAGTCGACCAGCGCCCGCCAGATTTTCTCGACGTTGTCGCTATCGGTGGCTATCCATACATCGAGATCCCCTGTGGCGCGCGGCACGCCGTGCACGGCCATGGCATGCGCACCCACGACCAGGAAGCGCGCCCCCGTGCTCAGCAGCGTGCGCAGCAGCTCGCTGAAGTCGTCGTTCACGGTCGCAGGATCCGCACGGGTGTCGAGCCTCGATCGTAGTCGGGCAGGGGCTTGCCCGTCAGGGACCATGCTTCCAGCGCCAGCGGCCACATCATTGCCAGCCTCTGCTCGGGTGTGGTCTCGGCCGAAATGTCATCGGACGGCTCTTGCCCCAGCCGATAGACGCGCACCGGCCAGTCGCGGCGCTCCGTCACCCCCGCTGCTCCCGCAGCGCCTTGAGCATCTCGCGGCAGAAGGCGGGCAGGTCGTCGGGCTTGCGCGATGTGATCAGGTTGCGGTCGCGCACGACCTCCTCGTCCACTACGGTGGCGCCGGCGTTGACCATGTCGTCGCGGATGGCCACGTAGCAGGTGAGCTTGCGGCCGCGCGCCACGCCGGCCGAGGCGAGCACCCAGCCTCCGTGGCAGATGCAGGCGATCGTGCGCCCCGCATGATCCAGCTCCTTCACCAGCTTCAGCACGCCGGGGTCCTGGCGCAGCCGGTCGGGGGCCCAGCCGCCGGGGATGACGATGCCGGCCAGAGAGTCGGCGCGCACCTCCGACGCCGCGGCCTCGGCCTTGATGGGATAGCCGTGTTTCGACGCGTAGGCGATGGCGCGCGGGCCCACGATCAGCGTCTCGTATCCCTCTTCGCGCAGGCGGTAGAGCGGGACCCAGACCTCCATGTCCTGGTAGTCGTTCTCGACGAGGATGGCGATGCGCGGCGTGCTCATGATCGATGCCCTCCGGGTGTTAGTATACCCGCATGAAGCAGCCGCTCCGGAAATCAAGGAACCGCATGATCGCCGGTGTGTGCGGCGGCATCGCGGAGTGGCTCGGCTGGGACCCGACCCTGGTGCGCATCCTGTACGTGGTGGTGTCGATTCTCAGCGTCGCGTTCCCCGGCATTCTGGTGTACCTGCTGCTCTGGATCGTGATGCCTCCTCCGGAGTGATCCGGTTGACCCCGCCCCGCCGGCCCCTCACACGATCCCTGCTTCTGGCACTGCCGGCGCTGCTGGCCGCCTTCGCCTCGCCCGGCTGCGGCGAGCGCCGCGATCGTCAGCCCGTCTACTCGGGCACCATCGAGGCGGTGGAGGTGGACGTCGTCCCCGAGGTGAGCGGGCGCATCCTCGAGCGCCCGGTGGATCAGGGGGACCGCGTCAAGGCCGGCGACGTGGTGGCCCGCATCGACGCGCGGCCCTACGAAAACGCGCTGGCCGAGACCGAGGGCGCTCTGGCGGAGGCCCGGGCGCGGCTCGCTCTGGTGCGCTCCGGCTACCGCAAGGAGGAGATCGAGTCGGCCGCCCGCGACGTGGACGAGGCGGAGGCGCAGGTGACCCTGGCCGAGGCGCAGGTCCGGCGAGTGCGGGATCTCTTCGCCCAGCAGGTGATCGCCCAGGAAGAGGTCGACCGCGCGCAGCGGGACCTCGACGTGGCGCGGGCGCGGCTGGCGTCGGCGCGGGCGCGGCTCCTGCGGGTGCAGCGCGGCAATCGTCCCGAGGAGATCGCGCAGGCCGCGGCCGAGGTGGCGCGCCTGGAGTCGGTGCTCGCGCAGCGCCGGCTCGAGCTGGAGCGCACGACGGTGCGCTCGCCTCTCGAGGGGACGGTCACCGAGAAGATCCAGGAAGCGGGGGAGTACGCCCGGCCGGGCTCGCCCATCGTGTCGGTGGCCGACCTCACCCATCTGTACGTGTGGGTGTATCTGGACACCATCGAGAAGGGGCGCGCGCAGGTGGGGCAGGCGGTGGCGGTCAAGGTGGACGCCTGGCCCGACCGCCGGTTCGACGGCAGGGTGGTCTACATCTCCGCGGAGGCCGAGTTCACGCCGCGCAACGTGCAGACCCCGGAAGACCGGGTGCAGCTGGTCTACGGGGTGAAGGTGGCCGTCTCCAACGAGGACGGCGCGCTCAAGGCCGGGCTTCCGGCCGACGTGGTGCTGGGCGCCGCGGCCCCGTCCCCCGCACCCTCATGACCAACACCACCGCCACCGCGGGGATCGTGGCGCAGCAGCTCACGAAGCGCTTCGGTGCCCTGGTGGCGGTGAACGAGCTGGACCTCGAAGTCGAGTCCGGGGAGATCTTCGGCTTCCTGGGGCCCAACGGCGCCGGCAAGACCACGGTGGTCAAGATGCTGTGCGGGCTGCTGCCGCCCACTTCCGGGCGGGCGTCGGTGGCCGGGCACGACGTGGTGGCAGAGACGCGTGCGGTCAAGCAGTCCATCGGCTACATGTCCCAGCGGTTCGGCCTGTACAACGACCTCACGGTGCGCGAGAACGTCGTCTTCTTCGCCGGGGTCTACGTGCCGGGGCGCAAAGAGGCCCTGCGCCGGGCCGCCGAGGTGATCGACGAGATGGGCCTGAGCGGGCGCGCGGGGCAGCTGGCCGGCACGCTGAGCGGCGGCTGGAAGCAGCGGCTCGCCCTGGCCACGGCCATGGCGCACGATCCGCAGCTGCTGTTCCTCGACGAGCCCACGGCGGGGGTGGACCCGGTGTCGCGCCGCGAGATCTGGGACCTCATCTACGCGCTGCAAGGAAAGGGGCGCACCCTCTTCGTGACTACGCACTACATGGAAGAGGCCGAACGGTGCAACCGTATCGGCTTCATCCACGCGGGGCGGCTGGTGGCGCTGGGGACTCCGGCCACCCTGAAGGCCACCCGCATGGAGGCGGAGGTGGTGAGCCTGGCCGGCCCCGAGCCGTACGACATCTACCGCGCCCTGAAAGGGACCCCTCTGGTGATGGACGTCAACATCTACGGCAACGACGTGCACGCCGTGGTGGCCAGCGCCGAGTCGTCCATCCCGTCCCTGCGCGCCCACCTGCAGGGGGCCGGTGTGCAGCTGGTGGACGCCCGGCCCATCCCCCCTTCCATCGAGGACGTGTTCGTGCGCCTCACCCGCCGCCGGAGCTGAAGCCATGAACCGGCTGCGCGCGCTGCTGGTGAAGGAGTTCCGCCAGATGATGCGCGAGCGCCGCACGGTGGTGATGAGCCTGGTGGTGCCGGTGGCCCTGCTGCTGCTGTTCGGCTTCGCCGTCTCCTTCGACGTGAACGAGATCCGCCTGGCGGTGTGGGACCGGGACAACTCGGAGGGGAGCCGGGCGCTGGTCAGGTCGTTCGTGTCGTCGGACTACTTCCGCCTGGCGGAGCGCGTGGGGAGCACCGGGGCAGTGCGCCACGCGCTGGACGCGGGCGAAGTGGCGGCCGTGCTGGTGGTGCCCCACGGGTTCGACCGCGACCTGGCCGATCGGCGCGCCACCCACGTGCAGGTGCTGCTGGACGGCAGCGACTCGTCGCGCGCCAGCATCATCCAGGGGCAGGCGCAGCGCATCGTGCAGATCTTCGCCGGGGCCCAGGTGGCCGCCCGCCTGCGGGCCGAAGGGGTCAAGCCCGAAGGGGATCTGCTGCCCATCGAGCTGCGCCCGCGCGTGCTGTACAACCCCGAGCTGGAGAGCCGCAACTTCATGGTGCCCGGCCTCATCGGGGTGCTGCTCACCATGGTGGGCGTGCTGCAGACGTCGCTGGCCATCGCGCGCGAGAAGGACCGCGGCACGCTCGACCAGCTGCGCGTCACCCCGCTGCGCGCCTGGGAGATCCTGGTCGGCAAGATGCTGCCGTACGCGCTGGTGGCCATGGCCAACGCCTGGATCGCCCTGGCGGCGGGGCGGTTCCTGATGGACGTGCCGGTGCGCGGCAGCCTGTGGGTCTTCTTCACGGGGACGGTGCTGTTCCTGGTGTGCGCGCTGGGGGTGGGGCTGTTCATCTCGGCGGTCACCCACACGCAGCAGGGGGCGCAGACCGCCGCCTTCCTGGGGTCGATGCTGCCGGTGTTCTACCTGTCCGACTTCATGTTCCCCATCCGCAACATGCCGGCCTGGCTGCAGGCGGTCACCCTGCTGAACCCGGCGCGCTATTACGTGGCCGTGCTGCGCGGGACCCTGCAGAAGGGGGTCGGCTTCCACGAGCTGTCTGGGGCCTTCACCGCGCTGGGGATCTACGCCGCGGCCATCGGCGTGATCGGCGTGCTGGCCATCCGCAGGGCGGTGCGATGAGCGCCACGGGGTCGCGCATCACCCGGCTCATCGTGAAGGAGGTCCAGCAGCTGCGCCGCGACCCGGTGGCCCTGCGCCTCACGCTGGTGGCTCCGGTGCTGCAGCTGGTGCTGCTGGGCTACGCCGCCAGCCTGGACGTGCGCCACATCCCCACGGTGATCGCCGACCTGGATCGCTCGGTGGCCAGCCGCGAGATGATCCGGTCGGTCGTGGAGTCGGGCTACTTCGACCTGGTCGGGCGCGAGGAACGCTCCGACGCCGTGATCCCCTGGCTGGACGAAGGGCGCGCGGTGGTGGCGCTCGTCTTTCCTCCCGACTACGGGGAGCGGCTGGAGGGGGGCCGCCGGACGACGCTGCAGGCGGTGGTGGACGGCAGCAACAGCTCCGAGGCGACCACGGCCATCGGCCACCTGTCCTCCATCGTGATGACCAAGTCGATCCAGCTGGCGGTGAGGCGCCTGCCGCCGGACGCCTTCACCGGGCGCCCCGGACCACCGGTGCAGGCCGAGATGCGCGTCTGGTACAACGAGGCGATGGAGAGCAGCCACTTCATGGTCCCCGGCGTCATCGGCCTCATCCTGATGATCAGCACCATGCTGCTGACCGCCATCGCCGTGACCCGCGAGAAGGAGATCGGCACCATCGAGCAGATCCTGGTTACTCCCGTGCGCTCCTGGGAGTTCCTGCTGGGCAAGATGGTGCCGTACTCGGTGCTGGGGTTCATCAACGTCGGGGTCGTGCTGGCGCTGGGGCACTGGTGGTTCGGCGTGCCGATGCGCGGCAGCGTCGGGCTGCTCTACCTGCTGTCGGGGGTGTTTCTGCTGACCACCCTGGGGATCGGCCTGTTCGCCGCCAGCGTGTCGCTCACGCAGCAGACCGCCATGCTGACCTGCATGGCCTTCGTGACGCCCAACATGCTGCTGTCGGGGTTCATCTTCCCCATCGAGAACATGCCCGCCCCCATCCAGATGCTCACCTACTTGATGCCGGTGCGCTACTTCCTGACCATCATCCGGGGGATCCTGCTCAAGGGGATCGGCCTGGAGATCCTGTGGCCCCAGGCGCTCGCGCTGACCGTGTTCGGCGCCGGCATCTTCCTGGCGTCGCTGGCGCTGTTCCGGGCGCGGACGGGGTGAAAAATCCGCCACGCTGGCGCTGTTGTCGTTCGTTGACCACTTTCAAGCGATGGTGTTAGCGTGTGGAGCATCTTCTGACGCGTACCAACGCTTGCAAGACCCCCGGTCAGCTCCACCCCGCACCCTCAGGCGCGGCATTTCGGTTCCTCTTTTCGGCGGCCCCAGCGGAGTGATCCGCGGACTTCACTCGCCCGTTGCAGGCGCCCAGCGAAAGGTCAGCTTATGAAAATCCTCGTCATTGGCGGCAGTGGTCTTATCGGAACGAAACTCGTGAACAAGCTTCGTGAGCACGGCCATGAAGCGGTGGCGGCATCGCCAGCTTCAGGCGTCGACACGCTGACCGGTGCGGGACTCGCCGAAGTTCTGAAGGGCACCCAGGTTGTCGTCGATGTCAGCAACTCGCCTTCCTTTGAAGACGCAGCGGTGCTGAAGTTCTTCGCAACCTCAACCCGCAACGTCCTTTCCGCAGAAGCGGCCGCAGGTGTAGAACATCACGTTGCTCTGTCGGTCGTCGGTGCTGACCGAATGCCCGACAGCGGTTACATGCGCGCCAAGATGGCTCAGGAGAAATTGATAAAGGCTGGGGCGGTGCCCTACACAATTCTCCGCGCGACGCAGTTCTTCGAGTTCATCGGCAGAATCGCCGATGGGGGCACCGACGGCAACACGGTCCGCCTGACACCTGCTCTCATGCGGCCGGTCGCGGCCGATGACGTCGCCGCCGCACTCGACCGCGTCGCGTTGGGTGAGCCGGTCAATGGCACGGTCGAGTTGGCCGGGCCCGAACCGATCCGTCTGGACGAACTCGCCCGGCGATTCCTGAGCGCGAAACACGACGCACGACAGGTAGCCGCCGATGTTCACGCGCGCTACTTCGGCGCGAAAGTGAACGATCAGTCGCTCATGCCCGGCGACAACCCGCGCGTCGGCCCAACTCGCTTCGACGAATGGCTCAACCGCTCCGCGGCCTAGAAGCAGTTCACTTCGATTCGGGAGGAAATCACATGAGCACGATTACAGTGAAAGATGGCACCACGATCTACTACAAAGACTGGGGCACTGGCCCGGTCGTCACGTTTTCGCACGGCTGGCCGCTGAGTTCCGACGCCTGGGACGGCCAGATGCTTTTCCTCGCGCAGAAAGGTTTCCGTGTGGTTGCGCACGACCGGCGCGGCCACGGCCGGTCCAGCCAGGCCTCGTCCGGGAACGACATGAACGGATACGCCGACGATCTGGCAGCCGTCATCGAGGCGCTTGATCTCAAGGAAGTCACGCTTGTGGGCCACTCCACCGGTGGAGGGGAAGTCGCGCGCTACATCGGACGCCACGGCACGAAGCGGGTTGCCAAGGCAGTCCTCGTCGCCGCCGTGCCGCCGATCATGCTCAAGTCCGCAGCCAATCCGGAGGGTCTCCCGATGGAGGTGTTCGACAACCTGCGGAGCAGCCTCGCCAGGGACCGCTCGCAGTTCTACAAGGACCTGGCTGTGATGTTCTATGGGGCCAACCGGCCCGGCGCCAAGGTCTCGCAGGGAACGCTGGATCAGTTCTGGCTCTGGAGCATGCAGGCCGGCCTCAAGAACGCCTATGAAAGCATCCGGGCATTCTCCGAGACCGATTTCACCGAGGACCTCAAGAAGTTCGATGTCCCCACCCTGGTCATGCACGGTGAGGACGACCAGATCGTTCCCGTCAAAGACTCAGCGAAGAAATCGGCCAGACTCATCAAAGGGGCGAAGGAAATCTATTATCCGGGCAAGCCGCACGGCCTCACGGCCACGGATCAGGATCAAGTCAACGCCGACCTGCTCGCGTTCATCGGCATCGCCAAAGCGTCGCAACGTCAGTCGGCGAAGACCACGGGAGTCTGAGCGCTCGCGTGATCGCGCGTCTTGCGGGCGATCCCCAGGCGTTTGCCGAACTCGTAGTAGACGAAGTGGGTCACTTTGCCGCGGCGGTTGCGGCGGAAGCGGCCTTCGCCATCGTAGTGTCTGGGGACGAGCGAGTCCTGGTCGAGTGAGACGAGGAGGTGGCGCTGCCCGCCGGCCTCGCTGACGAGCGATGCCCCTTGCCTGGTGATCGAGACGACGAGGTCCGGGCGATCCTCGAAGCGGTACTCGCCGAGGAGCTCATCGAAGAGGCCGAGCCGAACGTCCTGGATGAAAGTGCGGGTCCTCGACAGCGGCAAGGCCGCGCTCCGAACGAAGGGAGGCAGCCTGCGGCGGATCCTCACCCGGGCGTCGTGAAGGCGCTTCCCCACCGTCCCCGGCTTCAGATCCAGGAGCCGCGCCGTCTCCTCCTGCGAGTAACCCAGGCAGTAGAAGAGGACCGTGACGTGCCGCTCGCCTTCAGGAAGGCCGGCGATGGCCGAGGCGATCAGATGCCGGTGTTCGGCGAGGGCGTCATCGGGCTGGAACGGCTCGACCCCTTCCAGGGGCGAAGGGTCGAGCGCTCTACGGCGGAGCCGTCGATGACACTGTGTCGATACGATCCGCTTCAGCCATGCGGGGAAGGCGGACGCATCCCGGAGCCGGGGCAGACTCAGCCAGGCGGCCGTGAACGCGTCCTGCGCGGCGTCCCTGGCGTCCTCCACGTTGCGGAGCGACGAGAGGGCGCCGGCGAACACCAGGTGCTGTGTCCGCTCGACGAGCTGAGCGAAGGCGTCGTGCTGCTGCTGCAGGGGCACGGCCGGGTCGCGGGCCCTCTCCACCAGCTCCTTCATGCCTGCGGACGTGGTGACCTTCATGCCGCTGTCTCCGTCGGGCGGCGCAGGAAGAAGTGGCTCCTCCGCCCTATCGCCACGATCGTGGCAAGAGTGAGAGGAAGGATTTCACTGGTGATCTGCTCCGGATGACCCCACCAGATGTGCGTGCCCATCGCGCCCATCATGATGACCATGATCACCGCGGCCCCGCCCGAAGCCGTTCGCCTGGTCAGGAGCAGCAAGGCAGCGGCGATTTCCGCGGCGCCGACACAGATCCGGAACCACACCGGGTAATGCCAGACGCGAAACGCCTGTGCCCAGCCGCTGCTGTCCGAGAACTTGGAGATCCCCTGCCTGGTAAACACATAGATAAGGAACAAGGCAACGATCCACAAGAGCACATCCGCCACGACGCCACGGTATTTTCCCACGGATCCTCCTCGGAGTCTCCACATAGGAGCCTCGAGGCGGCCGGGGTATTACCGGTATCGATGGGTGGTCAGCGTTTCCGGGGGCGTGGCGCCGGCCTGGCGGGCCCGTCCAGCAGCGCCAAGTTCTTCTTGGGCGCGATGAGCCGGTAGCTCTCCAGGACGAATGCCCGCACCTGGTCCCAGTCTTCGATGCGGGCGGCATCCATGGAGACCCAGCCGTGCTGGCCCACGTAGGGGGCGCGCCAGAAGCGGCCGTCCGTTCCTGACGTCAGGATGTCGGCGTGGGGGCGCTCGAGCTTGAAGCCGATGACCTGCCTGCCGTCCTCTTCGCCGTAGCCGCAGAAGATCTTCTCCCCCACCCGGAAGTGGGGCTGGCCCCAGGTGATCGTCTCCTTCGTGCCGGGGAGGGACAGGCAGATCTTCTTGATGCGGGCGTACGCGCGGTCGCCGGCGGCCATGACGCCGTATCATACGTTATCCTGTGCCCGTGAAAACACTGGTGGTGGGCGGCGGTCCGGCGGGGCTCTACTTCTCGTTGCTCCTCAAGAAGGCCGACCCCTCCGCCGACATCACCGTCGTGGAGCGCAACCCGCCCAACGTGACCTGGGGGTGGGGCGTGGTCTTCTCCGACGAGACCCTCGAGCATTTCCGCGAGGCGGACCCCCAGACCCACGACGCCATCGCGGCCAGCTTCGCCCGCTGGGACGCCATCGACGTCCACTTCAAGGGGCAGGTCGTCCGCTCGGGCGGGCACGCCTTCTGCGGCCTGCGGCGGATGCGGCTGCTGGAGATCCTGCAGGAGCGGTGCGCCGGCCTGGGCGTGACCCTGAAGTTCGGCACCGAGGTGGACGACCCGCGCACCCACGAGGCGGGACGCGGCGCGGACCTCATCGTCGGCGCCGACGGGGTGAACAGCCGCGTGCGGTCCCTGTTCGCGGAGGCGTTCCAGCCCGACATCGCGGTGGGGACCTCGCCGTACACCTGGCTGGCCACACCGCGCCTGTTCGACGCCTTCACCTTCATCATCCGCGGCAACGAGCACGGGCTGTTCCAGGTGCACGCCTACCGGTTCGATCGGGACACCAGCACCTTCATCGTGGAGACCGACGACGCCACATGGCGCCGCGCGGGCCTGGACCGCGCGACCGAGGCCGACAGCGTCGCCTACTGCGAGCGTCTCTTCGCGCCCGAGCTGCAGGGCAGGCCCCTGCTGAGCAACAAGTCGGCCTGGATCAACTTCCGGCGCGTGAAGTGCGCCACCTGGCACCACGGCAACGTGGTGCTGCTGGGCGACGCCGCCCACACGGCCCATTTCTCCATCGGCTCGGGGACCAAGATGGCCATGGAGGACGCCATCGCGCTGGCGCGCGCCGTGGCGGGAGCCGGGTCGAGCGGCTTCCCTGCCGCCCTGGCCGCGTATCAGGAAGACCGGTGGGTCGACGTCGCCAAGCGCCAGCGGGCCGCCGAGGTGAGCCAGAGGTGGTTCGAGGGGATCGCCCGGTACGTCCACTTCGAGCCGGAGCAGTTCGCCGTCGGCCTGCTGAGCCGGAGCAAGAGGGTGACCCACGGCAATCTGAAGCGCCGCGATCCGGACTACATCGCCTCGGTGGACAGGTGGTTCGCCGCCACCACCGCAGCGGGCAACGGCGATCCCGTGCCGCCTCCCATGTTCACCCCCTTCACCCTGCGCGGCGTCACCATCCCCAACCGGGTGGCGGTGTCCCCGATGTGCATGTACTCGGCAGACGACGGCACGCCCAACGATTGGCATCTCGTGCACCTGGGGAGCCGGGCCGTGGGGGGGGCGGGCCTGGTGATGACCGAGATGACCGACGTGTCGGCCGAGGGGCGCATCACCCCCGCCTGCACCGGCATGTACAAGCCCGAGCACGTGGCGGCCTGGCGGCGCATCGTGGACTTCGTGCACGGCCGCTCGCGCGGCCGCATCGGCATGCAGTTGGCCCACGCGGGGCGCAAGGGATCGGTGAAGGTTCCCTGGGAGGGGACCGACGAGCCGCTCCCCGGGGGTAACTGGCCGCTGCTGGCCCCCTCGGCCCTGGCCTGGGCGGAGCCCAACCAGGTGCCGCGCGCCATGGACCGTGCCGACATGAAGAAGGTGCGCGACGACTTCGCGCGCGCGGCCCGCATGGCCGCCGAGGCGGGCTTCGACATGGTGGAGATTCACTGCGCGCACGGGTACCTGCTGGCCAGCTTCCTGTCGCCCCTCACCAACCGGCGCGGCGACGAGTACGGCGGCTCGCTGGCCAACCGCATGCGTTTCCCCCTCGAGGTGTTCGACGCCGTGCGCGAGGCGTGGCCCGTGGACCGGCCCGTCTCGGTGCGCCTGTCGGGGACCGACTGGGTGCCGGGCGGGCTCGAGCCGGACGAGGCGGTGGAGGCCGCGCGCCTGCTGAAGGCCCACGGGTGCGACATCATCGACGTGTCGTCGGGCTGGACCACCCCCGAGTCGATCCCCGTGTTCGGTGCGATGTACCAGATGCCGTTCGCCGACCGGGTCCGCAACGAGGCCGGGATCCCCACCATCACCGTGGGCAACATCCAGACCTGGGACCAGGTCAACACCATCATCGTGGCCGGGCACGCCGACCTCTGCATGCTGGCCCGCCCGCACCTGCTGGACCCGTACTTCACGATGCGGGCGGCCATCGAGCAGCAGCACCACGAAGAGATCCCCTGGCCCGACCAGTACCTGCCCGCGCGTCCTCGACGCTGACCAGTGCGAGCCTTACTCATCGCATTCATCATCATTGTGAGTCTGTGGGCCGGGCTGATGCTGCTCGCTGCCTGCCTGCCGCCGGGGCTCCTCAAGGACATGGCCGGCTTCCTGCCCGCCTGCATAGCCCTGCTGCACCGCCTGCGCCGTGACCCGCGGGTGCCGCTCCGCGCGAAGATTGCCCTGGTCGTCGCGGGACTGTGGGTCCTCTCTCCCATCGACCTGGTCCCCGAGTTTCTGCCCGTGATCGGGCCGGTCGACGACGTGCTCGTGGTCGCGCTGGCGCTCCGCTATGCGGGACGCTGCGTGCCGCGCTCCGTGCTCCTCGAAGCGTGGCCGGGGGATCCGAGGCTGCTCAACTGGCTCCTCGGCCCACCCACGACCCGCTGACCATGCGAGGCCGGCCGCCCGCGCCGGTCATGCTAGAATCGCCCTCACGGATCCGCCGCACGCCAACGCAACGCCGGGGACCAGTGGCACATGGCCACCGTTCGTCCGTTCGCCGCGCTTCGCCCTTCGTCCGACCGGGCCGCGGCCGTCTGCTCCGTTCCCTATGACGTGGTGAGCACCGCCGAGGCCCGTGCCCTGGCGGGCGGCAATCCCCTCAGCTTCCTGCACGTGTCGCGCCCTGAGATCGATCTTCCGGAAGCCACCGATCCCCACGCCGACATCGTGTACGAGACGGCGGGGCGCAACTTCGAGAGGCTGCGCCGCGAGGCCCCGCTCACCATGGAGGCCGCCCCGGCGCTCTACGTGTACCGGCTTCGCATGGGCGATCACGTGCAGACCGGCATCGCGGGATGCTGCTCGGTCGACGAGTACGATCGCGACATCATCCGCAAGCACGAGCGCACGCGCCAGGACAAGGAAGACGACCGCACCCGCCACATGGCGACGCTGCGCTCGCAGACAGGCCCCGTCTTCATGACCTACCGGGCCGTGCCGGCCATCGACGCCCTGGTGAGCGAGGTGACGGCCGCGCCCCCGATGTTCGACGTCACGGCCCCGGACGGCGTCACCCACACCATCTGGAAGGCCCCCGAGGCGGCCACGAAGCGTCTGTCGGAGCTGTTCGGCGGCGTGCCGCTGCTCTACATCGCCGACGGCCACCACCGCGCCGCCAGCGCCTCGCGCGCCCGGGCCCTCCTGAAGACCGACGAGAGCGGCTCGTTCCTGTCGGTGGTCTTCCCGTCGAACCAGCTGCGCATCCTGGCGTACAACCGCGTGGTGAAGGACCTGTCGGGGCGCACGCCGGCCAAGTTCCTGGCCGAGCTGAAGGCGTCCCTCCCCGTGCACGAGAGCGCGCCTCCCGAGCCCGCGAGGCGCGGCGAGGTGAGCATGTACCTGGACGGCCGGTGGCATGGCCTCACCCTTTCGCCCGGCGGCGAGGGGGTCCGTGCCGACACGGCCTCCCTGGACGTGAGCCGGCTTCAGGAGCGCGTGCTCGAGCCGTTGCTGGGGATCGGCGATGTGCGCACCGACAAGCGCATCGACTTCGTGGGGGGTATCCGGGGGGCGACGGAGCTGTCGCGCCTGGTCGATGGCGGCCACGCCGCGGTGGCCTTCTCGATGCACCCGGTGTCACTGGACGATCTGATGGCCGTGTCCGACGCGGGCGGGATCATGCCCCCCAAGTCGACCTGGTTCGAGCCGAAGCTGCGTGACGGCTTCCTCTGCCACATGATCTGACGAGGCCGACCATGAAGGTGCTGGTCGCTGATTCGTTCGAGGAGTCGGGCCTGGCTGGCCTGCGGTCGGCCGGATGCGACGTGACCTACGGCCCCGACCTCAAGGACGTCCAGCTCGTGGACGCCCTGCGCACCACGGAGGCCGACGTCCTGGTGGTGCGCTCGACCCAGGTCACTCGCCCCATGATGGAGTCGGGCCACCTGTCCCTGGTGGTGCGCGCCGGCGCCGGCTACAACACCATCGACGTGGAGGCCGCCTCCGAGCGGGGCATCTACGTCACCAACTGCCCGGGCAAGAACTCCATCGCCGTGGCCGAGCTGGCCTTCGGGCTGATCCTGGCGCTCGACCGGCGTGTCGCCGACAACGTGGGCGACCTGCGCCGCGGCGTGTGGAACAAGAAGGGATACAGCAAGGCCCGGGGCCTGCTCGGCCGCACCCTGGGTCTGATCGGGCTGGGCGGGATCGGGCGCGAGATGGTGCCGCGGGCGCGCGCCTTCGGCATGCCGGTGGTGGCCTGGAGCCGCAGCCTGACGCCGGAGGCGGCCCGGGCGGCGGGGGTCACGCGCATGGAGACCCCACTGGAGGTGGCGAAGGCCTCCGACATCGTGAGCGTGCACGTGGCGCTGAAGCCCGAGACGCGCGGCCTGATCGACGCGAAGTTCTTTGCCGCCATGAAGCCCGGGTCGTTCTTCATCAACACCTCGCGCGCCGAGGTCGCGGATCACAAGGCGCTCGTCGCGGGGGTGAAGGAGCGCAGCCTGCGCGCCGGCCTGGACGTGTTCGAGGGAGAGCCGACGGGCGGGACCGGCTCCGTGGACGGGGACCTCTTCCAGGTGCCCGGGATCATCGGCACGCATCACATCGGCGCCTCGACGGACCAGGCGCAGGATGCGATCGCCGCCGAGACGGTGCGCATCGTGAGCGAGTACAAGCGCACGGGGCGGGCCCCCAACGTGGTCAACCTGGCCCGCAAATCGCCGGCCACCCACGCGCTGGTGGTGCGCCACTTCGACCGCGTGGGGGTGCTGGCGGCCGTCTTCGATCGCATCAAGGAAGCGGGAATCAACGTGCAGGAGACCGAGAACATCGTGTTCGACGGAGCGAGGGCGGCGGTGGCGCGCATCCACCTGAACCAGGCCCCCTCTCCGGCCGTGCTGGACGCCATCCGCCGCAGCACCACGGACATCATCGAGCTGTCGTTGCTCGCGTTGTGAAGGAGGCCTGATGGCCACGCACAGGATCTACAACTTCGCGGCCGGGCCGGCCGTGCTCCCCGAGCCGGCCCTGGAAGAAGCCCAGCGCAACCTGATGGCGCTTCCGGGGGTGGGCATGTCCATCCTGGAGATCAGCCATCGCTCGAAGGCGTTCGAAGCGATCATCCAGCAGGCCGAGGCCGACCTGCGCCGACTGGCCGGCATCCCCGACGGCTACCAGGTCCTGTTCCTGCAGGGGGGCGCGTCGCTGCAGTTCTCGATGGTGCCCATGAACCTGCTGCCGGCCGGAGGGAAGGCCGACTACATCGTCACGGGCGCGTGGTCCAAGAAGGCGGTGAAGGAGGCCCAGCGCGTGGGGACCGTGAACGTGGCCGCCACCACCGAGAAGGACAACTTCGCGCGCATCCCGCGCCAGTCCGAGCTGCAGCTCGATCCGGGGGCCGCCTACGTCCACTTCACGACCAACAACACCATCTTCGGCACGCAGTGGCAGCACGAGCCCGACACGGGGAGCGTGCCGCTGGTGGGCGACGCCTCCTCCGACATCTTCTGCCGTCCCATCGACGTCGGGCGCTACGCCCTCCTCTACGCCGGGGCGCAGAAGAACCTGGCCCCCGCGGGGCTGACCCTGGTGATCCTGCGCGACGACATGCTGGCCCGCTCTCCCGCGTCGCTCCCCACGATGCTCAACTACAACACGCACGCCAAGGAGCGTTCGCTGTACAACACCCCCCCCGTGTTCACCATTTACATGCTGGGGCTGGTGGCGAAGTGGCTGCTGGAGCAGGGGGGGCTCGAGACGATCGGCCGGCGCAACACAGCCAAGGCGAAGCTGCTGTACGACGCCATCGAGGGATCGGAAAGCTACTACCGTCCTCACGCCAAGAGCGACAGCCGCTCCCTGATGAACGTGACCTTCCGGCTCCCCAGTGAGGACCTCGAGAAGACCTTCGTAGCCGAGGCCACGAAGAACGGGCTGGACGGCCTGAAGGGGCACCGATCGGTGGGCGGCATCCGCGCCTCCATCTACAACGCCTTTCCGGTGGCGGGCGTCGAGGCGCTCGTCTCCTTCATGAAGGACTTCCAGCGGCGCAACGGTTGATGCGCTGTCCCTCGTGCGCCGGCGAGGTTCCGGCCTCGGCGCGCTTCTGCATGATCTGCGGTGCGGGGGTGGTGTCCGCCCAGCCCGAGCCGTCCCTGGTCCCCACCCGGCACGGGGTGCCCGCCTCGTGGCGCAGCACGACCTCTTCCGATCCGGGGCAGGGGCGCTTCGTGGCCGGACACGTGCTGGGCGGCCGCTACCGCATCACGGGGCTGCTGGGGCGCGGCGGCATGGGAGAGGTCTACCGTGCCGACGACCTGAAGCTGGGCCAGCCGGTGGCCCTGAAGTTCCTGCCGGCCAATCTGTCGTCCGATCCCGGGCGGCTGGCGCGCTTCCACGGCGAGGTGCGCCTGGCGCGTCAGGTGTCTCACCCCAACGTGTGCCGCGTGTACGACATCGGCGAGGCGGACGGTCAGCCCTTCCTCACCATGGAGTACGTGGACGGAGAGGACCTGGCCTCCCTGCTGCGCCGCATCCGAAGGCTCCCCGCCGACAAGGGGGTCGAGGTGGCGCGCCAGATCTGCGCCGGGCTGGCCGCCGCGCACGATCGCGGGGTGATCCATCGCGACCTCAAGCCGGCCAACATCATGATCGACGGTCGGGGGAAGGCGCGCATCACGGACTTCGGACTGGCGGAGGCGGCGGACGCGGGAGGGCGCGACCTGCATGCCGGCACTCCGTTGTACATGGCGCCCGAGCAGCTCGAGGGGCGCGAAGCCACCGTGCGCAGCGACGTCTACGCGCTCGGGCTGGTGCTGTACGAGCTGTTCACTGGGCAGATGCCCTTCCCCAGCGACTCGCGCGCCGCGTGGGAGCGGGCCCGCCGCGAGTCGACGCCGCTCACCCCGTCGAGCGTCACGCCGGGGCTGGATCCGGCGGTCGAGCGCGTGGTGCTGCGCTGCCTGCAGAGCGATCCGGCGCAGCGGCCCGCCTCGGCGCTCGCCGTGTCCGCCGCGCTGCCCGGAGGCGATCCGCTGGCCGCGGCTCTGGCGGCGGGAGAGACCCCGTCGCCCGAGATGGTGGCCGCGGCGGGGGCCGAGGGGGCGGTGTCCCCGCGCGTGGCGTGGGCCTGCCTGGTGTCGATCCTGGGCCTGATCGCGCTGGCGGTGGCCGGATCGAGCAGAACCTATCTGGTGAACGTGGCCGGGCTGGAGCTTTCCGCGCCGGTGCTGGCGCAGAAGGCGCGCGAGGCTCTCACCTCGCTGGGCCACCAGGCCCCTGCCGAGCAGGAGGCATACGGCTTCCAACCGGTGAACCCCTGGCTGGACTGGCTGGAGAGAAACGATCCGTCCCCCGATCGCTGGAAGTCGCTCGCGGGCGGGCGCCCCCCTGGAATCACTTTCTGGTTCAGGCAGAGCCCCCGCCTGATGGTGTCCAAGGACACGTTCGCGAGGATCAGCCCCGAAGAGCCGCCGCTCATCGTTCCGGGCATGGCGGCGATGCTGCTCGACCCCCAGGGACGCGTGGTCGAGTACCAGGCGGTCCCCGGCGAGGCAGCGCCGGCTGAGGGGAGCCCACCGGTTCGCCAGCCGGTTCCGATGACCCGTCTTTTCGATCTGGCCGGAATCGACGCGGCTTCCTTCAAGCCGGCCGTGCCCGAGCGCACTCCGCCGGTGTTCTGCGACGAGCGCGCCGCCTGGGAGGGGACGATCCCCGAACGTCCGGGCCTTCCCCTGCGCATCGAGGCCTGCTCCCTGAATGGCCGGCCCGTGCACTTCGCCATCCACGGCCTCGAAAAGCCGGGGGAGGACCCGTCCCAGAAGTCGGCAGGAGCGCGAACGGCCGATCAGATCGGGACCCTGCTGATCATCGTCGCTCTGGTGGGGGCCCTGTTCATGGCGCGACATAACGTGGCGGCCGGGCGCGGAGACCGGCGTGGGGCGTTCACCGTGGCCGTCTATTTCACCGTGATGCACGTCCTGGTGTGGGCGATGTGGGTCTCGCACGTGCCGCTGCTGAGTCAGGAATGGAGCATCTTCTCCTATGACACCGGCTGGACCCTGTTCAACGCCGTGTCCATCTGGCTCTTCTACCTCGCGCTCGAGCCGTGGGTCAGGCGGCTGTGGCCCGACACGATCATCTCCTGGAGCAGGCTCCTGGCGGGGCGGCTGCGCGACCCGCGCGTGGGCCGCGACCTGCTGGTGGGCCTCCTCATGGGAGCCATCTCGGGGAACGGCCGGCTGATCGAGTCCTGGGCCGTTTCCCTGCTGGGATGGCCCCCCGCGCGGCCGGCCTGGTTCGACGCGGGGGACCTCATGTCCCTGTACGGCGTCGCCGCGATCCTGGACGGCCACGTGCACGCCATCCTCTACGGCATGCAGATGCTGTCGATCCTTCTGCTGCTGCGGATCCTCGTGCGCAAGGTGTGGCTGGCCGCCGTGCTGCTGGCTGTCCCGCTTGCTGGACAGCTCAGCCTGGGGGGTGCGACCTATCCCTGGATCTCCGTCCCGATCACCGTTGTGTTCGCGCTGGTCATCGTGACGGTCATGGTCCGTTTCGGGCTGCTGGCCGGCATTGCCGGCATCTTCGTGTCGATCGTGTTCGACTCCGTGCAGGTGACCTCGCACCTCGGGGCGTGGCACTCGGGACCCACGTGGTTGATGCTCGCGGCACTGACGGGGCTGGCGCTGTTCGCCTTCCACACGTCGCTGGGGGGGCGGCCCGCGCTGCGGCTGCTTCCGGAAGACCAACCGGCGTGAAGCCCGCGTTCTACGCGGGACATCCGCTGTGCATTGACCTGTCCGTCCTGCGGGAGTAGCCTGCCTCGCCGCTCCTGATTCTCCGAGAGACCTCTCATGTCGCTGCTGTCGCGCATCACGTCCCAGGTTCCAGAGAAGATCCGCGGTCGGGGTCACGAGTATCTTCAGGCGGGCCGGGTGCTCATCTCCAGGGGCACGGAGGCCGTGGTCGAAGCGGTCGTCCAGGGGACCAGCCTCTATGAGGTGAGGCTCGAGCGCATCGGCTGCACGCTGCTGGCCGGGTGCAGCTGCCCCTTCATCGTTTCTACACAGCCGTGCAAGCACATCTGGGCTGCAGCCCTGGCCGCGCAGAACGAAGGATTCCTGCGCTACGACGGTGGGCCCATCTTCACGCTGATGCTCGATCTCCCGGATGGCACCCGGGCTGTCGCCGAAGGGGCGATGGAAGAAGAGACCGAAGAGAAGCAGCCCCGCGGCGTCCCTCACCTCAGGCTGGTGCCGCCTCCCGAGACGGACTGACCGGCGGCGGGCGCCCGGCGCTGGCGCGCCCCGTCTTCCCGGACGCGAGAGACCTCATGTCTCTGTGGAGCGTCACGCGGGGCTCAGCTGGTGACGGCCCGCTCCACAGCGGCGCGGAAGGAACGAGGGTCGAGCGCAGGGTACCTGTAGAGATGGGGCTCGATAGCCCCGAACAGCTCCATCAGCTTTTCACGCTCCACGACTCCTCGCCGAAGCATCTCCTGGACGTCACTTTCGTCCTGAGCGTGGCCCCGCTCGATCTTGGCGAGCGCCTGTGAGTAGGGATCGTAGTGGAAGAAGGTGGCGTGCCCCCGGCGCTCGATGAAGGAGCTTCGATCCTGCCAGCCGGGAACCTCCGGGATGAAGTGAGAAGGGTTGGCCATCTCGATGTTGAGCTTCAGCGACTCCTTGAGGGCGGGCAACTCGCGAAGGAGACGGTCATCCTCGGGGATGAGCAGGATGTCCACGTCAATGGTACTGGCCCGCCAGCCGCTCAACACGGCGGTCGCGCCACCTGTGAAGTAGAGCTTCACCTCATGGGTCGAGACCCGCCCGATGGCCTCCATGAAAGCCCGGATCCTTTCCGCCCCGGCTAGCTCCCGCATGAGAGCGACCGTTCGAAGCTCACGAGGCGCCGGATGAGGGCGTTGTAGCGGGCGTGGGCGCTGTCCGGATCGCTGCGCGCCAGAAGCTCGTAGAGCCCGTGCTCCGGATGCTGCAACGAGTGAGGAGGAACGTCGAGTCCCAGGCGGCGTAGACGGGGAGCTCCCACCGCTACCAGGAGCGCGGCCACGGTCATGCGGCCGCCCGCAAGGTCACGCAGACCCTCATGAATCAGAACGGCGCCGGGGTGCATCGGATCTCTCATCGGGCTCAGTATAAGGCGCGAGACCTGGCGAGGACATCGGTTGTCGGTTGACGCTCCCGAGCCGGGCGGGGTAGCCTCTTATCTGCCGCTCACGGCCCACTCCATCAGAGACCTCACGTGTCGCTCCTGTCCCGCCTCACCCTCCAGATCCCGCCGCGCATCCGCGATCGGGGCCGCCAGTACCTGCGTGACGGCCGCGTGCGCATCGCCAGCGGCACGGACGAGTCGGTGGACGCTGTGGTCCAGGGGACCCGGCCGTATGACGTGAGCCTGCGGCGCAGCGGCAGCACGCTCCAGGCTGGATGCACCTGCCCTTACATCGCCTCGAATGCCGAGCCGTGCAAGCACATATGGGCGGCGGCGCTGGCGGCGCAGGAGCAGGGCTTTCTGCGCTACGACGGCGGGCCGATCTATGGCCTGCAGCTCGACCTCGAAAACGACCCCATGGCGGACGCCGATGAGGGCGCCGTCGAGGACGACGGCAACGAGGACGAGCCGGACGCGCGGGCTTCCGGGCTGCGCCTGGTGCCCCCCTCGGCGGGGCCCGGGAAGGAGGATGCGCCGCCGTCCTGGAAGGAGCTGAGAGCCTGGCGGCAGGAGGATCCCGAGCAGACTCGTGTCTGGAGTCCGCTGGGGCCGGAAGACGAGATCGTCTACACGTTCGACGCGGACCAGACTCTGCGATCGGGCGGCCTGGTCCTGACGGCCGGCGTCCTGCGGGACGGACGGCTGCTGCGCATCCCCTCGGGCATCGATGCCTTCCCGGACCATCAAGATCGTCTCATCATGGCCCTCCTTCGAGGAGCGCACGTCACGTGGGGTAACCGGAATGAGCCGGTCCGAGGGGCCTGGAAGATCCCCCGGTCTCTCCGGGAGATCCTCTTCCCGCGGCTGTGCCGGACGGGGCGGTTCTACCTGAAGCTCGCATCGTCGGGCGAGAGTCTCGGGCCGGTGGGCTGGGATGAGGGCGGGCCGTGGGACTTCTGCCTCGACGTGGCGCGGCGCGCGGACGGTGGATGCTCGGTCACCGGCTCGCTGCGGCGCGGCGAAGAACGTTGCCCGCTGGAGGCGCCGCGCTTCCTGGACGAGCGGGTCGTCTTCTTCGACGATCGGATGTCCTTGCTGAACGAAGGGGGCGCCTTCGACTGGATCGCGGCGCTGCGCCGAACTCCCGAGATCGTGGTGGGACCTTCGGAGGTGGCCGATTTCCTGGCCACCCTGACCTCGCCGCTCTGGTCGGTGCGCTACGAGCTGCCTGAAGACCTGCGGCTGCCCCAGGTCCAGGGCGTGGCGCGCCCTCGCCTGAGCATGAGCGCACCCGAAGAGGAGGTCCACGGCGCGACGCTGCTGACCGCCGCCGTTTCCTTCGACTACGAAGGTCTCATCGTGCCCGATGACACACGATCCAGGCACCTGGTGGACATGACGCGCCGGCGCATCGTGGTAAGGGACCTTGCCGCCGAAGCCGTCTTCCGGCGGAAGCTGGAAGAGCTGTCCTTCCGCAGACGTTCCCTGGCTCCCCATGCCGGGTTCGTGTGGTGCCTGCCGGCGGGCCGCCTGCCGGCGGCGGTGCGTGTCCTCGTCCAGGACAGGTGGCAGGTCGAGGCGGAAGGACGGCTGTATCGCGCCTCGACGGGGTGGAAGGGGGGCGTGATCTCCGGCGTGGACTGGTTCGAGCTGCAGGGGGGCGTGCAGTTCGGCGACGAGACGATCCCCCTCCCCGAGATCCTGGCGGCCGTGCGGCGGGGAGACGATTTCGTCCGCCTGGGAGATGGTGGGGTGGGCCTGCTGCCGGAGGAATGGCTGGCTCTCTACGGAGCGATGAACGACTTCGCCGGGACCCGCGAGGGGCCCCTGCGCTTCCGCCCCAACCAGGCCCTTCTCCTCGACGCGCTGCTCGCCGGCCTACCCGGCACGGCGTTCGACGATGGCTTCACGCGGGCCCGCGAGCGCCTCCAGCGATTCCGGGCGCCCGTTCCTGCCGAAGCCTCTCCACGGTTCGCGGGCCGGCTGCGCGGATACCAGAAGGAGGGGCTGGGATGGATGCTCTTCCTGCGGGAGATGGGGTTCGGAGGATGCCTCGCGGACGACATGGGGCTGGGCAAGACGGTGCAGGTGCTGGCGATGCTCGACCGGCGCCGGCGGGAGAGAGGCCGCCGCCGGGGCGTGTCGCTGATCGTGGCGCCGCGATCCCTGGTGTTCAACTGGAAAGATGAGGCGGCCCGCTTCACCCCCGGCCTGGTCCTGCGCGATCACGTGGGGCCGGAGCGCGCGCGCGATCCCGACGCGCTGAGCCCCGATGGCGTCGTGATCACCACGTACGGCACTCTGCGCCGCGACATCGCGTGGCTCAAGGACGTCCCGTTCGACTACGCCATCCTGGACGAGGCGCAGGCCGTCAAGAACGCCGCGAGCCAGACGTGGAAGGCGGTCCGCCTGCTGCGGGCCGACCACCGCCTGGCCCTGTCCGGCACGCCGGTGGAGAACCATCCGGGCGAGCTCTGGAGCCTGTTCGAGTTCCTCAACCCGGGCCTGCTGGGCGCGTCGTCCGTGCTGCGCAAGCTCTCCCGTGCCGGCGCGGCCGCGACGCCCACGACGGACCTGATCGCGCGTGCGGTGCAGCCGTTCATCCTGCGCCGCACCAAGGCCCAGGTGGCGCCGGAGCTGCCGGAGCGCGTGGAGCAGACCCTGTACTGCGACCTGGAAGGGGCGCAGAAGAGCGCTTACGCGGAGATGAAGGACCACTACAGCCGGATCCTCGGTCGCCGTCTGGAGCGCGATGGGCTGGCCCGCTCCAAGGTGTACGTCCTGGAGGCGCTGCTCCGCCTGCGGCAGGCCGCGTGCCACCCGGGCCTCATCGACGTCGGACGTATCGGCGAGCCGTGCGCCAAGCTGGACGCCCTGCTCCCCCGTCTCGAGCAGGTCGTGGAGGAAGGGCACAAGGCCCTGGTCTTCTCGCAGTTCACCAGCTTCCTGGACATCCTGCGCCGGCGCCTCGACGCGCTCGGGCTGGCGTACGCTTACCTGGACGGCGCCACGCGCGACCGCCGGTCGGTGGTGCAGCGGTTCCAGGAAGACGGCGGGCCGGGCCTCTTCCTCATCAGCCTGAAGGCGGGAGGCCAGGGGCTGAATCTCACCGCCGCGGAGTACGTCTTCCTGCTCGATCCGTGGTGGAACCCCGCCGTGGAGGCGCAGGCCATCGATCGCGCCCACCGCATCGGGCAGCGGCGGCGAGTGGTCGCCTACCGCCTGGTGGCGCGCGACACGGTCGAGGAGAAGATCCTGGAGCTGCAGCGCGTCAAGCGGGACTTGGCCGACTCGATCATCCGGGCCGACGCCGGCCTGCTGCGCAGGCTCACCCGTGAGGACCTGGAGCTGCTGCTGTCGTGAGAGGGAAGGATATGGCCCCCTGAAGTCCGTATGTGGACACAACCTGTGATAGAGTCCCGCTCCAACCTCCTGCCCTGTCGTTGAGCATGTCGAAGGGGCGTTCCGTCTTGAACGAGGTTGGCATGGTTCACGCTCGGGATCCGATCTACCCGCCGCCCCCAGCGGACGTCCCCGCGGACCTCAACCGCCTAAACCATAAATTCCGCCTGCAGGCCTGGGCCGCCGTCTCCGGCCTGTGCCTCTTTCTCGCCGTGTATTTCGGCATGACGGCCTGGTTCGGATGGTTCGCCTGGAGCGAGCTGTCGAGCTTTGCTCGGGGACACGGTGGACTGGGCGCCATGGCGGGGCTGGCCGCACTCTTTCTTTTCGTCGTGATGCTGAAGGGACTCTTCCGTGTCCGTCGAGAAGACCTGTCCGGGCTGGTCGAGTGCTCGGAAGAGGAGCAGCCGGAGCTGTTCCGGTTCGCACGCCGCGTCGCGGAGGAGGTTGGAGCTCCTCGCCCTCACCGTGTGTTCCTCTCCAATAGCGTGAACGCGGGCGTCTTCCAGGATCTGGCTCTGTGGAATCTCGTCATCCCCACGCGTAAGAACCTGGAGATCGGGCTGGGGCTCGTGAACGTCCTCTCGATGGACGAGTTCAAGGCGGTGATCGCACACGAGTTTGGACATTTCGCGCAGAAGACCATGACCGTCGGATGCTGGGTGCACGTGACCCATCAGGTCGTGGCCGACCTAATCCACCGGCGTGACATCTTCGATCGGATGCTGGACTGGGCCTGCCGGATAGACCTGCGCGTGTCCTGGATCGGCTGGGGCCTCCGCCTCGTGGTCTGGTCCATCCGCTCCATGCTCGACACGATGTTCACGGGGGTCATGGCGCTGGAGCGGGCCCTGGCGCGTGAGATGGAATTCCAGGCGGACCTGGCGTCGGTGAGGCTGTGCGGCAGCGACAGCATCGTGCACGGCCTGCTCAAGCTCGAGGCGGCGGATGGCGCCTGGGAGCGGGCCCTGGCGTTCGCGTTCCACGAAGCGCGGGCGAACCGGCCGCCACTGGATATCTTCGCGCTGCAATCGCGGATTCTCGAACGGATGGGCGAGGTGCTGGGCGATCCCCATCATGGCCGACCTCCCGACGTACCTGCGGCCAACCCGGAGGCTCACCGGGTTTTCCGCCGTGGCATCGCGCACGCGCCGCGGATGTGGGCCTCGCACCCTCCCAGCCAGGAGCGCGAGGACAACGTCAAGAAGACCTACATCGCGTCGCCGCGCGACGGTCGCCCGGCATGGATCCTGTTCCGCGATGCCGGGAAGCTTCGACGCGAGATGACCAGCAGGAGCCTCGAGGGGCGCTCGGAAAAGGAGAAGTCGGTCCCCGCACCGCCCGAAGAGACCCTCGAACGCCTCGATGGGCAGTTCAGCCGGCCGCACCTGAACCCGGCCTTCAGGGGAACCTATCTCTGGCGTCAGACGACCAGACACGCCTCCAGGGTTGCCGACCTGTACGAACGGCGCTTTGACCAGGACGACAGCCGGCTGGCCGATGCTCTCGGCGGCCTGTATCCGCCTTCACTCGCTCAGGAGATGAATCAGCTCAAGGACCTGAGCGAGCAAAAGGAGGCCCTCGAAGGACTGCGGCAGGGCTTCCTCAGCGCGCCGGGGGGCGTGATCCAGTTCCGCGGGCGCACGATCCGTCGCAAGGAGCTGCCCGGGCTCATCGAGCAGGTCGAGCAGGAGAGGGCAGCGATCGAGCACCGCATCCAGGACCACGACCGGAAAGTGCGTGAGACACATCGACGGGCGGCAAGAATGCTTGGCGATGGTTGGGAGGGGTGCCTCACGGGCCTGACCACCCTGCTGCACTACGCGGAGCACACGCACGCGCGGCTCCAGGAGGCGGAGGCCTATCTCGGCCATGTGTACGCGGTGGCGACCGCCGACAACAAAGTCACGAAGAAGGAGATGGCGCGGCTGCAGGACGCCGGCCTCGACATCTGGCGCATCCTGCGGGAGATTCATGACCAGCGCCTGACGGTGCGCCTGCCGGCCGCGATGCGGCTCAGGGACGAGGGGGGCGGCTGGGCGGAGTGCCTGCCTGATCGCATGGAGCTGCAGGCTCCGTCGGTCGAGGACATCGGCCAGGGATGGCTCCTGGCGGCTCAGGCGGCGGTCCAGGTCTATCTGGCTCGCCTGTGGACCTTGCGACAGAGAAGCCTCGACATGCTCGTGGAAGCCGAGGCGCAGGTCGGCCGCAGCCTGCTGGAAGGCGCCGATCCGGGGCCGGCTCCCGGCCCCGCGCAGGTCCCTTCGACCTACAAGACTCTGCTCGCGGGACAGGAGCGGCCGCTGACCGAGCGACCGGGCTGGTGGGAGCGGTTTCAGGTGGCGGACGGTCCGCTGCCCGCCACTGCGCGCTTTGCGGTGGCGGCCTGCCTGCTGGGACCAGCCGTCTTTCTCGCCATGACAGTCGGGACTCTTCCCGTCGCCATCCACAATGGACTGGGGATCCCCGTGGTGGTGGATCTCGACGGCATGACGCGAACCATCCAGCCGCACGATACGGGCGAGATCTCCCGCAGGCCGGGCCGCGTCACGGTGAGCGCGAGGCGTCCGGACGGCATGTTGATCGAGCGATTCGACGCGGTGCTGGAGCCGTCGGGAGCGACCATCTACAACGTGGCGGGGGCAAGCGTGCTGGTGGAGGTGACCGCCACCTATGGACCGCGCCCGCCCGTTCCCACGATCCCGCTGGACAGCACACGATGGGTCCAGAGTCACGCTGACGCTGTTTTTCAACCGCCCCCCGACACCCTGCAGACCCCGAAAGAGTCGGGCGGGGAGTACCAGGTGGTGCAGCACCTCGACGAGGACCGTCCGTGGGATCAGATAGGTGGGCTGACCGCGGAACGGAGAGGCAGCATTGCGCTGGCGCATGGTCGATGGGACCCCATCGATCATCCCGATCTTGCGGCCTGGCTCGAGGTCGCCGCCGGGGCGTCCGGCTTCCACGAGGTCCTTCGCATACGCGTGGAGGAGGCCCCCGCCAACGTAGCGTTGCGGCGCGCGGAGATGGACACAGTCTCTTCCGATCAGCGGGCGGAGCTGTGCCGCGGGTGGGAGAAGGCCGCGAGCGAGAGCCCGGACGATCCGGATCGGCTCTATCTGTCGGTGCGATGCCGGCCGGACAGCCCCGAACAGGATGAGGCCTTCATCCAAGGGGCACGCAGGTTTCCGCAGAACGCCTGGCTGAGCTGGGCCGCGCACGTAGCCTTGAGCAACCGGGCCGATTTTGCGGGGGCGCGCGATCAGCTGGCCACGTTCGTGCAGCATGCGTGGGTGCGGCGTTCCACCCTGGGTCCCCTTGTAGCGTCGGAGTACGTCCGGCTGCAACGGCTTCTGGCGAAGGATCCTGCACGGGCGGACGTGTCCCTTACACAAGGTTGGGTGTCATGGATTGACGAGGGGTTGAAAACGGAGAGATGGACCGCGCCGCCCGAGGCTGCCACACCCTATTCCGTGGCGACCTGGCACCTCCTGGCCGGACGGCTCCAAGAGGCCATCGCGACTCCCCGGCTGACCGATCCGGAGCGCTCGCTGGTGAACCTTCGTGTCGCCCTGTCGGAAGGAGCGAACCCCGATCAGGTGCGTACAGGACTGGGACAGGCCATCGCGCACCTGGATGAATGGTCGCTCATGTGGCCGGTAGTGGCCCTGGCCTCCCGAGAGGGGCTCGATACCACGAATATGAAGGGCCGGATCTCGTCGCACCCTGCCTTTTCCTCCGCCGTCTGGGAAGTCCTGACATCGCAGGATCTGCTGCGCCGGGATCCCGCGCGTCTGGACAGGGCCCTGGAAGGCATTCAGATCGACCTGCGCGGCTTCGCCCGGATGGCCGGCATCGTCGCGCTAGGTGCAGATGCGCCCGATGAGTGGCGCCAGGAGGCGGCGGCGCTCGTGCTGCCCGGCGAGCGTGTCTACTTCAGGCCGGCTGCGCCCGGCCGCTGACTCTACTGCCCCAGCACGTACTCCCGGTTCGTGAACACCCACGCCCCCAGGGCCAGCAGCCCCCCGGTGGCCAGCGTGAGGACCAGGAAGAAAACATCCATGGAGAAATCGGTCCCCTTGGCGACTAGGTGTATGAATGGCTCAGGCGCTCATTCGTGAGGTTCGGCCGAGGCCATTTCGCGTTCGCGAGCGGCGGCGGGAATCTCGGGCAGGAGGCCCCGCCGCCGCGTTCATGAGCGTCATTCCGATGAGTGAGAGTAGAGGCCATGACAATCGCACCGCACTGGATCCAGGTAGGTGAAAGAACCGCCCATCGGACAATCGGTCGGTTGCTGGCAGGTGTGGTGCCAGTGGGCCTGAGTATTGTGGGCATAGGGTACACGGACGTTCGTACTGTGGATCTGGTCTGTTCGGCACCGGCGACGAGTATCGAGCAGGACATCGTGGCCGGCGAGCGAAAGACGAACGTCCCAGGCTGCGGGGCTGACAACCTGCCGGTGCCCCACCTGGGCTGGGCGCCAACGCCAGGGGAGATGCCTCTCGCCATGGAGGTCCGCGTCCTGTATTTCGTGCCGTCCGGCCTCGTGCCGGATCCGAACCAGCAGGCGCGCATCCTTCAGGCCAGCCGCGACGTCCATCGCTGGTACGCGGATCACACGGACAGGGGCCGCACGTTCTTCTGGGGCGGCACCGTGGAAACAGTGGCCGGTTCGAGACCGCCCGCTGACTATCAGGTCGATCCCTGGGGCAGCGTTCTGAGCGAACTGAGCGGCCGCGGCTATCCCATATGGGCTCCGGGCGTCGTTTTCTCGATCTGGACCAGGGAGTGTGGTCTGTTCGCGCTGGGGGCGACATGGTACGCATGGACCGGGGTGGGGATGGTGAGCATGGAGTCGTTCATTCAGGATGGGTGTGTACCAACCCATCCCAGCAACTGGCCATGCACACCGGCGGGAGCCATGGCACACGAGCTGGGCCATGCCTTCGGCCTGCCGCACCCCGACACGGTAGGCGGCTGGAATGGGGACTACCTGAATGACAATTCGCTGATGGGTTCGCATTGGAATTTCCCGGAGAGGGACCCCAGGACATGGGTGCCTGATTCGCCATGGGGACTGCTCAATTATGAGAGGGACCATCTTCGCTACGATCCGGTTGTAGGAATGGCGGGAAGCCCATATCCGGCGCTGCCGGCAGGTCCCCTCGAGATGCCGGACCTTCCCAGTCCCCCCTTGACGCTGGATATCGGGTCCGCCGGCGCTGGTGCCACCTCGCTGTCGTGGAACGATATGGGGTCGGCTCAGTACCACGCCTACTGGTCTACATCCCCCTGGATGCAGCCGTACGCCGCTGTCTCATGCTCGCCGACGACCGGCGGCGGCTTGACTCACCTGGACGGCGGGGAGCCACTGATCTTCTTCAAGGTCTTCGAGATCGGGCTGTCGCAGTGACCGTGAAGCGGAATGCCTGAGTGCCAGCAGACTGGCGGTGGCCAGCAGCACGCTGATCGTCGTCCCGCCACTCTTGCAGCCGATCGGAAACGGCGTAAACTATCCCCCACCATGAACATGCCGGTTCCGCTTCCCGGATGCATAGACCACGAGCAAGGCCAGCTCCTCGAGGGCTACCTGGAGAGCACTCTCACCTCCGAGATGGAGGAGGCCTTCGAGCAGCACTACTTCCGTTGTCAAGCCTGTCTCGAAGAGCTCCGGCTTCGTCAGGCGCTTCCCCGTGCTCTCGCCGACGCAAGTGAAAGGGAGAGGCGTGTTGGAGAGAAAGAGAGCGGGAGAGGGTCTCGTCAACAGATACGCTTGCATCCCTGGCTGAACGTTGCGGCGGGGCTGCTGATCCTCATACTGGTCTACCCCGCCTGGCTGGGGATGAGCGCGCTGCCCTTGGCCCACCGCGAGGCGGCACGCCTTCGCTCCGAGAATGAGCTATTGCGCTCGCAGGAGGCCAATCTGCGCCGGGAGGTCGAGGCTGAGAAGGGAGCGAGGGCCGATGCGTGGCGGTGGAGCGGGCCGGTACCTCTGACCATTCTTGAGGTCACATCGAGAGGCGATCAGAGACCATCACAGATAGACGTGTCGGCAGGGCAGTCTCGAATCGGTCTGGCCATTCGTCCCCCCGCCTCATTGATTGACAAGAACGATGATTCGATTCTGTTCGAAATCCTCGATGCGTCCGAGCGAGTGGACTGGTCCGAACGGGTACCGGCCTCGCAAGTGCGCGAGAGAACCTCAGAGTCCGGCGTGATGCTGTTCGTTATCCCAGCCGACAGACTTGCCGGCGGCCGGTACACCATGCGCATGTCGGCAGCCGGCGGCGGGCGGACGGCCATTCCACCCGTGACGACGGCCCCCTTCGAAGTGAGGCTCGCCAGGTAGCGGCGGAGCTATTCATGCCTTCTTCTGTCGTCCAACCCTGGGGCGCATCTCCCGCGCAACGGCTTCGCGCAGCTTCTTCAGCGCACGATACTTCAGCCTGCTGCATTCTTTGGGGTCGACCGCGATGATGGATGCTGCTGCCTCGTTGGACAATCCTTCGAGGAATCGTAGTTCCAGCACTATTCGCTCCTCTGGCTGTAGACAAGTCATCGATCGCGCCAGTACCTGATGCAGCTCCAGCTGCTCGGCGGCATCGATCTTCGAGGCCCGGACAATCCTGTCGAGTACGTCTTGTGGAACGTCATCCAGCGACAGCCAGGGGCCCTGCTTGTAGTGGCTCCGAAGAGCGGACTTCAACTTGTTGCGTGCAATGGCGAACATGTAGCTCTCGAGATCCCGGACAACCACACGCTTGTCTCCTTGACCGGCACGCCACAGGGCCATGAGGGTATCTTGCGTGAGATCCTCAGCCTTGCCTTGGAAGGATGCCGGAAGATGGTGCCGGAAAAAGACGATGAGCGGGGTGTACTTCTCTTCCAGACGGAGGTCGCCATCCTCCGAAGGCGGACTGTCCTGCTCCGCGTCGTCCATGGAGTCACCTGGAAGGAAGTATTGATTGTGGACCCTTTTATAGCATCATGAGGGGGGTTCTTCAACGCAGGCTGTCCACGGCTTTGGGATCCCCGAACATGAGGAACCCGGCCCACCACCAGGGGGCCCGGTTCCCGGGATCATCCAACCCCTCGCGGACCGCGCGTTGCAGCGCGACGTCCTTGGGAAGGCCAGAGATCAAGGCTCGATGAAAGGAGACCATGAGACGCGAGGTCTTCTGATCATCGATCCTCCACTGCGAGGCGAGCACGGCACTGGCTCCGGCCATTTGCAAGGCCCGAGCCATGCCGACCAGCCCTTCACCTCGGACCTTTCTCCCCGTCCCCGTCTCGCAAGCGGAGAGCACGGCAAGATCCGCCTTCAACGTCAGCTCGCCAACGAATTCCCATGCCTGAAGGCAGCCATCGTCTCGTGTCTGCTCCTTGTCTGACGGACTGAGGGCTGGGACGCTCAGGAGCACGCCGCTGCTCATCGGAAGGTGCGGATTGAAGAAGCCGTGGGTGGCGAGATGGATGATGCGCGCCTCGGGAAGCCGGCCACGTACTGCAGGTTCTGTGGCCTGCTCACCCAGCAGGGGCTTGGCGCCGTAGAGCCGCGCAACCTCCCGCGCTTCCTGCCGTGTGCCCGGCAGACGATCGGGAGGATGCCCATCCTGAAAGAGGAAGTGCCGCTCGGACGACGGGTCGTTTCCGCCTGGCGCCGGGTACCCGGGCCTCGAGAAGAGTGGGTCTCCCACCACGAGAACCGAGCCAGCGGCCGAAGGGCGGCCGGCAGCCATGCGTTGCTGCGCCGCCAAACTGGACAGCGACTGGATGTAGGTCAACGAATGAGTCAAGCCGAGCCACGTGGCCTTCTCAGTTTCATCGGGCGAGAGGCAGGCGAATGGCAGGTCCCACAGTGGACCATCCGGGGAGAGCACGAGCCGATGAGTTTCCTGGATCTCGGCGCGCACTGCGGGCGGGAAAAGCCGCTCGAACAGTTCGCGCCCCTCGGCCTTCACACGCGACGATGCCTCTGCGGCCAGGACCTTGAGCGGGTTCGCTGTCTCCCGAAGCGAGGTGCGCAGCGAATGGATCCGCTCCGCGAGCTGTTGCTCTCCGGCGTCCACGATGTATCCCTCGACCGGGTCGTCCGGCCGCGGCGAGACGACCAGAACGGCAGTGCGTTCCGGCCCGACGGCGAACGACAGGAGTAGGCCATCGGACGGAAGCGCGCGGCGCGCTTCGTCGACGGCCATAGGCTCATCCCAGCGTGGAGAGGACTGCCTGACCTGCGAGAGCCGACCCTGCATATCCATGCGCCGCCGCGTGTACAGATCGGCCAGTTCTTCTCGACGCGCCCGCGCCCGCGCCAGTTTCTCCTTGCCGGCCGGGTCCTCCTTCGCCAACTTGCGCTGATCCATCCCCGCCCGGCCCTCATCGGCCCCGGCCGAGGCAAGTTTCTGGCCCACTCTATGCAATTCCGCCTCAGACGCTTTGTAGTCGCGCCAGAGATCGGCGTCGATACCCATGCTGCCCAGCCCACGCTCCTTGAGTGAATCGAGCAGCGCGAGGGCGCGCGCCTCCTCCAAGGTCTCGAACGCCGCTCGCGAATCCCCGAGTGTGATTCGCGCCTGGATCAGGCTCGTGGCATAGGAAATGTGGCCCTGCTCGAAGGCCTGCATCGCCTCATCTCCCACCACTTCGTCGGCGTGCTGACGGACCAGGCTCCAGGCCCTCTCCAGCCAGCCAGCCGCCCGCCCGGGATCTGCTTCGAGCTCGCCCACATTCGCCAGGCTCTCGGCCAGCGACGTGGATGAAGGAGCGAGCCTTTCACGAATCTCGAGGGCCTGCAGATACCGTCGCCGTGCCTCGGGCCGATCGCCTTCAGCCGAGGCGATCATGCCGAGGCGGGTCAGCGTGGTCGCGATCGAGAGTGAGCCCGGCGCGACCTCCTCTCCCATCTCCAGCGCGCGCCGGGCGTTCTCCTTGGCCTGCCCGAGATCTCCCTTTTCAAAGAAGATGGCTGCAAGGGTGTTCAAACTCTTGACGATATTGATCGAACGCACGGCCACAAGAATCCGGATATCCAATCCGCGACGCGTGGCCTCCTCCGCCGCGCGCAGGTCGCCTCGCCCGATTTGGATCAACGCCAGGTTGTTGAAGGACCGAGCCAGTGTCTCGCCCTGGACGCCACGCTGCTGCTTGAGGCTTAGAGCCTCCTCGTGATAACGGAGCGCCGCCTCGTAGTCCCCCTGCTCGTAGGCGACGTTGCCCAGACCCCCGAGGGGGGCTTCCCCCGTGGTGTAGTTCAAGCTGTCCGCCCTCTCGAGCTCGAGCAAACGCGAATAGGCTTCTTTGGCGTCTATGAGATCGCCTATGTCCACCAGCACCGAGCCCAGTGTGTTCAGGCTTGTCGCGATATCCAAGCCCTTTGGCTGAACGCGCTGGGTGATTGCTAGCGCCCTCTTCAGACACTGCCTCGCCGCCGCCAGGTCACCTCGGTTCCTGTTCCAATTTGCCAGGTTGTTCAGTGCACGTGCCACCCAGACGCTGCCTGGCACCCACCGCTCGCGCAGCTCGAGCGCCTTCGAGTAATACCGCCCCTGCTCCTCCAGATCCTCCGTCATGTTGCCCATGGAGGTCTCGTAGTGGCTGCGTTCCAGAGAATCGGGCGCCAGCCGGCGGGCCAGGTCCAGCGCCAAGCGGCACTTCTCGCGGTTGGCCGGAGCGGGCGTGACGATGCAGATCCCGTACAGACTTGCGGCGTGATCCATAGTGTCCGGAGCCAGGGATTCCACCAGGGCGAAAGCCTCCGTGTAATAGGGCTTCGCGGCCTCGTGGGTCTTGTCGAGCCGGACCACGTAGCCGATGTTGCGGAGCGTCTCTGCCACCTGCAGCGAACGGGGCTCGCGCCTCTTGAGAATGGCCAGGGCCTGCTCGTGCAGACTCCTGGCCCGCGGAAGGTCCCATTCCTCGAACGCCGTCCGTCCAAGCCCGTTGAGGCTGACCGCGATGAGGGGATCGTCCGCCGGCAGCGCTTCGCGGCGCAGCTCGAGGGACCGCTCGTGCGCGGTGTGAGCCGCCGCGAGGTCGCTCAGCGATAGCGCAATGTCGCCGATAGCCGAGAGCAGCCGGGCCTCGTCCATGGGACCGAACACGCCCTGCCGGCGCCCCAGCTCCAGCTCTGTCTCGAGCACCGCTCGTGCCTGGCCAAGACGTGCGTCCTTCTGCAGCTTGCCGGCGCAGGAGTGGAGGTCGTGGAGCACTACTTGAGAATGTGTTCCGGCGCCGGATTCTCTTGCAGTCAAATCCCTCAGCAGGAACGCCGCCTCGGTCGAGTCCCTGTCCAGGGCCAGAAGGCGGTCGCACATCTCTGCAACCGGGAACAGCCCGTCATCCTCAAACGGAATTTCTCCACCCATGGTCAACACCAGCATCAGCAGGGGCGCTGCTAAGCAACCATGGATGAAACGCGCGATGAGCGGGAACATGCCCGAGTGTGCCTCGATCTGACGAAAGCTCCAACTCTTTTCCTTGTGGAGATTCTCTCGCGCCTAGCGACCTCATGTCTATAGCTCATCCAGAGAGCTGGACGAACAAGGCGCGGAAGAGTGGATGTCTTCGTAGGAGAGCAGCGCTCTCCATGAGGAAGTTCATGAACAACTGCAGGAGCAGGACGCGGTTCACGGCGCATGCAAGCGCACGCGTCGCGCCCGGCGTTTTCCGGAGCCTGGGGCGGCCCCCTTGGCCACAAAGGAGGATTCTGTGAGTGCATCGAAAAGGCTGTTACTGTTGTCACTCTCTCTACTCTCATCGACTACCATGGGGGCCTTTGACCAATCCAGCTGCGTCCACCTTCCCCCGAACGCCGTCTCTTGGTGGGCGGCCGAATCGGACGCCAGTGACACGCTGCAAGCAAATCTAGGGACCATGATCGGAGGAGTCACCTTCGGATCGGGTCGAGTCGGGCAGACCTTCATTATGGATGGGGTCGATGACTACGTGGAGATTCCCAACAGCCCGACACTCGCGCCAGCTTCTATCAGCCTTGCTGCCTGGGTCTACCGAGACGAGATAGTCAGCGACGGCGTGATCGTCTCGAAGTACAACTCAAACAATCCAAGCGTCAACGGAGTGAGCTGGGTAATCTACGTATTCCCTGGGGGGATCGTCAGATGGGCCGTATACCAGGATCGATTTCTCGGGGGCATCAACCGGGCGCTCGACACCGATGAGCCGGTCTTGATAGCCAACGCTTGGCAGCATGTGGCTACGACCTTTAACCCGATCAACCAAGACATGCGGATCTACATAAATGGTGTGGAGGTTCCGAGCCACTTCATCCCGGGTTCTTCGGATGTGAGTACTATAGCCCAGAGTAATACGCCCGTCAGGATTGGCGTGTACCGCATCGGCACTGGAGCACTAGGTTCGTTCTGGAAGGGGAACCTCGACGAGGTATTGCTTTTCAGTCGCGCTCTGTCTTCGTGCGAGGTCAGTGCACTATATGGCGCTGACACTTCTGGCGTGTGTCGTGGTGATTCTGATTCTGACTCAATACCAGACTACGTGGATAGTTGCCCTGGGATAGCGAACGCCGGACAGGAGGACGCGGACGCTGACGGTGCAGGGGACGCCTGTGATTGTGCCCCAGGCGATCCCACACTGCTGTCTTCCCCTGGTGAGGTCGGTGGCCTGCGCGTCGGCGCCGGGGGTGATCCCGAAGAAATCGACTGGTGTTCGGCAGCCGTCGCTCATGGCTCGGCAACCGTATACGATGTTGCCCGAGGGTTTGTGCACGAGCTTCCGGTGGGTTCAGGCATGTCGGAGTTCTGCCTAGGCATCGGCCTTGCAGCCCCTCGAATCACCGACTCTTCATCGCCGGCCGCTCGGATGAGCTATTGGTATCTTGTGCGTGGTCGGAACAGCTGTGGGATAGGAACGTACGGCTTCGAAAGCAATGGTATGGAGCGAATCAGTATGGTGTGTCCATAGGTTTATGTTGCTCAGTAACCATGCCGTCCGACATAGCCGTGAACCAGACGGTCAGCGGGCGACTGCAACCAGTGTGAGGCAGTGGTTGACGATGGAGGCGGAGCGGCCTTCGACCTGCGCTCTACGAGTGTAAGCGTCCCACAATTGGCACCTCGGAGATGCTCATCGAGGGGCCGACGATGGCGGGGCAGAACGGCGGTCGATTCCAGAGCCTTCCCCTCGGGGTCGTCTTCCCGTAGTGAAGCCGCTCCTACTGCTCCAGCACGTACTCTCGGTTGGTGAACACCCACGCCCCCAGCGCCAGCAGGCCGGCGGTGGCCAGCAGCAGCACCACCACGGCGGTGGCGGGGGAGGTGGTCGCCTCGAACAGGCCGATGATGCCGCGCTGGCTGACGGCGTGGGGGAGCAGGGCCGACAGGTAGTGCTTGATGGTCAGCTTGGAGAGATAGCCGGGGATGAAGGTGACCACGGTCTCCCAGATGAAGGTGAAGGCCAGGCCCACGAAGACGGGGCGCTTGGCCACGGCGCCGATGACGGCATACAGCGCGCCGTAGGCGATGATCCCGATGCTCAGCACGCCCAGGTCCTGAAAGAAGATCGGCAGGTGCCGGCTGCTCTCTCCGGGCGGGTCGGCGGCCATGGAGATCAGGAAGCACATCGCGGCCGACGGCAGCAGCAGCAACCCTGCCGCCACGACGTAGGCCAGGTACTTCCCCAGATAGATGGTGCGCTTCGGCACGGGACGGCTGAACAGGTAGGTGATGGTCTTGTCCTCCAGCTCGTCCGACACCAGGGCCGTGCCGTAGAACAGCGTCACCACCAGCAGCAGCACGTGCACGTAGCCGTTCACGATGATGAAGGAGGTCAGGCTGAAGCCGGTCAGCTCCTGCTGCGCCACGCCGCTCATCATGAAGGCGGTGCCGAAGATCGACCCGAGCACCGGCATGAAGCACAGGATGCCGATCATGAGGGTGCGCCGGCTCCGGATCAGCAGGGCCAGCGACAGGCGGAAGACGGCGTTCAAAGGATTCACGGCGTGCCCCTCACTTCACCAGGTAGTCGAACACGGCTTGCAGGTTGTCGTCGGGCGAGAGCAGCCGCGTGACCTTCACCTTGTCGGCCAGGATGACATCGGGCAGATCGTTGAAGAACAGGTCGGGCTTGCTGGTCTGCACCTCCACGCCATCCCCGTCCAGCCGCATGCCGGCCACCATGGGCCACCCCACCAGGCGGCTGGCCAGCTGGCGCGGCTTCTCGCACTGGATGAAGATGCGGTGCGGGTGGTCCTCGATCAGCTCGCGGATCTCGTGGACGTTCCCTTCGGCCACGATGCGGCCGTGGTTCACCAGCAGGATCGACGAGGTCATCGACTCGATCTCGTGCAGGATGTGGCTCGACACGATGATGCTGCGGCCGGCCGCGGCCCACGCCTTGATGAGCCGGATGGTGTGGCGCCGGCCCATGGGGTCCATCCCTGACAGCGGCTCGTCCAGGAAGAGAACTTGAGGGTCGTGCGCGATGGCCTGGGCCATCTTGACGCGCTGGCGCATCCCCTTGGAGTAGGCCCCGATCTTCTTGTCCTTCGCGTCGAGCAGGTCCATCTCCTCGAGGGCCTTCAGCGCACGCCGCGTCGTCTCTTCCCGGGTATAGCCATTGAGGCTCAGCAGCCCGGTCACCCAGCGCAGCCCGGTCATGCCCGAATAGAAGGCGTCCTGCTCGGGGCAGAATCCCACGCGGCGGTTCAGCTCGGGGTTGTTCCAGATCGGCTCGCCAAGCACGGTCACGCTGCCGCGGCTGGGCTTGATCTGGCCCGTGATCAGCTTGAGGAAGGTGCTCTTGCCGGCTCCGTTGGGGCCCAGCAGCCCCGTGATGCCCGGGGCGATGGACAGCGTGACGTCGTTGATGCCGATGACCTGCTTGTACCAGCGCGAGAGGCCGTCGGTCTGGATGATGGGCGCGCCGCTCATGTCACGATCTCCACGGCCTGCACCCGCCGGCGCAGGATCAGGATCGACAGGCCCACCACCAGGAGATACATGAGTGTGGCCCCCAGGGGATGAATGCCGAACTCCGTGGGGCCGCCGAAGAACATCGCTCCCACCTGATCCCCGATCGACATGAGCGAGATCACCACCCATGCGTGGTTGCCGGTCACCAGGCGCAGGATGTCGGACGCCAGCTCCGAGAAGAAGATGAGCGCGAAGAAGAGCAGCCCGGCGTACCGGCCGCTGCGGGTCATGGCCGACACGGCCAGGCTGAGCAGTCCCGCGCCGGTGATGACCACCACCGAGTAGCCCAGGATCGACAACGGGAGCCAGACGTAGGTCGTCATGAAGCTCATGTCGGTGGACAGGCCGATCTCCATCAGGTAGAGCAGCAGCCCTGGGGCGGGCAGCAGCAGCGCGGCGATCCCCGCCACGATGCCGAACTTCCCCAGCACGTAGTCCACCCGCGTCAGCGGGCGGGCCAGATAGAGCTGGATGGCGTTGGTCTTCAGATCGCGGGCGATGAGGGTCGCCCCGGGCCAGATGCACACCAGCATCAGGAACGGACCCTGGTACTGGAGGAAATTGCGGAAGAACCCGGCATCGATGGCGGTCACCGCCTGCATGCTGACCTGATGCGAGATCCAGATGAGCACCCCGCGCACAATGGCCGGGATGAATCCGATGAACAGGAAGATGAGGAAGAGTTTGCGCGACAGATGGTGCGCCAGGCCGGCCTGGGTGATCGTCCACCAGCGCCACGTGTGCGGAGCCAGCGTGCCGCGATAGGGCCGGTACGACTGATCGTAGATGGGCACGAGCTACCTCTTCTCCGGCATCTTTTCGCCGATGGCGCGCGCGAAGACGTCCTCGAGCGTGGGCTGCTTCTGCACCAGATGACGCACCTGGACCCCGGACTGCCGGGCCGCCGCGAAGATCAGCTCCGAGCCGTGGCCGTCGCGCAGCGAGATGTCCAGCAGGCCGTCCTCGGTCGGTTGCGCGGTGCAGCCGCTGGCCGCCAGCACCCCCACGAAGCCGTCGGGGGCCCCCTTGAGGCGCACCTCGAACAGCTCGCCGGAGGCCTCCTTGAGCGCCTCGATGCTCCCCTGGCCCACAAGCCTGCCGTGGCTCAGCATCACCACGCTGGTGCAGGTCTCCTCCACGTCGCGCAGCAGATGGCTCGACAGCACCACGTTCACTCCCTTGCGGCGCGCCAGGTCCCGGATGAGGGCCAGCATCTCCATGCGTCCCTTGGGGTCCAGCCCGTTGGTGGGCTCGTCCAGAAAGAGGATGTGCGGACCATGCACCAGCGCCTGCGCCAGCTTGATGCGCTGCTTCATGCCGGTGGAATAGGTCTCCACGTTGCGGTAGCGCTCGTCGCCCAGGCCCGCGTAGTAGAGCGCCTCGTGTGAGCGCTGGATGGCCTCCACCTTAGGCATCCCGCACAGCTCCCCCAGGTACGACACGAGCTGCACGGCGTTCATGCCGGGGATGTGGCAGTCGATCTCGGGCATGTAGCCGACCTGCTGGCGCACGTCCAGCGGGCGCTGCGCCACCTCCATCCCCAGCACGCGGGCGTGCCCCTTGTGGGGGACCAGGAACCCCAGCAGCGTCTTGAGCAGGCTCGACTTGCCCGCGCCGTTGGGGCCCAGCAGCCCCACGGCGCCAGGAGGGAAGGACGCCGTCACGTCGTCGAGAGCCCGGCCCTTCCCATAAAGAATGGTGACGTCCTTGACCTCGATGACCCCTTCGCCCGGGGGGAGACTCGGCGCGGCCGGCATGCGGCTATCTACGGACGAGCGCGCGGGCGGGTTCAGTGCCATGGGTCAGGATTCCAGCCTGAACTTGAAGATGAAGCGCGAAAGTGACGTCCCCACGATGATGACGTCGTGGTCGTGCAGAGGCGCCCTCTCCGGGCGGCCGGCCCCCACCTGCTCTCCTTCCACCAGGGTGCCGCAGGAGCTGCCGCGATCCAGCAGGAAGAAGCCCGCCTGGTCACGGTCGATGACGAAGTGCTCCCGCGAGACGTTCATGGGCTCCATCGTCTCGGTCAGGTACAGGTCGTTGTTGGGCGGTGAGACTCTGCGCCGCTCGCTCATCACTCCCTCCCCGGTCACGCGGGCGTGCCGCGATTCCCGTCCGACCCGGAAGGGGACGAAGGGAAGGTTGATCTCACGGGCCATGAAGGCCTCGATGCTTTCGGGGGTCAGGGCCACCAGAAAGGCTCCGGTCTGGCTGCGCGGCGGGGACATGGGCGGGGATGTTACTACGAGGAGGCTCGCGCCGTCGCCCTCGGGGGAGTGGTTGCGGGGGC
>JBOGOC010000003.1:0-35316 GCA_050747525.1 Candidatus Polarisedimenticolia bacterium | reverse complement strand
CGCCCGTCGATCCGGAGTCAAGCGCTTCCTTCGAGGGATAGCGATCGTGCACGACCAACAACGTCTTGCCTGCGTTTTCATCGAAGGTCACCGTGGTGACGGTCTTGCCGTTGTCACCTTCCTCGTTGGTCCAAACGAGGCGCGAGTGCGGTGTCACTTCGAGGTACGTGCCGAAGAACTCCATCGTCGAATCTTCGTGGGGAAACACCAAACGATACTGCCCCCCAACGCGAACATCCATTTCGCAGGAAAGCAGGGTCAGCCCATACGATTTTGGTACCCACCACCTCCTGAATAGTTCGGCCTTGGTCCACGCCTCGAACACGAGGCGCGCAGGCGCGTTGACGGTGCGTGTGACGACGAGTTCGAGCTCGGACTTCCGCTCCACCCCCGTGCGGTTCTTCGTGGGGGTGGCCTCACTTTCTCTTCTTACGTCCATTTGCTTTCTCCTTCCGTTTCAATTCCTCGACAACAATGTCCAACTCGTCGAAGCGCGCGGCCCAGAGCTGGCGATACCTCTCGATCCATGCCGCTTCTTCTTCCAGTCCGCGCAGCCCGAGCTTGCAGGTCCGCACGCGCCCAACCTTCTCTGTGCTGACGAGCCCCGCCCGCTCTAAGACGCCTACATGTTTCTTCATGCCCGTAAGGGTCATGTGGAACCTCTCGGCAAGGGCTGTGATCGAAGCGTCCGCACGCCCGAGTTGCTCCAGAACGCCGCGTCGAGTGGCGTCCGAGAGCGCGCCGAACGAGGCATCGAAGTGGGTGTGGCTATACTGAACCATACGGTTCAGTATACATGGGCCTGGGGACTCGTGTCCAGATTTTTCTCCACAAGTTTGCTCGCCTGATTCGGAGGCGCCTTCTGGGCCAACCTGGGGGACCTGCCCCCACCGGGGGGGCGGACGCTCGGACGGCAGACGGAATCATTTGGCCGATCATGGGCAGTCACGAGGAACGGACCGTGCCAGTTCAGGGCGCACCGGTGTGACTGTGCTGTGACCGACTGCCGAAAGGTCTTGTCAATACTGACCTTTCCTGAGCGGGACTGATACCTAATCAGACGGTCGGTAGGCCAAGGGACATAGTAGGACTGACTCGGCTTGGGCTACGAGACACCCTCTTTGACTAGTGGTGCGTAGCTTTCGGTCTGACCGTATGCAAGACAAGGACTGAGCCCGATTCGAGCCGAGTAACATACGTGTACTTATTGTCCATGGAACTGTATATAAAGTAGTCTCCTGCCTTGCCGAGGAGCTTGATTTCCGTTCCAGTTTCAGCGCCCGGTATGATGATTCCGTCCACCGGTCCGCATCATGTACGCCACTCTCCGAGCCATGCTCCAGTCAGCCAAGATCCATGACGGGCTGCTCCTGGCTAACCCTGCTGAGAAGCTTGGAAGGGAGCTTTGCTTGACCACGACCGCCAAGGTGCGGGAGGCAGAGGTCAAGGCCATGGATCACGGGCAGGTTGATACCTTCCTTAAGGCCTCGCATGAGGTCAGCCCGCGTCATGCGCCGCTCTTCTTCCTGCTAGCACGGTCCGGGCTCATGATTGGAGAGGCACTGGCGTTGAAGTGGGATGACGTGAACCTGGACCGCCGGGAGATCACCGTCGAAAGGACCCTCTCCGTTCAGGAAGGCACGGAAGGGGAGCCAGTCACCGGGACCACGAAGGGAGGCCGCTCCCGCCGTGTAGACGCAAGCAAGCAGCTGTGCGCGGTCCTCCGTAGCCTGGAGGTCCAGAGGAAGGCGGAAACGCTCCAGGGTGGGTGGGGCAAGGTCCCGGAATGGGTCTTCTGCTCCGAGACCGGCCAGCCGATAGACCCTAGCAAGGTCGGCAAGGTCTTCCGAAAGGTCCAGGAGAAGGCCGAGATTCGCGGCCGGTTCTCGGTCCATTCCCTCCGGCACAGCAGCAAGCCGTCTGCTCCAGCTAGGCCAGTCGCCCGCATACGTTCAGAGGCAACTAGGCCACGCATCCATTCAGTTGACCGTGGACACCTACGGCCGTTGGCTGCCGATGGAGAACAAGGCCGCCGTGGACCTTCTAGACGCGGTGGAGGAGACCGGGAAATCGGCCGGTGTGAAAGGACTGTGAAAGAGCGGCCTGTTGGCCGCTAGCAAGTCCTCGTAAGTGCCTGCAAGGAAATGGTGGGCCCTGGGTGATTCGAACACCCGACCTTCTGATTCGTAGTCAGACGCTCTATCCAGCTGAGCTAAGGGCCCGATCTCGAGCGCTCGCGCGAAGGGCCGAACCTTATCACAGCAGGAGCGGACGCTTCAAACGCGCGGCCCTCCTCTGACCCGGAAGACGGCGCGCCATCGGAAGATCTCCGATCTGGTCAAGCGGACGGGGGATCCGGTAGAGTTCCCCTATCCGCCGGCATTTCTCTCCAGTTCACCTCGTCAACCGATCGGAGCAATTCCATGCAGGACAAGAATCCCAACCAGCGGCAGACGACCCAGAACCCGAGGCGGGAGGACAGCCGGCAGGGAGGAGACGCCGCGATGAGCGACGAGGAAGCCTGGCGTGACGAGTTGGGGCGCCAGGAGGAGCGCGGGCGCAGCGAGCACTCCCGAGGCTATTACGCCAACGCCCTGCGCCGGCTGCGGGAGCGAGGAAGGCGCGGCCAGCAAAGGTGGCGCCAGGAGGGGGAGCGAGAATCGGCCGAGCCCGAGTGGAGTTGGGGACGCGGCAGCCACGGAGGCGGCGAATCACAGGAGCGCTGGGGCCAGCAGGCGGGGGGGCAGGACTGGCGCGCCCAGCAGCGCCAGGGCCACACCGGATTCCCCGCGCATGGATATGGCCTCCCGGGACGCACGCCCTACGAGCCGCGCGAAGAAGGCTGGATGGACGAGAGCCCAGGTGGCTACGCCGATCGCGGCTGGGGACAGCCGCGCATGCAGGACTCGGGTCAGCGCGAGCGGGAGTTCGGGTCCCAGCAGGACTGGACGCCGCGCGGACAGCAGGACTGGGGGCAGCGCGAGCAGGGCATGACGCAGGAAGGAAGGCCGCGCGGCCGGAGCCAGCGGGAGGACTGGGGTGAGGGGTACGGCGAGGTCGAGAGAAGCCGCTGGGGCGGCTGGGCGGCCCCCTTCCTGGGAGGAAGGCGCCGGCGGACCCACTGGAACAGGGAGCCCTACACGGTCCGCGACCTCATGACCAAGGAGCCCCAGTCGGTCACCACCCAGACCGGCGTGCGCGAGGTGGCCCGGCTGATGAAGGAAGAGAACGTGGGAGCGCTGCCCGTGGTGGATGACAGCCGCCGGCTTCAGGGGATGGTGACCGATCGCGACCTCGTGGTGCGCATCCTGGCCGAGGAGCGCCCGGTGGGCCAGCTGCGGGTCGAGGAAATCATGACCCGAGACGTGGAGGCGGTCACCGAGGACGAGCACATCCTGGGAGTGCTGGATGTGATGGGGCGCAAGCAGGTGAGGCGCCTTCCCGTGGTGGACGAGCAGGATCGGCTGCTGGGGATCGTGTCGATCTCGGACATCGCTCAGAAGGCCGACTACGAAGAGGAGCTGCAGGAGGCGCTGGAGAAGCTCTCCTCACGCCGTTCGTTCTGGAGCCGCCTGTGGACCTAGGGTAGAGGGGCGTGGCCGGGGGGCATCCCTCCGGCATCGTCCTCGTCCTCGCTCAGACGAATCGCGCCCGTGGGGCAGGCGGCGGCCGCCCGCCGCAGGGTCTCCGCATCGGCCCCGCCCGGGTCGCTCACCCAGGCCTTGCGCGCCCCGTCCAGCATGAAGACCCGCGGGGCCGTCACCAGGCAGAGCGACGCGCCGATGCAGCGCCCACGATCCACGACGATTCTCAACGTTCCAGCTCCCCACGCCTCTTCCGGCACCCAGAATCTACCGCGTTTCCGGATCCTGAGTGGCCCCGCTGTTCCGCTTTTCCGGGTTCCGTTTTTTCTCCTGGTGTCGGTTTGACTGACCGTCGGGAGGACCCTACATTTGCGCGGCCCGGAAAGCAGGTACAGTCAAAAAAACAAGGAATCCTGAGCCCCCTCGGGTGTGAGGGACGTCAGGGAGCCGTTGCGAGGACGCCACTCCATGAATGACAGGCTTCTCACCACATCCGAGGTCGCAGCCTACTGCCAGGTGACCAACGACGGCGTCGTGAAGTGGATCAAGGCCAAGAAGCTGCGGGCCTATTCCACTCCCGGCGGCCACTACAGAATCCGGAAGAGTGACTTCAAGGAGTTCCTCGAGCGGTTCGGCATGCCTGTGGACGCCGAGTTCTTCGCCGAGGAGCGCAAGAAGATCCTGGTCGTGGACGATCAGCAGGGGATGGTGGACCTGATCGCGCGGGCCCTGGGAGACGCTTCGAGCTTCCAGCTCATCACCGCGCGCGACGGCTACGATGCCGGCCTCAAGATCGGGAGCTTCAAGCCCGACCTGATCGTGCTGGACGTCATGGCCTCCAACATCGACGGCGTGGAGGTCTGCAAGCGTATCAAGCTGGATCCCGAGACCGAAGGGATCAAGGTGGTGGCCCTCACCGGTCACAACGAGCAGGGATCGCAGGGCACGATGGAGCGCGCCTACAAGGTGGGCGTGGACCTCTGTCTTCCCAAGCCGGTGCAGCCCGAAAGCCTGAAGAAGGAAGTCTCGCGGCTGCTCGAAGCATCTTCCTGACGAATCCCGCCCCGCCGCGCCCCGGAGAGTTCTCTGATGGATGGCCAGGAGCGGAAGGATCGGGCCGCCGACGCCGCTCCGGGGCACGAGCTGTACCGTGCCCTCGTCCGATGCTCCTCTGACGGCATCCTTATCTTGAACGCCCCCGACGCCCGGATCCTCGAGGCCAATGCGGCCTGCGCCCTCATGGCCGGGCGTCCCCCCGAGGGGCTGGCCGGCCTGTCCCTCGTCGACCTGGTGGAAGCCCACGACGCGGCGCAGGTCGAGGCCGCCGTGGCGGCGGCCCTCTCGCACGGAAGCTCGCTGCTGGACGTGTCCCTGTCGCGCCCCGGCACGGAGTCGTCACGGCCCGTTTCGGTGCACCTCGAGACGCTGGGCCAGGGTCTCCTGCTGGCGGTGGCCCACGACGTGGCCGAGAAGTCGCGCATGTTGGAGATGGTCCGTCGCGAGAAGGAGACCTCCCGGGGCCTGCTCGAGACCGTCAACGCGTGCGTCCTGACGGTCGATCTGAAAGGGCGGACCACCCTGCTGAACCGCCGGTTCCGCGAGACCACCGGAGCGCAGCTCTCCAGCGTCCTGTCCAAGGACGCGATCGAGGCCCTGATCGTGGAGCGCGATCGGCCCGCGGCGCGCAAGGCCCTGCAGGCGGTCATCTCGGGGCGGGTGGTGGAGGAGCTCGACCTGGGGGTCAACTCCGGCGGCTCCGAGCGGATGCTGTCGTTCAACGGCGCCCTGCGCCATGACGCGGACGGCCATCCCGTGGAGGTGGTGTGGGTGGCCATCGACGTCACGGGCACCCGCCGCATCATGGAGAAGGTGAGCCGCGACGAGGAGCGCACCCAGCGCAGCCTGCAGCAGCTCAAGGAGTTCTCGCGGGTCAGCAGCCAGATCCTCCAGGAGCGCGACCTGGATCGCGTGTGCAAGATGTTCGTGGACGCCATCCGGGACGTCTCGACCTTCAACCGGGCCATCCTGACGCTGTGCGACGACGACTTCCGCGGCTATCAGTGGTACTTCGCGGGGCTGAGCGAGAAGGAGATCGAGGTCTTCCACCAGAACAAGCTCACCTCGCGCGAGCGGGTCACCATCTTCCAGGAGCGGTTCCGGCTGGGCAACTCGTACTACATCCCCCACGACGAGGGGTGGTACTACGAAGGCGTGCGCAGCAACAAGGAAAGCGACGAGATGCTGGACTGGCATCCCGACGACTTCCTCTTCATCCCGCTGTACGGCACCAACCGCAAGATCGTGGGCATCGTCTCGGTGGACGACCCGGCCGACGGCCGGCGTCCGTCGGCCGAGAGCGTCTCCCCGCTCGAGCTGTTCTCCAACCAGGTGGCGCACGCCATCGAGGAGAAGAAGCTGGATCGGGAGGTGAAGAAGACCAACGAGCGCTACCGCACGCTGGTGGAGACGATGAACGACGCGCTGGTCACCGTGGATCGCCGCGAGCGCATCACCTTCGTGAACCCGGCGCTGGCCCAGCTGACCGGCCACGCGGAGCGCGACATCGTGGGTGAGCCTCTCACCACCCTCCTGCCGCCCGAGTCGGCCGAGCAGTTCAGGGCCCGCACCCGCCTGCACGAGAAGGGGGCGGTGGGGCGCTTCGAGATGACGCTGGAGGCCCGCGACGGCGAGGCCATCCCCGTGCTGGTGAGCGCCTCCCCGTTCATGGAGGCGTCGAACATGACCGGCGTCTTCGCGGTGATCTCGGATCTGCGCGAGCAGAAGAAGGCGGAGGAGGAGCGCCGCCGCATGCACGAGGAGGTGCTGGCCGCCAACGTGAAGCTGCGCGACTCGATGGACCAGCTGAAGGCGGCGCAGGAGCAGCTCATCCAGGCCGAGAAGCTCTCCGCCCTGGGAGAGCTGATCTCCGGCGTGGCCCACGAGCTGAACAATCCGCTCACGGGCGTGATGGGCTTCGCGCAGATCCTGATGATGTCCAACGTCTCGCCGGACGTGAAGAAGAACCTGGACCGCATCAACAAGGAGGCGACGCGATGCCAGCGGATCGTGCAGAACCTGCTGGGATTCGCGCGCCGCCACCGTCCCGAAAAGACCTTGCTGGACGTCAACGACGTGGTGCGCTCCACCCTGGACCTGCGCGCCTATCACCTGAAGGTGGACAACATCGAGCTGCTGGTGGATCTGCGGCCCGGCCTGGCCCCGGTCCTGGCCGACGCCTATCAGATGCAGCAGGTGTTCATCAACATCATCAACAACGCCCAGCACGCCATCCAGGACACGGGCCGGAAGGGGAGCCTGGCCATCCGGTCGCGCTCCACCCCGCAGGGCGGCGTTCGCGTGGAGTTCATCGACAACGGCCCCGGCATTCCCGAGGACAAGATCGGGCGGATCTTCGATCCATTCTTCACCACGAAGGAGACCGGCCGCGGGACCGGGCTGGGCCTGTCACTTTCCTACGGCATCATCAAGGAGCACGAGGGACAGATCCTCGTGCACAGCGAGCCGGGCAAGGGCGCCACGTTCGTCGTGGAGCTGCCCGGACAGAAGGAGGAGATCGTGGCCGAAGCGCCTCGCAGCACCAGCCAGAGCGTCGCACCCCCGTCCCAGGCGGGGCGCATTCTGGTCGTGGATGACGAAGAGACCATTCTGGAGTTGCTGCACACCCTCCTGGAGGGAAGCGGGCACCAGGTCGAGACGGCGTGCAACGGCCGTCAGGCGCTCGAGAAGCTGCGGGCCACCGACTTCGACGTCATCATTTCGGACCTGAAGATGCCGGACATGGGCGGCCAGCGTCTCTACGAGTCGCTGGGCCAGATCAAGCCCCACCTGCTGCCGCGCATGATCTTCTCCACCGGGGACACGGTGAGCGCGAGCACGCAGACCTTCTTCCAGAAGATAGGGAATCCCTACCTGTCGAAGCCGTTCAAGCTGGAAGAAGTGGATGAGATGGTGCGGAAGGTCCTGGCGGGGGAAGGCGACGGGCCTTCCCCCCACTGAGTCATGCCGGCGAGTCAGCCGCCCATCGTGTCGCGGCCCATCGTCTGCATGTGGCTCACTCCTTCCTCCGCGCGGCGCTTCATGTCCTCGGCGCGGCGCTTCATGCGCTTGGACATGTCGGTCGCCTTCTCCTGGGCGTTGCGCGCCATTTCCGCCAGCTGACGCCGTGTGTCCTTTCCGGTCTTTGGAGCGAACAGCATCCCCAGGCCGACGCCCAGCAGGGCGCCCGTCAGGAACGTGAAGAAAGCGTGTCCGCCGTTGCCATACTGCACGTCTGCGTTCATCGACTAACCTCCTGGTTCATAGTGGACCTGTCCATGGCCCGGTCTCTCCCTGCGAATCTCTCTGCGGCTCCCACTCCAGGTCTCTCGAAGGGCCGACGTGAGTCCCCTCACGAGATGCATGGCCTGCGCACCCGCTCTGGCATAGGCCACGATGTGGCTCACGTTGCGCACCAGGCCGGCCGTCATCCTCCCGCTGTCGGTCTGCTCCGCCTGCATGACGATCCGGTTGGTGTGCGAGAGAATCTGGTTGACCTGGAGCACGGTGTCCTCCAGGCGGGGACGCGTGACGATCAGGAACTGCTCCAATGCCCGGGCCGTCATGCGGGTCTGTTTCAAGGTGAGCACGAGGTGATACGTGAGGATGCCGAGCACGACGACGAATGCGACCGCCGCAAGGGCGATGATCCACGTGGTCACTTTGTGCCCTCCTTTCCGGCACGCAGCGGGGACGTGAAGTCAGTATGGAGGTTGTGTGCCGGGCTCGCAAGGAAAGGACGCGGCGGGACTTACTCTTAACTTACGTCAATCAGAGCCCTGAGCGCCGCATATGCGCCACCTAGAAACTGACTTTCGGGACTTCCTTTTTCCCCTGCTCGGCTTCGAAGTAGTCGCGCGCCTTCCAGCCGAACAGGCCGGCCGCCAGATTCCCGGGGAAGCGCTTGATGAGCGTGTTGAACTCGCGAACCGTGTTGTTGTAGTCGAAGCGCGCGGTCGCGATCCGGTTCTCGGTGCCGGCCAGCTCGTCCTGAAGCCGGATGAAGCTCTGGTCGGCCTTCAGGTTGGGGTAGTTCTCGGCAATCGCCAGCAATCGTCCCAGGGCGCTGGTGAGGCCCGCGTTGGCGGACTCGGCCTCCTGGGGCGTGGCGGCACCGGCCAGCCGGCTGCGCGCCTCGGCCACCTGCTCGAACACCTCGCGCTCGTGGGCGGCGTAGCCCTTCACCGTCTCGACCAGGTTGGGGACCAGGTCGGCGCGCCGCTGAAGGTTATTCTCCACCTGGCTCCAGGCGCTCTCCACGCCCTGCTCGGCGGTGACGATCCGGTTGTAGGTGCCCATGAGCCACAGCCCGACCACCACGGCCACCGCCAGCGCAGCCAGCACGAACAGACCGCATCCCCCAGCCAGCCACTTCTTCATGTGCGGGTCCCCCGGGCGGCCTGCCCGCCGCCCATGGAAAGGCCGCCGTCCACGGCGCGGGCCATTGCTTCGACCTGCGCATAGTAGCGGCGGAACAGAGGCTTCACGGGCACGGAGGCGGCGCGGGCGCCGCCCTGCTTGATCGCGGACACCTCAACGAACACCGAAGCATCGAACCCGCACAGGGCCGCCGCGCGGCCCACGGCATCGTCCGCGTGGACGGGCGCTTCCTGTCCGGCGAGCCGCAGCACGCCTCGGCACAGCGCCACCATCGGAGCCAGGCTCGCCGCCAGGAGCCTCGCCAGCGCGGCCTCGTCCTGGTGCAGCTCCATGTAGCCGGTGCGCAGATGGATGAGCTTGGTCTTGAGCTCGCTCTCGCACTGCGCGCGCAGCGACTCGTGGCTGGACTCGAGCGCCGCGAACGGGTCGGCTCCCCGGATCACCACGTGCCACTGCCGCATGTCGGAGAATTCCAGCGGGAACACGTCGCCGGATCGCTCGATCCACTCGGGGGAGAAGAACAGCAGCGGCCGGTTGCCGGAAGCCTGCCACGCGCGCGTCACCGGCGTGGCGCGTTCGAGCGATTCCAGCGAGAGGTCCTTCACCACCACCACGACGTTCAGGTCGGAGCCGGTGGTCTCGTCGCCTCGTGCCGCCGAGCCGTACAGGGCCACCGACACCAAGTCGGCGCCGAAGGCTTCCCCCAGAGACGCCGCCAGAGTGATGAGGCGTCCGCGGGCCCCTTCCGAAAGCGTTTCGAGAGTCTTCATCGCATCATCCTACCAGCCCCTGGAGGCTCCACCGCCACCGAACGAGCCGCCGCCGAAGCCACCGAAGCCGCCCCCGCCGGACGACCCACCGAACCCGCCGAAGCCTCCTCCACCCCAGCCTCCCTGCACCCAGGGGCCGCGGCCCCCGCGACGTCCACGACGCGGCCCACGGCCGCCCGCCAGCATCGCCGCCAGCAATCCCGGGCCGCCCACCAGCAGCACGAGGATCACCACCACGATCAGGACGACGATGGCGGCCACCGGTATGCGGGCGCGCGGAGCGGCCGAGGATACCTTGCCCTCCAGCTTGAATCCATGCTCGCGTGCCGTCAGCACGGCCAGCCGCTCGACCACGCGGCGCAGGCCGCCCGAATAGTCTCCCTGGCGGAACCGTGGGACGGCTTCCCGATCCAGGATCTCGCCGGTGAGGCCGTCGGGAAGGTAGCCCTCCACCCCGTAGCCGTTCTCGATGCGCGCGCGACGATCGCCGGTGGCGACCAGGACCAGGATTCCTCGGTTGGTCTTGCGGTCGCCGATCCCCCAGGCCCGGCCCCATCGACGAGTCAGCTCCTCGAGGGGCTCCCCCTCCAGAGACGGGATGGTGACCACGACCAGGGCGGTGCGCGACTTCTCCAGCAGCTCGCGGGCCAGGGCCTCCATCGCCCGCTCGTCGGCGGGCGACACGATGTTGGCCAGGTCGTGCACCGCGCGGTCGTCGTGCGGAGGGATGGTGACGGCCGCCGAAGCGGGGGGGGCCGCGGCGGTCAGCAGCGCGGCGGCCAGCAGGGTGCGGCCGGCTGCGAGCCAGGGGCTCCGGATCACAGGGGCAGCAGCACGCCACGGCCGGCGATGCGGGCACGGCGCAGGACTTCGGCGCCCACGGTCACGTCGTCGATGGCCAGCCCGAGGTTGGCGCACACGATGCGCTCGCGGTCGTTCTCGCGGCCCGGCTTGAGGCCCGCGACCACCTCTCCGAGATCGCCGTACAGGGGAGGCATGTCGGGGAAATAGCACGACGAACGCGGGTCGAGGATCTGCGCGGCGTCGTCCGAGAGGAACTTCTCGGCTTTGCGCAGCAACTCGGGCTTCACGTACGAGCCGTAGTCCAGAGGGCACACGAAGGCGCCGGCCTTCACCCAGGCCGCCTCGAGCACGGGCCGCGGCTCGCGCAGGATGGGACCGGCGGTGACGATGATGTCCGCTCCGTCCACGGCGTCGCGCGGCGACGAGGCCGCCAGGAACTCCACGCCGGGGTGGGCGCGCGACATCTCGGCGTTGTACCTCTCCGTCTTCTCGGCATCGATGTCGTAGGCCCGCACCTTGCGCAGGCCCGGCCGCACGCAGCGCAGCGCGCGCAGGTTGGACCGCCCCTGCACGCCGCACCCCAGCACCGCCAGCACCACCGTCTCCTCGCGGGCGAGGTGCCGCGCGGCCAGGGCCGTGGCCGCTCCGGTGCGCTCCGCGGTGATCCACGCCGCGTCCATCACGGCGGCGGGAAGGCCGGTGTCGGGGTCGCTCATGATGAGAAGGCCGTTGATGAACGGCAGCCCGCGCTCGTGGTTGGAGGGGTAGCCGGCGATCCACTTCACGCCCGCCGCCGACAGGGAAGGCACGAAGGCCGGCATGGCGTGGATGAAGGCATCGTCGCGCGGGTGGATGTCGGTCTTGGGAGGCATCTGCGTCCGGCCGTGCCCCTTCTCGCGGAAGGCGACCGACAGCAGCTCGATGATCTCTTCCATGGAGGGCGCCACCGCCTCCACGTCCTGCCGCGACAGGTACCTCAGCTCCATGGCCGGTCCCCCGCTCATTCGTACCGCAACGCCTCGATGGGATCCAGCGACGCCGCCTTGTGAGCAGGATAATACCCGAACATCATCCCCACGCCTCCGGCGAAGACGACCGAGCCCGCCACCACGGCGGGCGACACCAGCATCGGCCAGCCGAGCTTCCAGGCCATGAAGGAGGACGTCCCGACCCCGCACAGGATGCCGATCACCCCGCCGGCGACGCTCAGCATCATGGATTCCAGGAGGAACTGCAGCCGGACCTGGCTTCGCCGGGCGCCCACGGCGACGCGCAGCCCGATCTCGCGCGTGCGCTCGGTCACGCTCACCAGCATGATGTTCATGATGCCGATCCCGCCGACCAGCAGCGACACCATGGCGATGCCGCCCAGCAGGAAGGTCATGGTCCGCTGAGTCTGCTCGGCGGCCTCGGCCATGTCCGTGAGGTTGCGCAGGGAGAAGTCGTCCTCGCGTCCGGCCCCCATCCTGTGCCTCTGGCGCAGAAGGTCGGTCACCTCGGCCTCCGCCGTGAAAGTGGCCGCCGGGCTCACCGCGGACAGGATCGCCCCGTGCAGGTAGGTGATCCCCAGCATCTTCTTCTGCACCGTGGTGTAGGGAACCACGATGAGATCGTCCTGGTCTCTGCCCCAGGCATTCTGTCCCTTGGGGGAGAGCACGCCGATCACCTGAAAAGGCATCGCGCGCACACGCACCATCTGGCCGACCGGATCGCCGCCGCCGAACAGGTTGTCGGCCACGGTTCTGCCCAGCACGGCCACGCGCGCCGCACTGCGCACCTCGGCTTCGGAGAAGAAGCTTCCCGAAGAGAGCGTCCAGCTGCGGATGGTGGGGAAGTGCTCGTTCACCCCCTCGGCGCGCGTGTTCCAGTTCTGGTTGCCGAACACGATGGGAACCCCGGTCCCCACGGTCGGGCTGGCCAGCCTCACGGCGGGGCATTCGCGCACGATGGCGCGGACGTCGTCTTCCACGAGCGTGGTGACGGTGCCCGCTCCGGATCGCATCCCCCCCGTGCGCTGACTGCCGGGCCACAGGTAGAGGATGTTGGACCCCATGCTGGCGATGTCGGCCTGCATCTGGGCCCGCGCCCCCTGTCCCAGGCTCACCATGGTGATGACCGCAGCCACGCCGATGATGACCCCGAGCATGGTCAGGCTCGACCGGACGCGGTTGCACCCCAGGGACGCGGCCGCGGTGCGCACCGTGGAATCGAACGACATGGACATGGCGCGGCGGTCAGGGCCGGGGGCGGCGGCCCCCACCCTTCATGTTCGGCCGGGCGCCCATCGGATTGAAGGGGTTGGCGGCCGGGCTGGAGGTCTGCCCGGTCTCGCTGAGACCCGTGATCACGGTGGCTCCTTCCGCGAGATCCTCGGCCATCACCTCCGACACCATCCCGTCGGTGATCCCCACGCGCACGACCTTCGGCTCGGGCGTGCCGTGATCCGGCTTCAGCCACACCACGCGCGGACGCCAGCGCGCCATGCGCGTCTGCGGAAAACTCAGGACGCCGTTGCCGTCCGCCGCCGCCTCTCCGTGCATCGCGCGCGAGGAGGGCTCCGGCTCGTCCGGCTTCATCGCGGCCTGGAGCATCTCGCGCTCCGTGTCGCGCGGGACGTCCGGCGGCCAGAAGCGCAGGGCCGCGTTGGGGAGGCGCAGGGCCTCGTCGGCCTCGGCGATGGTGAAGGTGGTGCTGGCGGTCATGCCGGGGCGCAGCTTGAGCTGCGGATTGGAGACGCTCACGATGACGCTGTAGGTGACCACGTTCTGCGTGACCAGCGGGTTGAGCCGGATCTGGTCGATGTGCCCCTCGAACACCTCGCCGGGGAAGGAATCCACGGTGAAGGAGACCTTCGACGACGGCCCCACCTGGCCGATGTCGGCCTCGTCCACGTTGGCCACCACCTGCATCCGGGTCAGATCGTTGGCGATCACGAACAAGGTGGGCGCCTGCAGGCTGGCCGAGACCGTCTGGCCCACGTCCACGCTGCGGGAGACGACGACTCCGCCGACCGGAGACGTGATGACCGTGTAGTCCAGGTTCACCCGGGCGAGCTGCACCTCGGCGCGCGCCTGCTTGACGCGCGCCTGGGCCTGCTCGATGGCGGCGGTGGCCGACTCCACCTGGGCATCGGCCTGCTTCAGCCGGGCCACCGCCTCGCTCTCCGCCGCCTGGCTCGCCTCCAGGTCGCGCTCCGACACCACGCCGTCGCGCGACAGCTCCAGGTTGCGGGCATGCACGCGCTTCGCGTCGTCCAGGGTGACGCGGGCTCCTTCCTTGCTGGCCACTTGGTTCCCGAGCGCCGCGCGCGCCGTGGCCACCCCGGCGACGGCATCCTCCAGGTCGGCCTGGGCGCGGACCAGGGCGGCGTCGTAGGTGGCCGGATCGATGCGCGCGATCACCTGCCCCTGTCGCACGAGGGAGTTGAAGTCCGCGTGCAGCGACCGGATGCGGCCCGTCACCTGGCTTCCCACCTGCACCGTGAGCAGGGCCTGCAGCGTCCCGCTGGCCGCCACCGAGGTGCGGATCGATCCGCGATCCACCGTGCCCGTTATCCACGCGTCCGGGCGGCCCTGTCCCGCGGGGATGAGGGCGAGCGACGTCACGACGGCGAACGCACCCCCGCCGATTCCCAGCACCCACCAGCCCCGCCCCGGGAGGCGCATCAGGAGTGCTCCCCGTGCGCCAGCAGGCCGTCGATCGCGCGGGCCAGGCGCAGGTCGCGTTCGGTGATCCCCCCGGCGTCGTGAGATGAGAGTCGGAAGGTGACTTTCCTGTACGAGATGGTCATGTCGGGATGATGGTCGACTTTCTCCGCGACCTCGGCCACGGCGTTGACGAAGCGAATCGCCTCCATGAACGATGGAAACGACTCCGTGCGTACGAGGGCGTTGCCGTCGCGCGTCCAGCCTGGAAACGAGGCGAGACGCTCGGTGATGGTCGTGTCAGGGAGAGGCTGCGGTTTGGATGATCCAGTCATGCGTGAAACACTCCCGCATCCTTCAGCCTCCGAACGAGGGGGACATCAGGATGCCATTCAGAAAAAGACGCTGCAAAGCTTCACAGGCTCCCCGGAAGCCCGGGTCGTCTGCGAACATGATGACCCGCCCGCGGCCGCGCGTCTCTTCCATCAGATAAGGAGAACCGGCCAGAAGGTCCTGAGATTCCTGCGGAATGAACCCCGCCAGGCGGAGCCGCTCGCGAGGCGCGTAGGAGGCCACCACCCGGGCGTCGTCGGAGGCGCCCAGGACGAGGTCGCCGTTCATCAGGACGGCGGCTTCGCGGCCATACCCGAAAGCCAGCGGCCTGACGGGCTCCATCAGGACGCGCAGGAGCGCACCTGGCACCCGATCGGGAGGCTCGTCGGAAGGCTCGCCGGGCGGGGGCTCTGCGCGCCCGCCCGTGGAGCCGGCGGCCGGCTGTTCGTCCTTTTCCTGCTTGCCCTGCTTCATGACGCGGCGGCTCGACACCAGGCCCGTTTCCTTCTTCAGGGCGAAGGCCGTCGCGTTGCCGAGCGTGATCAGCGTCCCGCCCCCCTCCACCCAGCGCACCAGCGACGCCAGCCCCGGCCCGCTGAAGTAAGCCTGGTATCCGGGCCGGCCTTCCTCCTGGGGGAGAACGATGACACTGTATCGCGAAAGGTCTCCGCCTGACAGCGTGGAGACCCTGACCGGCGTGTAGGGCAGACCATAGACCGATTCGAACAGATGAAGCACGGCCCCCAGCGAGGTGGGGGAAACCGGCTCGCCGTAGGCCACCGCCACGCGAGGCGGGATCACCGCGCGCATGGAGGCGCTCCCCAGGTCGATCCCCTCGTCGGTGAGGCCCGACACGGCCGCATAGACGTCCACGCCCGATGTGGCGGCCTCGCTGCGGATCGCCTCCGAAAGGGAGGCATCGTTCCCCTTGACTCTGACCATCATGCTGCCGGCCGGAAACGACTCTTCGCCGATGCGGAAGGGACGGCCCGCCGCGCGCACCTTGAAGTCCTGGCGCACCAGCGACACCAGCGTCCTGGCGGCCGCCACCCCGTCGTACTTGACGAGGTAGGCGTAGGGCGGCGCATCGGGGCCCAGCCGGATCACCTGCCCGTGCCGCACGAGATCCTCCTCGGTGACGGCCCGCGTCCTGACGCGGGGCGCCTCCCGCGTCCAGCTGGCATCCACCCCCATCAGCACCGGGAGGCTCCAGGCCGTGACGTCGTAGATCCCCGAGTCCTGCCGGAGGCGCCGGCGCTCCATCTCTTCCTGGATGAACTCCGCGTTCATCTCGGGATCCATCTCCATGAGCCCGGTGACCAGCCGCCCCGCAGGCTGTGCCACGGAGACCAGGAACGTGCCTGCGGGAAAAGTGCGGGGCTTGGCCGTGGATCCGTCGTAGCCCTGAGCCCGGACGGAGAACTCGTCCAGGGCGCGGGTCACTTCGATCCCCTGGCTGCGCAGCAGGGCGGCCAGCCGGGCCGCCGCCGTGGGGACCGTCGGCGGGATGATGTAGCAGCGCACCGCTCCTTCTTCGCCGGCGGTGATCGCTTCACGCCGCGCAGCGGCGTGATCCTTGATGATCTCGGCGCGGTGCCGCGATGCGGCGCCGATGGTGGCCAGTGAGGCGATCAGGTGCTGGCGGGCGGCGTCCCGGAGCGTCACCAGCGAGCCGTCCTTGCGCCTGACGATGGAGCCGCGGGGGGACGCCTGCTCGTAGGTCATCCCCACGGCGCCATGCAGTGAGGGCCACGAGTCGCCGTATCCGGGGTAGTAGCCGTCGTAGGTCTCGGCCGTGTAGTAGTCGAGGCCTTCACCGTCGAAGGCCGCCGCGTTGGCGCGGCCGAAGACGTTCCACCAGTGATGGATCTGCGACGCCACGTTGCGGTTGATGGGCTCGGCGGGCGGCGCGAAGTAGTAGGTGGACTCCTGGCTCATCTCGTGCAGGTCGACGTACACCTGCGGCATCCAGGAGAGAAACGCGGCCACACGGGCCCGCGTCTCGGGCTGGGTCTGGAAGAACCAGTCGCGGTTGAGATCGAACAGAAGGTGGTTGAGCCTCCCGCCGGGCCACGGCTGGTCGTGCTCCACGGCGAGGCCGTCGGGCCGGGGAGGGCCCGTGGTGACCTGCCGCTGGTACTGCACGAAGCGCTCGCGGCCGTCAGGGTTCTGAGCGGGGTCCACGATGACCACCACCTCGCGCAGCATCGCCTCGACCCCCGCGTCGCGAGCCGAAGCCAGATGCCATATCAGGGCCAGGGCGGCTTCCGTGGAGGAGGCCTCGTCGCCGTGCACCGAGCAGGCGATCCACACCACCACCGGTCGGGAGGCGTTCGGCTCGGAGCCGCGGTCGGCCGGGGCCAGCCTCGGATCGGCAGCGCGTACCGATGCCGAGCGAAGGGCGTCCAGGTGCGCGATGTGGTCCGGATGGGAGATGACGGCGTAATGCAGCGTGCGCCCTTCGTGGGTCTTTCCGTAGGGACGAACCGCCACCCGGTCCGAGGCGCGATCGAGGGCCTCGAGGAACGACTCGACGGCCTCGTGACCGGTCAGGCGCTCGCCGGGCCCATGGCCCAGAAGCGAGTCGAATGCCGGGACCGACGGGTCCCTGGCGGAAACGGCCGGGAAGAAGGACGGGTCTTCAGCAGGAGCGGCATGCAGGAAGCCGGCGAACAGCAGGGCCGAGCACCCTGCCTGGATTCGCCTGACCAGGTTCTCGAAGATCAGGTGCGCTCGAGCTCCCTCTTCAGCTCCTTGCCGGGAGTGAATCGCGCCACGGTGCGTGCCGGGATGTTGATCGGCTCGCCGGTCTGAGGGTTTCTCCCCACGCGGGCCTTGCGCTTGCTGGCCGAGAACGTGCCGAAGCCGGAGATCGTGACGCGCTCACCCTTCTTCAGGGATGCGGTGATGCCACTGATGACCGATTCCAGCGCACGTGCCGACTGTGCCTTGGATACTTTGGGCCCCTGTTCCGCGAAAACCTTTTCGATCAGGTCCGCCTTGTTCATCTCGTCACCTCCTCGGCAGGGATGCTGCCAGGAACGAATGGAAAAGCAGGTGGCGTTGCCCTGCAGGACTCAGCAGGCGCCATCACGCGGGGCCGCGCGTCATGCCGAAACACGGCTGAGATTATGCCTCATTCGTGGGGGGTGTCAAGGTTTTCCGAGGCGTGGCCGCAAACGGCGCGCCCTATCTGATCGTTTGGCGCGATATTCGCGCGGCCAGTTTAAATATAGTAAAGAAAGCGGTTACACCGCTGGCACGTGCGAATCTTCTCGTCGGTCGGAAGATCCTTGGTGGGCTGCTTGACGAAGCAGGCAAGGCACACCTGGTTCCTCACCGGGACGATGGCCCGTGGATAGCGCTGCATCAGCCGCTGGTAGACCGTGATCAGGTCGGGCTCGATCTTGCGCGCCACTTCGTCACGCGCCTCGCGTAGCTTCCCCACTTCGTTCACTTCGAAGCCGATCTTGCTCATCTGGTGCTGCGTCTTGAGGTCGGTCATCTCCTGGATCATCAGGTCGATGTCCTGCAGCATGATGAGCGCCTCGAGCTGCGCGTTCACTTCGTCTTCCCTTTCTCGATAGCCTCGGCGATGCCGGAGAAGTCCTCGACCTTCAGCAGGCGGCGACGCACGGTGGCGTCGCGCGTGACCTCCACCAGCTTGCCGAGCAGGGGCAGGTACTCGCTGTTCTTGTCCTGGTGCGGCGCCAGGATCATGAAGAGCAGGTGGACCGGCTTGTCGTCGATGGCGTCGTAGTCCACGCCCTCGACGCAGCGCGCGAACAGCAGCGTCAGGGCGCTGGTGACCGTCGAGCGGCCGTGGGGCACGGCGACCCCCTTGCCGATGCCGGTGCTCCCCAGCTTCTCGCGCGTCTTGATCGCCTGCAGGACGATCTTCGCGTCACGGACGCGCTTCTTGTCGACGAGATGCGCGACCATCTTCTGGATGGCGTCCAGCTTGTTCCTGGCCTTGAGATCCGGGATGAAGAGGTCGGGATGAAGGTAGGCGAGCAGCTCGTTGTTGGTCATGGACGGCCGAAGCGAGCCCTCCGCAGCGTGCACGGAACTTCGCACTGTTGGAGTCCTGCTCGTGGTGAGCGATGGGGCGATCGGAACCTCCAGATCTCTGCGCGCACCGATGTTAGCACGCCCCGGTCACGGGCGTGCTATTTCCTCGTTGCGCAGGGCCTCCAGGTAGGCCACCACGTCGGCCACCATGGGCGAAGGGAGCCGGTCCACCTGGAAAAAGGGCATGGTCCGGGTGCCCTGGCGCACGATTTCTGCGAGGCGGGCAGGCGACAGGTCGCCCACCAGCTTTCGCGCATCGAACGGGACCTCGGCGTGGCAGGCCAGGCAGGCGCGGCGCCAGATCTCGCGCCCCCGCCCGGCATCTCCGGCAGCCACGTTCACATCCGAGGGATCCCCCTTCACCACCGCCATCGGGCTCACCCCGCGCTCCGATCCGAGCTCCTTCAGGAACAGCACCAGGGCCTTGCCCTCTTCGGCCGTGAACCCCGGGGCGTTGGGATCCACGAAGGAGCGCAGGCAGATCTCGGCGGCTTCGGCGGCATCGCCGGTGACTCGGCCGTTCCACCACGTGCCGCGGTGCGCCACACCTTCCAGCGGATGGCCCGCGCGCAGCAGGCCGTCCTGAGCCTCCTGGGCGAACGTGGTCGCGTGGCACGCCGCGCACCCGCGGGAGGCGTACAGATCCTCGCCGTGCCCGGCGGTTCCGGGGAGCGCCACCCGCCGCGCCGGTTCGTTGCCGGGGGGGCCGGAGGGCATCGGACCGATGGCCAGGGCGATGCCGCTCAGGGCGATGGCCAGGGCGGCCATGGCCAGGCGAGCCACGACCCCGCCACGGTGAGGCCTGCTCATGAGCAGACCATATCAGACGTAGACAGCGCCTGGGTGCAGGAGCGCGAGGAGCAGGGAGAGAATGGGCGAGAACAGCCGGCCGACCACCTGCCAGGCGATCACCAGACCCATCAGGCTCATGAGAGGGTTGGAGCGCAGCAGGTCGATCAGCCGGCCCGCGGATCCGGGGAACAGGCCGGCCACCACCCCGCTTCCATCCAGCGGCGGCAGGGGAAGGAGGTTGAACAGGAACAGCAGCACGTTGAGGTGGAGCGCCACGGAGAGAAGCGCCGCCGCCGGGTAGAGCAGCGAGCCGTCGGCGTAGTCGGGGTGAGGCTCCACGAGCCGGCTGAAATTGACCTGGTGCGGCGCGACGAACACACCGGCCGAAACGAGGCCCATCATGATGCCGAGGGCCACCAGCGCGATGAGCAGGTTGGCCGCCGGACCGGCGGCCGACATGGCGGCCTGGCGCTGGGGATGGCGCGCGGCCCAATGCGGATCGAACGGGGTGCTGGCCCATCCCATCATCCAGCCGGCCATGAAGAAGGTCACCGAGGGGACGAGCAGCATGCCGAACGGCTCGCGCCGTATGTGCGGCACCGGGTTGAGGCTGACCTGGCCTCCCAGGTATGCGGTGTCGTCCCCGCCGAGGCGCGCGAGGAGGGCGTGAGCGGCTTCGTGCAGGGTGGTGGAGAAGAGAAACACCACCATCCAGATGCCGAAGTCCGCCAGACGGGATGGATCCACCGGGCTCACCGGGCCAGTCTGACCCCGGGCCGCATTGAAGTCCAGCGCGCGCGGCCGCTATAATCGCTCGCTTCCAGGAGGTTCCATGCGTTCCCCCTTTCGCGAGTTCCTTGCCCACAACATCGTTGTCTTCGACGGCGCGATGGGCACCGAGCTGTACAGCCGCGGCGTCTTCATCAACCGGTGCTTCGACGAGATGAACCTGCTCGATCCGGACATGGTGAAGGAGGTGCACCGGGGGTACCGCCGCGCGGGCGTGGACGTGCTGGAGACCAACACCTTCGGCGCCAACCGCGTGAAGCTGCGCAACCACGGCCTCGAGCAGAAGCTCGTGGACATCAACCGGGCGGGCGCCCAGCTGGCCCGCGAGATCGCCGGCGACGACGTCTACGTGGCCGGCTCCATCGGCCCGCTCGGCATGAAGATCGAGCCGTGGGGCCCCACCTCGCTGGACGAGGCCCGGCAGGTGTTCGCCGAGCAGGCCGCGGCGCTGCTGGAAGGCGGCGTCGACTTCTTCTCCCTGGAGACCTTCTCCGATCTTCAGGAGCTGCGCCAGGCCATGCTGGCCGTGCGCGAGCTGTGCGATCTGCCCGTGGCCGCCCACCTGACCCTGGAAGAGGACGGCAGCAGCCTCTACGGCACCGCGCCGGAAGTCTTCACCCGCATGCTGGACGAGTGGGGGGCCGACATCATCGGCGTCAACTGCAGCGTGGGCCCGCACGTGATGCTGAGCGCCGTGGAAAGGATGGTCAAGGTGACCGGCCGTCCCATCGGTGCGCAGCCCAACGCGGGAATCCCTCGCAGCGTCGAGGGGCGCAACATCTACCTGTGCTCGCCCGAGTACATGGGGACCTACGCCAAGCGCTACATCCAGGCGGGTGCCAAAGTGGTGGGCGGATGCTGCGGGACCACCGCGGAGCATCTCAAGGCCATCCTCAAGTCGGTGCGGATGCTGCGGCCGTCCCAGCGGCGCGTGGAGATCTTCGTCCCGTCGGAGAGCCGGGTGGACGTGAAGCCGGTGCCGCGGGCCGAGAAGTCCCCCCTGGCGGCCAGCATGGCCGCCGGTCGCTTCGTCACGTCGGTGGAGCTGAATCCCCCCAAGGGGATCGACACCACGAAGGTCATGGCGGGCGCGCGCTTCCTGAAAGAGCGTGGCGTGGATGCCATCAACATCCCGGACGGCGCGCGCGCCTCGGCGCGCATGGGCCCCATGTTCCTGGCGCTGATGATGGAGAAGGAGATCGGCATCCAGACCATCCTGCACTACTGCTGCCGCGACCGGAACCTGCTGGGGATGCAGGCCGACCTGCTGGGCGCCTACTCCATCGGGCTGCGCAACATCCTCATCATCACCGGAGACCCGCCCAAGCTCGGCGACTACCCGGACGCCACCGCCGTCTTCGACGTGGATGCCATCGGCCTCACCAACATGGTCACGCGCCTGAACCACGGGCTGGACCTGGGAGGCAATCCGATCGGGCACCCCACCGGCTATTACGTGGGGGTGGGGGCCAATCCGGGCGCGGTCGACGCGGACCTCGAGCTGCGCCGCTTCCAGTACAAGGTGGAGGCGGGAGCGGAGTTCGCGATCACCCAGCCGGTCTTCGACGTGGAGCAGCTCAAGACCTTCCTGCGCCGCATCGAGCCGGTCCGCATCCCGGTCATCGCCGGCATCTGGCCTCTGGCCTCGCTGCGCAACGCCGAGTTCATGAACAACGAAGTGCCCGGCGTGCACGTGCCCGAGGAGATCATGGATCGTATGCGGCGCGCCGAGGAGCGGGCCGAGGGAGCTTCCAAGGAAGAAGGGATCCAGATCGCGCGCGAGACGCTCTGCCAGGTGAAGGATCTGGTCCAGGGGGTCCAGGTGTCCGCCCCCTTCGGCAAGGTCGAGCGCGCCCTCGACGTCATCTCCGCGGTCACGACCCCCTAGCCGGCTCCACGGTGCACAACACCGACATCCTTCGCGATCTCAGCATCGTGTTCGGAGCGTCGGTCCTGGTGGTGCTGGTGCTGCACCGCCTGCGCCTGCCCACCATCGCCGGATTCCTCGTTTCCGGGATCGTGGTGGGCCCCCACGGCCTCGGGCTCATCACCGACACGGCCAGGATCGAAACGCTGGCCGAGGCCGGTGTCGTCCTCCTGCTGTTCACCATCGGCATGGAGTTCTCGCTGGCCACGCTGCGCCGGCTGCTGGGAGCCTCTCTGCTGGGCGCGCTGCTGCCTCTGGGCGCCTTCTCCGTGATGGGCGCGCTGGCCGCTCCCTTCATGGGGCTCCAGCACGAGCAGGGGATCTTCCTGGGCTTTCTGGTCTCGCTCAGCAGCACCGTCATCCCGCTCAAGGCGCTCGCGGACCGGGGTCAGCTCGACTCGCCGCACGGCCGGGCCGCTACGGGCGTGGCCGTCCTGCAGGATCTGCTCCTCATCCCCATGATGCTCCTGACGCCCTACCTCGCACCCGGCCGCGCCGAGCAGCCCGATCCGGTCCTCAACCTGGTCCTGGCCCTCGCGCAGGCGGGCGTGGTCATCGGGGTGCTGCTGGTGGTGGCGCTGTGGCTGGTGCCGCGCCTGCTCGAGCGTCTGGCCGATCTGCAGAGCCGCGAGGTGTTCCTGATCAGCATCTTCTTCATCTGCCTGGGGACGGCGTGGCTCACATCGCTCGTGGGCCTGTCGCTGGCGCTGGGGGCATTCCTGGCCGGACTGGTGATCTCCGAGTCGGAGTACGGGCACCAGGCGATGGCCGACATGGTGCCGTTTCGCGACAGTCTCACCAGCCTCTTCTTCGTCTCCATCGGGATGCTGATGGATCCGTCCGTGCTGCTCGAGCGGCCGGCCGGGGTCCTGGTGGCCACTCTGGGGATTGTGGGGCTCAAGTGCGCGCTCATAGCAGGCACGCTGCTCCTGATCGGCCTGCGGCCCACGGTGGCGCTGCAGGCGGGGCTCGCCCTGGGCCAGATCGGAGAGTTTGCCTTCGTGCTGATGCGCTTCGGCTCCGGGTACGGGCTGATCGAGCCGTCCACGGGTAGCGTGTTCCTGGCGGCATCGGTCATCACCATGTTCGTCACGCCCCTGGTCATGGCGGCCGCGCCGCCCCTGGTCGCCCTCGTGCGCGGGTGGGAGGAGAAGGACTGGTGGCGGCCGGCGCGCGACCTGAGAGAGTTCTCGGAGGAGGCCGAAGCCCTGCGCGACCACGTCATCGTGGTGGGCTACGGGTTCAATGGAAGGAACCTGGTGCGGGTGCTCAAGGAGATAGGCATTCCCTACGTCGTTCTGGAGATGAACCCCGAGACCGTGCGTGAGGCGCGCGCCGAAGGAGAGAGGATCCTCTACGGCGACGCCACCTCTGCGGGGATCCTGGAGCGCCTGGGGGCCGGGCACGCCCGCGTCCTGGTGCTGGCGATCTCCGATCCGGTCTCCACGCGGCGCGCGGTGGCCCTGGCCCGGCGTCTCTTCCCCGCGCTCATCACCATCGTGCGCACCCGCTACCTCAAGGAGGTGGATCAGCTCTACGGCCTGGGAGCCCAGGTCGTTGTCCCCGAGGAAGTGGAGACCTCCATGGAGATCTTCTCGCGCGTGCTGGAGATGTACGGCGTGCCGCGCGCGGCGCTGGTCAAGCACGCCCGCCGCATCCGCGCCGAGCGGTACGGCCTGTTCCGCGGCGGAAGGCCGGCGAAGGATGTCCTGGCCCAGGTGGGCGCCCTGGTCTCGCATCTGGAAGCGCGGCTGGTGCGCATGCCGCCCGGTGCGCGGGCGGCGGGACGCGCGCTGAACGAGCTGGGTCTCGACGATCCTCAGGGCTCGCGCGTGCTGGCCGTGCTGCGAGGCTCCGACGTGGTGGTGAAGCCGGCCCCCGAGACGCGGCTGGCCGAAGGGGACGGGCTGGTCCTGCTGGGGGACCCCGAGTCCATCGGGTCGGCCGTGGAGGCGTTGCTCAGTCCGGAGGAGCCTCTTCCTTGACGTCTTCCTCGGTGCTCACGCCGAAGAAACGGTAGTTGTCGTACTTGAAGGTCTGCTTCTCCTCGACCACCATCTGCTGGCTGGGCGCCAGCGCCGTCTTGGCCAGGCTCTGCTCGGTGGGATAGGAAAGCCCTTCCACCTCGATGCCGAATGTCACGTCGAGCTTCCATCCGTGCGGCCGCGACGCCAGGGGCACCCCGGCGATGGCGAAGGCGCGCCGGTACTTCAGGACCTCCACCTCGAGGCGGACGTCCTGGCCGCTGGGTTCGGCCTGGATCGACCACAGATTCAACGTCTTCCCTTCCACCGCCACGGTGCCGCTCCAGCCCGATATCTCGCTGCCTCCGGGATTGGGAGAGGTGCCGATGAACTGGATCATGGTGAGCAGGCGATAGGCCTTGACCACCTGCCCCGCGGGCCGGAAATGGAACCGCGCGCGGTTCTCTTTCGAGAACAGCGTGGCCCAGGCATAGGCGGGGGGGGACTCGGGCTCGAAATCGGTGCCGCGCCGCTTGACGCCGTCGCCGTCCTTGACCACCTCTTCGCGCACCTCGCGCAGGGAGCCGTCGGAGCGCTCCTCGAACAGGTAGTCGTAGTTGGACCGGTCACCCTTCTTGTACGAGCCGTTGTCCAGGTCGTACTTGCCGGAGATCACCACCTCGCGGCAGGTGAAGCCCAGCGCCTTCTTCCGGTAGAGGGCTGCGCGCTCGCCCAGACGGTCCATCAGCGCGACGAAGTTGGGATCCTCCTCGGGGACCGCGGTGCGCCGCCCGGCGGCGGGCGTATTCGAACCCCCCGCGGGAGAGGGAGGCTTTTCTTCCGCCAGAACGGGCGCCGCCAGGCACAGAATCAGCGCGACGAGGAGACAGGCCATGAGCCGAAGATGCTAACACTTCCTTGACAGAGCGGGGAGCGAGCGTGACGATCCCACGGGAGCCGGAATGAAGAAGGATTACTACGCCATCCTTGGGGTCAAGCCGACAGCCACCGAGAAAGAGATCCGCTCCGCGTACAAGAAGCTGGCGCGCAAGCACCACCCCGACGTCAACCCCAACGACAAGAAGGCCGAGGAGAAATTCAAGGAGATCTCCGAAGCCTACGAGGTGCTCACAGACCCCGAGAAGCGCCGGGCGTGGCAGCAGCAGGGTGAGGCCTACGACTTCTTCGGCGGGCGCCGGCCGTCAGGGGGCAGGCCGGGAGGCAGCTCCGCGCCGGGGTACGATCAGGGAATCGACGCCGCGGACTTCAGCAGCATCCTGAACGATCTCTTCTCAGGAGGATTCGGGGGGGCGGAAGGGGCCCGGGGCCGGGGAGCCGTCCCGCAGCGCGGGGCCGATCTGCAGTACCAGGCCACCCTTCCGTTCGAGGAGGCCCTCAAAGGGACCACCCTCTCCATCCCGCTGGCCCACACGGTGACCTGCGAGACCTGCGGCGGGCAGGGTGTGATCCGCACCGGCCGAGGTGCCTGTCCGCGCTGCAAGGGGAGCGGCCGGATCACCCGGGGCGGGGGGGCCATGCGCATGAGCGTCACCTGCCCGCAGTGCGGCGGCACGGGACAGGCGCCGGGCGACACCTGTCCCACGTGCGGCGGCAGCGGGGCGAGGCGCTCCAGCGAGACGATCCAGGTGCGCATCCCCCCGGGAGTGGAGGATGGGGGCCGCGTGAAGGTGGCCGGCAAGGGAGAGGCCGGACGGGCGGGAGGCCCGCCCGGGGACCTGTACGTCGTCCTGAAAGTGACCCCGCATCGCTACTTCCGGAGAGAGGGGCGGGACGTGGTGCTGGACCTGCCGCTGACCGTGGGAGAGGCCACGCTCGGGGCCCGGCTGGAGGTCCCCACCGTGGAAGGGCGCGTGACCCTCACCATCCCGTCCGGGAGCCGGTGCGGCCAGAAGCTGAGGCTCAAGGGAAAGGGGGCCGGTGCCCGGCAGGGGCAGACCCCCGGGGACCAGATCATCGTCCTCCAGATAGTCCCGCCGCGGAGCCTGGACCCGAAATCCAGAGAACTCATCGAGGAGTTCGAGCGGCTCAATCCAGTCAACCCAAGGGAAACACTGGGCTGGTAAGCCGATTGTCACCCCCCTGAAACCCGCGTCCAGCCTTGACCTGAGCGTGATCATGGCGTACGGTTTACACGACGGATCAGGGGAAAAAACACGACCATGATCTCGAAACTCGTGCTATTCGGGAGGTCGGGAGGCCAGGGCCTCGTCCTGGCCACGGGCCTGATGGTGTGCGCGACGCCGGGCTTGGCCGCGGAAGAGGAAGCCGCCTCCTCGCCACGGACCCGCCGTCCCGTGCCCATCATCTTTCAGGCCGCCGGCGGCGAGCCCGCCGTGCCGGCTCCGCTGACCGGAACCACCCCGATCACCCTCCAGAGCGGCCTGTTGAAGGCACCCGCGCAGCAGGAATCGTCCCTGTTCACACAGTACCGCCAGGCCCTCGAGCGCGAATCCCGCCGCCTGGCGGACAGGAATCCCACGATGTTCTCCGACGCCTCCGTGGACGAGGACGGATACCCGCTGAGAGGATCGGATCGTGTGCAGCGCGATGCGCGGCGTCTCTTCGGCGGGGCCAGCAGCCGCGTCATGTCCGGCTGGGTCGAGAAGCTGCTGGACGGATCGGCCGGCGGACGCGCGGCCCGTGGAGCCATCGAAGGCCTCCGGGTGGACCTCCGGCGTGGCGGCAGTGTGGGGGTCGGCGCAGGGCCCGCCCGCGAGTCGTCCAACGACGTCAAGGCCAGCCTGGGGGTCGTGCTGCTGGGCCGCCCGCGGCTGGAAGTGCGCTCCACTCTCCCCGGCAACCTCAGGACCCGTGTCGAGATTCCCCTCGACTCGCTTGGAGTCCGGGCCACGCTGAGCCACAAGTTCACCACCGGCTGGCGCAGCACGTTCACGTTGGGATCCGAAGAAGACGAGCGGTGGGTCTCCGCCGGCTTCGAAGTCGACTTCTAGGTCAGGTTCGCCGGCGGTAGACGAGGACGGCGCGGTAGCGCGGGTCGCCGGTCAGGAACGGCTCTTCGTGCACGAGCTCGTACGCACCCAGGAACCAGGGATCGACCAGCAGGCTCCGTTCCGCGAAGGCAGGCAGCATCATGACGAATTCCGGTCTCTCCTCCCGGATCAGTCCGGTGGGGATCGAGCCGAGTTGCGCGCCGCGCTCGCCTGGAGGGGCGGGAATCCAGGGGAGAGCCTGCGGAGACACCAGGCCGCAGGCGTCCAGGATCCTGCGCGGCAGGACGCGTCCCACGATCCCGATCTCGGCGGCGGCGACCGTGTCGGTCGCCTGCGAATGCTCTCCAATCCACCGCGCGGCCAGCTCGTACGCGCGCATCTGCGCCACCTGGCGACCGCTGTGGGCTCCGTGAAGGATCAACCCTTGCTCCGACGGCACCATGTAGTAGACAAAGGAAGCCGCCAGGGTCGACACCAGCAGTGACGCCGCTCCGGCGCGCACCAGTCTTCCGTGCACCGGGTCGTCCGGCCGGCGGGTGAGCGATGCTCCCAGCATCAGCGCGACCCATGGTGCGTACGTCAGCGGCGTGTACCAGGCCTGCAGCAGCGGATTGGTGACGGCGTAGAAGACGACGAGGAGGACCAGGTAGGCCGGCAGCGCGAGCCGGCGCAGCCGATCGTCGTCACCACGCCATCGCCACCACTGCCAGAGTCCCCAGAGGGTGACGACCGCGCCGGGCCACACGTAGATCCAGCGCGACAATTCCCTGCCGGCCCGGCCCGACAGCGACCAGACGAGGGTGAGAACGCCGTCGATCGTCCAGTGCCCGATCTGGGACGAAAGGGAGCCGAGAGCCGTGCCCGCCGGCAGGGGATAGAGCGGCCGGGACTTGGCCACGATGGAATGAGGGACCGGATTCCCGTACGCCGCCCACGCCCAGAGACCCCAGAGGACGAGCGGCGCCAGACCGGCAAGGGGCTGCAGGCTGCGTTCCGGCTTCAGAAGTAGCGCCACCAGGACGACACCCAGCAGCAGCATTCCTTCGGGGCGGGTCAGCGTGGCAAGCGAGGCAAGCAGAACCGCCGCCGTGTCGCGATGATGGACGATGGCCAGCAGCGCTCCGAACGAGAGGGTGAGATAGAGCGGGGATTCCATCCCCCCGAGCGACGGCCTCAGGGCCGGCTCTCCCAGGATCACCGCGACCCCGCCGAGTGTGGCGGCCCATCGGGCGGCTCCGAGATGGCGCAACAGCAGGGAGGCCAGCATTCCCGCGGCCGACAGGAACAGGACGTTGCCGCGCGAGGCCAGAGCCTCCAGGCTGAACGATGGAAGCGCGGCCTTGGCCGCCACCAGCCAGACGAAATAGAGCGGGCAGGAGATCCCGAAGACCCGCTCCCCGGGATTGTAGATGGCACCCTGCCCGGCCAGGACGTTCTCGACGTAGCGGAAGATGATGTACGCGTCGTCGCAGGGGTTCAGTGCGGCGCGCGCGTGAACCACCAGCGCCACCAGCACGGCGGCGCACAGGACGGCCGCGTGCCGCCTCTCCACCTCAGCGTCCGCGCGGGGCCGTCACCATCCCGGCCAGCTGCTCGAGGGACATGACGGTGGGGCAGACCGCCTGGCCGCGTGGCGCGAGAGCCTCGTCCCACTGACCCGAGGGATCGAACAGCATGGCCTGCAGGCCGGCTCCTCTGGCTCCCAGCACGTCGATGGCGTAGATGTCCCCCAGGTAGAGCGCTTCACCCGCGGGCAGGCCTCCCGCCCGCTCCAGTGCCAGACGGAAGATGTCGGGATGAGGCTTTTCGACGCCGGCGTGGTGCGAATCGATGATGAACTCGAAGCGCGAGGAGAGCCCCAGGGTTCGGAGGTGCTCTTCGAGTGTTCCCGACGAATTGGAGATGACCGCCAGCTTCACGCCCCGATCGGCCATCGCGTCGAGCGCCTGCATGGTCGAGCCGGCCACGCGGGTCCACGAGGCGGCCGGGCGGGTGACCCGCAGCACGGTGTCGGTGAGCGCCTCGATCCGTTCCGGCGAGGCACCGGCCCGCTGAAGCATGCCCTGCCAGTACCGCCGTCCGATCTGCGCTTCGACCCATCCGGATCGCGGCACCGGGCCTTCCTGCCATCGCGCGATGATCGCCATGTCCAGCTCGCGGCGTCCCGGCAGCTCGGCGCGCCGCAGCGACGGCTCGTCGGTCGGGAACCCGGCGTCCCCGAGCGCCTTCACGACGTGCGCGTACTCGAGCCCGATGAGGGTGTTGCCCGCGTCCAGGAAGATCCAGGAAAGCTGCAAGTCAGCGCTTGATGGTGAGGAGGGTTCCTCCCGGCTCACGGGAAGCGGTGTTCGCCCTCTTCTCGCGGCTGCGGATGTTGAGGAGCCCCTGGAAGCAGTTCACGCAGCCCGGGAAGGTCTTGTGCTGGCCGCGGTAGACGCAGTCGGCGACCCTGTACCAGACCTGGTACTTGTAGCAGAAGAAGTCGTCCTGCGGGCCCCGTGTTCCTTCAGGGACGGGGCTTCCGGTGGCCGCGTGCATGCCGCATACGTTGGACTCATCGGGGCATCGTGTCAAGGCCTTCGGGAGCGGCGGTGGCCGCGGGGGGCCGCTTTTCGAAGATGGCCCGGCCGATCACGCCGCCGGCGATGCCGAATGGAACCCAGATGACGATGAGGATGCAGCTTCCGATGGCCAGCATCACGGGGGCCGCGATCCCCTCCAGGACCGCCGCCACGTCCTCGCCGGTCATCTGCTGCGTCCGTTCGGCCGCCTCCCGCATGTCTTCGGTGAAGTCGCGCTGGAGGGCCATCCCGACGAGCAGGGTGGCCAGACCCCAGGTCACGGCCGCCACGGCGCCGGCGATCGCGCCTCCCAGCGCCGCCTGCCCGTAGGTCACGGCGACGGTGGATCCTCTGACCATCATCCATGTCGTGAGGACTCCGGAGCTGATGATGAGCGAGCAGCACAGACAGTTGAGCAGGCTCACGATCGGGATCGCGGACGCGATGCCGAAGGCGGCGCCCGAAATCAGCGCCGGCCTCCACAGGTCAGGCTGTTGCGACATCGGTTCTCTCCTCGCTGCGCGGAAGCCTCCGCGCGTGGGTGATCTCCTCCACCATTTCGACGACAGCCGGAAGGACGTAGGTCGACAGGGCCACGCCGAAGAGCGCACCCGTGAGCGCGCGCACGGGATTGCCGTCCAGCGCGGGATAGCCGAGTGGAAGGCGGGCCAGCAGCCACTGGGCGGCCATCGGGGCCGCGGCCAGAGTCAGCACCACCGGGCGCGGCGGCCGAAGGGGCGCCTTCCGCCGGGCCCTCACGGCTCCGGCGAGGGCGAGAGAAGCCGCCAGGAACCCTGCCTGCACGCCGGCGCACCGCGCGCACACCCCCATGGGACGAGCGGCCAGGTGGAAGCTGCGCGCGGGATCCTGATGGCAGATGGGGGCCAGCGCAATGCGGATGGCCGTCCCCGCGCGCGCGTGGCCGCCGTGCACGAGCAGTGGAGGCGCCATCGACAGGCAGAGCGCGGCGGCCGCGGCCGCCACCACGAGCCAGGCCGACGCGCGCGCCTTCATCGCGCCAGCGCCACGCTTCATCGCGCCAGCGCCGCGTGATAGGCGAACAGCGCCGGCGTCCCCCCGGTGTGGAAGAAGCCGAGCGCCTTTCCGGCCTGCCGTTCCGACCGCGCCATGTCGATGAGGGCCGCCATCGCCTTGGACGTGTACACCGGGTCCAGGAATATCCCTTCGGTGCGCGCGAGGGAGCGGATCGCCTCCATCCCTTCGGTGGTGGGTGCTCCATACGCCCGGCCAGCGTGCTCGTATGTGATCTCCACGTCCCCAGGACGCAGGTCGACGCTCCGGCCCTCGGCGGCGGCCCCGTCCCTCACCAGCTGCTCCACTGGTGCGACCCCCAGCGCGTCCGGCATGCCGGGCGGGGCCACCGACACTCCGGTCACCCTGCAGGGGCGTCCCGCCAGGACGTTCCCCAGGATCAGCCCCGCCAGCGTCCCTCCCGTTCCGAACGCCACCACCAGCCGGCCCGGGACCGAGCCCGACGAGGCGGCCTGCTCCATCGTCTCGTCGAAGGCGGCCCGGTATCCCAGGACCCCCAGGGCCGTGCTCCCGCCTGGCGGGATGCGGAAGGAACGGCGGCCCTGCGTGCGCAGCCGATCCTCGACCTGCACGTATGCCTCCTCGACCCGGCCCGCCGTGAGCTGCGCTGGGGTCAGGGAGAGGAAGCTGAGGGTGGCTCCCAGCAGGCGGCACAGCAGCAGGTTGCCCGTCACCTCGTCGGGAGGAGAGCCCGCCAGGATCAGATGACAGTCCATGCCGGTCTGACGGCAGGCCGCGGCCGTCGATCGCGCGTGGTTGGACTGCACGCCACCGAAGGTGACGACGGTGTCGGCTCCCGCGGCGCGGGCCGCCTGCATCAGATATTCCAGCTTGCGCGCCTTGTTCCCCCCGAACGCCAGCCCCGTGCAGTCGTCCCGCTTGATCCAGACGTCGGCCCCCGCGATCTCGGCCGAGAAGCGCGGCAGCGGATGCCACGGCGTGGGCAGCTGAGCGAGGCTGATCCGCTCGGGGGAAGGCATGCTCAGACCGGGCTCGCGCAGTAGCGGCACTTCCTGGCGGCCGCGAGCACGGTCTCCGCGCATTCAGGGCAGGTCTTCGAGGCCGTGCCGGGCGCCGCGGGCTCGGGCTTCAGGATGAGGCGCGTGACCATGAAGACCACGAAGCCGATGATGACGAAGTCGACCACGGTCCCCAGGAACGACCCCACGCTGATGGCCGACGTGACCTTCCCGTCCGGGGCCGTCACCAGCGGGAACTGCACTTCGCGCCACGCGCCGCCCGGCAGGGCCAGGCCCACCACCGGCATCAGGAGGTCCGATACCACGGAGGAAACCACCTTGCCCACCGCTCCGCCGATGATGATCCCCACGGCCAGAGCGAGCGCGTTGGTCTTGAGAAGGAACTCCTTGAACTCGCGGAACATCGGCGGCCTCCTCGACGAAGGGGCGCATCGTGCGCCTGAGGCGGCACCTTACAAGGGTCCGGGCTCCATCGTCAACGCTCAGGGCTTCGCCAGGAGCGGGGTCACCGCCCGCCGGAGGCGCTCCAGGGTCACCGTGCCCGAAAAGGCCTGAATCCTGCGGCCGGTCTGATCGTACAGGAAGGTTGCGGGCAGGGCGCCGGACCAGGTGGGATCGATGGCGTTGATGAAGGCGTCGTCGTCGCCGGGCGACTTGATGAAGCAGGAGAAGGACGCTCCCTGGGACGCCAGAAAGGGGCGGACCTCCGTCTCGAGGGCCGAGGCGGAGTCGAGCGACACCGCCAGCACGGAGACCCCGAGGTCGCGCAGCTCCCGGTCCAGCGCGACGAAGGCCGGGAACTCCTCGCGGCACGGTTCGCACCAGGTGGCCCACATGTTCAGGACCACGACGCGGCCCCGCTGGGCGCGCAGCAGGGAGGACAGACCATCACGATCGATCGGACGCACCTCGGGCGCCGCGGCGGCTGCAGGAGCAGCCGGAGCGATCACCAGAGCGGCCGCGACGAGCGCGCGCGCGGCGTGCTTCATCCTCGCTTGATGGAGCACCCGAACGCCTTGGCCTCTTTCTTCGCCACCTCGCGTCCGGCCAGCAGGGCATCCAGGGCCTCGTCCAGATCGCGGGCCTTCACGGCCGGCGCGTCCTGCGAGTCGTCGATGCGGCCGTGGTAGCGCACCACGCCGGACGGATCAACCACGAACGCCTCGGGCGTGACCGTGGCGCCGTACAGGTCGGCGACCTTGTTGCCCGCGTCCTTGAGGACGGGGAAGCTCCACTGGTGCTTGCGCGCGTGATCCGCGATCTCCTCGGGCTGCTCCGCCTTGTTGGCGTTGATCCCCACGAAGCGGATCCCCTTGGAGGAATAGGTGTCGGCCAGTCTGGCCATGCGCTCGTTGTAGGCGTTGGAAACCGGGCAGCGTGTGGACACGAAGATGATCACCACGCCCTTGGACGAACGAAGATCGGACAGGGCGTGGGTGGAGCCGTCGGAGCCGGGCAGGGTGAAATCGGGAGCGGGCTTGCCCACCGCGATCGCCTGGGGAACCTCGGCGGCGAAGACGGCGGCCGCCGCCAGGGTGGCCATCGTCAGCGCCAGAGAGCGCCGGCTCGGCCCGCGGGAGTTCGAGTGCGGCATGCTTTAATCCTCCATGAACATGACGGAATGGCCGGAACGACAGGCATTATAGACTCACCGGGTGGGCGCGCGATTCACCGGGATTTGGTAAGGTAGCGCTCCACTCATCCAACCGGGAGGCAGGAGAAGAATGACCAGAGGAGCCAAGGGATGTCTGTTGGCCGCGGGGGCCATGCTCGTGGTCCTCGTGGTCATTGCCGCCGCCGTGATGATGGCCGGCGGCATTCAGCGCGGAACCGTGGTGAAGATCACCCTCAGCGGCGACATCGTCGAGGACAAGGACGACTCGCTGATCGCCCTGCTCCTGCAGCCCGACGTCACCCTGCTGCGCGACATCGTGGGCGCCATCGAGCGCGCGGCCAATGACGAGCGGGTCAACGGGCTGATGGTCGAGCTCAAGCCCTTCTCCATGGGGATGGGGAAGGTGCAGGAGATCCGCGACGCCGTGCTGGCCTTCCGTGCCAAGGGGAAGTGGGCGCTGGTCTATGCCGACACCATCGGTGAGTTCTCCGGTGGCACGGGCATGTATTACCTGGCCACCGCGTTCGACGAGATCCACGTGGCCCCGCCGGGCGACGTGAACCTGGCCGGCCTGCTCAGCGTCACGCCCTTCCTGAGAGGGACGTTCGACAAGCTGGGCATCTATCCGGACATGGACAGCATCGGAAAGTACAAGAACGCCAAGGACGTCTACACCGAGAAGCAGATGACCGAGGCGCACCGGGAAGCCACGATGATGTACCTGACGGACTGGTTCGAGCAGATCGTGGCCGGGATTGCCGAAACCCGCAAGATGGCGCCCAAGGACGTGGAGGCCATCATCAACTCCGGCCCCCAGACCGGGGCCGAGGCGCTGCAGAAAGGGCTGATCGACAAACTGGGTTATCACGACGAGTTCGAGGAGACGGCCAAGGCGCGCAACGACGGCGACCTCGAGACGCTGAACTACGACGAGTACCTCGAGAAGCGAGGCTCGCGCGGCAGCGGCCGGCGGATCGCGGTGATCACCGGCAACGGCATCATCGTGACGGGCAGGAGCCAGAGCGATCCCATGGGAACCGTGGTCATGGGCTCGGACACCATCGCCAAGGCCTTCCGCCAGGCGCGTGAGGACAGCGGCATCAAGGCGATCGTGTTCCGCGTGGACTCTCCCGGCGGCTCGGCGGTCGCCTCGGACGTCATCTGGCGCGAGACACAGCTCGCGCGCCAGGAGAAGCCGGTGGTGATCTCCATGTCGGATCTGGCGGCCTCCGGGGGCTACTACGTCTCCGCCGGCGCCACCCGGATCGTGAGCCAGCCTGGGACCATCACGGGATCGATCGGCGTGGTGTCAGGGAAGCTGGTGACCTCCGGACTGTACGACTGGATCGGCCTGAACCGGGAGGCCCTGCCGGTAGGCGATCAGGCGACCTTCTTCTGGGACGGCATGCGGTACACCCCCGAGCAGAAGGAGATCTACTGGAAGTTCATGAACAAGGTCTACGAACAGTTCACCGGCCTCGTCGCGCAGGGACGGGGAATGAGCCGCGAGGACGTGGACAAGATCGGCCAGGGGCACGTGTGGACCGGCAAGCGGGCCAAGGAGCTGGGCCTCGTGGACGAGCTGGGCGGCCTGAGCAAGGCGATCGAGATCGCCAAGAAAGAGGCCAGCATCCCCGAGGACGAATCGGTCCGGCTGGTGTTCCTCCCCGAGAAGAAGACGCTGTTCCAGGCGCTGCTGTCGCCCGGCGACAGCACGCGGGCCGTGTCCCTGCCGCCCGAGCTGAGATCGGTGACCCGTGACGTGGGGCGCGCGCTCCTGATGTCGCGCGAGCCGGTCTGGCTCATGTCGGAGCTCCCGCCCCAGCCCTAGGGCATAAGACCCGGGGCATGGCTCCGGGAGTCACGGTGGGCCGGCGGCGGGGATGTGGTCTCCGAGGCGCGCTCGACGGCGTGGCGTTGGCCACGCCTTACTCGCTCCGCCTCCCTCCTCGCCCTCGCTCGCTGGCCGCGCAAAAGCGCGCGCGGCCAACGCTCGCTCGACCCGGCTCGTCGGTCGGAGG
>JBOGOC010000002.1:0-136072 GCA_050747525.1 Candidatus Polarisedimenticolia bacterium | reverse complement strand
GCTCACCGACGTGCTGCAGATGCCCTGGGGCGTTGAAATCTACGGCCTGCTCACGCGATGGAACCCGCTGAACATCCGGAGGCCGCACGCGCTGCCGTATAACGGCCGGAACGTGCTCGTGGTCGGTCTCGGTCCCGCGGGATATACGCTCGCGCACTATCTCGTCAACGAGGGCTTCGGCGTCGTGGGAATCGATGCTTTGAAGATCGAGCCGCTGCCCTCGTCGCTCGTGGGCACCGACCGTGACGCGCCGCGTCCCGTGCGCGATTGGAGCGAGATCTACCGTCGCCTCGACGAACGGGTGCTCGAGGGCTTTGGCGGCGTGTCGGAGTACGGCATCACCGTCCGCTGGGACAAGAACTTTCTGACGCTGCTGCACCTCACGCTGGCCAGGCGCAGGGGACTCAAGATGTACGGCGGCGTGCGCTTCGGCGGCACCCTGCCGATCGAGGACGCCTGGACACACGGGTTCGATCACGTGGCCGTCGCGACCGGGGCCGGGCGCCCCACCGTGATCGACATGAAGAACAACCTGATCCGCGGCATCCGGAAGGCGAGCGACTTCCTGATGGCGCTGCAGCTCACGGGGGCCTTCAAGAACAATGCTCTGGCCAACCTGCAGGTGCGCCTCCCGGCCCTGGTGATCGGCGGCGGGCTCACCGCCATCGACACCGCCACCGAGCTGATGGCGTACTACCCGGTGCAGGTGGAGAAGGTGCTCCACTGGTACCAGACGCTGGCCGAAAAGCACGGCGAGGCCGCCCTGCGCGTCGACTTCCGCCCCGAGGAGATCGAGATCCTGGACGAGTTCCTGGCCCACGGGAGGGCCGTGAGGGCCGAGCGGGCACGCGCCGCCGCGGCCGGCGAGAAGCCCGACCTGGCCGGCCTGGTGGCCCGGTGGGGAGGGGTCACCCTCTGCTACCGCAAGGGGATGAAGGACTCTCCTGCCTACCGGCTGAACCATGAGGAGATCATCAAGTCGCTGGAGGAGGGGATCGCGTTCGCCGAAAAGCTGGATCCCGTGGAGGCTCTGGCCGACGATTATGGCCATCTGCGGGCCATGATCTTCCGCCGGCTGGACGTGCCGGAAGGGGATGCGGCCGGCATGGTCACCATGCCGGCGCGCTCGTGCATGGTGGCCGCGGGAACGAGCCCCAACGTGACGTACGAGAAGGAGCACCCGGGCACGTTCGAGAGGGACGCCCAGCGCAAGTTCTTCAAGCCGCACAAGGCCGAGGTGGTGGACGGCCGGATGGTGCTGATGCCGGCCGCGCCCGGCGAGGTGGGTTTCTTCACAAGCTACGAGTCGCGCGGGCGGCTCATCTCGTTCTTCGGCGACAACCATCCCGCCTACGCGGGAAACGTGGTGAAGGCCATGGCCTCGGCCCGCGACGGGGCGCCCCGCATCGCGGCGCTGTTCGCTCCCGCCATGGCCGCCATGCCGGGCGACTCCCTGCCCGAGCGCGAGCGGCGGCTGGACGCGCTGTGGCGGAGCATGGACGACGAGATGACCTGCACGGTCCACCAGGTGAACCGCCTCACCCCCACCATCATCGAGGTGGTGGTGCGCGCGCCGCGGCAGGCGCGCAACTTCCACCCCGGCCAGTTCTACCGCCTGCAGAACTACGAAGCGACCGCGCCCATGGTGGAAGGCACGCCGCTGCTGATCGAGCCGTGCGCCCTGACGGGCGCCTGGGTCGACAAGGAGCAGGGCCTGCTGTCGCTCATCGCCCTGGAGCTGGGCTCCAGCTCGAGGCTGTGCAAGCGGCTGCAACCAGGCGAGCCCGTGGTGGTGATGGGCCCCACCGGCGCGCCCACCGAGATCGTTGCCGGCGAGACGGTGGTCCTGGTGGGGGGCGGCCTGGGGAACGCGGTGCTCTTCTCCATCGCCAAGGGGATGAAGGAGGCCGGCTGCCGCGTGCTCTACTTCGCCGGGTACAAGAAGCCGGGCGACTTCTTCAAGCGCGAGGATATCGAGGCGAGCACCGATGTGGTGATCTACGCGGTGGACGCGGGGGAGCCCATCCGGGTGCGGCGCGCGCAGGACAGGACCTTCGTGGGGAACATCGTGCAGGCCATGCTGGCCTACGCGAAGGGAACGCTCGGCCCGGTCACCATCCCGCTGGAAGAGTGCGACCGCCTCATCGTCATCGGCTCCGACGTGATGATGGCGGCGGTGACCCGCGCGCGCCACGGCGTGCTGGCGCCGCATCTCAAGCCGGGCCATGTGGCGGTGGCCAGCATCAACTCTCCGATGCAGTGCATGATGAAGGAAGTGTGCGCCCAGTGCCTGCAGCGTCACGTGGATCCGGTGACGGGCGAGGCGAGCATCGTGTTTTCCTGCTTCAACCAGGACCAGAAGGCCGACGAGGTGGACTGGGCCTTCCTGAACCAGCGCCTGAAGCAGAACTCCACGCTCGAGAAGCTGACCAACCTCTGGCTCGAGCGGCTCCTCACCGTGGGCGACCCGCGGCACATCGCCCGTTGACATCTTCCTGACAACTTTTTGCACGCGTTGACACCCGGGCGCCGTACCATGAGGCGTGAGCATCGACCGCCAGCGCAGGCGCTTCCTGACGACGCTCCCGGGAGCGGCCGGGGCCCTCTGGCTCGCCTCCGGCCTGGGCCCCACGCCGTCCACCGCGGCCGCCGATTCCGTCCCCGATCGGCCCACCGTGCCCACGTCCTATGGACCTTTCTACCGCGAGAAGGCCCCCTATCGCGCGAAGGTGTCGCCCCCTCTGGCCGACGGGGTCTCCCTGGTCCTGAACGGACGCATCTGGGGATTGGACACAAGGCGGCCCCTCGGGGGTGCGCTCATGGATGTGTGGCAGGTCGACGCGCACGGGAGGTACTCGGACGGCGTCGCCGACCGGAGCTACCGGGCCCGCCTCCTGGCCGCCGAGGACGGAGCTTACGAGTTCGAGACGATTCACCCCGTGGCGTACCAGGCCAACGAGAACTTCTGGCGCTCGCCGCACATCCACTTCCAGGTGATCCACCCCGGCTACAGGACCCTGGTCAGCGAGTTCTTCTTTCAGGGAGATCCGCGCCAGGAGCAGGATCCGCTGTTTCGAAAAGAGCTGCTGGTGCCGGTGAGCCCCCGGCAGACGATGGGCCGGAGCTGGGAACTGGCCACGTTCGATCTGGTTCTGGCGCCGGCGTAGGCTCCGCGCCCCGCAGCGTGCGCCACGCGGTGGCGCCCAGGATGATGGCTCCCGCCGCCAGCGTCCATGCTCCGGGGACCTCCCCCTGGACGGCCCACGCCCACAACGGATTGAGCATCGGCTCCACCAGCAGGAGCAGCGAGGCTTCCAGGGCCGTCACGCCGTGCAGTCCTCGCGTCAGCAGCACGTAGGCCAGGGCGATCTGGAACACCCCCAGATAGACGAGCACGGCCGCGTCCACCAGCCCGGGCACGGGGATCGGCCAGCCGGGTATCAGGCACGCGACGAACGCCATGACGTTGCCGGCCAGCACCACCGAGGCCAGTGAGCTGCCGGGGGCGCCCTCGCTGTCCTTGCGGGCCACCCACCGGAATCCCACCACCGTCACGGCGTAGGTGACTCCGCTCATCAGCGCCAGCAGGTTCCCCAGCGCGGGGTTGGGGGCGCTCTGCTGCGCCGGCTCGGTCCCCGCGAACATCAGCAGCAGGGCGGTCATCATCGCGGTCGTGAAGCCCAGGTCAGCGCGGCGCACCGGCTCGCGAAGAAGCCAGGGACCCAGCACGAGGATGAACAGCGGGGTGGTCGATTGCAGGAAAATGCTGCTGGCCGCCGTGGTGAGCTTGTTGGACCAGACGAAAAGGATCATGGTGGCCGCGTAGGCAGCGCCGATGGCCAGAGTCGATCGGCTCCAACCCCTTCGCGCCGCCGGGAGCGCCAGCAGGAGCGCGGCGGCGGCGATCCCCGAGCGCAGGCTCGCCACCTGAGGCCCGTCGAAGGTGCACGCCTTGATGGCGGCCCCGCCCGTGGAGAAGAGGGCGGCGGCGGCCATGACCTGAAGCCTGGCCCCAGGATGGAGTGATGGTCGGGACATGCGCCGGATTCTAGCCGAGGCGCGCCGGGTCAGTGATGCGACAGCGCGGCGCGAATGCGATCGCGCGCCTCGACCATGGCGGTCTCGTCCGCGTACTTCCGGCGCGGCCAGAAGAAGCCGCGCAGCCCGTCGCCGCGACGGCGCGGCACCACGTGGGCGTGCAGGTGAGGGACGCTCTGGCTCACGCGGTTGTTGATGCCCACGAACGATCCTTCGGCCTGCATGCCGCGGGGGACCGCTTCCGACAGGTTCTGCACGGCGGCGAAGAAGGGGTCCCTCAGCTTGACCGGAAGGTCCGCCAGGGTTTCGTGATGCGCGCGCGGGGCGACCAGGCAGTGCCCGGGGAACAGCGGACGATGGTCCAGGAACGCGACGACGTCCGCATCCTCGAAGACGATCAGGGCCGGCGTTCCGCCGGACACGATGGCGCAGAACACACACGACGGGACGGTCATGACCGGCTCTCCGGCGCCAGTCTACAGCGGCTACCTTTCCGACGGGCCGCGCGTGTGCACGAGGCGGGGTCTGCGGATGCCGGGCAGGGCCATCTCCTGCCGGCGCGAGGGTCGACGGACCTTGGAAGGGACCTCCATGGTCACGGACTGTCCGATGCGCGCCGATTCGTAGAGAGCGAGGATGATCCGCACGTCGATCAGCCCTTCCTTGCCGGATGGCTCCGGCTCCTGATCGCGCAGGATGCAGTTGGCGAAGTAGATCAGCTCGGCCGCGAACTGGTCGTGCTTGCCGAAGTCCCGGCGGCGCCGTCGTCCGTCGGCGGTCACGTGCAGGGAGATCCCCTGCGCGTACTCGTAAGCCGGGTCCATCTCCAGATGGCCGCCGGTGCCGGCAAGGGTCAGGGAGGAGATGTCGGCCGCCCCGAAGCTGCAGAGAAATGAGGCCAGGCGCCCATCGGGAAAGCGCAGCACGGCGCTGGTCGCCTCGTCCACCTCACGAAAGCGGCGGTCCCCGGTGTTGGCCGTCACCGCCAGCGCCTCCACCGGCTCGGCCCCCAGGAAGTACCTGGCCGCGTTGATGCAGTAGATGCCGATGTCGTACAGGGTGCCGCCTCCGCGCTCCGCCTCCAGCCGGATGTTGGGCGGGTAGACCTGCATGGTGAACGTGGAGTTGAAGAGCTTGAGATCTCCCAGCTTGCCCGAGCGGGCCAGCTCCACCGCGGCCAGATGCGCCGGCTCGAAATGCAGCCGGTAGGCGATCATGAGCTTCACGCCGGCGCGCTCGGCCGCCTCGATCATCGCCACGCAGTCGTCCTCCGTGACGGCCATCGGCTTCTCGCACAGCACGTGCAGCCCCGCGCCGGCCGCTCTCACCGTGTATTCACGATGCAGATCGTTGGGAAGCGCGATGTACACGGCGTCGACGGCGCCCGAGGAGAGCATCTCGTCGAACTGATCGTAGGTGTACAGCCGGGAGACTCCGTAGGTCTTGCCGGTGCGGCTCAGCTTGACGCGATCGCCCGACACGAGGGCGGTCAGCTCCGCGTGCTTCGAGGCGTTGCGGAAAGCAGGCAGGACCGCGGCCTGGGCGATATACCCCTCGCCCACCACGGCGAACCGGATTCTGCGCATGGTGCGGTCCTTTCAGCAGGGCGGGTAAACGCTAGGACGATCGTAGACGCCGGTCCGCCGGGCCGCCACGGGAACGAGAGCGGCACCGTGCTAGCATGCCCGCATGGATCCCAGGGGCAAGGCAGCGCTGATCACGGGCGGCGCCCGCATGGGCGAGGCGGTGGCCGGAGCCCTGGCCGCGCGCGGCTGCGCAGTCTCGCTGACCTGGCGCACCTCGCGGGATTCCGCCGAGCGGGTCGCCGGGCTGGCGCGTGATGCGGGCGTGCAGGCGATGGCCGTGCAGGCGGACGGCCGCGACGGCTCTCAGGTGGCGCGGGCCGTCGACGAGACGGCCCGGCAGCTGGGGCGGCTCGACATCCTGGTGAACATGGCCTCCACCTACGTGCGCGTTCCGCTCGATCAGCTCGACGAGCGGGCGTGGCAGGAGGGGGTGGAGAACAACGCCCGCACGGCGTTTCTCTTCTCGATGCAGGCCGCGCGCCACATGAAGCGGGCGGGTGGCGGCCGTATCGTGAACCTCAGCGACTGGCTTCCTGCCAGCGGCCGCCCACGGTATCGGGGCTTCCTGCCCTACTACACGGGCAAGGCGGCGGTGAAGGCCCTCACGGAAGGGCTCGCCCTCGAGCTGGCCCCCGAGATCCTGGTCAACGCGGTGGCACCTGGCCCCATCCTGCCTCCTCCCGGCCTTTCGAAGGAGGAGTACGAGAAGGTGGTGGCCGCCACTCCGCTGAGGCGCTGGGGTGGACCGGAAGAGGTCGCGCGCCTGGTCCTCTTTCTCGTCGAGACGGAATTCGTCACCGGCGAGTGCATCCGCGCCGACGGCGGCAGGCACCTGTACTGAAAGCGGCGGGCTGGCGGCCTCACTGCTATAGTATGGGACCGTCTTGGTGGGGGACCGTGGCACAGCGCGCCGTTCTGACCGTTCTGCTTCTTTTTATCCTTCCGGCTCTCCTTCCGGGGTCCCCGTACGCGGCCAACCCCATCGTGAAGATCGACCGGCTGGATGCCGTCAAGCCGGGCTGGGCGGTGGCCGAATCGACCGGGGACGGAACGCAGGGGAGCATCACGGTGGAGCGCGCCGTGTGGCCGCTCTTCTATCTTCACTGGATGCCGCGCGATGCCGGCAGCGGCGACGAGCTCTCCGTGAAGGACGCCGAGGCAGCGGTGGCAGCACTGTGGCCCGAGATTCCCCCCGACGGTCCTCTCCAGGGGCGCCGCATCGAGCTTCCGGCCCATCCGGGGGTGATGATAGAGACCCTGCGGGGCCATGCGGTGGTGAGCAGCCGCTACCTGGTGTGGCTCTGCCCGCAGACGGGCCGGGTCATCGTGGCCGACGCCAACTTGCACCTGGCGGCCAGCGCCCCGCCGGAGCTCCTGGAGCTGCAGACGCTGATGGCGCGCACCGTCCGTTGTCACGAAGGCGCCAAGGTGGAGATCTCCGGCAAGGCCGGCAGGGCGTTCGAGGTCCCCGAATCGTCCCTGGCCTTCAGCCACCCCGACGACTGGGTCCCGGCCGCCAATTACAGGGCGGTCACGACGTTCGGCGATCCGGAATGGAAGCAGGAAACGCCGCGCAACAGCACCCAGAAGGGTCAGATTGTTGTCCTGGAGGCCGATCCGATGAAGCGGATGTTCATCTCGTGGGCCCCCACTCCCGACTACCCCATGAGCTTTGACGTGCTGAAGACGCGGATCGAGGACCACTGGCGCGAGAGAGCGGCCGACTTGCTCATGCAGAATGGGAGCGTGGCCAATGAGTTCTGGTTCGTCGACGGCATGGTGCGCCCCGGAAAGTTCCGCCGCGAGCTCCCTCCCACCCGGCTGCACAAGTTCCGGTCCTGGATGTGGCGCCGCGGCAGCGTCACCTGGTTCGCGACCGCGGACGTCGGGGGCGTGCGCTTCGGCCGCGCCAACATCGCGCTGAACACCGACGCCTGGGACCTCAAGCTCGAGGAGATGTTCCAGGCGATTGACCAGCCGTGATGCCAGGAGCGGGCTCTTCTGCCCGCGGGATCATCGGCAGGCGCGACATCGGCAGCTCGAGCCCGACCTCGAGCCCCCGCGGCAGCACGTTCAGGGCGCGGATCGAGCCACCGTGCGCTTCGGCCACCTGCCGGCAGATCGCGAGCCCCAGCCCCATCGCCCCCCGGCGGGTCGTGTAGAAAGGCTGGAAGATCCGCTGCAGCTCCTCGGGCGGCATCCCCGGCCCGTCGTCGCGCACGGCTACCAACACCCGATCGCTGAGCATCTGGGTGCGGACCTCCACGCTCCCCTGAGGTCCGGCTGCCTCCCGGGCGTTGCGGATGAGGTTCACGAGCGCGCGGTGGAGAGCGTCGGGGTCGACCGGCACCAGGTCCACGTTGGGATCGGGATCGAACGACAGGCGCGCTCCTTCCGCCCCCCCAGGGCCTTCTCTCAGCGCGGTCACGACCACCTGGATCGCCTCGTTGAGCCGCAGCCGGCGGCGGCGCGGCCGGGCCGGCCGCGCGAACGTGAGGAAGCGCTTGAGCGAGGGCCCAGGCGGGCGCGTGGTCTCGGACGAGATGGCGTCGGCCACTCTCGAGAGCCCGGCAAGGTCCACCGACGGGATCAGCTCCAGCAGCCCTTCCTCCCCCAGCGGCTCTCCCTCGGTGGGCTCCGCCTCCGCGCCTTCGTCCAGGCCGGGCCCTTCGCCATCGTCGAGCGCACGGCCCGTCGCGTTGCCGACGATGGCCACGAAGAGCCAGGCCACCATGCCGGCCGCCGCTATCCAGGCAAGGCGCAGGGGATCGCCCAGATCGGGTGACCCGCTCAGCAGGAGCCAGACGACGAAGGAGACGGCCGCAGGTGCCAGGACCGCGGCCGCCAGCAGAAGGAGAATCCTCACGGAAGCGTTCATTCCGAGGAAGATTGTATCGCGCGCGGGATTGAATTAGGTTCCGCGGATGCATCTCGCCGCCACGCCGCTCGGATGGATGATGGCGGTCCTGGCGGCGACCACCCCCCCACCGGCGGCCGTCCCCCAGGACCTGATGACCCGCGTGGCCTCGCGACTTGCCCGCCTGACCGATGAGCCGGCGGTGCGGGCGGCCCTCGCCGACGCCGACGCAGGCCTCACCCGGTTCGTGGACGATTGGGTCCGCGTGGCGGAGATCCCCGCTCCCTCGGGTCACGAGGGGCCCAGGGCGGACTACCTGGAAAAGAGGTTCCGCGAGCTGGGCCTCTCGGAGGTCAGGCGCGACGAGGCCGGAAACGTCCTCGGACTGAAGCCGGGCCGCAGGCGGGACCTCCCCCGCGTGGCCCTGCTGGCCCACATGGACACGGTGGCTCCGGCCTCCGCGGATCACACCGTCCGGCGTCCACGACCGGATCGTCTGCAGGGGCCCGGAGTGAGGGACGACTCGTCAGGGCTGGCCGGGCTCCTGGCGCTGCTGGACCTGATGCAGCGCCATGGGCTTCAGCCGGCCGCGGACCTGTTCGTGGTGGCATCCGTCTCGGAAGAGGTGGGACTGAAGGGGGCCGATCGTTTCGTCCACGAGAACGCGGCCGATCTGGGCGCGGTCATCGCCGTGGACGGTCACCTGGGCCAGATCTCCTATGCCGCGACGGGCATCCTGTGGCTCAAGCTGCGCTTCCTGGGAGACGGAGCGCACACGCTGCGTGCCTACGAGAAAGCCAGCCCGATCCTGGCGGCGGCGCGGGCCATGGAGCGGGTCGCCGCTCTGGACATCCGGCGAACTCCTCCCGAGATGGAGAGCTGGCTCAACATCGGGATGATGGGAGGCGGAGACGTCCCCAACGCGCAGCCACGGGAGGCCTGGTTCGTCGTGGACCTGAGGTCCAATGACGGGGCGACCTTCGAGGCTCTCGAGCGCAAGGTGCGCGACATAGCGGCACGCACGGCGCGCGAGACGGGTGTGCAGGTGGAGATCGACACGCTGCACCGCATGGCCGGGGCCAGGATCCCCGGCCTCGAATCGTCACCCCTGGTCACGTCGGCCCGTGCCGTGCTCGACCGGCTGGGGTGGGTAGCCGTCGATCTGACCCCTAGAGGAACTGCGGACCACAACGTGGCCCTCCTGCGCGGCATCCCCGGCATCGCCATCGGCATGACCACGGGAGATGGCGCCCACACACCCGATGAGTTCGCCGAGATCCCCCCCTTCGCGATCGGGGTGAAGCAGCTGCTACTGCTGACCCTGCTTCCGCTTACCCCCGAATGATCCGTCAGGTTGCCGGGAGGTCTCCGGCACTTGACATCTCTGAAGCCAGCGGGTTATAACACCCCGCCTTGCGGGTTAGACTCTGGGAGGAATGAGGATAAATCCTTTATTTTCAACCAGTTGTTTGGACCGGCTGGAAAGGGCGCGCCGGGCAAGGCATTTGGCCTGCCGGCGCATAGGCTATTCAGACGAACGATGTGTGCGGCCACCTGAGCTCCCCTTGAGCCGCACCACCGGGACGCCAGCTTCGGCGCCCGACCAGGCCCCCCCAACTCCGTAGACGGTCTCTCTTCGTGCGGGGGATGACCATAGCCAGCCTTCCTGTCCTCGATATGGACAGGAGTTGAACGATATACGGGTCCGCCTCGAACGTGGGACCCGCTCGAGCAGGCCAAAGGAGGTGAGGAGCGCCGGTTCGTTGAGTGATTCTTCCAAGACAAAAATTCAGGGCGGCTTTCCCGCCTCTTGTTCAGATACGACGGAACTTCCGAGGAACAGAACCTTTCGGAGGAGGATCGGAACAGATGAAGCGATTCGGGCTCTTACTGCTGGGCTTTGTGGCCATTGTGGCCGCGGGCAGCCTGGCGAAGGCAGCTGACGACGACACCGACAACAAGTTCACGATCCATGGCGAAGTGCGGTTCCGCGGTGAGGGGTGGTACAACGTCACCGACTTCACCGACACCGACGCGGCGATCGACAACACGGACACCAACGACAGTCTCTCCCTGTTCCCCTACCGCGTGCGCCTGGCGGCGATGGGCGATCTGGGGAAGGACATCTGGGTCTTCGGCGAGTTCCAGGCGGCCGGCGTTGCCGGCGGCGGCATCTTCGGCGAGATCGATCCGCTCTTCGGCGACGAGACCGAGGTGTTCGGGGGCGACGTGTCCCTCTACCAGGGCTACGTCAAGGCCATGGACATCGGCAACTCGGTCACGGACCTCACCTTCGGCCGCATGGAGATCGTCTTCGACCGCGGCCTGCAGTTCAGCGCCCTGGAATTCTACAACGGCATCTCGCACGACGCCGTGATGGCCGGCTGGGACTGGGAGAGCATGGGCCTGCACGTGTTCTGGATCCAAAACACGGAGCTGAACCTCACCCTCGGCACTCCCACGGTCGGTGACGCCGACAACAACACCCTCGGCGTGCACTGGAACACCATGGTGGGCGAGGGCGACAAGCAGGACGTGGCCGCCTACATCTTTTACCAGATCCAGAACGGCCCCCCGATCGACCCGGGTCAGGACCGTGGCAAGATCTACACCATCGGCGGCCGCTGGGGACGCACGATGATCGGCGAGACCGGCTTCCTCTGGAACATCGAGGCCGCCATCCAGACCGGGGACGTTCAGCCCTGCGTCAATACGTCCTTCCCCTTCCCCACGGGGGTCTGCTTCGACGAGGCCATCGACCTGAGCGCCCAGGTCGCGGAGGCGGCCTTCGGGTTCAACTGGCACGGCGGCAAGACGGATCAGAAGGTGTGGGTGGGGGGCGTGTACGCCAGCGGCGACGACGGCATTCCCATCGACCCCACCGAGGACGAACTGGAGGCATACCAGCCGCTGTTCCCCGACTTCCACAACCGGCTCGGCCTGATGGACCTGCTGAACGTGACCAACGTCATCTCGCTGAGCGCCGGGTACCAGATCAACGTGGACGATCGGCACATCTTCGGCGTTCAGTTCTACGACTTCAGCAAGGCCGAGGAGAACGACACGAACTTCTCGCCGCTGACCGGCGTCCAGATCACGCCGAGCGTAGCGGACTGCCTCGTTTTCACGGGTGTGGAGTGCGAGAACGACAGCATCGGGCAGGAGCTGGACCTGTGGTACACGTACGCCATGACGAACAACTTCTCGTTCGACACGGCGGTCACCTACTTCAACCCGGGCGACGCGGTGGAGGATTTCCAGAGCACGTTCGACACCATCCCCGGCGAAGAGGAATTTGGCGAGGACGGGGCCTACCGGATCTGGGGCCAGGTCAGAGCGCGCTGGTAGAGCCAGTCACGCAGCACTCGAAGCAGATGACCCCGGAGGCCGGACAGGCCTCCGGGGTTTTTTTTAGGATCGCAGGACGGCGAGACGCTCGAAGAAGTCGGGACAGGATTTGCTCACGCACCCGGGGTTCAGGATCGTGACGCCCGGGATCGCCAGGCCCGCCACCGAGAAGGCCATCGCCAGGCGGTGGTCGTCGTGCGGATCGATCGTGGCACCCCGCAGCCCGGACTGCCCCGAAGAGGGAGGGGTCACCGTCAGCGTGCCGGTGCCCACGTCGGCGCCGGCCCCCAGGGCCCGCACGCAGGCCGCCGTGGCCTCCAGCCGGTCGCTTTCTTTCAGGCGCAGATGGGACACGCCCCGCAGAGTTGTGGCTCCCTCGGCGAACATGGCCACCATGGCCAGGGTGGGGCCCAGGTCGGGGGCGTCCCCCAGGTCGGCCTCGATGCCGCGCAGGGGCCCTCCCATCACTTCGATGCCGTCCTCGGTGGCCGCCACCCGGCACCCCATGCGCTCCAGGAGCCCCAGGACCATCAGATCCGCCTGGGACGATCCCTCGGGGATGCCGGTCACCCTCACGAGTCCTCGCGTGATGGCGGCGGCCGCCCAGAAGTACGCCGCGCTCGAAGCGTCCCCCTCCACCGGGTAGACACGGGGGCTGTAGGTCTGCCCGGCCGGCACCTGGAACCAGCGGTGCTCCTCGCGCCGCACGCTCACGCCGAAGGCCTCCATCACCGAGAGGGTCAGATCGACGTAGGGGCGGGAGACCAGGGGCCCGTCCAGGCTCAGCTCCAGGTCACGCTGTCCGCAGGGGGCCGCCATCAGAAGCGCCGAGACGTACTGGCTCGAGGCCGCGCCGCGCACCGACACCCTGCCCCCGGGAAAGCCCGACGCCACCAGCTCCACCGGGGGACAACCGTTCCCGCGCTGGGACAGGATCGTCACGCCGAGAGCCGACAATGCGGACAGGAGATCCTGCACGGGCCTCTCCCGCATCCGCGGAGAGCCGTCCAGGACGAAGCGGCCCCGCCCCAGGCAGCAGAGGACGGTCAGCAGGCGCAGCGGCGTCCCCGCGTGCCCCAGATCCAGCATCGCGCCGGCGGCGGGAATCCGCCCGGCCTGCCCCTCCACGATGAAGGAGGCTCCACGAAGGGACACCGGGATCCCCAGGGTCCTCAGGGCTTCGGCCATGACGCGCGTGTCGTCGGCGCGCAGCGGCCCGCGCAGGGCGGATCGGCCATCGGCCAGGGCCGCCGCGGCCAGGGCCCGGATGGTGAGGCTCTTGGAGGGGGGCGCCTGAATCACCGCGTCCACGGGGCCTCCCGGCTCGATCCGCATGTTCGCCTGTTTTCTCCGCCTGGGATGGGGCGTCGGGCCCGCCTGGGCGTCCGGCGCCAGGGAATTATACTGGGGGTTGACATGCCGTCCCCGCACACGGTTCGCAAGGCCCCCTGGCTGCTCCTGCCGGTCCTGCTGGCCGCTGCGGCTTCACCCCAGCCGGTGGCCCCGCCACAGCAGGTTTTCATGCTGCGGATCGCCAGCCCCGATCCCCTCTACCTGGCCGGCCCGTGCCGCGTGGCCGCCGTGGCCGAAGCCCCTGACGGGACGCCGTACGACCGGATCGCCTGGATGACCCTCTCCGTGGACGGTTCTCCACCGCGGGCCGACGGCGAGCCCCCCTTCGCCTGGGAGCTCGATTTCGGGGATGAGTCGCGGCCGAGGCGGCTGACGGTGGAGGCCGTCGACCGGGACGGGGCCAAGGTGACCCTCTCGGTGCTTTCCACGGCCCATCCCTATCAGGAACGCGTGGGGGTCAACCTGGTGCTGGTCCCCACCATCGTGCGGGAGGCGGCGAAGGATGGAGCGATCGGGCCGCTGGTCACCGGGCTGAGCGCTCAGGACTTCGAAGTCTACGAGGACGGCGTCCGCCAGCCCCTCGCCACCTTCTCGTCCGAGGCGGTGTCGCTCTCGCTGGCGGTCGCGCTGGACAACAGCGCGAGCATGGAGCGCTCGCTCTGGTCGGCGCAGAGGGCGGTGATCGAGTTCGTGCGCGCGCAGCCCGAGCGCGCCGCGGTGTCGCTGCTGTCGTTCAACGACCAGGTCTATCTGGAGAGAGACTTCACGGGTGACCGGCAGGCGGTCATCTCCGCCGTCAACAAGGTGCGGCCCGAGGGAACGCGCACCGCCCTGATCGACGCGCTCCGCATCGGCTCGGGTCACCTCGCGCGCCGGGCCGGGTCGCGTGTGCTGGTTCTCTTCACGGACGGCCAGGACACGGTGTACGAAGGTGATGTCGGCCGGCTGCGCACCGCCATCGAGGCGGCGCAACGCGCCGATGTCAGCGTGTTCGCCGTGGCCTTCGGGGCGGCGGACCTGACCAGCCTGAGGGAGATGGCGCAGCGCACGGGCGGCGAGCTCGTGCGGGCCAGGGGGACGAGGGATCTCAAGACCGCCTTCTCGCGGCTGGCCGATTCACTGGGGTCGCGCTACGTGCTGGGGTTCGAGCCCACCTCGCCCGACCGCCCCGGATACAGAAAGCTGGTGGTGAAGGTGAACCGTCCCGGAGTGCGCGTGGTGGCGCGCGAAGGATATCACGCCGGAAACCCCTCTTCCGTTCAATGACGCCAGGGCGCAGCTTCGTTGAAGGTATGCGGAGGGCTGCACTATACTCGACCGGTCCCGGCGGAATCGCCATTGCCCTCATCGAGGTCCGAGTTGACGCGTCGCCTGCTCGTCTCCGCCGTCGCGGCCATGCTCTGTCTGGCGCCCGCCGGTTCCGTCCAGGCCGTCCAGAAGAGCCTCTCGAGGCTGCAGATGGAATTCGGGGTGAAGGTCGCTATGAAGGGATCCTGGAACGAGGCGGCCTTCCGTTTCGAGAAGGCGATCCTGGCCGACGGCGCCAACGCACGTGCCTACAACAATCTGGCTGTGGCGCGCGAGAGCCTGGGGCAGTTCGGTCCGGCCCGGGAGGCCTACGAAAAGGCCCTGGAGCTGGCCCCCAAGGACAGCAAGATACGGCAGAACTACGATCGATTCCTGAGTTTCTACAGGTCCATCCTCCCATCGCAGCGGAACGCCGGGAATGCCCCGTAGGCCGGGCAGGGTTCTGGCCGGCATGACGCTGGCCGTGTGCGTTGCCGGAGCGCTTCCTCTTCCGGCAGGGACGGTTGAAGTGCAGGTGATGCTTCCCGCTCCGCAGAAGGTGGACACCACGGGGATGAAGCGTCTGCTGGTGGGCGGGTTCAGGGCCGGCGACCATCCGGAGGTGGATCTGGCCCGTGAGATCAACACCTTGCTGCGTTCCCTGATCCGCAAGAACACCGGCCTCGAGGTCCTGGACGCGGAGGCGCCTCCGCTCCCCGAGCAGCCCATCGAGGAGGCGATTCGCAACACCGACTACTGGAAGCGGCTGGGCGTGCGGTTCAACGCCGATCTCATTCTCGCGGGCACGGTGGACTTCTCGGCGGTGGACCACTCCGGGTTCGTGCAGGAGGACGTCGTCTCCGAGCTGACCGGTCAGCGCATGCGGCGGTCGCGATGGGTCGAGCGGGAGCTGTTCAAGCTGGGTCTGGGCATCTACATCATCCGCGCCTCGTCAGGTGAGCTGCTGTACGACGATCATTTCAACGAGGAGATGATGTTCGACGGCAAGCTCAACGACGACCTCACCGTGCTCCACCAGGTGTTCGACAGGCTGAGCGAGGGTATCCTGGGCATTCTGACAACCAGGCCACGTGTCGAGATGCGGCACCTGTTCACGGAGTGACGCTGCTGATGAGATCGACTTCCCGGCTCGGGGCCATGCTGCTGACGGTCCTGCTGGCTCTCCTGATGGCTCCGGGTGAGGCCCGGGCGCAGTTCGGACCGCGGTTCGGCAAGAACAAGGTCATCTACAAGGACTTCGAATGGAGCCTGTACAAGTCGCCCCACTTCGACGTCTATTACTACAAAGAATCCGAGCCGTTCCTCGAGCAGGTGGTCTCCTACGCCGAGAGCGCCTTCCTGCACCTTAAAGAGTCGCTGGATCACGAGCCCAAGTTCCGCATCCCTCTCATCTACTACAAGACCCACGGCGACTTCGAGCAGACCAACATCACCCTCGAGTTCATCCCCGAGTCGGTGGGCGCCTTCGCCGAGCCGCTGGAGAAGCGCATGGTGGTCCCCATCGACCAGCCGGCCGACAAGCTCTATGCGCTCATCGCCCACGAGCTGACCCACATCTTCGAGTACAGCATCCTCTACCAGGATTCGACCGGCCGCGCCATCCGGGGAGGGCCCCCGGGGTGGCTCATGGAAGGCCTGGCCTCCTTCATGGCCCGTGACGAGGACAGCATCGACCAGATGATCATCCGCGACGCGGTGGTCAACGGGCTGGTGCCGCCCATCACCCGCGTGTACGGCCTCAACTTCCTCACCTACAGGTTCGGGCACGCGGCCTTCGACTTCATCGAGCAGGAGTTCGGCCCCGAGGGGATCCGGTCGTTCCTGGCGGAGTACCGCAAGGTGCTCCTCACCGGCAGCATCGAGAAGTCCATCAAGGAGAGCTTCGGCACCGACGCCGACGAGTTCGACCGGAGGTTCCGCCGGTACCTGATGAAGAAGTACGTCCCGCTCCTGCTGGAGCGCAACGAGCCCGAGGACCACGGGACGGAGATCGGCACCAAACTGCCCGGCGTGTTCAGCTTCTCTCCCGCCCTATCCCCGTCCGGTGACCTGATCGCGATCATGACCACCAAGGCGGAAGAGCTGGACGTGGCCATCATCAACGCCAAGGACGGGGAGATGATCCGCAACCTCACCAAGGGGCTGACGCTCGACTACGACCACCTCACGGCGGCCATCTTCCAGGGGAAGAACGACCTGTCCTGGTCGCCCGGCGGGGACGAGGTGGCGGTGTTCGCCCGCCGCGCCAACCGGCGCGTCCTGCTGCTGTACAACGCCGTCACCGGCAAGCAGGTGCTCGACGTGGAGCTGGACGTGGACGAGGCCGAGTCGCCCGCCTTCTCCCCCGATGGCAAACGCATCGCCTTCGCCGCCAACCGGGAAGGCCAGGTGGACATCTTCGAGTACAACCTGGAGAAAAAGACCCTCACCAACATCACCAACGATACCTTCAACGACTCCAACCCGGCCTGGTCGGCCGACGGGAAGACCATCCTGTACAACCGGCGGATCAACGCCTACGAGAAGGTCTTCCTGATGGAGTACGACGATCCGTCGCAGAAGACCCAGGTGACGTTCGGAGAGACGAGCGACGTGCAGCCATCGTTCTCCCGCGACGGGAAGCGGATCTACTACGCCTCGGATGCCGGGGAGCACCGCATCTTCAACATCTACTCACTGGATCTGGAGACGGGAGAGGTCCGCCAGTACACCGACGTGGTGAGCGGCATGTTCACGCCCTTCGAGCTCCCGGAGATGGACGGCAAGACGCGCCTGGTGTCCACGGCCTACTGGCGCGGCCGTTACCGCCTCTACCAGGTGGAGACGCACGACCCGGTCAAGGTGATCAAGCCGGAAGAGCGGGTCCAGGAGCCCGCCGAGATCGTCCCCTTCAAGCCGTCGCTGCAGCTCACCCTGGACGAGGCGGAGAAGCAGCCCTACACCAAGAAGGAGTTCCACCTCGAGACCTCACCGGACGTGGGGGTGGGCGTGGCCAGCGACGGCACCGTGTTCGGCAACGCCTATCTGATCTTCTCCGATCTGCTGGGAGACCATCGCATCTGGGTCAACGCCCAGGCGGTGGGGGCGTTCACCAACATCGACACCGGCTACGTCAACATGAAGAAGCGGACCCAGTGGTTCGCGGGCTTCCGCGACTATCGCGACTTCCTGATCCTGCCGACCTCTTCGGGCGACTTCGTGAAGGAGCAGTCCAACCGCACGACCCGGCTCCGGGGAGGGCTGATCTACCCGCTCAGCACCTACACGCGCGTGGTGGGGACCGTCGGCGTGCAGAACCGCGACATCGTGAGCACCAATTTCGCGACGTTCGACACCACCCCGGATCCTTCTCTCGATCCGAACGAGCCCCCCCCGCCCCCACGCGATCCCAACGTGCCCGATGTCACGTTCGGGCTCCTGAACACCGAGACGCAGCGCGGGACGTCCGCCTTCGTGGCGGCGTCGTGGATCCACGACACCGTACGGTTCAGGGAGTTCGGCCCCTGGCACGGCAAACGGATCAACCTCACGCTGGGGACCACCCCCACCGCTTCGGGGAGCCTGGGCACCTACCAGGAGTACCTGCTCGACGCGCGGTTCTACCATCGCGTGACGAAGCGCTCCCTGCTGGCCTGGCGCATCTTCGGCAACATCGGTGTGGGGGAGGGGACCGAGCTGTTCGGGATCGGCGGCTACGACATGATCCGCGGATTCCAGTACCGCGAGCTGGTGGGGGATCAGGGGGTCTTCACCAACATCGAGTTCAGGTTCCCGCTCCTGGACGAGCTGAGGTTCCCCTTCGGCTCGCTGCGCCAGATCCGCGGGGTGGTCTATTTCGACGCGGGGAGCGCCTGGACCCAGGACGGGTTCTATTACGATCGGGAGATTGGAGTCTTCCGCGACTACGACCTGTACGACAGCGAGGAGAACCGGCTGCGCGACGGGCGGGCTTCGTTCGGCATCGGGTTCTCCTTCCAGATGGGGTACTTCTACCTGAACTGGAATTTCTCGAGGCGCCTGCCCTACGGAGAGACGCAGACCAACAGGGCATGCGAGGATGCGTTCCTCGCCTCGGAGACCCTCGCCGATATCGCGACGGCCTTCGCCACGCAGTGTCCCATCGTGGAGGTGGACGACTCGTCGCTGGCGTCCGACTTCTACATCGGGTACCAGTTCTAGCTGGCGACCCCGGTACGGTCGGGGGCGGCCGGCGCTCGATCGTTCAGATTGGCAAGAGGTCGACACCGCTCCTTGAAGAGCGAAGAGCCGGGGTCAGGTGGTGGTGGCTTCGGAGAGGAAGCGGCGCAGCGAGAGGGCGCTGCCGACCAGGCCGATGAGCAGGCCTCCCGCGGCCAGCCAGAGGATGGTGGGCCAGGGCAGGAAGCGGGCTGACAGCGTGGCCGCGAGCTGGTTGCTCGAGCGGGCCGCGTAGTCCGACAGCGCGAGGTGCCCCGCGTAGAGCAGGGCCATCGCGGCCAGGGCGCCTCCGACCCCCTGCAGCATCCCCTCCGCCAGGAAGGGGCCCCGGATGAACCGTGGCGTGGCTCCCACCAGGCGCATGATGGCGATCTCGTCGCGCCGGGCCACGATGGTCAGCCGGATCACGTTGAAGATGATGAACACCGAGGCCGCCGCCAGCACCAGGCCCAGCCCGAACCCCAGGCGCGAGACGAAGGTCAGCACTCCCAGCACCCGCCGCGCCTCCTCGTCGTTGTCCTGCACGCTTTCCACCAGCGGTGACGCGGCCAGGCTCTGGAGCAGGTCGCGCGTCCGGCGCCGGCGCTCGTCGCCCATCCCGCGCAGGGCCACCTCAATCGACGCGGGAAAGGGATTCTCGGAGAGGGACGCGACCGATCCCGCCAGGTCGGGGAAGGCCTCCCGGAAGATGGCCAGGGCCTCCTCCCGGCTGACGTAGCGCACCTCGCGCACGTCGGGGGCCGAGCGCAGGCTCTCCACCAGGCGCTCCACCTCGGCGGGGGAACCCTTCACGGCCCGGTCCGCGAGATAGGCGTTGATCTGCACGCGGTCCCAGGCGTCGGCGAGCGGGCGCAGGTTCTCCACCAGCACCAGGAACCCTCCCAGCACGGCGAGCGCCGCGGCGATGATCCCCACGGTCACCAGGTTGGACCCCCGTGCCCGCCAGAGGCTGCGCAGGGCCTCGCGCAGCACGATCACCGCGCGTCCCTCCCGGCGGCGGCCTGCGCCGCCCCCGCGGCGGCCACGCGCCCGGCCATCAGATGGATCGCCCTGCGGGCCAGTCGCCGGATCATCTCGCGGTCGTGGGTGGCCACCAGCACCGTCGTCCCGCGGGCGTTGATCTCGCGCAGGAGTCTAAGGATGTCCTCGGCCAGGTCGTGATCCAGGTTGCCGGTGGGCTCGTCCGCGAGCAGGAGCAGCGGCTCGTTCACCAGCGCGCGGGCGATGGCCACACGCTGCTGCTCGCCTCCGGAGAGCTGGACGGGGTACGCATGAATCTTGTGTTGCAGCGACACCTGCGCGAGCAGCTTCATCGCGCGAGGCTTGCGCGTGGAGGCGGCCACCCCGACCGCCTCCAGGACGAACAGCAGGTTCTCCAGCACCGTGCGGCTCTGGATCAGCTTGAAGTCCTGGAACACGACGCCGATGGAGCGGCGCAGGTAGGGCACCTCGCGGGGCTTCATGGCGGCCACGTCGCGTCCGTTCACCATGACGGTCCCCGAGGTGGGCAGCTCCTCGCGCAGCAGCAGGCGCAGCAGGGTGGTCTTGCCCGCGCCGCTGGGGCCCGTCAGGAAGACGAACTCACCTTTCTCGATGTCGAGGGTGACGTCGGACAGAGCGACCGAGCCGGTGGGGTACGACTTGCTGACGCCGAGCAGCCGTATCATCGGGCCGCATTATAGGCCATCGAGCGTTTCCTGCTCCGTTTCCTGCTCTTCCCATCTCGCCAGGATCCGGCGCGTGCGGCGCCGCTTGACGAGCCAGCCGGTGATCATCAGCAGGGCCAGCATCAGCCACAGCGCCCACGACTCGCCGGCCACGGCGAGCCATCGCAGCGGACCGTTCATCGATTCGGCCCAGGCCTGCTCCTCCTCGCGCAGCGAGACTCCCCCGGTGGCGTGCGCGAAGGCCTCTTCGAACGACGCTCCCGCGCGGAGATCCTCCAGCACCCGCGCGGGAAGCCGATCGCCGTGCCTGCGGACGAGGAACGTGAGGAACGAGAACGAGCCGGCGTAGGCCACGCGCGCCTCCGCAGTCCCGCCAGCCGTGCGGAAGCGCGCCCCCAGCTCGTCGAGCGGGTGCGCCGCGGAGGCCACGGGGGAGCCCAGCAGGTAGAGGGAGTCCATCCATTCCCCTTGGTGCGCCATCAGGGCGGCCACCCCTTCCCGGAACCAGGGTGGGGTCCGGGCATCCCCTTCCAGCAGGTGGACCGTCTCGTGCGCCACGACCGAGAGAAGCTGTCGGTGCGGGTATCGGCCGACGCGGTCCAGGCGCACGACAATCTCGTGGCGGGAGGGGACGGCGATGCCGGCGGCCCACTCCGGCATGGCCAGGGCCGAGTCGCAGACGGAGGCCGGCGCCACGGAGGTGTCCTGGTCCAGAAGGCAGAGAGTGGACGGCGGCAGGGGAGGGGCCTCCAGGCGCCTCCGGAGGTCTTCGGCCATCACGGGGGCGCGTTCGGCCACCAGCTTCGCCTCGGCCGCGTGGCCGGGGGCATGGTAGAGGGTGAAGGGAGGGGCTTCGGTGGCGGTCAGCCCGGCCGCCAGCGCGAAAGCTGCGAGGAGGCTCACCCTCCCTCCAGCAGCTCCCGAAGCAGGCGGTTCACGACGGGGGGGCTGGCCTTGCCGCCGGTGGCCTTCATGACCTGTCCGACGAACCAGCTCAAGGTGCCCGCCCTTCCCTGCCTGTAGGTCACGACCTGGGCCGGGTTGGCTTCCACCACCGCCCGCACGACGGCGCGTATGCTCTCTTCGTCGGTGATCTGCTCGAGCCCGCGGGCCTTCACGATGTCCGACGGCGCGGCTCCGGTCTTGAACATCTCCTCGAAGACCGTCTTGGCAATCTTGCCCGAGATGGTCCCCTCGTCGATCAGCTTCAACAGCGCTCCGAGCGACTCGGGGCTCACCGGGGACTGCTCGATGCCCATGTGGGCGGCGTTGAGGCTCCCCATCAGGTCGCCCAGCACCCAGTTGGCGGCGGCTTTCGGATCGCCCGAGGCCCGCGCCGTCCTCTCGTAGAAGTCGGCCAGCGGCCTGTTCTGCGAGAAGTAGGTCGCTTCACGAGGAGTCATTCCCGACGCCTCGATGAATCGCAGGCGCCTGGCCTGTGGAAGCTCGGGGAGCGCGGCGCGCAGCGATTCGGCCCACGCCTCCTCCACCACCACCGGCGGCAGGTCGGGATCGGGGAAATAGCGGTAGTCCATGGCTTCTTCCTTCCCCCGCATGGGCTCGGTCACCCCCCGGTCGGCGTCGAACAGGCGCGTTTCCTGAACCACGGCCTCGCCGCGGCTCAGGGCCTCGGACTGGCGCGCGATCTCGTACTCCAGTGCCCGCGACACGTTGCGGAAGGAGTTCAGGTTCTTGATCTCCACGCGCGTGCCCAGGGCCGCCGTGCCTTTCGGGCGCACCGAGACGTTGGCGTCGCAGCGCAGCGATCCTTCCTCCATGTTGCCGTCGCACACCCCCAGCGCCATGAGGATGGCCCGCAGCCGGGCCAGGTAGGCATGGGCCTCCTGGCTGGAGAAGATGTCCGGCGCGCTCACGATCTCGATGAGCGGCACCCCCGATCGGTTGAAGTCGACTCCCGATGCGCCGGCCGCCTCGGGGATGTCGTGCACCAGCTTGCCGGCGTCTTCCTCCATGTGGATCCGGATGAGCCCGATGCTGCGCGTCGTCTCCTGGCCGGCGGCCCGATCCTCGATCTCGATGGGGACCGACCCCCCCGTGGCCAGCGGCTGCTGGTACTGGCTGATCTGGTACCCCTTGGGGAGATCGGGGTAGAAGTAGTTCTTGCGCTCGAAGATCGAGCGGGGGTGGACTCGGCACCCTGTGGCCAGGCCCGCCTTCACCGCGTACTCCACGACCTTCCTGTTGAGCACGGGGAGCGCGCCCGGCATCCCCAGGCACACCGGGCACACGTTCGTGTTGGGAGGCGCCCCGAAGCCGGTCGGGCAGCCGCAGAAGATCTTGGTCGCCGTGCTGAGCTGGGCATGCACCTCCAGCCCGATGACCGGCTCGTAGTCGGTCATAGCTCCGACTTGACGACCACGTCGTAGCCGAGCGCCTCGCCGTACTTGTTGAGGGTGATCTCCTTGGGTTTTTCCGGGATGTTGAACTTGAACGGCGTCTTCGCCGCCTCGATGATCAGCTTCTTGCGGTATTCCTTGCCGCTCTTGCCCACGATGGTGATGGGGACGATCCCCTTGAAGAGCTGGCCGGGAAGGACTTCCTTGACAGCCGATCCCGGTTTGACGAGGATGCGCTGCTCGATCGTTCCTTCTACGACAATGGTGCCGTCCTCGGCCTCGCGCACCTTGTAGTCGAAGGTGAACTCGGGCAGGCCCACACCGCGCAGCCACTGATCGAAGAACCAGTCCAGGTTGGTCCCCAGAGACTTCTCAGCTACCTTCTGGATGTCGCGCGTCACGATCTCCTTGCCCCCCAGCTCGGTGGCCAGTGACTTGAGGAACGGAAAGAACTTCTCGTCCCCAAAAGTCGCGCGCATGATGTGGAAGGCGTAGGGCCCCTTGGAGTAAAGGGCCGCACGGTAGGGTCCGAAACCGCCGGGCCCGGCCCACACGGTGTATCCGTCCTGGACGCTGGAGCGCATGTCGTTTTCGAGGATCTCCTGGCGCCACGCCTCCACGTGCTCCGCGTACTTCTTCTTACCGTACACGTTCTCCGTGAAGAGGGCCGACGAGTATTCGGCGAGACTCTCGACGAACCAGTAGTTCCTGAAGTTGGCATTGGCGACGAGCGAGCCCCACCATTGATGCGCCACTTCGTGAGCGACGAGAGAGTCCACGAACTTCGAGAGATTGGATCCACCCTCGAAAGCCCCGGCAAGCATACCCTTACCGATGAATGTAGCGCTGCCAAGATAGATCAGCGACGAAGGCGCCTGGCCGTAGAGGGACGGTTGCGGATCATTGACCAGGTCCAGCTTGCTGTAGGGATAGTCGATTCCGAAGATCTCCCTGTACAGGTTCAGGGCATTGGCCGCGTCGTCGGCGAACTTCTTGAGGGCCTTCGGCGTGATCTCGTACTCACCCATGAAATCCTTGTCGAAATGGACCCGTACGGGGATCTCGGTCCCGTCCTTCTTCTTGGCCTTGAAGCCCGACTCCGCCTCGTTGTACTGACCGAAGATCACGGTGGGGAAGGTCACCGGACTGTCCCCCACCCATCGCGTGACATTGGCTCCGTCCACGACGGTTTCCGACACTTTTTTTCCGATGCCGAGGGTCTTGTACCGGGCGGGCACCTTCAAGGTCAGATCGAACTCGTGGATCATGTCGGAAAATCGGACGAACGGGAGCCAGCCGAAACGATCGACGTAGGAGAAGCTGGGTGTGAGCTTGTAGACGCTGTCCTGGTTCTCGAACTGAAGTCGGAACGTGAGCTTCGTCCCGGCCGGGACCTGCTCGGGCAGGATCACGACCCCACCGTACGCGCCGGTCCTCACCCACGTCAGCTCGTTCCCCTCGCCATCCTGCACTGAGTTGATGAACATGCGCGGGTTCTTGGTATCTTTCCTTTCTTCGACCTCTCGGAGTCTTGCGATGGCGAACGGGAGTTCCCTCAAGGGTCGCTTCGTGGTCAGGCCATAGGTGACGTCTCCTGCGAGCTGTTCCCCGTCGCCGAAGCCCATTTCGACGGTCCCTTTCAGACTGTAGAGGTCGTAGTCCCGGGCGTCGGCGTCGGGGCGGCGTTCCAGATCGGATGGGTCGGCCCCCGAGGCGCGCGTCTCTTCGGAGAAGTACGAGTAGATCGGACCGAAGCCGCTGGCTCCCACGCTGATCTCACGGCCGTCGTAGCTATCGTGAGTCATCCAGAACCAGTGCTGCCCGACCCCTTTCCTCTTGAGGGCCACCGTCCAGAATCGCCGGTCTGGATCGGGCGAACGGCGGAACCCCCAGAATGGGTTCTCCTTCTGACCCCTCTCCGCGTCCTTGCGCCCTTCCTCGAGTGACGTTCGCAGGGGAGCCTCGATCTGGTCCTCCTTCGTCGGAGCGGAGGCCTTCACGATGGTGGAAAGAAGCTCCTCGCAGGCGGCTGGATCGCACTGGAACCAGGCGTGCTCGGGCTCGAAGACGAGATCCGGGGCGCGCTCCCTCTTGAGGAGCCCGAACATCATCTGCTCCTTGGGAACGGGAGGCTCGTACTTGTAGGAGAGATCCGCCGCCGCCACGCCGATGCGCGACACTTTGCCCAGGTAGAAATCCTTGCACAGACTCCCCGGGCCTGACTTGAGAGTGAGCCCCTCGCGGTCGAAGGAGAGGCTCTCGTACTTCTCGCAGGCCTCGTCTCCCAGAACGCCTCGGTGGATCCCTTCGTAGGTGTCCTGAAGGTCCTCCTTCGAAATGGACCATGTTTCGGCTTCGTTCTGTGTCAACGTCACCAGGAACCGCTGGCTCTTGAGGTCGGTTCCCATGGCGGTGTCCACATGCAGGGTGCCCTGGTACGTCCGGTCATCCACCTTGCGGAAGGTCTTCGACCAGGCGCCTCGTTTGTAAGGGAGCCCGGCCTCGTTCTTCTCCGAGAGCAGGCCGTTCACCCTGCTCTTCATGGCCGCCTCCAGCGCTTTCTGAACCGGCGCCGGCGTGCCTTCCATGCCGGCGGTGACGGGTGCGGAAACGCTCAGGGAGGGCAGAAACAGGCTCAGTGCGACTAGTGCGACTCTCAGCAGACGATAACGATGCGACGCGAGCATGGTCTCGAGTCTCCCCCTACGCGCCGGCGGCCTCAGTGACCAGCCGGATCCTGTGACACGATATCGGCGAGCAGCGTCTTGTAGTCATCCAGTGTGATCTTCTGAGGCTTCTCGGGCAGCTTGATCTGATAGACGTCTTCGGCCTTGAGAATCGGCCGTTCCTTGACCACCACCTTGTCCTTCCCGAAATGGAAGAAGACCGGCATGTTGACCACCTTGGGATTCGCTTTGTCGCGCTGGTTGATCTTGACCGTGGCCACCCACTTGCCGTCGTCGGCCTGGCGGACTTCCGTGGCGTAGTCGAACGTGGGGATGCCCGTGCCCCGGAACCACTGGTCGAAGAAGAAGTCCAGCTTGTATCCCACGACGGCCTCGAACTCACGCTTCACGTCGTCGGTGGTGGTGGACTTGAAACGCTGATTGGCCACGAGATTCTTGAGCGCCTTGACGAAGTTGTCGTGGCCCACCTGCATGCGCAGCATGTGGATCACGTAAGGCCCCTTGCCGTAGAGTAGATACGTTCTGTAATCGCCCGAGTTCATCCCGCGGATGTTATTCGCCCAGGCGATGGAGCCGTGCGGATCGGCGATGCGGGCCTGGTCCCTCCACTCCTTGAGCTGGCCTTGGAACCGGTCGGTCCCCAGCAGGCCCATGACGTAGAGGCCCGAGGTGTACTCCGCGAACGACTCGCTCAGCCATTCATCCTCGAGCGAGGCCTCGCTCACGGCGTGCCCCCACCACTGGTGGGCGATCTCGTGCGCGAAGTACGTGTGCGCGTAGTCCGCGTTCATGGAGCTGAAGCTCGCGATCTCCGCGGATGACATGAACGCTTCACCAGTGAGCTGGACCAGGCCCGGCGGGGCCTGGGAGAACGGCATGAACGGGGACATCTGGACCACGTTGAGGGAATTGTACGGGTAGGGGCCGTACAGGCCTTCGGCCAGCTTCAGGATGTCCTTGGTCTCGGCCACAACGTCCTTGGGCTTGCCGCCCGGGACCGTGACCTCCACGGTGCGGGGCGGGAGGTCCTCTCCATCCTCAAGCTCCTCACCGGTGTCCCGCGTGTCCGGGTTGAGCACGTTGAACTCCGTGCGCGGCCAGGAATAGACGGCGATCTCCACGCTCGGCTTCCCGGTGGACTCATAGACGTCCTTCACCTTCTGGTACTGTCCGAAGATGAGGCTGGGAGCCTGCACGGCCGTCTCGAAGGCGAGCTGGGTGATGTTATAGGTGCGATCGGTGGTCAGGTCTTCCCGGACGAGCCGCCCCGAGCCGGTGGCGTAAAGCGGCTTCTTGGCTTTGATGGTCCAGTCCATGGAGTACCGCCCGCCGAGGTACCCATGGCGTGGAAACCACGGATAGATGTTCAGGAGGCGGTAGTGCACCGAGCTGTACTGCTGAATGGTCTCCTCGTCGAGGGAAAAGCCCAGCTTGAGGATCTCGCTCTTGGCGGGAGGCGCCGGCATGAGGACCATCAGCAGGTTCCTGCGGTGAAGATAGGGAAGAGCCTTGCCGTCTGAGTCGGTCACTTTGACCACGCGGATCGGCTTGGCGGTCTGATCGTCGGTGCGACTGTTGACGAAGTTCACCAGATCGAACCGTAGAGTCCGGAGCCCGTCGAGCAGGGGAATGAGCTCCACAGTGCCGTCCACCGTGAAGTGCTGCGTGTTCGGGATGGTGATCTCCATGCTGAACTTCTGGATGTCGATCTGGTCCTTCTGGTCCTTCTGCGGGTCGGCGAGGTAGCGGCCGGCGGGATCGAGATCCGCCACACGATGCGTGACCAGGAGCGGACGCTCCTCCGAGAAGGCCCCCACCGACTCGAAGCCCGACAGGCGGACCTCGAACGTCCTGCGGCCGTCGTGGATGTACTGAATCCACCCGAAGTCGCCCGTGTTCATCTGGGCCAGAAAGGGGCCGTCGGCAACGGTGCCCGCCACCTTCTCCACCAGAGCCATGTCCAAGGGCATCTGGTTGAAGTTGTCGAACGGGTTGAAGTTGTCGCGCTGGTCACCCTCCCGGCCCTGAATCTGCTTCAGGCGATCCCTGAGGACCTGGGAGGCGCGGGACGCATCCTGCGGCTGCGCTTCAGGCAGCCCCTTCAGGAGATCGGCCAGGGTGCTGTCCATGCTGACGATCAGCATCTCGGAGAAGGAGGCGCTCAGCTTGCCGTCCAGCGTCTTCCTGAAGTGCTCGGCCGCGGCGATGTTCAGGGAGGACTTGTCCAGGGCGCGGACGGGCGCGACCGAGAGGGAGCCCTTGCCCAGGAAGACCGCCGAGGCCACCACTCCCTCCACGGGCCTGGAGGGATAGAGCGTCCCGCTCTCCAGGACGAGGGTGGCGAAGTCCTTCTTGAGCGTGACGTTCTGCACCGCACGCGCGGCGGTCTCGTCGATGGCCGAGGACCCGTAGAAGGCGTCGGCGATCCGGTTGAGGTCCTCCTGCGTCGCCGGGGCCGAGGCTCGGAGGGCGCCGGACGGGACGAAGGCAAGCAGGGTGGACAGGGCGAGAAACAGCACACGACCGACACGCATGGATGACACCCTCCTCAAGGTGGGCCGTAGTCTACACCAGTCGCCCACTCCCCAGAAACCGCGCCGGGCGGGCGACCCGGCCGGGAGCCGGGGAGCCGGAAGGTCAGTCGAAGGGATACCGCCCCGGAGTCAGGGCCAGGTCGGCCACCGCGGTGGTGTCGGAGTCGGCGTTGGCCTCGACCTGGCGCAGGTTGCGCCGCACGCGCCGCCAGGCGCGGTCGCAGAAGGCGCGCGCCACGGTGAGGTCGCCGGGGGTCCCGGCCGAGGTCGCCCGCGAGATGACGCACACCATCGCGTACAGGTCTCCCGCGGCGTCGGCCACGCGCTCCTGCACGTACTCGCGCTCCAGGATCCCCTTGCCGTGGCGCCGCAGCGCGGCCTCCACGGTGGAGGCCAGCTCGGCGGTGAACGCCTCGACGTGGCCGGCCTGCTTCTGCAGGGAGGGGTGGGCGAAGTCCAGCTTCTCCGAGCCGATGGCGCGCTTCAGGCGGCGGGCGGCGTATTCCGTGAGCACCCCCAGGCCGGCCAGGGGCTCGCCCAGCGCCTTGCCCACCTCGGTCAGCATGCGCCCGGGTCCCTGCATCCCCGCGAGCGACACGAACAGGCGCAGGATCTCGTTGGTCCCCTCGAAGATGGGGTTGATGCGCGCGTCGCGCATCGCCCGCTCGAAGGGATACTCGCGCATGTATCCGAAGCCGCCGTTGATCTGCACCGCATGGTTCACGGTGCGCCACATGGCTTCGGACGCCTGGATCTTGCACAGGGCCGACTCGAGCGAGAAGTCGTGGCCGCGGGCGGCAAGCGACAGCGTGATCTCCACCATGGCCTCCATGGCGTAGGTGTCCAGCACCATCTCGGCGAACTTGGCCTTGATCATCTCGAAGTCGGCCACGGTCTTCTCGAAGGCCTTGCGCCCGCGCGCGAACGCCGCGGACTGCTCGATCAGCACGCGGGAGGGGCCGATGCAGGCGGCCGCCAGCGACAGCCGGCCCTGGTTCAGGATCTCCATCGCCATCTTGAACCCGGAGCCGCGCTCGCCCAGAAGGCGGTCGGCCGGCACGCGCACGCCGTCCAGGACGACGTCGGTGGTGGACGACCCGCGCAGCCCCATCTTCTTCTCGGGCTTGCCGGTGGACAGCCCCGCCATGCCCCGCGTGAGGATGAAGGCCGACATGGCCTTCTCCTTGCGGCCCGGCTCCGTCTGCACGAAGACGGTGAACAGGCCGGCCATGCCGCCGTTGGTGATCCACTGCTTGGTTCCCGTCAGCACCCATTCTCCCGTGGCGGCATCCAGCTCGCCGAGGGCGGTGATGCGGGCCGCATCGGAGCCGGACGTGGGCTCGGTGAGGCAGAAACTGGCGATCGTCTCGCCGCTGGCGCACGCGGGGAGGAACCGCTTCTTCTGGTCCTCCGTGCCGAACAGCACGATCCCCTTGCAGCCGATCCCCAGATGGGCGCCGAGGGTGGCGGCCGTGGCGCCGCAGTGGGACGCCAGCTCCGACATCACGCGGCCATAGGAAGCCATCGACAGCCCGAAGCCGCCGTGCTCCTCGGGGATGGTCAGCCCGAACAGCCCCAGCTCCGCCATCCCCTCCACCACGGCGCGCGGCAGCTCTTCCTTTTCGTCGATGAGGCGCGCGTCGATGCGCGACGCGGCGAACTTGCGCACCGACTCGAGCAGCATGTCGAGGTTCTCCCGCTCGGACTCCGGGAGCACGGGGTAGGGATGGACCATCTCTTCGTCGATCTTCCCTTCGAACAGGGAGCGCATGAAGGACCGGTGGTCCTGCGTCGTCGTGGTCACGGTCGTCTCCTCAACGATGGATCCATGGCCAGCTCGAACATCAGCCGCTTCACGCAGGTGCGCACCTCTTCGCGCGCCGCGCGGAAGGCCTCTTCACGCTGTGCTTCGGGGATGCCGGGTGAGGCCGGGTCGCGCAGTCCCCAGTGCAGGTGCCGCGCGCCGGCCGGCGGTGCAGGGCAGGCCTGGCGCGCGTCGTCGCACAACGTGACCACCAGGTTCATCGCGTCGAAGGGGATGGCCTCGATCCCTTTGGACGAGAGCTGCGAGACGTCCAGCCCCGCCTCGCGCAGCACGGCCGTGGTGAGGGGATGGACACCCTGGGGGATGGTCCCCGCGCTGAAGAAGGCGAGCGGCGCATTGGGAGGAGCCAGCGAGCGGGCGATGGCCTCCGCCATGAGGCTGCGGGCGGCGTTGCCCGTGCACAGGAACAGGATGTTCATGCGTGGAAGCGTCCTTTCTCCAGGAGCAGCGGGGCCGGCTGCACTCCGCGCGCCGACAGGCGGGCCGCGATGACCTCGCGCCCCACGGTGTCGGCGTGCCGCAGCAGGCCTCCACGAAACGGCGGGAACCCGGCCCCCATCACCATGGCCAGGTCGATCGTGACGGGCGAGTCCACTCCGCCATCCGAAAGCAGGCGGGCCGCCTCGTCCACCATGGCGTCCACGAGGCGATCGGCAATCTCGTGCTCCTGGAGGGATCCTGTCGGGCCGTCCCCGGTTCCGGTGGAGCCGCCCAGTGCGCGCAGCAGATCGGTCACCTCGGGAGACGGCCGACCGGGCACGCCGTGCGCGCCCCCCTTCCTGGACGATCTGTAGCGATAGAAGCCGCGCCCGGCCTTGGTCCCCAGCAGGCCCGCCTGGGCCATGGCCGCCGGCAGCTTCGCGCTCACCGGATGGCGGGGCCGATCCGGAAACGCGGTGCCCAGCACCTCCGCCACGTGGGCGGCCACGTCCAGCCCGATGCGATCCAGCAGCGCGAAGGGGCCCATCGGCATACCGAAATCCACCAGCGCGCGATCGACGCGCTGCACGGAGGCCCCGCCCGCCAGCAGCTCCATGGCGCCGGCCATGTAGGGCATGAGGATGCGGTTCACCACGAAGCCCGGCGTGTCGTTCACGACGACCGGCGTCTTCCCCATGCGCTTGGCCAGGGCGGTGGCCGCCTCCACCACCTCCGGATCGGTCCCGGGGGCGCGCACGACCTCCACCAGGGGCATCTTCTCGACGGGATTGAAGAAGTGCAGTCCCACGACGCGCCCCGGACGGGAGGCCTGCGCGGCGATGTCGCCTACCGAGAGAGACGAGGTGTTGGTGGCGAAGATGCAGGACGGAGACACGCGCGGCTCCAGGTCGGCCAGCACCTGGCGCTTGACCGCCAGGTTCTCGACCACCGCCTCGACGACCAGGTCGCACCCGCCGAACCCGCCCATATCGGTGGTGGGGGACACCAGCGCCTCGCGCAGCGCGGCTTCGTACCGGCTCAGGCGGCCCTTGCGCGATGCCGACGAGGCCAGGCTCCGCACCTGTCCCATGCCGCGCGCGAGCGCCTCGGCCGTCACGTCGCGAAGGCGCACGGGCAGCCCCGACATGGCCGCCACCGCGGCGATCCCGCCTCCCATCGTGCCCGCGCCCAGCACTCCGACGCGCCGCACCGCCGGCTTGCCGTCGGATCCCGGCGCGGCCGCGCGCATCGCCAGGAAGATGCGCACCAGATTGCGCGAGATGTCTCCCACCAGGAGCCGGCCGCACAGCTCGGCCTCGTGGACGAGCCCCTCCTCGATCCCGTTGCGCAGGCCGAAGCGCACGGCCTCGATGGCGGCCAGCGGCGCCGGGTATCGCCCCGAGGTCAGCTTCAGCACGCCGCGGCGCGCCATCGCGTACACGAGGGGACGAAGCGGCGGCAGGCGATCCACGAGGCTCCACGCGGCCCGCCGCGGCCGGCCGCCGGAGGCCAGCCGTGCCGCCTCTTCGAGGCCGGCCCGGACGATGCCCTCGGCGGGGACCACCCCGTCCACCACGCCGAGCTTCATCGCGCGCCGGCCATCGAGCGTGCGGCTCGTCAGGATGAGGTCCAGGGCGCGTCCCGCGCCCACGAGGCGGGGCAGGCGCTGTGTCCCTCCCCATCCGGGGACCAGACCGAGCCGCACCTCCGGCAGGCCGATGGAGACCTCGGGGGCGTCGGAAGCGAGCCGGCTGGTGCACGCCAGGGCCATCTCCAGGCCGCCGCCGAGGCAGGCCCCGTTGATGGCGGCCACCGTGGGGACCGGCAGGGCCGCGATGCGTGAGAAGAGCCGCTGTCCCTCGCGGGCCTTCGCCGCCGCGGCCACGGGGTCGCCGGCGTCGGCCACCGTCACGAACGCCTTGACGTCGGCGCCCGCCAGGAAGGTCTTCGGCTTGCCGCTGGTGAAGGCCACGCCGCGCACCCGTCCGTCGCGCGCGTCCTGCTCGAGTCGGTCCAGGATCTCGGACAGCCGCTGCATCGAGGCCTCCGAGAGGAGGTTCACGCGGTCGGTGGGATGATCGAAGCGGACCTCCGCGATGCCTTCGGGAGCGGTGCCGGAGCCCATCGTCAGCTCGATCACGCCGCCTCCAGGATCATGGCCATCCCCTGGCCGCCGCCCACGCACAGGGTGGCCAGGCCGAACGGCGCGCCGCGGCGGCGCATCTCCATGGCCAGCGTGAGCACCAGCCGCGCTCCGCTCGCCCCCACCGGGTGACCCAGGGCGATCGCCCCGCCGTGGACGTTGGTCCGCTCCGGGTCCAGATCCCCCACGGGGGTGTCGCGTCCCAGCTCTTCGCGCGCGAAGCGCTCGGAGCCGAGCGCCTGGGCGCAGGCGAGCACCTGCGCCGCGAAGGCCTCGTTGATCTCCACCAGGGCCATGTCGGACAGCTGCAGCCCCGCTTCCTTCAGGACCTTGGGAACGGCGTACGCGGGGCCCAGCCCCATGCGCCGGGGCGACAGCCCGGCCGCCGCGGTGGCCCGCACGCGCACCAGCGGGGACGTGCCGTCAGGGCGCGCCACGTCGGCCGACACCAGCACCACCGCCGCCGCGCCGTCCGTGATGGGAGACGAGTTGCCCGCCGTGACCGTCCCGCGCGCCTTGTCGAAGACAGGGCGCAGCCGCGCCAGCGCCTCGAGGGTCTGCTGCGGGCGCGGGCCGATGTCCTGGTGCACCCCGCGCACGGTCCGGCCCGAGGAGGGGAACACGGGGGTCATCTCCTCCTGCAGGCGGGAGGCGGCCGCGGTGGCCCGCCGGTGGCTCTCCAGGGCGAGCTTGTCCTGATCGTCGCGCGTGATGCCGAACTGCGCGGCAAGGACCTCCGCCGTCTGCCCCATGCTCAGGCCGCACAGCGGGTCGGTGAGGCCGGCCAGCAGGCCCGGCATCGGCGTCAGGTGCCTGGGGCGCAGACGGGACCAGGCGGCCAGCTTCGCTCCGGGGCCCTTCGCACGGGAGGCGGCCGTCAGGATGTCCTTGAGGTCGTCGGAGATCAGGAACGGGACGTTGGACATCGACTCGACGCCGCCGGCCACCACCACGCGTGCCTGCCCCGTCTCGATCATGCGGGCGGCCTGGGCGATCGCCTCCATGCCGGAGGCGCAGTTGCGGTTCACCGTGTGCGCCGGAGCCGACTCCGGGAGCCCCGCGGTCACGGCGATCACGCGCGCCACGTTGGAGGCGTCGGCCGGAGACCCCACGTTGCCCAGGACCACGGCGTCCACGTCTTCGGGCTGAAGCCCCGAGCGGGCCAACGCTTCGCGCACCGCCGCCACCCCCAGGCTCACGGCGCTCATGCGACGCAGATCTCCCCCTGCCTTGGCGAAAGGGGTGCGCGCGCCCGCCAGGACGAAGGCCGGAATGACTAGACCTCCAGGGCTTCCAGGTAGAGAGGCTCGATGAGATGACGGTACTTCTCCTCCACGGCCTGACGGCGGATCTTCAGGGTGGGGGTGAGCTCGCCTCCGTCGATGCTGAATTCCATGGGAAGGAGCACGAACTTCTTGATCTGCTCGAAGCGCGACAGCTCGCGGTTGCAGTCCGTGACGATCCGGTCGAACAGCGAGCGCACCTCGGGGCGCGCCAGCAGCGCCGCGTAGGGGGCGCCGTCCAGTCCTTCGGGCGCGTCCAGCCCCATGGAGCGGCAGCGTTCCAGGACCCGCGGCCGATCCGGCACGATCAGCGCCGAGATGAAGCGCCGGCCGTCTCCCACCAGCACCGCCTGCACGATCAGGTCGTCCTGCACCAGGGTATGCTCGATGCCGTAGGGGGGGACCTTCTTGCCTCCCGAAGTGACCAGCAGCTCCTTCTTGCGCCCCGTGATGACCAGCCGGCCGCCGGAGTCGAAGCGGCCGAGGTCGCCGGTCCTGAAGGAACCCTCCCGCGGGAAGTCGCGCTCGGTGCGCGCCACGTCGCGGTAATAGCCGCGGGCGACACCCGGGCCGGTGGCCACGATCTCTCCGTCTTCGCAGATGCTCAGGTCGGTGCCGGGAAGGGGAGGGCCCACCGTCCCGGGGACGATCCCATCGTGCCGGTTGATGGTGAGCACGGTGGTCTCCGTGAGGCCGTACCCTTCCAGCACGGGGAGGCCTACCGAGAGGAAGAACCAGGTCACCTCGGGGGGGAGCGCGGCCCCGCCGCACACCACGTAGCGCAGGCGCCCGCCCATCCCGCGGCGCACCTTCGAGAGCACGAGGGCGTCGGCCACGACGTGCCGCGCCTTCAGCCAGAGTCCGGGAGCGCGGCCCTCCAGCCGTGCCTGGGCCATCTTCCGGCCCGTGGAGAGTGCCCAGCGGAACAGCGCCCGGCGCGGAGCCGGCCCCGACTGGCCGCGAGTCAGGACCGCGTCGCGCGCCTTCTCCAGCACGCGGGGGACGCCGGGGAAGGTGGTCGGCCGGACCTGGGTCAGCGCGGCGGCGACGTGCTCCAGCGCCACGTACACGATGCGCGACCCCCTCTTGAAGTAGCAGTAGTCGGCGAGCCTCTGGGTGACGTGGCACAAGGGGAGGAAGGACAGGGCGGTGTCCTCGGGCTGGAAGTCGAGCACCTCGGTCAGGGTGTTGACGTTGGCCGTGAGATTGCCGTGCGTCAGCATCACTCCCTTGGGGGGCCCGGTCGTACCTGACGTGTAGATGATGGTGGCCACGTCGTCTTCGTGAAGCCTCGCCGCGGGCTGGCGCCACGCGCCGGGGGAGACCCTCAGCAGGTCGTCTCCCATGGCGCACACCGATTCGAGGTGCATGACGTCCTCGGCCGCGGCGTCCTGGTCGATGACCATCACCTGGGTGAGGTTCGGCAGGTCGTGCACGGCGGTCAGCAGCCTGTCGAGCAGGGCCTGCGAGGAGGCCACCGCGAAGCGCGCGCCCGAGTTGTCCAGGATGTAGTGAAGCTGGTGCGGCGTGAGGCTGACGTACACGGGGACCAGGATCCCCCCGGCGAACTGGGTGGCGTAGTCGATGATGGCCCACTCGGGCCGGTTCTCGCTCAGCAGCAGCACGCGGTCTCCCGCCTTCATGCCCAGGGCCTGCAGCCCCGCCGAGAGCCGGGCCACCTGCCGCTTCAGATCGTCGGTGGACAGGTTGCGGTCGAACCCGGGCCGCCAGGCGGTGAGTGCCGCCGTCCTGGGTATGGAAGCCACGGATTCGTCGAACAGCTGCGGGATGGTCATGGCTCGTCCAGGTCGGTCTCCTCGGCCGTCACCTTGTCCTTGCCAATGTTGTACTGCTCGAGCTTCTTGTACAGGTTGCTGCGGGGCGTGTCGATCTCCTTGGCCGTGCGCGAGATGTTCCAGTCGTTCTTTTCCAGCATGGCCAGGATGAATTCCTTTTCTGCAGCTTCTTTGAAGTCTTTGAGCGTTCCGCCCCAGGCCAGGCGCCCGGTGGCGCCCTCGCCGGCCGCCATGTCGGACTGACCCGTCAGCCCGCGCATCTCCCCGGGGAGGTCGGACATCTCCACCGGCTTCTCGGCCCCGCCGGGGGCCATGATGGAGATCCGCTCCACCATGTTGCGCAGCTCGCGGACGTTCCCCTTCCAGGGCTGGCGGGACAGGGACTGCACCGCTCCGGGGCTGAACCGCCGCCCCGACACGGCGGCGAAGTGCTCGATCAGCTGGGGGATGTCCTCGGGCCGCTGCCTCAGGGGCGGGCACTGAAGGGGCAGCACGTTGAGCCGGAAGTAGAGGTCCTCGCGGAAGGCGCCCCGGCGGATCTCGGACGTCAGCTCCTTGTTGGTGGCCGAGATGACTCGCACGTCCACGGTGATGACGCGCGCCGCCCCCACCGGCTCGATTTCGCCCGTCTCCAGAGCGCGCAGCACCTTGGCCTGGGTCCGCGGGCTCATGTCCCCCACTTCGTCGAGGAAGATGGTGCCGTGGTCGGCCTGAAGGAACTTGCCTGTCTGCCGCGCGGTCGCGCCGGTGAACGACCCGCGCTCGTGCCCGAACAGCTCGCTCTCGATGAGGTCGTCCGGGATGGCCGCGCAGTTGACCCTCACGAAGGGCCCGTCGCGCCGGCTGCTGTTGCGATGGATGGCGCGCGCCACCAGCTCCTTGCCGGTGCCGCTCTCACCGGTGATGAGCACCGTGGCCGGGGTGGGGGCGGCGCGCTGGATGGAGGCCCGCAGGTCCTTCATGATGCGCGATTCGCCGATCAGGGCGAACTGCCGGTCGTACTCCAGCTCGAGAGTCTCGGCCTTGGCGCGCAGGCGCCGCTGCTCCAGCGCGTTGCGGATCTCCACCAGCACCCGCTCCTCGCCGAACGGCTTCTCGATGAAGTTGAACGCGCCCAGCTTGGTGGCCCGGACGGCCGTCTCGATGTCGCCGTGCCCCGACACCACCAGCACCGGGGCGGAGGATCCCTGGCGGCGCAGCGACTCGAGCACCTCCAGGCCGTCCATCCCCGGCATCTTGACGTCCAGGATGATGACGTCGGGGGAGTCAGCGGCGATGCGCTCGAGCGCGTCCTGGCCGGAGGCCGCCTCCAGGAACTGGTAGCCCGCATGAAGCAGGATCATCCGCAGGCTGGACCTGATGGACGACTCGTCGTCCACGACGAGGATGCGTGGCTTCATGGATGCCGGAATGCCCCACGGGGCAGGAAAAAAAAGGCAGGAGCGAGGAACTTGCCTCGGCTCCTGCCCGATGGTCAGCTCACGCGGCCGCCTCGCGGCACGCTCGATTGGTCGATCACTCCGCTCCGACGCGAAGGGTGACGAACCGGCTGGTGTCGGCTCCCGGATTCCTCACGTACAGAGCCAGGAGATCACCGGGCTTGAGACTGTCGACGATGCCCTTGTAGTCCTCCAGCGAGTTCACGGGCCGGCGGTTCACCTCCAGGATGACGTCTCCCTCGCGCAGCCCCTTGTCCCATGCCGCGCTCACCTGGGAGACCCGGGTGACCACCACGCCGTGCACGTCGTTGCCCAGCTTGAGCTCGCGGCGCGCCTCGTTGGTCAGCTCTTCCACGGTCATGCCCAGGCGGCGATCGGCGGCCGGCTCGTCGGGAGTCGACTCCTCTTCCTCGCCGTCCTCGCGCGCCGCGTTGCGATCCGGGCGGTTCATCAGCTCCGCCGTGAGCTTCTTCTCCTTGCCGTCCCTCAAGACGCCCAGGTTGACGTGCGCCCCGGGGGTCTTGGCCGAGATGGTGCGGATGAGGTCGTCGCTGCTGTTGATGGGCTGGCCGTCCACCGTGAGGATGGCGTCGCCCGGCTTCAGGCCGGCGCGGTCCGCCGGCTGATCGGGAGCCACCGACTGCACGAAAGCGCCCGACCGCTCCTCCAGGCCGAAGTACTCGCGCTGCTCGGAGGACAGCTCGTTCTGGATGTCTTGGATGGTCACGCCCAGGTAGCCGCGAGACACCTTGCCGGACTCGCGCAGCTGGGTCATGACGTCGCGGGCCATGTTGATGGGGATGGCGAACGAGATCCCCTGGCCGGCCACGCTGATGGCCGAGTTGATGCCCACCGCCTCGCCCTTCACGTTCAGGAGCGGCCCGCCCGAGTTGCCCCGGTTGATGGCGGCGTCCGTCTGGATGTAGTTGTCGAGCGACACGTCACGCGACAGGCCCACCAGCTTGCGGCCCTTGGCGGACACCACGCCCACGGTCACGGTGTGGTCGTACACCAGCGGGTTTCCGATGGCGATGACCCACTCGCCCACGCGCAGACCTTCGGAATTGCCCAGCGGGATGGCGGGGAGCCGGCGGCGCGACTCGACCTTGAGGAGGGCCAGATCGGTGAGCTGGTCCGTCCCCACGACCTTCGCCTCGTAGTCCCTGTTGTCGCCTGCCAGGCGCACGATGATCTTGTCGGCCCCTTCGATGACGTGGTAGTTCGTCATGATGTAGCCGTCCTCGGTCACGACGAACCCCGAGCCGCCACTGTCCTGCCGCTGATCGTCGTCATCCTCGCCGTCGGGCAGGTTGCGCCCGTCCGGACGGGGGAAGAAGAACTCGAACGGATCCTGGGGGCTCCGCTTGCGGTTGCCCTTGTTGCTGCTGCGGATGATCTCGGTGGCCCGGATGTTCACCACGGCCGCGTTGGCCTTTTCCGCAATGTCGGCGATGTTGGGCAGGAAGAGCGCCGGATCCGGCGTCCCCCGGGGCGCGGGCGGTATGGAGAGGTCGCGCTCGCTGCGCTGCGCCGGCACGACCTGGTCCGTGGCGACCGCCTTGGAGCCGGTTTCCTTGGGAGGCTGACTGTCGGGCGCCTCTCCGGCCGAAAGAGCCATGCTGAAAACCAGGGCCGAAGAAATCCCGAACGTAAGCAAGACAAAGTGAACTTTTCGTGTCATCGAGCCTCGATCACCACCTGACATCGCCGTTGGCTCCCCTAGTCGCAAACCCTTAAGTTACCAGCAGATCCCGGTACAGTCAAGGAAGCCACGGCGCCTGGCTGCTCCGGAGTGGCCGTCATCCACCTGCGGGTATGTCCCGATGAAGACGGAATAGCCTCCACCATAGACGTCCTTTCACCGGGATTCCACCTACGGCGTTTCCCGGCTGCTTTTTCAACGGTTCGCGCAGCCGTTTCGACGCGGAAAATACACGTCCCGTTCACCCCGCGCTGCCGGCGCGGGCCGCGGCGGCCCGGGCCGCAGCCTGCTGCCTGCGCAGGAGCCCCACCACCGTGAAGGCCCAGATGAGCCGGCACGCTTCGAAGTCGGTCATCGCCGATTCCTCGCAGATCTTCCCCAGGGGGGCCTCCTGCTCGCACCGTGACAGCAGGGTCCACTCGTCCAGCGTGAGGTTGAGAGCGCCCGCCAGGTCCTCGAGCTGCGGGGTGGTGCCGTACCGGGTGTCCAGCCCGCCCACGGCGGCTTCGATGCGGGACCACGAGCTGATGCTCTTGACGCCGGTGAGCAGCAGATCCGGCGTGAACATCTTCAGCGTGATCACCTCGCTCGAGGGGAGCGGGCCGGCCTCGAACGCGAACTCCCCCCGCACCCACTGGAACAGCCCCAGCACCATCTCCTTGACCTGCTCGGACACGCCCCAGACGAGATCCTGGGGACGGATGGCCTTCATCTGCACCAGCACGGTGCCGAGGCGCTTCTTCTCGGCGAGCGAGACCTCGACGGCCTGCTGCACCGCGCGGAGCCCGACCATCCCCTGGCGCAGGTAGAGCGCTCCGAGCCGTTCATCCGGGTCGGTGGAGGCCGCGAACACGATGTTCCCCTCGTCGAAGTAGATGGACTTGCGGCGCGCCTCGTCCGAGACCACCAGCGTCCCGGTCTGGCGGGCGGCGCACAGGTTGTGCAGAAGGGCCGGGACGGTGATGGGGCCGATCTTGCCTCGCGTATCCGACATCAGCATCCTCCTAGGAAGCCCCGCTTCGGGGCCGTTCCTCCGCGAACGTGTCCCATTCGAAGCACTGCGGGCACCGCCACAGATATTCCAGCGAGGCGTACCGGCAGGTCGAGCAGACGAACGGGTCGGCGAACTCGTTGACCATCTTCACCCGCTCCAGGTAGCTCTCGATCTTCTTCCTGTCGGGCGCGCGCGCCAGAGCCATCCGCCACAGCTCCTGCGACACCGTGAGGGAGCCGGGGAAGACCCTGGCGGCGTCGAGCAGGTCTCTGTAGGCGGCCTCGTCCTCTCCGCGCGCGCGCTCCTGCCGGGCCAGCAGCACACGGGCGCGCCAGTTGCCTTCGTCCAGTTCGGCGATGCGGCGGCACAGCTCCTCGAGGGATCGGCCGATCTCCGGCTCGGCGTAGGCGTTCTCCAGCCGATCGAAGACCAGGGCCAGGTGGCGCGGCTCGAGGTCCACGACCCGCTCCCAATGTTCCACCGCCTTGCGGAGCCGTCCTTCCTTGTAATGGAGATCGCCCAGGAAGATATGAGCCGGATAGGCCCGGTCGTCAACCGCGATGGCCTTCTGGAAGTGGCGCATGGCCGCCCGGTCGTTCCCCTGCCGCATCTGCTCGCGCCCGATCTCGTTGTAGATGAACGCCAGCGGCCGGCTCTTGCGCAATCGGTCCAACCTCAAGATGCTTTCCTCCAGCTCGAGAGCCTTCTCCCACTGCCGCTCCTCGATGCACAGTCTGGACATGGCGCGCAGAGCGGCCAGATTGCGGCCATCGAGGTCCAGGGCCTTCTGGTACGACTCGCGCGATCGTTCCACCAGACCGGCCACCCGGAAGTCCTCTCCCAGGCTGGCGTGGGCCTGCGCGCGCTCGGCGCGCGTCAGGTCCTGGCGCCCCAGCAGCCCGGCGTGCACCCGGATGGCGCGATCGAACAGACCCTTCTCACGGTAGAGGTCGCCCAGCGTCAGGTAGAGCCCCACCACGTCCGTGCGCAGCCGAGCCGCCCGCGTGAGCCCGTCGATGGCCTCGTCGCGCCGCCCCGCGATGTAGTGAGTCATGGCCTCGGTATAGAGGCGGGCGAAGTCCTCCTGCAGGTCGGCCTCGTCACGCCGCCACCACCGCAGGGCCTGCTGCCCCCACCACCCCCCCGCGAACCCCCCCGCCACCAGCAGGAGGCCGACGATGACTGCAGCCAAGCCGCCGGAAAAGAGATCCATCTACCGGTCTAGCCTTTCGCCAGGCGAGAACAAGGGAAGAGATGAATGCTCGACCGCACATGAGAGAACAGTCATCGATTCCATCTAGAGAGCGCTGTCCTCTTCGATCCCCCGTGGCAGGGGAGCGCGATCGTCGTCCTCGGGGCCGGTCAGGGGCAGGTTGCGCAGAGCGTCCACCTCCCCCTGCAGCTTCTTCACTTTGCGCTTGAGGCGGGCGTTGGTCGCACGCAGCCTCATCCCCTCGATGATCCCGATGAGGCTGGTGAAGACCACGCCCACGAAGAAGGCTCCCAGGATCACGTAAACCGTCGGCTGGGGCTCGCTGGTCCAGGAGCCCAGCGTGAGGGAAACCACCTGGTCCCTGTTCTGCAGCATGAAGACCAGGGCCAGAAAGAAGACCACCAGCAGCAGAATGAGGGTGAAGAACCGCATGAACGGCATGAGCCCTCCTACAGATAGCCCTCGGTGGCCTTGCCCCAGAGCCCCTGCACCTTGAGGATGAAGTCGATCACCTCGCGCACCGCCCCGCGTCCGCCCTCCCCCGAAGTGACGAAGTGCGCGACTTGCCGCGCCTCCGGCCGCGCGTTGGAGGGGGCCGCGGCGAACCCGGTCTTCCTCATGATGGGGATGTCCACGAGATCGTCTCCCACGAAGCAGGCCTCTTCGGGCCGCAGGCGGCGGGCCTTCAGGATCGAGTCGTAGACCTCTATCTTCTGGAACACGCGCTGGTGGTACTCCTCCATGCGCAGCTCGTGGGCGCGGCGCGTGGTGGCGATGCTGAGGCGCCCGGTGATCACGCCGGTGACGAGCCCGGCCTTCTGGGCCAGCCGGATCCCCACCCCGTCGCGCGAGTCGAACCCCTTGGCCTCGTCCACCTCGGCCTGCAGGATGATGCGGCCGTCGGTGAGCACGCCGTCCACGTCCATGAGGATGAGCTTCACGCGGCGCGCGCGGTCGGCCGCGTCGGGAGACAGACGCAACGGCGGCTCCTGAGTCGGGAAGGCCACGCGGGAGAACACGCCCGCGCGGGCGGCGGTCATCTTACCATGCGTGAGTCAGCGGCATGTGTGAGTCATGGTATATTCCGCCAATGCCGCCGTCCTCGCCGCCGCGACTTGCCCGCGTCTCCGGGATCGAGATCGGAGAGGGCAGGCCTCTCGTGCTGATCGCCGGCCCGTGCGTCATCGAGAAGGACGATCTCATGATGCGCACGGCCGAGACGCTGGTGACGATCACGCGCAAACTGAAGATCCCCCTCATCTTCAAGTCGTCCTACGAGAAGGACAACCGTTCCACGGCGGAGTTCTACCGCGGGCCCGGCCTGGACGCGGGGCTCGCCCTGCTGGCGCGCGTCAAGGAGACGTTCGGGGTCCCCGTGACGTCCGATGTGCATCGCGAGAGCGACATCTCCGCCGTGGCCGCCGTGCTCGACCTGGTGCAGATACCGGCCTACCTCTGCCAGCAGACCAGCCTGGTCACGGCCGCGGGAAAGTCCGGGCGCGCGGTCAACGTGAAGAAGGGGCAGTTCCTGGCCCCGCAGAACATGGCCAGCGCCGTGGGGAAGTTGCGAGCGTCCGGATGCCGCGACATCCTGGTGACCGAGCGCGGCAGCTCGTTCGGCTACAACCGGCTGGTGAACGACTTCACCGCCATCCCCATCATGAAGGACCTGGGCGTGCCCGTGGTGTACGACGCCACGCACAGCGTGCGTCTGTACGGAACCCCCAGCAAGGACCCGAAGGGAGGGGAGCCGCAGTTCATCCCCACGCTGGCGCGCGCCGGCGTTGCCGCGGGGTGCGACGCCCTCTTCATGGAGACCCACCCCGATCCTTCGTCCGCGATGTGCGACGCGGCGAGCCAGTTTCCCCTGCCGCGCATGGAGCAGATGCTCTCGCAGGCCTCCCGGCTGGCCGCCATCGCGCGCGAGGGAGACGACGCGCGATGACGTCCCTGGCCCAGCGGATCGCCCCCATCACCCTGGTGCTGCTGGACGTGGACGGCGTGCTCACCGACGGGGGGATCATCTACGAGGGGGCCGACACCGAGCTGAAGCGGTTCCACATCCAGGACGGCATGGGGGTGACGCTGGCCGTGAAAGCCGGCCTGAAGGTCGGGATCCTGACGGGGCGCACCTCCCCCATGGTGGAGCGCCGCGGGCGCGAGCTGTCCATGGCGGTGATCAAGCAGGGATTCCACGACAAGCTGGAGGGATGGAACGAGATCCTGCGCGAGCAGCGCATCGAGCCGCGCGAGATCGCGTACATCGGGGACGACGTCCAGGACCTTCCGGTGCTCTGGCGGGCCGGCTTCTCGGCGGCCCCGGCCGACGCCGTCCCTGAGGTCCGCTCCCAGGTGCATTACGTGTGCGAGCGCCCGGGCGGCCATGGGGCCGTGCGGGAGATCATCGATCTGGTGCTGGAGCACAAGGGACTCAAATCGCAGGTCATCGAGGCGTTCACGGGAGCCCGTCCATGAAGCTGTTCATCGACTCGGCCGACCCGGCGGAGATCCGGCAGGCCATGAGCCTGGGAGCCGCCGAGGGGGTCACCACCAACCCCACACTCATCCTCAAGACCGGCGTGAAGGATCTCGATGCCCGCATCCGGGAGATCGCCGGGATCGTTTCCGGGCCGGTGAACGCGGAAGTGACCTCCACCACGGTGGAGGGGATCGTGGAGGAGGGACGACGCTTCGCGGCGCTGGGCAAGAACGTCCACGTGAAGATCCCGCTCAACCACGAAGGGCTCGCGGCCTGTCACGCCCTGTCGAAGCAGGGGATCCCGTGCACCATGACGCTGGTCTTCTCCACGGGCCAGGCCATCCTGGCGGCGGCCGCCGGGGCGGCGTGGATCTGCCCGTTCGTGGGAAGGCTGGACGACGTCTCGTTCGACGGCACGTCCCTGCTGCGCGCCATCGCCGCCATCTATGAAGCGGACCCCGACTGCCGCACCCGCATCCTGGCGGCCTCGGTGCGAACCCCCGTGCACGTGATGGAGGCGGCGCTGGCCGGCGCCCACGCCGCCACGCTGCCCATGAGCGTGGTGAAGCAGATGATGCAGCACCCGCTCACCGACCGGGGCATCGCCCAGTTCCTCGAAGACGCCGCGCGTCTGAAGGACGACGCGGCGCGTCTGAAAGACGACGCGGCGCGCACCCGCGCGCGCTGATCCCGGGGGCGTCTCATCGAGACAAAGCTCACCGCCGGGCGAGAAAGGTGTGGTGTAGGACTACGCCTTGCGTGCTGGGTAGCGCAGGTGTGTAACGCCGACGCCCGGGATCACCGTCGGGTTGCCAAGAACGGCTGGCGTGCCGGCGAGGTGGTCGAAGAGTCGAACTCCGGAGCCAAGAAGAACCGCCGCGATGTCGACGTGGATTTCGTCGAGGAGGCCAGCATTCAGCAACTGCTGGATGGTATCAGCGCCGTGGACCCCAACGGATTTCCCCGCGGCTGCGGCTTTGGCCTGGTTCACGGCGCTTTCGATGCCGTCGGTCACGAAGTGGGCGAAGCCCGCTGTAGGCCGTCGGGTGCAACGAAGGGTTAGGCCTCGGGTTCGTGGCAAACCACTTCGATGTTGTGCCCGTCCGGACCAATGACGAAAGCTGCAAACCAGGCGCACCATTGTCTGTGCCACCCGCCTCCAGAGCCGCGCGGTAGAAAGCTTCGACTTGCTGGCGATTCTCGGCCGTGAACGCCAAGTGAAGATGTGCCGGCTTCTCCTCGGTTTGGTACAGGCACAATGAAGCCTTACCCTTTGGGCTAAGCTCGACACCGTACGTCGGCGGCCCCTCCGAGACAACAGCTACGCCGAGCGGTTCGAGTGCCTTGAGGAAGAACGCTTTGCTCGCTGCATAGTCGCTGACTCCGAATTTGACGTGGTCAAACATGAGTTCTTCTGAAGTGTGTGGGCCTGCGCGAGGCCTAACGTTCAGCATACCGCGCGCCGGGCGCCTCAACTCTCTTGACCCGAGCACTGGCCGGACTGTTGACGAGCGCGAGTAAGAACGCACCGCCCGGCGTCGTGTTCATGCTGTAGTTAGACGCCATTAGTCCTGTATCTCCTGACTCGAGCTCGTGGCCGACAGAACAGTAATGATGGCCTGGTCGTCTTTGACATTGAGCTTCATGCCGAGTTGCTTAAACGATAGGGACAGCGTGACCCATCGAGAGTCGGATGAAGCAACACGCAAATAGTGCCACTGCCAATCATTCGACCTCTTGGAACCTTCAGGTGGATGCTTGGCCAGAGTTCGATACCTGAGTACGGGCACCCCGGACGTCGCGATGATCTCGCTATCCTCGACGCTGGTGGCCTCATTTGCCTTGAGGCTCGCGAGAACGCGTTCAAGCTCTGCGGTAACTGACTGACTGTCGCTGGTAACAAGCGATAGGGCGATCGAATACTTGCTCGACTCTCCTCGAAGAGCTTGCTCACTTTCGATGTCGAATCTCCACACAGACGCGTATGGTATCGCAACGGCGATGAGGGCCTTCCTCTTGTTGACCACAACCACCGCGTCTTTCTTCTTGCTCGCAACGAACAAGAACCCGCTCTCTTTATCGGCCTCTGGCCAACCTCTAAACTCAAGGTCCTTGCTCACCGCTTCACCACGGAGTACACCGATAGTTACGATCACAACGCAGAACACCATCCGCCATCGCATTAGGATCGCCATTATTTCCTCAGTCCGCAGAATTACGCTCGAATCTCTGCGTGTGCGTCTAACGCTCAGCATAACCCGCGGCAGGCGAGCGTGGACATCGGCCTAGCACGTGCCCGTCGCCTGCCGGCGGGTTCATGCTGTTGACGACAGACCCCCCCCACTTCGTCAAGGACGAACAGCATCCCTCGCCTTATCAAGCTCGGCCTCCTTCTTCTCGACAAGTTTGGAGATCGAATCAAGCGAGAGGGTGACTTCCTTGAATGGCGGCATTCCGGGCACGGGCGGCACCTTTGTCTTGTCGAGGACCGTTACCAAGATGTCGCACCCAGGATCTTCCCACGTCGTCGCGAGCCAATCGAATTCCCCCCGTGGTGCCCCAAACGCGTTAAAGTAGCGGACCTTGGCGATCGGCACTTCGCGGGCCGAAGGCGGTCCCCACCTTTCGATCAGCGCATCGATCGTGGCGGAGGGACTAGATTCAGAAACATCAAGGAGTGCTATCACCGATATGATTTTGCCATCGGGCTCATCGCGCTCGGGAAGCACGTAGTTATAGAGACCCTGCATCCTGCTCTCGACCCAGAAGTACCAATCTCGGCCTCTGTCGTCGGGTCGGAACCAGTTGCGCCCGTGTTTGAGGTTCTCATGCGCGACCTTGACCTCCTTCAGCGCCATCCCGAGGGCCACACCCTTGATCGACCACCTGGCACAGTCTGCTGAAGTGGAAGCTGGCGACGGTTCCTGCGCCACGCATAAGCTCATCGCCAAGAGGATCGCGAGAAGCGGTATCGGGTAGCGCATCTCTGAACTCCTTTGGTTCCCGTGTCGTCTAACGTTCACCATAACCCGCGGCGGGCGAACGCCGCCGCGGGTCTCGGCGGGCGCCGTCCGCCCGCCGTCGGGTTCATGGTGTTGTTGGGCGGCCCCTCACCAGACGAGAACATAGCGCGGCTCCAAGCCTCCACCCACACAACCACCGAGCATGATTTCGCCATTTTGCGCCTCGAGCATCATCTCCCGGCCTGGTAACCCCATTACCAGTGGTACGAGGTGTGCCGGCCCAGGATGATTCTGAAAGCTGATGTCCCATGGGAGCAAGCAGGTCGCGAACGCCAGCAGCCAGGACAGGCCGACAAGGCGCCATCTACGTTGGCCAACAGCGTAGGCGACATGAAGCGCGGCTGCGCCAGCGAGTAGTACAAGACCCCATACCCTGTACGCCGCGGTGAGCCAGGCGATTGCAGCCCAGGTGAGGAGCGGCAGGAGGAGCCATGCTCGGCGCCCCACATGACGAAAGCCGAGCCAAAGGCCGACGCCGAAGCCGAGTATGGTGGGAACCACTACAGCTTGCCAAGAATCAGTCCAGTGCACTATCGCGGCGAGAACCGGGAGCCGAAACACGCTCAACCCCATCGTGCGTCCAACGAGGAGCGGGAGCACTTCCCCCCCCATGGCTACGATTGGATAAGCCGATAGGGTCCAAGCTGCACAGCAGAGGCAGCCCCACAGTCCGGGTCGAATCGTACTAGCTGTCACCGCATCAACTCATGAGGTCCGCCCAACTACAAATGGATCGTTCTGTAGAAGACAACTTCCTGTTGAAGCAGCTCCGGACCGGACGAACCCGATCTAATCCGGGTGGCTTCGGCCTGAGCGGCGCAAGTCATTGTATACGCTCATCCTAGGTGCGGGTCCATGCCGTTTGGGCCGGCCGGGATAGGCTGCAGACGAAGCCGATCTAAGACGCAGATGCCGCGCCGTGGGGCCGGGGTGGAGCTCGAGGCGGTCCATCGGGCTGCGGACAGTTCCCCATCCCCGGTTGTGGATCATCGTCGTGTTCAGGTCGCGGTGGGCGAGCAGCTCCACGGCCCCGGGCAGCCTCCCTGAGTGTCGGCTACTACCCTCGACTGCCATGCAGGATGTCGTCGCTGCGGTCGGGTGTTTTGCGGATCGCCAAGCGAAGGTCGACGGCCAATACTTTTCCCGATGACCACCGATCGAAACCCTGTGTGACTCTCGGGAGATCTGACGATGACGGATGCGACCGCCGAATTCTTCAACCAGATTGACAAGCGGGGGCAGGTGCCTTTCCTGAGGAACGTTTCGGGCACGCTGCGCTTCGACATCGAGGACGGCGATCATGTCAACCCCTGGTACGTGAGCGTCAGGAAGGGAGACGTGGAGGTTTCACACAAAGACGCCGACGCGGACGTGCTCGTCTGCGTCGACAAGGCGACCTTCGAGGGGATCGCCTGCGGCGAGATCAACGCCATGGCGGCCGCCCTCCGCGGCGTCATCAGACCCGCCGGTGACCTCGGGCTTCTCCTCGCATTTGCCCGGTTCTTCCCAGGGCCACCCGCTTCACAGGCGGCCACGGCCACTGCCGGGTCGGCGGGGAGCCGGCGATGAGCAACGGTCTCGTTCAGATCCTGGAGGGGAACACCTTCGTCGTGAGCGACACGCGCGGGGATATCGAAGCCTCCCCGACCGACGCGACGGGTCTTTTCCTGTTTGACACACGCTTCCTCTCGAAGTGGCTGCTGACCGTGAACGGCCAGCGCCTCAACCCGCTCTCGGTCGACGATCTGCAGTATTTCGAGACGCAGTTCTTCCTGGTTCCGGGCACGGGCACGGTCTACGTCGACTCCAAGCTCTCGGTGATCCGGAGGCGGGTGGTCGCCAACGGATTCCGTGAAGAGCTGTCCATCCTGAACCACGACGACAAACCGGTGGAGCTGACCATCAGGATCGACGTGGGCTCGGACTTCGCCGATCTCTTCGAGGTCAAGGACGCGCTCAAGAAACAGGGCACGTACTCACACCGGCTCGAGCAGGGCCGTCTGGTGCTGGCTTACAATCGCGGGACGTTCAAGCGCGAGACCTGCGTGTCGGCCACCGCGCCCGCCACATACGATGAGAAGGGACTCACCATCAAGGCGACGATCGAGCCGCACGGCGCATGGTCGACGGAGCTCGAGGTCCTCGCCGCGAACTCCTCGTGGGGTGAGCAGATCAGCGGGGGCCAGAAGGCACTGCCACCCCCGCGACGGACCATGACACGCGGTCTCGACAAGTGGCTCCAGAAGGCTCCCCACATGGAATGCGACTGGGATTCGCTGAAGAAGACCTACCAGCGCAGCCTCGTCGACATGGCCGCACTGCGCTTCTCCACGCTCACCCTCCCGGGGCTCGCGCTGCCGGCGGCCGGGCTGCCCTGGTTCATGACCATGTTCGGCCGCGACAGCATCTTCACCAGCCTGCAGGCGCTGCCGTTCACCCCCGAGCTCGCGGAGACGACGCTGCGCGCGCTCGGTGAGCGTCAGGGGACCCGCCGCGACGACTTTCGAGACGAGGACCCCGGCCGGATCCTCCACGAGATGCGCTACGGAGAGATGACGGCCTTCGAGGAGCGCCCGCATTCACCCTACTACGGCGCCGCCGATGCGACGCCGCTGTACGTGGTGCTGCTCGACGAGTACGAGAGGTGGACCGGCGACAGGAAGCTGGTGCGCGAGCTCGAGTATGAGGCGCGGAAGGCGCTCGAGTGGGTCGACACGTACGGCGACCTCATGGGCAACGGCTACATCTCCTACCAGCGCCGCAACGAGAAGACGGGGCTCGAGAACCAGTGCTGGAAGGATTCCTGGGACTCGATCTCCTATCACGATGGGCGCCTGCCGGGCTTTCCGCGGGCAACCTGCGAGCTGCAGGGCTACGCCTATGACGCGAAGGTGCGGGGTGCCCGTCTGGCGCGCGAGGTCTGGAACGATCCGGATCTCGCACTGAAGCTCGAGAAGCAGGCGGCGGACCTCAAACGCCGCTTCAATCGGGATTTCTGGGTCGAGGGCCGCGAGTACTTCGCCCTGGCGCTCGACGCGGAGGGCGGGCAGGTCGATGCGCTGAGCTCCAACATCGGCCACCTGCTATGGAGCGGCATCGTCGACGAGTCGAAGGCCAAGGCCGTCGTGGGCCACCTGATGGGCCCGCGGCTGTTCTCCGGGTGGGGTGTGCGCACCCTGGCGGAGGGCGAGGGGCGCTACAACCCCATCGGCTACCACGTCGGCACCGTCTGGCCGTTCGACAACTCGTTCATCGCCTGGGGCCTGCGGAACTACGGGTTCAAGGAGGAAGCGGCACAGATCGCCGCGGGCATCCTCGACGCCGCGGAGTTCTTCAACGGCCGGCTGCCGGAGGCCTTTGGAGGCTACGAGCGGTCGCTGACCAGGTACCCGGTTCAGTATCCCACCGCATGCAGCCCTCAGGCCTGGTCCACCGGTGCGCCGCTGCTGTTGCTGCGCACGATGCTCGGACTGGAGCCGATAGGCGAGCACCTGACCGTCGACCCGGTCCTTCCAGCCGGGATAGGACACCTCGAGCTTCTGGAGATCCCGGGACGCTGGGGACGGCTCGATGCCTTCGGCCGGGGACGCGTCGAGATCGCGAGGGTCAAGGCCCAACGGCAGCAGCTCGGCCAGACGACGAGGTAGCTCCTTCCGTCAGTCCTGGCGCAGGGCCATCATCGGATCGATCCGGCCCGCACGGCGCGCCGGCAGGTACGCGGCGGTCGACGTGACCAGGCCGACGGCCACGACGAGTACGACGAGGGAGACGGGATCGGCCGCCCCCACGCCGAAGAGCATCCCTTGAAGCAGGCGCGTCAGGGGGAAGGCGGCCGCGCATCCGGCCAGCAGCCCCAGAGACGCCAGCCGCATGGCCTGGGACAGGACCATCGACGCCACGTCCCACCGTCGCGCCCCCAGGGCCATCCGGATCCCCATCTCGCGCGTCCGCTCGGCCACGGAGCATGAGATCACGCCGTGGATGCCCACCGCAGCCAGCAGCATGGCGGCTCCCGAGAAGGCCGCCAGCAGCCAGGCCAGGAATCGCTGTCGATCCATCGATCGGGAGAGCGCTTCCGCCACCGGTCTCGCGTTGAACAGCGGCAGGTCGGGATCGACGGCCGCCACGGCCTGACGCAGCGCGGGGATAAGCGCCGCGGGCTCGACGGAGGACCGCACCAGGACGTTGATCTGGTTCAGCGGCGCCTGACGGAGTGACGGATACATCGCGGGCTGGGGAGTCGATGCGATCCCCGTGAATCGGACGTCTCCCACCACCCCCACGATCTCCCACGGGGCCCCGAAGATCCGGATGCGGCGCCCCACGGGATCCTCGTCGGGGAAGTGCCGGCGCACGAAGGCTTCGTTGACCAGGGCCGCGCGGGGATGCGCCGCATCGTCGTGAACGGTCAGCCACCGCCCCTTCTTGAGGGGCGCTCCGAGTGCCCGGAAGTATTCGGCGCCGGCCGGGCGGTACCGCGCCTCTTCCTGCTCTCCCTCGGGAATCGCGGGACGGCCCTCGATGCTGACCCGCGTCGTCCACCCGGCGTGCACCGGGCTGTTGAGCGCCAGCCCGGCCGAGGCGACGCCCGGGATCGACCCGATCCGCTCGAGCAGGCGCGCCTGAAAGGCGTCCACCTGCGGCCACTCGAGGATCGGCCACCCCTCCGGGGGCGGGTACTTGGAGCGCGGGAGCTCGAGCGTGGCCACCAGGAGGTTCGCGGGATCGTAGCCGGGATCCACCTGCTTCAGCTCCCAGAGACTGCGGATGATCAGGCCCGCGGAGAGCACCAGCAGGGAGCAGAGCGCCACCTCGATGCTCACCAGCGCCCGGCGGCCGATGGATCGAGCCCAGCCCCGGGTGGTCCCGCGGCCTCCCTCGTTCAGAAGAGAGGCGACGTTCATGCGAGCCCCCAGCAGGGCGGGAGCCAGCCCGAACAGCAGCGACGAGACCATCGACACACCCAGAGAGAACGCCATGACGACCGGGTCGAGCGAGACCTCGTCGAGTCTCGGGATGTCGGCAGGGCTCAGCTGGATGAAGACCTGCAGCATCCACACGGCCAGGAGCAGGCCGGCGGCCCCTCCGGCCAGGGCCAGCACCAGGCTCTCGGTGAGGAGCTGGGTGACGATCCGTCCGGCCCCCGCTCCCAACGCGGCACGGATCCCCATCTCGCGTCCCCGTCCCAGCGTGCGCGCCAGCAGGAGGTTGGCGATGTTGACGCATCCGATCAGCAGGACGAAGGCCACGGCCGCCATCAGGAGGAGGAGCGCCGGCCGGCTCTCCTGAACGAGCTCCGCGTGCAGCTGGCCCAGGGTGGCGCCGCGCCCCGTGTTGTCATCCGGGTAGGCGAGCTCCAGGCCGCGCAGGATCGTGTCGGCCTCGGCCTGCGCGGTGGAGAGGGCCAGCCCGTCGCGCAGCCTTCCCAGGACGAACAGGTTGTGCATCCCCCGGTGGATCTGATCGGGGCGCGGGGCGAGAGGGAGCCAGAGCTCCTCCCCTTCGCCCGGGAGGCGTGTCTCGGAAGGCATGATCCCCACGATGGTGTAGGACTCGCCATCCAGCGTCATGCTCTGTCCGAGAGCGTGCGGGTCGGATCCGAAATGGGATCGCCACACCGATTCCCCCAGCAGCACGACGCGGTGATGGCCCTGCTGGTGCTCTTCCGGAGCGAACCCGCGGCCCTGCATCGGGGCGATCCCGAGCACGTCGAAGTAGTCGCGGGTCACGGCCAGGGCATTCAGCCTCCGGGGCTCCTCGAGGGCCGTCCAGGTGACCGGCCGCCACTGGACTGCCGCGAGGTGCCGGAAGGAGGTGCAGCTCCGGCTGTAGTCCTCGAAGTCGGGGATGGAGAAGTACTCGCGCAGCGTCCCGCGCACGCGGTCGTGCTCGTAGACGGCCACGATGCGGTCCGCCTGCGGGAAGGGGAGCGGGCGCAGGAGCACGGCGTTCAGGATGCTGAAGGTCGCCGTGGTGGCTCCGATCCCCACGGCCAGCGTCAGCACCGCCGACAGGGCGAACCCCGGGCGATGCCGCATGAACCGAATCGCCTGCAGCAGATCGAGCCGCAGCATGTCCACGAACCGCCCCATCGCAGTGCCTCCGATGCGTGAAGGCCGGGTCAATCCGGGTAACAATCCGCGTGCCAGGACACGTCGAGGGGGAAGCGCCGCTCAGGGTGCGCGAGAGTGTCCGGGGATGGGATGGAGAATCCCGGATCCGGACAGTCAGAACTGCAGCGTCACGCTGAAGGTGGGAGTCAGCCCGGGCCAGTCGTCCAGGAGCCGATGCACCTCCACGCTGCCGTCCGGCCGCGGCCTGAAGCGGAATTCGTCCACGCAGCACGCGTTCTCGCGATCGGTGATGTTGAGGATGTCCAGGTTGAGGGCCACCGTGGCGCTGCTGAGCCGCCAGGCGCGGCTTGCGTGAAGATCGAAGCGCAGGTACCCGGGGAGCCGCTCCGAATTGCGCTGGCCGGTCACGGGCGTGATTTCCACCGTGCCGTCGGGAAGGGTCGTCGAAGAGGCGGTGACCGGCGTGGTGGGCCACCCCGTGTGAGCGGTGCCCCCGAGCGCGACGGACCAGAGGGCGCCGGGGCGATAGCCGATCAGGAACCGGGCCGCATGCCGCTGGTCCCAGCTCCTGGGAACGATTCCGTCCCACAGCACGTCTTCGGCAGACGACCAGGTGTAGCTCGCCGACCAGTGGATCGGCCTCGACCCGCCCCCACCCTGCACCAGCAGCTCCGCGCCACGCAGGCGGGCGGCGTTGGGGGCGACCAGCACGCGATCGGCCTCCGTCTCGGGGAACAGCTCGATGGGATTGAAGAGGTTCTCGTAGCGCGGCTGGACCGCAGACACCGTTCGGTAGTAACCGTCCAGCCGCACCCGGATGCCGGCATCGAAGCTGTGCTGGAGGGTCAGGGTCACCTGGTCGGCCAGCTCCGCGGGATGGAAGCCGGTCTCGCCGTCCTCGATGTTCAGCTCGTTGATCCGCTGCGACTGGGCGAAGCGTCCCACGCCCAGGAGGGCCTCGAACCTGGAGGTCGGCCTCCACAGCACGTTCAGCCGCGGGCTTATCTGTTGGTCCCCGGTGAAGGTCTGGCCATCCCAGCGCACGCCCAGCTCCGTCGACACCTTGGTCGAAAGGGCGGCCCGGTGGGCCAGGTAGAAGCCGAAGTTGGTTCCGTTGGGCTTGGGCTCCAGGCTGACGTCCTGGCCGGATCCGAGGGTCCTGTACTCGTAGGTCCCGCGGATGGGCCGCATCTGAAGGCCACCCGTCAGCACCTGCCTCCCCGAGAGCTTCCAGGTCGTGTCGTGGTCGATGCCGAAGAAATCCACGCTCCTGTTGTCGTCCACGGAGATCGGGCCGCTGTCGGCGTCGGAGACCCCTTCCCTGGACAGGTCCAGCCGTCCCGCCGACAGGATCGTGTCGGTGGTCACGGAGCCGGACCAGGACCGCACGGCCCGCACCCAGAAGTGGCCGCTGCGGTTGTCGACATTGGCGCTCTCGCCGGCGACAGGCTCGGAGAAGCGCACCCGGTCATAGGAGACCAGGGCGTGCGCCGAGAGGATCGTGCCGGGGATCGCGTGATAGGTGAATTTGACGTAGGCGTCACCGAACTTCGGGTCGAGGCCGTCTTCTCCGATCTCCAGGGTGGTGGTGAGGGACTCGGGATACCACGCGCGGCCCGAGACCAACAACGAGCTGTCCGGTGTGGCGGTGGACCACGACAGGCGCGAGTTCAGCGAGCCGAACTCCGCGCGTGTCTGACCGGGGCCACCCGGAGGGGCGGTGGACAGATTCACGAACCCGCCGTGCCGGTCGCCGTACTCCGCGGTGAAGCTCCCTCCCAGGTACTCCATCCGGTCGACGTAGGTGCCGTCCACCAGGCTGAAGGGGCCATGGAATTCGGGCAGGTGGAACGGCTCGTACAGCTCGAGCCCGTCGAGCACCATCGAGACGTCACGCGGCTGCCCGCCTCGCGCGTGGAACCCGGCCGAGTTGTCGGCCGAGGCCACGCCGGGCAGCTGGTGAACGATCCGGCTGATATCCCCGCCCGCGTTGGGGACGAGCGCCATCTCCTCGCTGTCCATCACGCGGGCGCCCGACGGGCCGAGCGGGGCGGGTGAGGGCTCATCCGGGGTCACGACCACCTGCTCGACGCGTCCCGGGAGCCTCTCGGGGAGCGATTCCCCGGGGCCCGCGACGATCAGCAGCGATCCGCCGGGGCCCGGCCGGGCCTCGAGGCCTGCCGGGGCCAGGATCTCGTCGAGGACCCGGCGGGGGTCGGTGCTTCTGGGTTCGATGCCGACCACCAGGCCCGGCCCCACGATGGCCGAGCTGTAGATGAGCCGCAGGCCCCGCGCTTGCAGGATTTCGAGGGCTTCGGCCAGAGGCCGGCCCAGGAAGGTGCCCTCGGCCGCCCCGGTCAGGGCGCCCTGGACCCCCGCCAGGAGGGCCGTCAGGAGGATGACCCGGCCCCACGCGCGCATGCCGAAACTTACCACCATGGCGCGCGCTTGGCCGCTGTTTCAGATGCCCTGGGAGACGATGAGCGTCTTTCCTTCGATGTGATGTCGCATCCCGCAGGTGAGCAGCACCGACTCCAGAGCCTGGTCGAGCGTGAGCCCATCGATGGTCCCCTGCAGCCGGATCCTCCCGGCAGCCGTTTCCGCGTCCGTGTTCGAGAACCGCAGCCGCTGCCCGCGCTCGCGGGAGACCCAGTCCAGGAAGGAGCGCAGCGTCCGGCCTTCGATCCTCATCATGGGTGTGACTTCGTCGATCCAGGCCCATGCTCCGGCGGTGTCGGGCAGCTCGTGCGTGAGGGGAAGCCCGCCGGCGCCCATCTCCATCTCCTGGCCGGCCTGGATGCGCTCGCCCCGCTCCGGGTCCCCGAAGCGGACCTCCCCTTCGCGCACCCGCACCCGCAGAGCCTCGCCGCTCAGCCGCACCTCGAACTGAGTCCCGATCTCGTGAACGACCCCCGCCGCCGTGTGGATCTGGATCCCTTGCCCTCCCCGCGGGGCCGAGCCCGAATCCACGTACACCGCCCCGCTCTCCAGGGCGTAGGAGGTCGGCGTCAGCACGCGCAGCCGCGTCCCCGTGTCGAGACGCAGCGAATGGCCGGAGAGGGCCTGGATGGCCACCCGCCCCCGCTGCTCGGTCAGGATCGCGGAGCCGACGGCCAGCTCGTCGCCGGCACGCACCAGATGCCCCGGGCCTTCCTCGGTCGCGGAGGCCTTCCTCCAGACGGTGGCGATCACGCGCTCGACGTGTCCGGCGCCGGCCGTCACTGCGGGGGGTGCCGGGGGAGGGGTCCGCCACAAGGCCAGACCCATCGCCACGGCGCCGATGCCGGCCGCAACCCCGGCCCCGGCCCACAGCACCCGGCGCCGGGAGCGGTGCACCGTGGCGCGCCAGTGGGCCTGCACGGCCGATCTCACGCGCTCCGTGCTCTCGGGAGGAATGGACGGGCGCGGCCCCGTCGACCTCAGAAGGGCTTCGATCCAGTCGCGACGCGGCGGATGCTCGCTCATGTGGCGTGCGCCATCAGGCCGGAGAAGCCGTCCCGGAAAGCCTGCCGGGCGCGCGTAAGGAGCGACTCGGCCGCCTTGGGGGAGACGCCGAGCCTGACGGCGATCTCCGCGACGGGAATCCCATGGATGTACTTCCACTCCAGCACGCTGGCGTAATGGCCGGGGAGCTGGTCGAGCGTGACGTGCACGAGCCGCGCGACCTCCTGCCGGCCGAGCGCCCGCTCCGGGTCGTCGTCCAGCGGCGCGGTCAGCGATTCCAGGATGGCCCTCGCCTCCGGGCTCTCCTCGGCCAGGTCGACGGAGGGGGGCTGGCGGTTGCATCGCTCGTAGAAGGCCGAGATCTCGTGGCGGCAGAACGAGCAGAGCCAGGTGAAGAGGGAGGCTTCTCCCCGGTAGGTCGCCATCTTGGTGATGGCCGCCATCAGGGTTGACTGCACCACTTCCTCCGCTCCCGATGCGTCCCGGTTCATACGTGTCATCGCGAAGCGCATGAGCCTCGGAAAGTATTCCTCGAAGAACTCATCGAAGGCCCGCTCCTGACCGGCGAGCATCTTGTGGGCCAGGGATCTGTCCCGTTCGGTCCGGGATGGGTCCGCCGGTATGGGGCCCGTCGCGTCTGGCCGCCTGCGCATCATCAATGCATGGCCTCCTCGTCGCCGGGTGCCCCCTTTTTACGGTGAGAGTGGCTCCCGGCCCGGAATCCTTCGTCGCCTACCCGCGAAGACCCAGGATCGCGAAGACGACGATCGCCCCCACGAAAACGACGGCGTAGAGGCACAACATGACAATCGTCAGGATGCCGGCCACGCGCCAGAACCGGCGCTGGTGATCCAGCGCCTCCTCCATCGCGGCCTGGCCGCCTCCGTGGACGAGGCGGTCGATGGAGGAACCGTAGCGGTACAGGGAAAGGCAGGGGATGACGTAGAGAACGGCCGAGATGAGGTAGACGAAGCTCATGAGGACCCCGACGCCCAGCCCTCCCTCCATGAACGGCGAGGCGATGAGCACGACCAGGGCGAGAAGGACCATGAGTCCGGCCAGGGCGAATCCGAAGATCGCGAGGAACTTCACCCACGGCTTCGTTTCCTTCAGGATGTCCGTCACCCGCTGGGGGACGGGCTGAATCACGCTCCCTTCGGCGTAACCCTCCATGCCTCACCTCCGTCTCAGACCAGCTGCGTGCGCCACAGGTCGTGCAGGTGGATCACCCCTTCGACGCGGCGTTCTTCGTCCACCACGACGAGGGCCGTGATGTGCCGCTCTTCCATGAGGCGCAGGGCGGCGGCCGCCAGCTCGGATGAGCCGATGGTGACGGGGGTGCGCGTCATGACGTCCTCGGCGCGCACGGCGAGCGGGTCCTCGACGCGCTGCATCAGGCGGCGCAGGTCGCCGTCTGTGATGATTCCCTGCAGGTGGCCCGCCGCGTCGGTGACGGTGGTCATCCCCAGCCTCTTGTCGGTCATGACGAACAGGGCTTCCTTCACCAGCGTGCCGGGCCTCACCGAAGGGAGGGCGTCCCCGTGGTGCATGACCCGCCCCACCGTCAGCACCTTGCGGCCCAGCAGGCCGCCGGGATGCAGGGACGCGAAGTCTTCTTCACGGAAGCCTCTCTTCTGCACCAGCGCGATGGCCAGCGCGTCACCAAGGGCGAGGCTGGCCGTGGTGGAGGCGGTGGGGATGAGGTCCATGGGGCAGGCCTCCCGGTTCACGCTCACGTCCAGGTGGATGTCGCTCTGCTTCGCCAGCGTGGAGGCCGGGTTGCCGGTCATGGAGACGAGGGTGACCCCCAGTCGCTTGATGCGCTCGAGAAGCTGCAGCAGCTCGGCGGTCTCTCCCGAGTTGGACACCGCCAGCACGACGTCCCCCGGCACGACCATGCCCAGGTCGCCGTGCACCGCCTCGGCGGGGTGCATGAAGAGGGCCGGCGTCCCGGTGGACGCCAGGGTGGCGGAGATCTTCTTGCAGATGATGCCGCTCTTGCCCAGCCCGGTCACCACCACGCGCCCCTTGCAGTCGTGCAGGGCGTCGAGGGCGCGCAGGAATCCGCCGTCGAGCCTCTCCACCAGCGCCGCCACCGACCGGGCCTCCATCTCCAGCACCTCGCGTGCCGTGGCGAGCGGGTCTCCGGTGGAGGGGAAGCTCCTGTCAGGTGACAATGACGCGTCCCGTCTCGATCGGCCGCTCGGCGGCCGGGGCCTGGCGCGTGGGTGCTGCGGCCTCGCGCCTCGCGCCGCGCGCCGCCTGCTGCTTCACCGACGCCTGGATGAACGCGCGGAACAGCGGGTGCGGCGCGAGCGGCTTGGACTTGAACTCGGGATGGAACTGGCAGGCCAGGAACCAGGGATGGTCCTCCAGCTCGATGATCTCCACGAACTTGCCGTCCGGAGTGGTCCCCGTGATCTTGAAGCCCTTGGCGGTCAACGGGGCCGAGTATTCCTTGTTGAACTCGTAGCGATGACGGTGCCGCTCCGAGATGGCCCGCTCGCCGTAGGCGGCCTGCGCCAGCGAGTGCGGTGAGAGCAGGCATTCGTAGCGCCCCAGCCGCATCGTCCCGCCCATGGTGTCCACGCCCAGCAGGTCGCGCAGCTTGTAGATGACGCGGTGGGGCGTGTCTTCGTTGAACTCGGACGAGTCGGCCTCGGCCAGGCCCGCCACGTGGCGCGCGAACTCGATGGTGGCGGTCTGCATCCCCAGGCAGATGCCGAAGAAGGGGACCTTCTTCTCGCGGGCGAAGCGGATGGCCGAGATCATCCCCGCCACGCCTCTCAGCCCGAACCCGCCCGGGACCAGGATGCCGTCCACCTGGGACAGCGTCTCCTCGAGGCGGCCGTTCTGCATCTCCTCGGCCTCGATCCAGCGCACGTTCACGCGCACGTCGTTGGCGATGCCTCCGTGCACCAGGGCCTCGTTGAGGCTCTTGTACGAGTCTTCATAGCCGACGTACTTGCCCACGATCCCGATGGTCACCTCGCCGGCCGGGCGGCGGATCTTGTCGACCAGGTCCTCCCAGCTCTTGAAGTCCTTGTCGCGGTAGGGGAGGTCCAGCAGCTTCAGGATGATGGCGTCGAGCCCTTCGCGTCCCAGCGCCACGGGCACCTCGTAGATCGACTTGACGTCCTGCGCGGTGATGACCTGGTCGGGCAGGACGTTGCAGAACAACCCGATCTTCTTCTTCATCTCTTTCGGGATGGGCCGGTCGACCCGGCACATGAGGATGTCGGGCTGCAGCCCGATGGCGCGCATCTCGCGCACCGAATGCTGGGTGGGCTTGGTCTTGAGCTCTCCGGCCGCCGCGATCCAGGGGACCAGGGTGAGGTGGATGAAGATGGCGTTGCGGGCTCCGACCTCCAGGCGGAACTGCCGGATGGCCTCCAGGAAGGGGAGCGATTCGATGTCGCCCACCGTGCCGCCGATCTCGCAGATCTGGATGTCGACCCCGGAGGACACACGCGTCATGAACGCCTTGATCTCGTCGGTGACGTGGGGGATCACCTGCACCGTGGCCCCCAGGTAGTCCCCGCGGCGCTCCTTGTTGATGACCGATTCGTAGATCTTCCCCGAGGTGCAGTTGTGGTTCCTGGAGGTCACCGTGGACGTGAACCGCTCGTAGTGCCCCAGGTCCAGGTCGGTCTCGGCGCCGTCCTCGGTGACGTACACCTCGCCGTGCTGGAAGGGGCTCATGGTGCCCGGGTCCACGTTGAGGTAGGGGTCGAACTTCTGCAGGGTCACCGTGAAGCCACGGCTCTCCAGCAGCCTCCCTATGGAGGCCGCCGCCAGTCCCTTGCCCAGCGAGCTGACCACCCCGCCGGTGATGAAGATGTACTTGGTGTCCATGACGGAGGTCTCCTTCAGGTTGTCACTCGGGAACCCAGGATCGCTTCAGCTTTCTCGAGATCGTCCGGCGTCTCCACGCTGAGGGAGTGCCCCGCCGAAGGGACCAGCCGAATCTGGTACCCGGCCTCCAGCGCGCGCAGCTGCTCGAGCCCCTCGAGCCGCTCCAGCCGCCCTGGGGCAAGGCGCGTGAACTCGAACAGCACGTCGCGGCGGAACGCGTACACGCCCACGTGCTTGAGCCAGCCGTCGAGACCTTCGCGCCGCGCGGCGGCCAGCTCCGCCTGCCCCGCCCCCATCTCGCGCATCGGCTCCTGGGGGCCCCGGTAGTACGGAATCGGGCTGCGGCTGAAGTACAGCGCGTTGCCGCGCGCGTCGGCCACCACCTTGGCGACGTTGGGGTCCAGCAGCTCGCGGGCCGAGCCCAGCGGCTCGAATAGAGTCGCCATCTCGGGCTGGGGGTTCTCGTCGAAGGCGGCCACCAGGGCATCGAGGGCCCCGGGATCCAGCAAAGGCTGATCCCCCTGCACGTTCACGACCACCGAGGCGAAGGCGGCCTCGGGAAGGGCCGCGGCCTCGGCCACCCGGTCGCTTCCGGACGGATGGTCGGGACGGGTCATGACGGCGTGCCCCCCGAAGCGCGCCACGGCGTCGAAGATGCGGCGGTCGTCGGTGGCCACCCACACCTGCTCCAGCCTCCGGGCGCGCGCCGCCCGTTCGCACACGTGCTGCAGCATCGGCTTGCCTGAGAGGGATGCGAGGGGTTTGCCCGGGAATCGAGAAGACGCGTAACGCGCGGGTATGATCCCTAGGGCTCTCGCCATGAGCTGGCCGTGGCACCTCGCCGTGACATGCAGTGGATGTTAACCGATGCCTCGCGGCTGTGTCAAAATCACCCGGATGCCTCTGGCTGCCGTCCTCGTCGATCACCTGAGCAAGACGTTCATCAAGCGCCGCAACTTGCGCGACACCCTCACACGTCCCTGGGTCAAGGCGGAGACGGTGATCGCCCTGAGCGACGTCTCGCTCGCCGTCTCCCCGGGCGAGATCTTCGGGCTGCTAGGCCCCAACGGGGCCGGCAAGACCACCCTGCTCAAGATCCTTTCGTGTCTGATCATCCCGTCCTCGGGGCGGGCGGCCGTGAACGGCCACGACACCGGCGCAGAGGAGGCGCGCGTCAAGTCCTCCATCGGGTTCGTGACCTCGGACGAGCGGTCGTTCTACTGGAGGCTCTCAGGGCGCGAAAACCTGCACTTCTTCGCGCGCCTGTGCAACCTGCCGGGGCCGCGGGTGCGGGACCGGTGCCAGGCGTTGCTGGACCGCCTCGAGCTGTCGGACAAGGCGGATCATCCCTTCATGACCTACTCCTCGGGGATGAAGCAGCGCATGGCCGTGGCGCGCGCGCTGCTGCACGATCCTCCGGTGCTGTACATGGACGAGCCGACCCGCTCGCTCGACCCGCTCGCCGCGAAGCATCTGCGGACTTTCATCGAAGAGGATCTGAACCGGCGGGAGCGCAAGACCATCCTGCTGGCCACCCACAACCTGGCCGAGGCCGAGCAGCTCTGCGGGCGGATCGCCATCCTGCACCGGGCGCGCATCCGCCGCATGGGAACCCTGGAGGAGGCGCGCACCTGGGCGCTGGCGCGCGAGCGCTACGTCATCGAGGTGTCGGGCCTCAACGGCTCCGTCGGCCTGGTGGACTTCGATGGCGGCCGGGTGGTCCCCGAGGAGGACGGCTCCGCGGCCTTCACGCGCCTGCGGGCGGAGCTGGACCCGGGAGGCCACGCCCTCACCTACGTGCTGGACCACCTGCGCGGTCACGGCGCCCTCATCGTCTCCTGCACGCGGCAGGAGGCCAGCCTCCAGGAGATCTTCGATCTCACCGTGAGCGAGGCGGAGCCGTCATGAGGCTCTCCGGGGTGCGCAAGGCCTGGGCGTTCGTCTGGAAGGACCTGCTGATCGAGTCCTCCTACAAGTCGGCCTTCGTGCTGCACGTGGGGGGCGTGGTGTTCTCGGTGGGGATCTGGTTCTTCTTCGCGGGCTTCCTCCAGGAGAACCTCACCACCAACGCGCGCGCCCTGACGGGAGGCAACCTGTTCGCCTTCATCCTGTTCGGCGTGGCTCCCTACTCCTACCAGCAGGTGTCGCTCACGGCGTTCGCGCACCGCTTCCGCGAGGAGCAGGTCACCGGGACCCTCGAGGCCATGCTGGTCTGCCCCACGCGCACGGCGCTGGTGATCTTCGGGTCGGCGCTGTTCGACTTTCTGTTCACGTCGTTCCGCATCGTGCTCTACATCGTGGTGGGGCTGGTCTTCGCCAGCTTCACCGCCCGCCCCATCGCCCTGCACCTGTCCGGGATGGCGGCGGCCCTGACCATCTTCGGCCTCATGGTGGCCACGTCGGTGGGCATCGGCATCATGGCGGCCGCTTTCGTGATGTACTTCAAGAAGGGGGAAGTGCTGGTGAGCCTCATCAGCAGCGCGTCGGCCCTGCTGGGCGGCGTCTTCTTCCCCACGGCGGCGCTCCCCGAGGCGATCCAGCCCTTTTCGCGCCTGCTGCCCATCTCCTACACCACGGACGGCGTGCGGCGCGCCCTGCTCACGGGAGAGGGGATGGGAGCGCTGGCCACCCACATCCAGGTGCTGTTCCTGTTCGCGGCGATCCTGCTGCCGCTGGGATTGATCGTGTTCCGCGTGGCGTTGAAGGGGGCGCGGCGGGACGGAACGCTCGTTCAGTTCTGACGGGGGAGGGGCCGATGGCCGGGCGCGTCTCGCATGTCTTTCGATGCCTCACGCGGTGGAGCGCGCAACCCGGAGAGAAGACCACCGACTACGCGGCCTACAGCCGCCGCCACGAGGTCACCGCGGGGACCAAGCCGCCGCTGATCATGAGCGCGGCCCAGGAGTACCGCGGGGACCCGGCCCTCCACAACCCGGAGGAGCTGTTGGTGATGGCGCTGTCGTCCTGCCAGATGCTGACCTACCTGGCCCTCGCCGGGCGTGCGGGGATCGACGTGCTGGACTACACGGACGAAGCGGACGGACGGCTCGAGGCCGCGCCGGGGCCGGACGGGCGTCGCGCGATGAGGATGACCCGGGTGACGCTGCGGCCGCGCATCCGCGTGGCGGCCGGCTCCGACGTCGAGCGGGCTCTGACGCTGGTCGAGGAGGCCCACGCCGGCTGCTTCATCGCCAACTCGGTGAGCTGCGAGGTGACCTCCGAGCCGGAGGTCATCGTTGTCTGAGGCCGCGCCCCCCATCGCGCCGCCGCCCCCCGCGCTCCACCTCGACTGGGGGCCCTGGAGCGCGCTGGCGGTGTTCGCCATCTCGTACGTCCTGCAGATCCTCCTGGGCCTGCTCGTCGCGGTGTTCGCAACGCTCGTGCTGGTGACGCTCGATCCCTCGCTGTCGTCGTACCCGGATCAGATGCAGGATGCCGTCCTGGTGGTGACCATCATGCCCGCCGCGCTGGGGGGATCGGCGCTGACGCTCGCGCTCGTGTACGGCGCGATGCGCCTGGTGCACCACCTGCCCGTGGCCGCGGGGCTGGGTCTGGCCTGGCCCGGCTGGCGAAGGGTGTGGAAGTACGTCCTGGGAGGGGCCGGGGTCGCGGCCGCGGGGGTCGCCCTCATCGTGGCTTTCCCGCCGGGCCCCGATCAGGAGTTCAGCGGGCCGCTGCGCAAGCTGGTCGAGTCGGGGAGCCTGGGGTTCGCCGCGTGGGTGTTCCTGGGCGTGGTGGTGGCGCCGGTCACCGAGGAGGTGCTCTTCCGCGGGTACCTCTATCAGGGGATGCGCAGGAGGCTTCCGCCGCTGGCGGCAGGGATCCTCGTCTCCGTGCTGTTCGTGGTGCCCCACATGGCCGAGACGGGTACCTACTGGCCGGCCCTGGCCGGCATCGCCATGCTGGCGGTCGTGCTCACACTGGTGGTGGAAAAGACCGGCAGCCTCGCCTGCTGCATCGCGGGTCACGCCGGCTACAACGCCCTGCTGGCCACGATGAGCCTCGCCGGCCCTGGCTAGCGATCGGGCCCGGCGAGGAGGAGCCTCTGATAGAAGAGCGGCGGCTGCTCTTGCCCACCGTCGCGCTCGAGCATCAGATCGAGAGGGATGCCCCGGGGGAGACGGTCAGGCAGGAGCGTCATTTCCAGGACGCCGTCGGGGGGGATCGCGCCGGCAGCGACGGGCGCGGACCAGAGCACGCTGCCGCCTTGCCTCAGGACCAGGCGGAGACGCGGCGCGCCCGGAGCGATCTCCTCGGGATCCAGGTCGGTGTGAAGCGCGAGACGCACCGGCACCCCGGGTGACGTCTCGAGTCGCAGGGGCGGCGAGGTGGCCTCTTCCCCGCGCATCGCGATCTCGCCGTGGACGGGGACGGGGGAGGGAAGCAGCGTGGCCGTCTCTCCGGCGGAGCGGCCGAGCCCACCGGTCCGGGCCAACCAGGCGACCCCCACCAGAACCAGTGCCAGGTAGGCCATCGCGGGGACGGGGCGCAGGATGGTGCCTTTCAGGAGCTCCCAGAGACGCGCCATGGCGGCCGGAGATTCTGGCAGGCTGGCGTGTCCCCCCGGCCCCTCCGACAAGCCGCGCAGCACCGGCACGACCGAGGCGCAGACCTCGCATCTCTCCAGGTGAGACGAGACCCAGCGCTTCGTTTCCTCGTCCAGCGCCCCACGATCTTCCACGTACTCGGAGAGGACTTGCGCCTGCACGTGCTCACCTGGATCGAGCGCGCAGTCGGCCATCTCCTCGCGAGCGAGCCGGGCGAAGCCGTGCAGCGCGCGGCAGTCGTCGCAGACGGCGAGGTGCGACTCCACCCGGCCGAGGTCCTCCAGAGAGAGCGTCCCGTTGGCATGGAACGCGAGAAGCGTCGCCACCGGATCGGAGCAGCCCATCGTCTCAGGCTTCCCTGGCAAGGTAATCGCGAGCGATGCCGCGGGCCCGCTGCAGGCAGCGGTGGGCGCGCACGCGGGCGTTCGTCTCGCTGATCCCGGCGCGCTCGGCCACCTGGCGCGCCGCAAGGCCCTGCCCGTAGATCCAGACCCACAGGCGGCGGCACTCTTCGGGAAGTAGCTGGAAAACGTAACGCAGCAGCTCGCGCCGCTCCCGCGCCTCGTGGTGCACGTCGGGTTCACCGGACGCCGCGCTGCTCTCGGTGTCGACGGCGTGCAGCCGCTCGGCCTGCTCGCGCCAGCGCTGCTTCCTGTAGGCGTCGATGCAGGTGTGGCGCGCCACGGACGTGGCGAACGTGCGGAAGGAGGACGTCTGCCGAAACCGCCCGGAGCGCGCGATCTCGAGAAGCTTCACCAGGACGTCCTGGGCAATCGACTCCGCGTCGCCGAACCGCCAGCCGGGATAGGTCACGACCCGCATCACCCAGCCGCGCACCATGGCCACTGTCTCGGGACGTCCGTTCCGGAAGGCCGCGAGGATCTCGTCCTCCACCTCAGGCGGTTCTGTCGTCACCTCTCGTGCCATGGTCTCCTATTGTGGCATCGTCCTGCTTTCCGCACTAGGGAGCTCGACCGCAGCTGCTGACGACCGCGAGGTGAGATGGGCCAAGATCGCCTGGCCGAACCTGGCGCCGGACCACGGGTCCGCCGACGAAGCTCACTTCGACCACGTAGATTTCATCGGCTCCTTCCGGCAGACCGTAGTGGACGTACGCGGGGTTCTGGGAACCATGGCCCGTGCCGCCGTTCACCTCCTGGACCGGTCCCGTCGGGGTGGCGCCATCTTCGGCGAAGATCCGGATGGTCGCGCCGACGTCGTCCCGGAAGCCCTTGATGCGCCGCCTCAGGCCGTCGCCGTCATCGATATCGATGTCGTTCCCGTAGAGACAGCGCAGGGCGCGAATCATCAAGAAGCTCTCTCCCCCCGTCGAGTTCGTCCAGAGCTGGTTCGGAGCGCCGTCGACGTTCACCAGAATGTCCTGATCGCCGTCCAGATCGTAGTCTCCGAATGCCACGGCCTCCGCGTCGGCCCCGATGGAGATGCCGCCGTTGACATGGCGGAAGACGAGCGGATCGTCGCTCCCTCCGGTCGATTCGTTGACGAAGAGATGTCCGTCACCGATGTTCGCCGCCAGGAAAACGTCGAGGTCGCCGTCGTTGTCCACGTCGGCGCAGGCGACTCCGTCGATGTCCTCGTCGCCCAGGCCGACGCCGGATGAGGCAGAAGGCTCTCCGGTCGGCACGAACGCGCCGTCATGGTTGCGCCAGATCTGGGTCGAGTCGGCGTCGGTCCAGAGGATGTCGAAATCGCCGTCCGCGTCGAGATCGCAGAACGCCACGCCCCCCTTGTTGGCGTCCAGAGCATCCCCGTCGAAGCTCGATTCCGGGCCGAAGCTTCCGTCCCCGAGATTGCGCCAGAGATCGAGCAGTGACTCCTTGCGGCTGAGGACGTCCACCCAGCCGTCGGCGTCGTAGTCGGCGACCGCCAGGTAGTCTCCCGAGATGGCTTCCTGTGGGAGGCCGAGCGTCCGGTCGTTCTTCGTGACGTGCTGGAAGTGACCGTTGTGGTTGTTCTCGAATACGTCGATCCCGAAGCTGTCGTTGTCCACGACAAGGTCCAGGTCGCCGTCATGGTCATAGTCGAGGAAGCCCATCCCCTCCGTGGACATGCCTTCGTCCATGCCGTCGATGATCTGGTGCGGCCTCTGGTCGAGCGGCAGTCCAAAGCTGAATGGCGGGCTCGCCTGCGGGCCCCGGTTCAGGTAGATCTCGATGCGGTCGGCCGCGTTGCGCGCGAAGTCCACGTGCCCGTCGTTGTTCAGGTCCGCGCAGATCGCCGATCGTGGCGCGGCAGACTCCAGGAGCCCCGCGGCGTGGGAAGCGGTGACGTCCTGGAAGCCGGCGCCTTCGTTGACGTACAGGTGACTGGTATCCGCGGCGTTCACCAGAACGTCGAGGCGGCCATCTCCGTCGAAGTCGCACCAGGCGAGGCCGCCCTCCTTGGGGCCAGGAGTCGCCAGACCAAGGGCCGCGGCGCTCTCCGTGAAGGGGCTGGCCGCTTCCTGGACGATCGTGGTGAGCTCGGAGCGATTGTTGGTGCCGTCGAGGTCGACGGTGGCGCTCGACACCGTGGCCAGGGCGGTGACGGATCCCGCCTGAGTCGGCACCACCGAGACAAGGATGGATCCTCCGCCTCTCGGCACGAGATCCCCGAGGTCGCACGACACCGGCATGCTCGCGGAGCACCGCCCCAGCGTGGAGTCCACGGAATTCAGAGTGACGCGAGGAGGAAGGGTCAGGTCGAGCCGCACCGCCCTGGCACGGTGCTCGCCGCCATTCCCGACCTCGATGCGGTAGGTGAGCACTTCGTTGACGCGGACGGTCGCGGGCGAGGCGGCCAGAGCGACCGAGAGGTCGGTCGTGAGGCTGACGCGGTCCACGTCCAGATGCTGGTTGTTGTCGAGTATCGGGTCGGGTCCGTGAGCGCCGTCGTCACGGACCGACGCCCTGTTGGCCAGGGTCTCGACCGAGCCGTCGACGGTGTCCTCCACGCGCAACGTGAGGGTGCGCTCGACGCTCGATCCCGCCGGCAGATCGAACGCGGGCCAGACCACCTGCGATCCCGCCGGCGTGCCGCCATGGCTCGCCGCAAGGAACGCGGTGTGCGGCGGAAGGTCGTCGGTCACGACGACTCCGGTCGCGCTCGACGTGCCGCTATTCGCGACCCCGATGCGATAGGTCGTGGTCTGCCCCACAACGAGGACCTCCACGCCGTCGTCGAGCGAGACACCCAGCTCGGGGAGCGCGACGGAGTCGGTGTCGATCGCCAGGTTGTCGTCGATCCGTGGCTCCGGACCGTTGAGTCCGTCGTCGCCGATCGTCGACGTCGCGGAGATGCTCTCGAGGCCCGGGGGCCAGAGGTCGGCCAGACGGACGGTGAAGGTCCGGGCCGCGGTGTCTCCGGCCGGCAGCGCGAAGTGGGGCCAGGAGACTTCCCCGTTGGAGAAGGAGCCCCCCTCGCTTGCCGAGACGAAGCTGGCCAGAGGTGGGATGGTCGCCCTCAGAATGGCGCCGGTGGCCTCCTGCTTGCCGAGGTTCCGGACCACCAGACCGTACTCGAGCACGCTGCCCGGCAGCGCGGCGCCCCGTCCATCGTCCAGGACGACCGAGAGGTCGGGCGCGGCGAGGAGCTCGTTGCGATCGACCGCCGTGTTGTTTCCGGGTGTCGGGTCCTGTCCCGAGGAGCCGTCATCGGTGACCGACGCGGTGTGGACGATCTCCTCGACGCCCGCGGGAATGGCGCCGGCGATCCGGAGGGTGAGCGTGCGTGTCGCAGTTTCCTGCGGCGCGAGCCGGAACGGAGCCCAGAGAACCGACTGGCCGCTCGGAGAGCCGCCGTCGCTCGCTTCCTGCAGGACGACATGGAGCGGCAGAGTGTCCGTCAAAGTCACGCCTTCCGCCGCCACGTTGCCCGCGTTGGTGACGGAGAGTGTCCGGGTGAAGGGCTCGCCCGGAACGACGGCGGTCGTGCCGTCCGCGGCCGACAAGATCAGGTCGGGGCGCCCGACCACCTCGATGGTGACGCTGTCGGTGGCCCCCAGGCCGCCGGCGGTGACCGTCAGCTCGAAGACGTAGGTCCCCCGCTCATCGGGAACGAACGTCGGCGTGGAGGAGTCCATCCCCAGGGACGAGACTTCGGGACCGCCCGTCTGTATCCACTCGAAGGCGAGGGGGATGCCCGGAGAAGAGCTGGTGGACGCACGACCGTCCAGGAGGACGACCTCGCCCAGATTCACCGAGCGATTGACGCCGGCGTCCGCCGTGAGGCCCCCCGAGGCCGCGCCACCGCCGAGCTGGAGCCGTGGTGAGATCGTGCCGGGATTGCGGTGGTTGCCGATGTCGGAGAATGCGTTGGCCGTGACGAAATCGAGTCTCCCGTCGCCGTTCCAGTCGCCCAGCGCGACCCCCTCGGGCTGGAACCCGACGTCATAGTCGGTGCGGCGGCCGAAGGTCCCGTCTCCCGTCCCCAGCAGGAGGGTCACCGAGTTCGATGCACCGTTCGCGGTGAGGACATCCAGGTGTGCATCGTCGTCGATGTGCCCGACTTTGATGTCTCTGGGAAACCTTCCCGTGTCGTAGTCGACCTTCGGCCCGAAGGTGCCGTCACCATGGCCCGGAAGGACGCAGACCACGTACCGTTCGAGGGGCACCTCGCCAGGTATGAGGAGGAGCTTGGAGGTTGTGCCGAGGATGTCGAGGGCCCCGTCGTCGTTCACGTCCTCCAGAACGATGACTCCACCTGGAGCGAACGTGGCGGGAAAATCGGGCGTCGTGGTGAAGAACCCGTCGCCGTCGTTCAGGCTCACCCGCACATGAGCGAATCCGTCGATCTTGGCTACGACGTCCAGGTCGCCGTCGCCATCCACGTCCCCCAGGGCCACGGAGGAGGCCGGCTGCCCGGTGGTCGCCCCCGAAAGCAGTCTCAGGGTGCCGTCGCCGTTGCCCGCGAAGATGCCGACCCCTCCTCCCGCCACGGCGACGTCGATGACGTTGTCGCCGTTCACGTCGCCAAAGGCGACGCCGAGAGGCAGGGAGATGGAATAGATAGAAGGGGCCCCGAACGTACCGTCGTCGTTGTTCGGGAAGACCCGCAGGCTTGCCGAATCGGAGCTCGTGACCAGGAGTTCGGGGAAACCATCGCCGTCCAGGTCCTTCACCCGGACCGAGTTCGGTCGCGAAGGGACAGTGTAGTCCGTGGCAGGTCCGAACGTCCCGTCACCCGAGCCCATGAGAACGGAGACGCTCTCTTCACCTGGGAAGTTCCCCCTGTTGGCGATGGCGACATCGAGATCTCCGTCCCCGTCCAGGTCGCCCGCGTCAACCGAGCTCGGAGAAATGCCGGCCTGGTAGTCGGGCTGGACCGGGAACGTGCCGTCACCGTTCCCGAGCAGGACCGAGACCGTCCCAGTGGCCGAGGCGATGTCGAAATCTCCATCACGATCGAAGTCCTCAACGGCGAAGCCCTGCGGATTCCTCCCGGACGGGTAGGCGCTCCGTGGGCCGAAGGTCCCGTCTCCGGCGCCGAGCCTCACTCCAATCAGGTGTTCCAGACCCAGGATCACGTCGCGATGGCCGTCGCCGTTCAGGTCGTGCAGGAACACGTCGCGTTGCAATTGAAGGTCATTCAACTCCTCATCGAAAGGCATCCCTGCGGCGAACGTGCCATCCCCGTTGTTCAAATGAACATCGCCGAAGACAAGATTCGGGCTGGTGCGGAGGCTCGTCAACGCGACGTCCACCCAGTCATCCCCATTGACGTCTCCGAGCGCCAGGAACGAGGGAGATCTTGAGGGAGAATTCAGGGCGGGTGCGAGGCCACCGGCACCATCCCCGAGCATGATGGACAATCCGCCAGGAACAAACGGATAGCGTCCCACGACATCGACGTGGCCATCGCGGTTGACGTCGGCCAGCTCGATTTCTCTGTCATCGACAGGACCCCCGCTGGACGTCCTCGTGAACGTTCCGTCGCCAGCCCCCCTCGAGATGATCACGCCGTTGCCGAAGTCATGCAACGTGAGGGCATCCAGCAGCCCGTCGCTGTCCATGTCGCCGAGGACGAGGTACGTCGGCCTGAGGAGTGTCGAGGTGAAGGCAATCGGGGCCTCGATGCGCGGGCCGAACGTGCCGTCGCCATTGCCCAGCTCGGTCACGAGCAGTTCATCGGCCGGAGAGTCTTCCACCGTGACGATGTCGAGATGCCCGTCCCCGTTCACGTCCCCAATGTCGAGTCCCCTCGGGATCGTGAAGAGATCCGTGCGCTCGGCGAAGGTCCCGTCGCCGTTCCCAAGGAAGATCGACACGGAGGACGCGGTAGACCCTGCTCCATTCTGGGTCACGAGGTCGAGATTCCCGTCCCCGTCAAGATCACCCGAGTGGACAGCGGCTGCACCAGGGAAACCGTCGAGGTCGGGCACGTAGACACGATCCGGGAACAGCGACGAGGTGACGGTCGGTCGCTCGACGAGGGTGAACCGGCTGGCGACGAACGGCGCGTCCCCGAGCGGGTTGCCCGAGAGGTCGGTGATCGCCGGCGCATCGAGGGTGAGCTCGTAACTGCCCGGGGGGAGCGGTGCGTAGGCGAGGATCACTTCGGTTGCGAAGCTCCGGTGCTCGAAGGCGACGGAGCTCACCGGAGCGCCGGATCGGGTCAGATGGAACCGGTCGGGCGCGAGGCTCGCGGGGTCCAGGGGCTCGTCGAACCTCAGGTTGAGGGCCTGCAGGCCCCGGAGAAGCGTCGAGCCGTCGGAGGGGTGAATGCGCACGATTCCCGGCTCGCCGGAGTCGCCCAGGACGGTGAGCGAGAACTGCTCGCTCACCTGGAGATGTCCGTCCGAGACGCTCACCGTGACGGGGTAGGCGCCCGCGTCGTGGAGCACGGGAGAGAGCTCGAGGATGGTCAGGTTCCTCCCTGGGACGACATTGAAAGAACCGAAGCCGGGGAGCCCGGCGATCGAGAACGAGAGCGCGTCTCCATCCAGGTCGCTCGCGGCGATCGTGTAGCGGACCGTGAACCCCTCGAAGGCGGTGCGATTCCCGATGGGATGGAGGGTGGGCGGATCGTTGAAGGGAACGACGGTCAGTGGCACCGGCACGGTGCTATGGAAGAGACCGTCCGACGCCTCGATCCGGATCGCGCCGTAGGAACCGACCTCGGCCAGGACAGGAGAGAATGTCAGTGTGCCGGAACCTCCCCCGCGGTCGACGAAGGCGGCGAATGGCGGCAGGCCGGTCGCGGTGAGCGCCACGGGGTCGGCGTCGGGGTCCGTCGCCGCGATCGCCACCTGGAGCGTCGTCCCTTCCGAAACCACCACGGACCCCACCTGGGAGATGACGGGAGGCCGGTTCGCCTCTCCCACCATCAGCCTGACCGTGGCCGTGTTGGACGGCGACAATCCGTCGCTCGCCCGGAACGTGAAGCTGTCGAACCCGACGAAACCGGCGTTCGGCGTGTACAGAAGCTGGGGCGGCGTGCCGGTGAGCACTCCGCTCGAGGGGGAGCTCAGGACGGCAAACGTGAGGGGCGCGAGATTCGAATCCGAGGCCTCCAGGAGGATGGCCAGGGGCGTGTTCATCCCGGTGGTCAGGAAGTTCTCCCTGGCGACCGGGGGCTGATTCAGCTCGTCGGGCACGACGTTGAGAGCCAGGTCCTCCAGGCGATAGTTCCCGGCCGCATCCTCCGCCAGGAGGCGGACCTGTTGAGGGGCGGTCGTGAGCCTCAGCTCGTAGTATCCGGTGCCGGCCTTGACCGCGGGGAACACCTCCTCTTCCGCGATGGTCCCGTCCCCATCGATGTCCACGAGCGCGCTGACCCCCTTCATCCCGGACTCCTCGTCCTGCGCGCGGATCCGAAGCAGCACGGATCCCGACACGGGAACGTCGGCGCTCCGGACCTCGTCCAGCAGAACGAGGTCAGGCGGCGTGACATCAGGAGGGTGTCCGAAGAGCGCGATGTACTCCTTCAGGGAGATGTCGAGCGGCGGGCTTGCGTCTGACGCAAACTCCCCCAGATGAACGAAGACGTTGTAGAAGTCGAGCTTGAGGCGGCTCCACTCATCGACGAGCGGCTCTCCTGGACCAGCGTAGTCGTTCACCGGCGCGTCGGTGGACATGTGAGCGTAGCTCATCAGGCTTCGATGATCGGGGTCGAGGTCGAAGTCGTTGTCCGCGATGTCGACATCCACGAACCTTTGGGCGTAGGCGGTCCCTTCGGCGCTCAGGGTGATCAAGCCGTCATGAACACCCTCCGCGATCCGGGCATCGTCCCGAGCCTGCACCTGGATCACCTGCGGCATGTTCCACGTCGAAGGTGTGAACGTCACCGACGCTGGGGAAACGTTGACTTCGACGGTGTCGATCCGAACGGTGACATCCTCCGGTGGCGCGTTGCTCAGCTCCAGGAGGACCTGATCCGCCGGCCCCCCCTCGGCCACTTCGGTCTCTTCGGCCGACTCGGTCACGAGAATGCTCGCACTCTCCCGGTCGCGAAAGGCGAAAGGCATCTCGAACGTCAACCCGTCGTACGAGGGATCTCCACGGAAGCTGTGAAGCACGTTGGGGTAGGCATGAATCTGGAGGCCGTCGGTCTCGCTCCACAAGGTGACGGTCCGCGGCACGTCATAGTCTGCGGGGCCGAAGGTCAGCGTCGCCGGGCTGACCCTGACCGGGTCGGCGACGTCCAGGCGGACTTCGACGAGTCCCACCGGCGGCCGCGTCAGGAGAATCTCGTAGCTGTCGTTGCGCCCTCCTTCCACGATCTCGAGTCCATCGCCGGGACCGCGCAGGGCGATGACCCCGCGGCGCTCGTTGTCGTAAACCAGCATCGTCATCCCGCTCCCGAGACCTCGAAAGCGGGCATCTTCGCTGTCGAGGATGACTCGCAGGTCGCCGAACATCCAGGGCTCGACCTCAGTGCCAGAGTCAATCCGGTCTTGGATCGCATCGTCGATCGCCCGGATCTCGACTCTCTGGGGCACGTCCCAGGTGTCCGTCCCGAATCTGAGCCGGCTTGGAATCGCCTCCAGCTGAAGGAACTCCGAGAGGATATCGACCTCCACCGGCGCCGACGGCCTTGAATCGAGTGTCACGTCCAGATGGTGAACGAGTCCCCCCTCCGCGACAACGGCGGCATTGACAGGCCTGTACGTGATTCCGCCGGTCACGTTGTCGCAGAGGATCTCGTTGCCCGATCTTCCGCAATGATCGAGCGTCTGGTTGTGGCCGAGCTCATGCGCCAGAGTGGTCCATTGATCGAACCAGCTCCCGAGGATGCCGTTGACCTCCCCACCGCCGCCCCCGAGGCCCATCGTGTGGTCATTACCGGGGAGGTCGATTCGGCTGGAGACCACTGCCATTTCTCCCTGGCCTCCGTGATCGTCCAGGACGCAGAACGTGTCGCCCGTCTCCGGAACACGCGTCCAGTCCTGGAGAGGCTGGATGGCGCCATCGACCAGGAACACATGCCGAATTTCTCCGGAGGCTCGCCCGCTGGTCACGAGGATCGATGAGCCCTCGATGACGGAAGGCGGAACGCCCGAGAACGACAGATTGGAATCATCGGTGACGGCGGTGATCTTGCCAATGTAGGGCTTGCTGTCCGGGCCCTGGATCACGTCGATGAAGTCCGCGATGATCCCATAGTGGAAGGCGAGCTCGCGCGCCCGCTTGTCGCGCGTGCCGAAAAACAGGTCCTTGAGGACGCCGAAGCGTTCGCTCGCGATGCTGGAAGGCACCCTGTACCCTCCGGTGGTGGGCACCACATCGAGATGGCTGAAGGGGAGGCCCGGTTTGTGCACCAGGTCGCCTCCCTGCAGCAGCGGGCCGGGCGGGATGTTCTGCGAGAAGGGGCGGCGGTAGACACGGTCACGGCCGGGTCCTGCATCGATGTGAAGCTCGATCCCCGGGTTGCCGTCGGGGTTGCCCAGCGGCGCCTCGGCGAACATACGGACGAGCCTCTCGGTGACCCCCGGCTGCGGCTCGTTGCTCCACGGCATGGGTGTTCCTCTGGTGCGCGGCACGAGCCAGTCGATCTCCAGGAACAGGTCCTTGTGGATCGGGCTTGCCCCCATGGCGTTGAGGTCCAGGTCCGTCTCGCCGTCTCCGTCCATGTCGATGCCCGAGGTTTCCCAGTGGTCGAGCAGTCCGTCCTCGTCGGTGTCCAGGTGAGTGGCCCGAACGATTCTGCGCCCGGCGCTCGTGGTGACCGAAAACGCGACCTGATGATCTCCCCGGCCACGCTCGAAGGCTCCCAGATCCGTGCGCGCCGCCGCGAGAGGGTCGTAGATCGAAACCGACGACACCAGCGCTCCTTCGATCATGTCTCCCACCTGCACCACCGGGATGGCGCTGCGCGGCTGGGCGATCAGGAGTCCGGTCCCGGGATGCTCCTCGAAGTCGACCCGGACCGTCCAGAGCCCTTCCTTGTTGCTGAACAGGAGCGGCGAGCCGGGCACGACGGGATTCGGGCGGCTCGCCGCATTCGGCCGTCCGATGAACGCGATGATGACGCTGTCGTCGACGAAGCCGGGCCGGCCCTTCTCGACGTGCGTGATCCCCAGCCGCTGCCGGAAGTCGAACGACGCGAAGAAGAGGGGCGGCAGATCGTCCCGCACCTGGCCGTCTGCTTCCAGCGTGGTCACGGGAAGCGCGTAGCCGAGCTCCGGATGCGGCGTCGCGTTCTCTCCCGCCACGCGCAGAATGAACCCGGAGGCCGCATAGCCATCGCCGTCGTCGATGGACAGGAAAAGCCCCTCACCGTCGCCCCTGTCGCCGAGAAAGGCAACAGCGCGGCCGTCATCGGAGATCGCGGGGAAGCCTCCGATGCGGGTGAAGCCGACATCCGGGCCGGCGATGCGCTCCGAGACGCTCAAACCCCTGCTGAACACCTCGATGGGGGAATCGTCCCGGAGCCCCGCGCGGACGACCACGCGGCCATCATTCGCGATCATCGGCGCCAAGTTTTCGACGAGATCCAGCGTCTCGCCGGTAGCCAGGGTGTGCTCCTGATAGCTCGCGAGCAGCTCGGGGCCGGCAAGGTCGGGGGCGACCACGAGCGAGATCCTCTCCGTGACGATGTCTCCGAGGCTCTCCACGTCAGTGCCCGGAAAGGAGACGTCCCCGTCGCCCGCGACGAAGGCGATCTCGCCGCTGTCGTTCATGCTGACCCAGGGCCCCACGAGCCGAAAGTAAGCGGGCTCGGGGCTCTGGGCCGCATCGTTCACCACGCCCCCCGCGGCCCTGAGAGGGCCCCAGAATGCGCTGCCGAGGACGGGAAACCGCCACGCGAACGATGAGTGCTGAAGGAGACCAAGTGAATCATCGAGGGTGAACATGGAATGAGCCGCCACCTGCCGGCCGGCATTGATCTCCACTCCGTGCGCGAGATTCCACGGGGTCATGTCCAGGTACTGATTTCCGGCATCGTCGAGGACGTCAGGTGTGAGGTCTTCGACGGTCCCGGACGTGTTCGCCACGAACACCGTCGCCACGAGGGTCGGGCTGTTGCGCTCCCGGATCACGGTCCCCAGGTAGGCCACCTGGCCGCTGTCGTTGATCGACGGCCAGCCGAACAGGTCGATGTTCCCCTCTCCCTGTCTTGCCACCACTTCGTATTCGAAGAAGGGCGTCGGCGTCGAGGCCGGCCCGGCCGCCGGCAGGTCGGGGGAGGGAGCGGCTCCGCCACCAGGGGACATCAGGCCAATTGAGATCGTCGAAAGCAGGACGGCAGCGGCGCGGGTGCAGCTCTTCCTCCTGGGCATCTCGGGTCCTCCGCACGACGCGCCCGCGCCGTGTCTCGATCTCTCTCTTGGTCGCGTGAGAAAGCCGGGTGTTACAGACGATGGCCTGTAGTAGGATGAAGCGTTCCCCGACGTGACCGCCGCCGGATTGTGTCCCGATGAAGAGTGTTGTCCTTTATCTCGCCTCGATTGTCCTGGTGACCAGCCAGGGGGCCGCCTCCGACGCCGCCGTCCCGTCCGCCGATCGAGTGAAGGCCCTGCTGGACAGTCGCAGCCATGAGGAAGCCCGTAGCATGGGCGAGGAGCTCCTGGGGCTGCTCGAGGCGCGCGGAGAAGACGGCTCCCTCGAAGCAGCGGGCCTCCTCGATCTCCTCGTGCGGGCGGCGCGGCAACGGAACGACTACGGCGACCCCGTCCGGCAGATGGCGGCGCGCGCCCTGGCCATCAAAGAGAGCCTCCAGGGGCCAGGCCATCCTGGTGTGGCGGACACGCTCTTCGGGCTGAGCATGCTCCTGTTCGAGGCGGCGGACTACGAAGGCGCCCGTCCCATCTTCGATCGGGTCCTGGCCATCCGCGAGAAGGCGCTTGGCCCCGATGACCTCGCCGTCTCCGAGGTCCTGCTGCAGATGGCCAACAACATCCAGATGGTGGGGGAATTCGCCGAGGCGAAGCCGCTCTTCGAGCGCGCTCTCGCCATCAGTGAGAAGCGTCTCGGCCCGCAGCACGCCGACGTGGCCACGGTCCTGCACAATTCAGCGAACCTTCACCTGAGAATGGGGGAGTTCGTCGAGGCCCGGCGGCGCTACCAGCGGGCCCTTGCCATCCGGCGCGCGGTCCTGGGACCGCGGCACATTGACGTCGCTCTCACCTACGTCACGATGGGCGTGCTGTACCAGAACATGGGGGACTACGACGAGGCGCGCGAGGTCCTCGAGGAGGCGATCGTCATCTGCCGCGAAGGGGAGTGGCGCGACTCGCTGCTGCTCTCGGGAGCGCTGAACAACCTGGGCAACGTGCACTGGAGTCTCGGGGAGGCTGGAAAGGCCCGCGACGCCTATCAGGAAGCGCTCGACATCAAGCTGAAGCGACAGGGGCCCGACCATCCCGACCTGGTGCTGGAGCTCAACAACCTCGCTCTGGCGCACAAGCGACTGGGGGACTACGACGCGGCCATACCCCTGCTGGAGCGGGCGATCCGGCTCGTGGAAACGAGGCTCGGCTCCGATCATTTCAATCTCTCCCATCCCCTCAACAACCTGGCCAACTTGCTGGTCCTGAAGGGCCGCTACGCGGAGGCCCGGCCGCTTCTCGAGCGGACTCTCGGGATCCGCGTCGCGACCCTGGGCCGCCGGCATCCCGAGGTATCCCAGACGATCATGAACCTGTCCGGCCTCGCCCTGGCGGAGGGAAAGCGCGCCCAGGCGCTCGGCCTGGCCCGCGAGGCGAGCGACCTCGCCCTCGGGAGGATCCGTGACATCCTCGCCTACCTGCCCGAGAGCGCTGCGCTGGACCTGGCTTCGTCGCAGGACGAGCCGCACACGATCCTCTTCGAGGGGCTCCGCACGGCAAAGGACGACGAGCCGGACTGGCTCGAGGCCTGCTGGGACTGGGCGCTGCAGCGCAAGGGGATCGTCCTGGAAGAGATGGCGGCGCGCCACCGATCGGCGCTCCTGGACGAGAGCGCCGGGACGCGCAGCGCGCGGGAGGACCTCGGGCGCGCGCGGAGCGAGCTGGCGGGGTTGTGGGCCGAGGGTCCGGGGGACCGAGACCCCGCGGCATACCAGCAGACGCTGAAGGAGACTGTGGACCGCAAGGAGTCCGCCGAGGAAAAGCTGGCCGGCCTGAGCGCCCGCTTCCGGGGTGAGCGGGTGCGGCGCAACGCCGACCTGGCCGCGGTGCGGCGCTCGCTGCGCCCGGGCGAGGCTCTGGTGGACATCGCGCGCGTGGAGATCGGCCTGCCGGCGCTCGATCGGAAGCCCGTCCACGATGTCGCCCTGGTGGTCAGACCTGACGGGGCAGCCGCCTGGGAAGACCTCGGCCCGGCGGAGCAGACCGATCGTCTGGTGATGTCATGGCGAGCCGAGCTGTCGGACGGTTTCGAGCGCAGGGAGGATCCGGCGGCCGCGGATCGCCTGGAACGGGCGGGGCGGGATCTGCGACGGGCGGTGTGGGATCCGATCGCCCGTCATCTCGCCGGCGCGCGCCTGATCCTGATCGCGCCGGACGGGCCGTTGCACCAGGTCGATCTCGGAGCGCTGCCTTCGGACAGCGGCCGGTTCGTCATCGAGGAGACGCCCCCGATGCAAGTGCTCGGCGCGGGCCGCGATGTCGTGGCCCGGGCAGCGGACGCCTCAGCCGCGTCAGTGCCGCGCCGGCGCGGGCTGCTGGCTCTGGGAGCTCCGGACTTCAAGGTCCGGGCCCCGGGTCTTGCGCCGCAGACGGCTGGAAGTGGCACGCTCCTGCGCGGCACGGGCTCGACGTGCGCCGCGGTCCGCGAAAGGACCTGGGAGCCTCTGCCCGAGTCGGCGCGAGAGGTCGAGATGATTGCGGGCCTCATCGAAGGCCGCGAGCCGGTGACGGTCGTGACGGGAGCGCGGGCCGTCGAGGAGGTGGTGTTCACCGAGGCTCCAGAGCGGCGCATCCTTCACATCGCCACCCATGGGTTCTTCCTGGGATCCTGCGGCGGAAAGGCTGAGAGCCCTCTCCTGCGTTCGGGCCTCGTCCTGGCGGGTGCCAACCATGTGGCACCGGCGGGAGGAGATGCCGGCGGAGGTGACGGCATCCTCACCGCGGAGGAGATCGTCGGGACCGATCTCCGTGGCGTGGATCTCGCGGTGCTGTCCGCGTGCGACACCGGGCGCGGCGAGGTGGCGGTCGGCGAGGGGGTCTTCGGTCTGCGCCGAGCGCTCGAGATCGCGGGTGTCCGCACCGTTGTGATGAGCCTCTGGCCGGTGCCGGACCGGCAGGCGCGGCGCTGGATGGGCCATTTCTACCGCGGTCGTGTCCTCGAGGGCGCCGTGGCGCGCGAGGCGGCCCGGCGTGCGAGCCTGAGTCTGCTGGAGGAGCTCCGGGCCAAGAAGCTTCGCGCCCATCCTTATCTCTGGACAGGCTTTGTGGTTGCGGGATCGGCTGACTGATCCCCGTCATGCCTTATCGGGATCGCCACCACGCGGCCGCCGCCACGGCCAGGCCGCCCACGATGCCGAGCGCCAGATCCGAGAGGGTGTCCTCGAGGCTCATCTGCATCGAGGTGTGCAGGAGACGGTCGGAGAGGTACTCCACGAACTCCCAGCCGACGGCGGCGGCGCAGGTGAGCGATGCCACCAGCAGGCCGGTGACCATGGCAGCCGGGCGGCCCGCCCTGCCGGATGCCACCGCCGCGCGCCACGAGACGAGAAAGAAGAACGCGATGGCCACCCCGCCGGCCAGGTGCATCACGTTGTCGAGCCAGGGGTAGTGCTGATACAGATGCAGGTGCGACTTGGCCACCACGTGCAGGCCGAACATGAACCCCGGCGCCCAGCCCGCCTCCCGCAGTCCGAAGCGAACCCACCCGGCATCGTCGTCCGTTGACTCCGCAGTCAGTTCGATGCGCGTTCCTCGTCGGAGATCAGCCGCCTCTTGATCTCCTGGTGACGCGCATCGCCGAGACGGGCCCCTACGAGGTCGTTCTCCTTGATGTACTCCTCGAGGTTGTCGATCCGGCGCGCCTCGGTGGGGTGGGTCTGGAGCCATGCCAGGACGCGAGGGGGGCTCCCCTGGGACTGCTTCTCGAGCGTCCTGAAGAAGCTGATGAGCGCCTGGGGGTCATAGCCGGCCGCCGCCATGTAGCGGGCCCCATACTCGTCGGCTTCGATCTCTTCGCTGCGGCTGTGGGCGCGCAGCAGCCCGGTTCCGGCCAGCGTGACGGACAGTTGCTTGATGGTCGAGGGGTCGTTCCCCAGGGCCAGCGCGCTGAGCGCCTGCAGCCCATAGGCGTTGACGATCTGACGTTCCACGTGACGGCCCACCACGTGCCCGGCTTCGTGCGCGATGACCCCGGCCACCTCGGCCTCGTTGGCCGCCGCGTTGATGAGGCCAGTGAAGACGTAGATGTGCCCGCCGGGAGTGGCGAAGGCATTGACCGTCTTGAGGTCGTCGATCACGTGAATGTGATAGTGGATGTCGGGTCTGTCCTTCTCGGCATGGTAAAGGATGCGTCCGCCGATGTTGTCCACGTAGTCCTGGACCACCGGATCGTCGGTGAAGCTGATGCCCTGTTGTTCCAGCTCCGCGTGAACCTGCCTGCCGATCTCCTCGGACTGCTCATCGGAGATGAGAGCCTTGGCCACGGAGGTTTCGGCGCTGACCCGGTGCTGGCTGGTGCATCCGACGGCGAACGCTGACAGGAGAGCAAACGCCGGGATCCCGGCGAGGACAAGTCGTCTCATTCACGCCTCCGTAACGCACCGCCAACCTTTTATGAACTCTTGCACAGGTGTGGGAGGGTCGCCATCGGGAGAACCCGGAGGCTCACCGTGCCATGTGACGCTCGAACCACGCGAGCATGCGCTCCATGGCGTCGAGCTGGTGGGCCCGCTCGCGGAAGCCGTGCTCCTCGCGCGGGAAGAGCACGTATTCGACCGTCACCCCTTTCCACCGCAGGGCCGCGTACAGCTCGTCGCTCTGCGATCGCGGGACGCGAGGATCCTTCTCACCCTGCAGGATGAGGGTAGGAGTGCGGGCGTTCCGAACGTGAGCCACGGGACTCGCCTGCCAGCAGGCGTCGGGCTCCTCGTAGCACCAGAGGTCCCAGTGCACCGAAGCGTTCTCCACGGGGATGTCGGTGACTCCCATGAAGGACGTCCAGTTGGTGATGCCGAACAGGGCCACCCCGGCTGCGAACCGGTTGCTGTGCTTCGTGACGGCGAGCGAGGTGAAGTAGCCGCCGTAGGAGCCGCCCGCGATCCCGACGCGGCGCCGGTCGATGGGATGGGCCGCGGCGAGGGCCTCGATGCCGTCCAGCACGTCCTGCATCTCGCGGCCACCCAGGTCACGGTGGTCGGCCTTGGAGAACGACACGCCCCGTCCGGTCGATCCGCGGTAGTTGGGGTAGAAGACGTAGTGGCCGCGCTCGGCCAGCGGCAACCCGGGGGCCCCGTAGCCGGTGTTCCATCCGTCGAGGTACTGCGACTCGGGGCCGCCGTGCACGATCACCACCAGCGGGGCTCCTGCGCCGGCACGCGGTCCGATGGGATGCAACAGCACGCCCTCGAGGGCCATTCCGTCGGAGGCGGTCCAGCGGAAGGCCTCCTGCCGGGCGCGCGGCAGCTTCTCGAGGCCGGGGTTCGACGTGGTGATCCGCGCGGGGAGCTCTGCACCGCGCGTGCGGCCCGCGTACACTTCGGGCGGATCGTTCGCCGTGGAGGCCGCCGTGGCGAAGCGCTCTCCCGTGCGATCGAAAGAGACCGAGGTGAAGACGCCGCCGCCGGGCGGAACCAGGTCCACGACGCGGTCCGGCCGCGACGGGCTGACCACCGACAGCGCCGTGCGCGTCCCGCGCACCGCCACCAGGGCGAGTCGGCCGTCCGGCAGCCATTCGACGTGGTTGACCGACTCGGGACGGTCACCCGTGATGTTGGTGCCAGGGCCTCCCGCCGCGTGAAAGAGGAAGACGCTCCCCGCGAAGGGGTCGCCTCGATCGACCCCCGCGCGCACCGCGATGGTCCCGCCGTCCGGCGACCAGGCGACCTGCCCAATCTTCCCGGACACACCGGCCAGCTCACGTGCCTCGCCGTCCGCAACCGGCAGGATCATCACCCGCTTGCCCATGTAGGAATCGTCCACGCGTGAGGTGGGGGAGACGGTGGCCACCAGCGCGTCGCCCCGGGGCGACCAGTCGAATTCCCAGATCGAATCGTCCCGCGCGGATGACACGACGCGCGGCTTTCCCGGGGTGGCCATCGGGACGATCCAGAGCCTGCGTGGCCGCAGATCCTGATCCACCACGGTCCAGTCGCGTCCTTCCTTTTCCGCCTTCTCCCGCGCTTCGGGCTTCGGATCGGCCGCCAGGTACGCAAGGCTCCGCCCGTGTGGCGCCCACGCGAAGGCCGCGACGCCGACCTTCTCGGGCGTGACCGCGACCGGCTCGCCCCCCGAGACAGTCATGACCCAGACCCGCACCTTGGCATCCTTGCCCCCCCGGGCGCTCAGGAACGCCACCTGCGAGCCGTCCGGAGACCAGGCGGGGGACTTGTCCTCCGCGTCGGCCGACGTAAGCCGTCGCGGAACGCCCCCCTCGAACGGCACCAGCCAGAGATTGGAATAAGCCGGCCCCGGCTCGTCGTCCTTCCCACGCGCCCGCGACAGCATGTAGACGATCGATTGCCCATCTGGCGAGATGCGCGGATCGCTCACACGCGCGATGTCGACGACGACCTCAGTCGTCCATTCAAAGGAAGGTTTTCCCGAGGGCGAGCTAGCGGCGACGCAGATCCCCGGCACCAACACCCCGACCGCGCACCCCGTGACGACGAACCGTCGAATTGATCGAACGGGTTTGGACGCGAGGAGGTCGTAAGCGGGCCGGCGGGGAGTGGTCGAAGGGACCCTCTGGAGCCTGAGCCGGTTCGAGCGAGCGTTGGCCGCGCGCGCTTGTGCGCGGCCAGCGAGCGAGAGGCGAAGGCGGAAGCGGGAGTGAGCCGTCGTGGCCAACGCCACGACGGCGAACGTTCCCGGAGACCACTCCCCGCCGGCCCGCGCCATGACTACAGCTTCATCACCCCAACCAGCTCGGCAACAGAGTCCGCCGACTTCTGCAGCATGGCGCGCTCCGACTCGGAGAGCGAGAGCTGGATGATCTGCTCGATGCCGCGCGAGCCAAGCTTGACCGGCACCCCCACGAACAGGTCGCGGATGCCGTACTCCCCCTGCAGGTAGGCGGCGCAGGGGAGAATCTTCTGGCGATCCATCAGGATGGAATCGACCATCTCCACCACGGCCGACGACGGCGCGTAGTAGGCGCTCCCCGTCTTGAGGTAGGACACTATCTCGGCCCCGCCATCGCGGGTCCTCTTCACCAGGGCCTCCACCCGCTCTGCGGAGATCAGCTCGGTGATGGGTACGCCCATGACGGTCGCAAAGCGGGTGAGGGGGACCATGGTGTCGCCGTGGCCGCCCATCACCAGCGCATGCACGCTGGACATGGACACCCCCAGCTCCATGGCGATGAAGGTGCGGAAGCGGGCCGAGTCGAGCACTCCGGCCATCCCGATGACCCGCTCGCGCGGGAACCCGCTCACCTTGAGGGCGACCTGCGCCATGGCGTCGAGCGGGTTGCTCACCACGACGAGGATGCTGCGCGGCGAGAACTTCACCACCTGCTGGGTGACCCCTTTCACGATCTCGTAGTTCTTCATCAGCAGGTCGTCGCGGCTCATGCCGGGCTTGCGGGGCAGGCCGGCCGTGATGACCACCACGTCCGAGTTCTCCGTCTCCTCGTAGCGGTTCGAGCCGATGACGCGGCCGTCGTATCCTTCGATGGGGCCGGCCTGCATCATGTCGAGCGCCTTGCCCTGGGGGACCCCTTCGATGATGTCCACCAGCACGACGTCGGCGTAGCCCTTCTCCACGATGCGCTGGGCTGCCGTGGCTCCGACGTTTCCAGACCCCACCACGGTAACTCGGAATCTCATGGCCTGATCTCCTGGCTACATGCGTGAGATGATCTCGTCCCCGAAGCGCGAGCAGGTCACTTCGGTGGCCCCGTCCATCTGGCGCGCGAGATCGTAGGTGACTTGCTTGGCCAGAATCGCCTCCTGGATGCCGCGCACGATGAGGTCGGCCGCTTCCTGCCAGCCGAGGTGCTCCAGCATCATGACGCCCGAGAGGATGACCGATCCGGGATTGACCTTGTCCTGACCGGCGTACTTGGGGGCGGAGCCGTGCGTGGCCTCGAAGAAGGAGATCTCGTCGTTCACGTTGGCCCCCGGGGCCATTCCCAGCCCGCCCACCTGCGCCGCCGCGGCGTCAGAGAGGTAGTCGCCGTTGAGGTTGGGGGTGGCCAGCACGCTGTACTCCTGGGGACGCAGCAGGAGCTGCTGGAACATGGCGTCCGCGATGCGGTCCTTGATGACGATGCGGCCGGCCGGCGGGCGTCCGGCGTGCTTCTCGCTGACCTGGGCCTCGGTGATGGTCTCGGCGGGGAACTCCTTCTCGGCGACCTGGTATCCCCAGTCACGGAAGGCCCCCTCGGTGTACTTCATGATGTTGCCCTTGTGCACGATCGTCACGCTGGGCTTGCCGCGGTCCACGGCGTACTGGATCGCGCGCCGCACCAGGCGCTGGGAGGCCGACTGGCTGATGGGCTTGATGCCGATGGCAGTGTCGTCCTGCAGCTGGTGCCCGAGCTGCCGGATGAGCTCCAGGACCTTCCTGGCTCCTTCGCTGCCCTGACGCCACTCGATGCCGGCGTAGACGTCTTCGGTGTTCTCGCGGAAGATGACCAGGTCCACCTCTTCGGGATGGCGCACCGGGCTTCCCACCCCGCGGAAGTACCGTATGGGGCGGATGCAGGCGTAGAGGTTCATCTCCTGGCGGATGCTCACGTTGAGGCTGCGGAAGCCGCCTCCCACCGGCGTGGTGAGGGGGCCCTTGATGGCCACGAGGCAGCGGCGGACCGCCTCCAGGGTGTCTTTCGGCAGCAGCTCTCCGTAGCGCTCCTTGGCCTTGTCGCCGGCGAACACCTCGAACCAGACGATGGCACGCTTGCCGTCGTAGGCCTTGCGCACCGCGGCTTCGAGGACCTTCACGGCGGCGGCCCAGATATCGGGGCCCACGCCGTCCCCCTCGACGAAGGGGATGATGGGACGATCGGGCACCACGAGGCGGCGGCCGGACCGGGCTATGAGTTCACCGGAATCGGGCAGAGTGAGCTTCTGGAACCTGGGGGCGCTGACGGAGGGGGTCACGTGATCCTCACTGGACGGTCTCTTGAGGAGATTCAGTTTGAAAAGGGCGGTCAGGGTACCATCGGGCCGGAAAGGGTGTCAAACAAGGATTGTGTTGTTTCTCCACTCGCCCCCGCGGGCCGCGGATGGTAGAATCCGCTCGACCCGGAGACCAGAGAGTGCCCGAAGAGAACGACTCGAAATCGCCCGCTGCGCTCGGGCACGATGAGTTCGCGAAGCTCCTCGCCACCACGGCGGAACCCACGTCTCACAACGCGGGCCAGACCGTGCGCGGGACCGTCGTGCAGATCGGCGAGACGGACGTGCTCGTGGACATCGGCGGAAAGAGCGAAGCCACGATTGCGCGTGCCGAGCTGACCGGTGCCGACGGGGAGCTCACCGTGAAGGTGGGCGATCCGTTGGAGGCCACCGTCGTCTCCACGGACGGGGCGGTGCGCCTGTCCCGGCGCATGTCGATGCCCGGCGGCAAGAACAAGGACGCCGCGCGCGAGATGCTGCTCCAGGCGTTCCGCAGCCGGATCCCCGTTCAGGGGCGCGTCACAGCCAGCATCAAGGGCGGCTACGAGGTGCAGGTCTCCGGCGTGCGTGGATTCTGCCCCTTCTCCCAGATCGACGTCCGCCGGCAGGAAGACCCCACGCTCTACTTCAACAAGACCTTCGATTTCCTGATCAAGGAGTACGAGCCGCGCAAGCGCAACCTGATCCTGTCGCGCCGCTCGCTCATCGAGGCCGAGGCGAAGAAGCACGAGCGCGAGTTCCGCGGCTCCATCGAAGAGGGGGCGGTGATCAAGGGGACCGTGGCGTCGCTTCAGGATTTCGGGGCCTTCGTGGACCTGGGCCCGGGCGTGCAGGGGCTGCTGCACGTCTCCGAGCTGTCGCACGCGCGGATCGAGAAGCCGGCCGACGTGCTGACGCTGGGTCAGGCGATCGACGTGCAGGTGCTGCGGGTGGACAAGAAGAAGGGGAAGATCTCTCTCACCCGCAAGCCGCTCGAGCAGGACCCGTGGGACGGCGTGGAGTCGCGCTTCACGTCCGGCCAGGTGCTCACCGCGCGCGTCGTGCGGGTCGCCGAGTTCGGCGCCTTCCTGGAGCTGTCCCCCGGCGTCGACGGCCTGCTGCACGTCAGCGAGCTGGCCTCGCTGCGCGGCGCGGGGCGGCAGGCGGAGGCCGCCACCCTGGCCAAGCCGGGCGAAGAGATCAAGGTGCAGGTGGTGAAGGTGGACCTTCCGCGCCGGCGGATCTCGCTGGGAATCCCTCACGAGAAGACCGAAGTGGGCGAGAAGGTGGCGCCCCCGCCCCCCGTGAAAGTGGGTGACGTGGTGACCGGCAAGGTGGAGAAGGTCGAGAAGTTCGGCGTCTTCGTGCGCCTGGGCCCGGGCCGCTCCGGCATGATCCCCAACAACGAGCTCGGCACGGCGCGCGGCACCGACCACCGCAGGATGTTCCCGCCGGGCATGGAGCTGACCGCCGAGGTCATCGAGACCGACCCTGGTGGCCGCAAGATCCGCCTCTCGGTGTCGAAGGCCGCCGGCCGGGAGGAGCGCGCCGCCGTGGACAAGTACCGCAAGGACGCCACCCGCACGGGCGGTGGGAGCTTCTCGACCCTGGCCGACGCCTTCAACGCCATCAAGAAGGGTCGATAGCGCCGGTCCGGGTTCCACGAGGAGGGCCGGTGAAAGCCTTTCGTTTGCTCGGCATCGACGTCTACATCAACATCTCCTGGCTCTTCATCTTCTTCCTGATCCTCTGGAGCTTCGCCTTCGGATACTTCCCGCAGAGGTATCCCCAGGTGCCCACCTCCCAGCACCTGATGGCGGGAGTGGTCAGCACGGTGCTGTTCTTCGGCTCGGTGCTGTTCCACGAGATGTCGCACTCGATCGTGGCGCGCCGGCACGGCGTGATGGTGCGCCGCATCACGCTGTTCATCTTCGGCGGCGTCTCCCATCTGGAGCGCGAGAGCCCCGACCCCGCCGTGGAGGTGCGCATCGCGGCGGCCGGCCCGCTGGCCAGCTTCGCGCTGGGAGGGCTCTTCCTGGCGCTGGCCTCGGTGGGCCCGGACCCGCGGGCCAGCATCTGGTCGGGAGCGGCCGCCCACCTGGGGATGCTCAACATCGCCCTGGGGGTGTTCAACATGCTGCCGGGCTTCCCCCTGGACGGCGGGCGGGTGCTGCGCGCGTGGTTCTGGGGGCGATCGGGCGACCGCGTGGCGGCGACCCGCTCGGCGGCCGCATGGGGGCGCGCCCTGGGATGGGTGCTGATCGGAGCGGGCGCGCTGGGCGCCCTGAGCGGCCGCTTCGTCGAAGGGCTGTGGATGGTCTTCATCGGCATGTTCCTGAGGGAGGCTGCGGGGGCCGAGCAGAGGCAGGCGATGATGGGGGACGCGCTGGCGGGCCTGAGGGTGGAGAGCGTGATGGCGCCGGACCCCGTGTCCATCCCGCAACACCTTTCCGTGCAGGACGCACTGCACGAGTACTTCCTGAAGCACGGCTTCGGCGGCTACCCGGTGACGCAGGACGGGCGCGCGGTGGGGATGCTCTCTCTGTCGCACCTCAGCCGGGCGGCGCCCGAGGAGCGCGAGCGCACCACGGTGGCGCGGATCATGACTCCCCTGACGCCCGATCAGATGACCTGGCCGGGGGAGGACCTGCAGGCGGCGATGGCCAGGATGAGCGCCGCGGGGGTGTCACGCCTGCCGGTCATCAGGAGCCCCACCGACGCGCTCCTCGTGGGCCTCATCACCATGCCCGCCATCACGCGCCGCGTGCAGATCCAGGAGATCGCCAGGCGGCATTGACCCCCGCGCGCCACATCGATAGAATCGCGCGACTTCCCGAATCACGACCTGGAGATCCACCGCTTCATGCAAGCCATGGGATGCCCGCCGGCCCTCGTCCTGCTGGCTGTGCTGGCGCTCGGTACCGGCTCCGCGTGGTCCGATCCGGGCGGGAAGGACGAGCTCGACCCCGCCCACGCCGCCCTGCCCGACTGTCCCCACGATCCCGGCTGCCCCGCCCTGGTGCTGCTGGACGACACGCTGGTCACCAACGAGTCTCAGCGCGCGCGGGTCTCGAAGCACCGCGCCGTCAAGCTCTTCACCGCCGCCGGGGTGTCGCGTTTCGCGGACGTCACGCTGTTCTCACTGGCCGGGCAGGACAACATCCGCAACCTGCGTGGGAGCACCATTCTTCCCGACGGCCGCGTCATCGAGCTCTCGCTCGACGACGTCCACGTGAAGACGGCTCTGAAGCGTGGGCGCACGCGCGTCAGGATGAAGAGCGCCAGCTTCCCCAAGGCCGTTCCCGGTGCCATCGTCGAATACAGCTTTGACGTCCTGACGGAACACGCCGCCGACTACGTCGGCTACCAGTGGGACATCCAGGAGTCGGTGCCCGTGCTGATGTCCCGCCTCGAGCTGCGGCCCGGGAAGGTGCCCATCACGTGGCTGCAGCTGGGCAGCGAGCCGATCCGGATCGACCACCAGCACCCCTACAAGCACGTCCACTTCTTCAAGGCCACCGACGTCCCCGCTCTCCCCGCGGAGCCGCTCGGCCCTCCCGACGATGCCTGGCGCGCGCGCGTCCACTTCCATCACTCGTATGCGCGGCGATCCTGGACGCATTCCTATGGCTTCGCGCTCCAGAAGAAGCTGGACGCGTTCATGAAGAAGAAGACCCTGGTGGTCGCCAGAATGCAGGAGCCGGGGATGATCGGGAAGACGAAGATGGAGACGGTGGGGGCCGTCTACCGATTGGTTCAGGAGAGCATCCTTCCCGACGCGGACGAAGGGAGCGTGGAATCCACCGGCGACGATGTGCTCTCACGCGGGCGCGGGTCGGAGCTCGAGCGCACCATGCTGTTCGTCGCGCTCCTCACAGAGGCGGGGATCGATTCCGGCGTGGCCGCGGTGGCTTCGCGGGAACAGGCCCCGCTGGACCTGTCCATTCCCGACTTCGATCAGCTCGACGCCTTCGTTGCCGTGGTGCAGGAAGACGGGCGATTCACCTTCTACGACCCGGCCACACGCTACTGCCCCTTCGGGATGGTGGCCCCCGACAAGCAGTCCGAGACACCCAACGCGCTCCTCGTCATGCAGCGGGAGGGCCAGCTGTCGATGCCCATCGTCGTGCCCGTCACGCCGGCATCCCGCAACGTGCTGACCCGGGACGTGACCGGTCGCGTCGAGCCGGACGGATCGGGACGGTTCGAGGTCAAGGAAGAGGGGGAAGGCCTGATGGATCTGGAGCTTCGCACCCGGTATGCCGGTCTGGACGACGCGGCCAGGCTTGCGGCTCTGGAGACGTCTCTGAAGGAAGCCATGCCGGCGGCGCGCCTCGAGTCCGCCACGTTCGAGAACATGGCGACGTCTCGTGGCCGGCCCAGGGTGCAGTACGGGTTCGTCGTGCCGGGTGCGTCCTCACCGGCCGGCGGAAAAATCGTGATCCGATCGTACCCGTTCGTCGACAGCATCACGCGCGATCTGAGCACTCCCGGGCGCCGCACGCCGGTGCGCTTCGACTATCCGCGCAAGACCGTGGAGCGCCTGGCCCTGGCCATCCCGGAAGAGCACGCCGTCCACGAGACGCCGCCGCCCCTGGTGGTGAGGGACGGTCCGCTGTCTTTGATCACCGCCTGCGTCCAGGAAGAAGGCCAGGTCATCTGCTCGCGGCGCACGGAGATCGACGCGGCCGGGTGGCCGGCACAGGACTATCCACGCCTCAAGTCATTCCTCGATCGGATCCGTGAGGCCGACGGCCAGACACTGATCCTGGAAAGAAAAGGAGACAACCCCTGATGAGATTCCATCGTGCGATGTGCCCCGTCGTGGTGCTGGCCGCCGCGTTCGTTCAGGCCGGCGCCGCGAGCGCCATCGATCCGCAATACCTGTCCCTCAACGACTGTCCCGACCAGCCGGGGTGCGCGGCCCTGATCCTCCTGGACGAGACCGAGCTGGACAACAGCTCCACGCGCAGCAAGTACTCGGTGCACCGCCTGATCAAGGTCTTCACCAAGGAAGGGGTCGAGACCTGGGCGGACGTGGAGGCTCCCACCGCCGTCGGAGGGTACTCGGTCAGGAACCTGGAGGGCCGCACCGTGCTGCCCGACGGGAAGGAGATTCCCCTCAAGCAGGACAACGTCTTCGTGAAGTACCTGAAGTCGGGGAAGCGCTGGGCGAAGCGGAAGACCGCGAAGTTCCCGGGCGTGGTGCCGGGAGCGATCATCGACTATTCGTACGACGTGCTCACCGAGCCGAACTCGTACCTCATTCAGGTGGAGTGGGAGGTGCAGCAGTCCCTCCCCGTGCTCCAGAGCCGGTTCACGCTGAAGCCGGGAAAGTACAACTTTGAGTGGAAGAAGACGGGCATCGAGCCGATCCAGGTGAAAGAAGAGCGGCCCTTCAAGAACGCCGTCTACTACAGCGCGACGTCGGTGCCGCCGCTGCTCCGGGAGCCCTACGGGCCCCCCGAGGAGGCGGTGCGGGTCCGCTACCACTTCAACCTCCCCGAGCTGACCGCCAACTGGCTGGGGGCTTACGCGGGCCGCGTCGCCGGCAAGTCCGAGGCCTTCACCCGCGAGCCGGCGGGGGTGGCCGCCAAGGTCGCGGAGCTCGTCGCGCCGGCCGATCCTCCCCTCGAGAAGGTGCGCAAGATCTACGGCTTCGTGCAGGAGAAGATCGGCACCGAGGAGATGCGCGCGGGAGCCACCGAAGAGAAGGCCCTCGAGGAGGCCAAGGACGCCGGCGAGGTCCTGCGACGAGGGTTCGGCAGCGAGTACGAGCGCACCATGCTGTTCATGGCCATGGTGCGCGCCACCGGCCTCGATCACGGCGTGCTTCTCATCACGGGGAAGTTCAGCAGCGCGCTCACGCCCGAGGTGGACGACGAGGATCAGTTCGACTCGTTCGCCACCGCGGTGAAGACGGGGAGCAACAACTGGACCTTCTACGATCCGGCCACGCGTCACTGCCCCTTCGGCATGATCTCGCCCGAGAAGGAGGGAGGGAAGACCCGCAACGCCGTCCTGATCACCCCGGCGGCCGGCGCCGGGGAGCCGCGGAAAGCGGTCGTCCAGAACCTTCACATGACGACGTACGCGCCGACGGGCTTCTCGCTGGCGGCCGTCCCCTTCTCGGCCGCCGGCAAGAACCTGCTCAAGCGCCAGGTCAAGGCCACCATGCGGGCCGAAGGCGGCCTCGAAGTGGCCGTCAACGAGCAGGGGACCGGGCTGGTCGACCTCGATCACAAGCAGGACTACGAGCTGCTGGACGAGACGGAGCGGCAGGAGAAGCTGCGCGAGCGCCTCGGAGAGATCTTCACCTCCGCGGAGCTGGTCTCCGCGCAGTTCCAGGACCTGGATAGCTTCGACAAGCCGGCGGTGCTCACCTACAACTTCCGGCTGCCGGGCGACCCCGCGACGGCCGATCGCCTCATCGTCAGCCCCTCGATCTTCCACGCCTCGGAGCCGATGCCCTTCACCGCGGAGACGCGCCGCACCAACGTGCTCTTCCAGCACGCACGCAAGACGCAGGAGATCGTCTCCTACGTTCCTCCGCCCGGTTTCGAGGTGGAGGAGGTGCCGGCTCCCGTGGTCGTGAAGGACCCGCCCTTCTCTCTGGTCATCGCCTACGCCCTGAGCGACGGGGCGCTCACCATGACCCGCAATCTGGAGATCGACGCCGGCGAATGGCCCGCCGCCGATTACCCGCGGCTGCGGTCGTTCTTCGAGAAGGTGCAGGAGGCCGACCGGCAGGTGGTCACGTTGAAGAAGACGGCGCCATGACACCGGCCGGCAGGCGCGCGCTCGTCGTGGCCGTGTGGATGGCGTCGGCCCTGATGGCGTCGGGGGCCGTGGCGGCCGAGCCTCCCGAGTGGCTCGAGACCACGCGCCGGCTCTCGCTGCCGGCCGCCGCCTCGAAAGCCGAGGTGGTGGTGCTGCTCGAGGAGGTGCTGGTGGAGGTGACGCGTTCGGAGACGCGCTCCCGGGTCCGCAACGCCGTGCGCATCAATCGTGAGGGAGGGCTCGGTCGAGCGGCGCTCCTCGCCGGGCAGCGGATCGGAGAGGACTTCAAGCTGGTGGGAGGCTGGAAGGTGCGGCCCGACGGAGAGGCGACCACCTACGACCGGAAGGCCATCGTCCAGATCGACGCCGACACGTCCTACCAGTTCAGCATGGACAAGGTCAACGCGTTCAGGCCCGAAGACGCCCGGGTGGGGGACGTGGTGGCCTGGGAGTACGTGTCCAAGTCACGGCCCGAGGCGCTGCAGACCAGCTGGGAGTTCGGGGGAGGGGCACCCACGCTCCTGTCGCGCTTCGGCGTGAAGACGCCTCCCGACTGGACGATGCGGCACGAGCTGCTGAATGCCGGCGATCTGTCGCCGGCCCGCAACGACGAAGGGTACCTGGTGTGGGAGATGCGCGACATCCCGGGGCTTCCCGATGAGCCGATGAGAGTTCCGGACGACGATCTGGTCCCCCGCGTGCTCGTGGCCTACGCCCCCAGGAGCGAGAAGGCGGACCCGCGCCAGTTCGACACGTGGGAGAGCGTGGCACGATGGTACGCGGGGATCGCCACCAGCCAGGTCGCGTCGGATGACGTCCTGCGCCGGAAGGCCGCCGAGCTGGGCGCCGTCGGCCCCGTCCTGGGCTTCGCGCGCTCGCTGCGGTACCTCGACACGGCGCTGGGCCGCAGCACCGCCGAGCCGCATCCCGCTCCGCAGATCCTCAGGAACATGTTCGGCGACTGCGAAGACAAGGCCATCCTCTCCATCGCGCTGCTGAAAGAGATCGGGGTGGAGGCGTGGCCGGTCCTCGTCCTCACCCGGGACGATGGCCTCGTCCTCAAGTCGTTCCCGGGCGTCAACGCCTTCAACCACGCCATCGTGGCGGTACGTGCGTCTGGAGAGCTGTCGGCGCTCCCGTCGGCGATCGATGCCGGCAAGGCGGGCCGGATCGTCCTGTTCGATCCCACCAGCAGCATGACGGCCCTGGGAGACCTGCCGTACTACCTGCAGGGGACCTCCGGTGTCCTGGCGCACCCGGAGCACGGAGGCCTCATCGAGCTGCCTCGCCTGGATCCCGCGCTGAGCTCGCGCACCTCCCGGATCGATCTGACCTTCGAAGCGGACAGGCTGCAGGCCAGGGCCACGGTCGTCCACGAGGGGCAGTACGCGGTGGGGTGGCGGCATCACTACGACGAGGTGCGCGGCGAAAAGAGACGCGAGGATCTCGAGCGGCGCCTGACCTCCCGCTTCCCGAACGTGAAGGTCGGACGCCTGGACCTGCAGAACGCGGAGACCCCCGAGGCTCCCCTGAGGATGGAGACGGAGCTTTCGATGAAGGCCCCCGGGCCGCAGGGCGGGGCGGTCCTGCGCATGATCCCGGTGAGCTTCCTGCTGCCCACGCGCGCCGCCACGCTCCCCGCGGGCCCGCGCCGCACCCCCATGCTGGTGGAAGAAGGGTTCCGGGAGGCGGAGGAGACGCGGCTCGCGATCCCCGCCGGATGGGAGGTCACGTCGGCCATGACGGCGGTGGATGCGAGCGGCCCGTCGGGGACCTACCGTCTGGAGATCAGGCGCGAGGGGGACGGCGTGGTCATGGTGCGGGAGCTCACCATGCGCGCCGGTCGGGTCGACACGAAGGACTACGACGCCATGAAGCGGTTCTTCGACGACGTGGCGCGGGGCGACGCCACCACGATCATCCTGGAGAAGAAGCCGGCCGGGTCCTAGGGCGTGCAGGTGTTCTGCAGCGGGTCTCTCTCGGCGCCGCCGCTGGCGAAACCCGAGGTCCCTTCGGCCCCGAAGGCCGAGGCGGTGACCACGAAATAGATATCGCCCGGCGGGAGCGTGGCGCCGGTCAGGGAGCGCGCGCAGCCTCCCGCGGCGCACGATGTTCCCGCCCCCACCTCGCCGCACGAAAGCTGCGACGTGCCGTGACTGTAGAACGAGGTCAGCGATCCGGCGTACAGGTTGTACTGGAAGCCGGCCCCGAGGTCCTGCCACGAGAAGTCGTACAGGTCGCTCACCGAACGGATCACGTCAAGCGGAACGGCCGCCAGCGGCGCGGACACCTCGGGCAGCAGGCAGGTGTTGGACTGGCCGTCGGGAGTGGCCGTCCCCGGGGCGACCCCGGTGATGGACAGGTCGTCCACGTAGATCCCCTCGCGATTGTCCCCCTCATCGGTGCCGTAGTTGATCTCGATCTGGATCGTGCGCCCGGCGAACGGAGCCAGGTCGAACGTCACCTGGCCGAAGCCTCCCAGCAGGCCGCCCCAGCCGGACTCGTTCGAGTTGTGGCACAGACCCCCCTGCGGGGTGCCGAACGCGTTGTACGCCTGCCCCAAGGTCGGAGAGATCAGGGTGTGCACGTTTGTGGCCAGGTCGATCACGTGGACGTTGGCACGGTCGTACCACTGATCGGTGATCGGCTCGATGAGCGCGTACATGAAGAACGAGAGGGTGGAAGGGGCTGCGGGGACGACCCGCAGCGGCGGCGACGTGAGCTTCCCGCAGATGTTGGACTGGGAGACGGAGCCGGCGTGGGCGCTGGTGAGCCCGCCGTTCGCGCGCACGTTCGAGACAGCGAAGTTGAGCGACGTCCACCCCTGCAGCGACCCTTCGAAATCGAAGGTCTGCGTGCCGTACACGGGAGGATTCGCCTCGGCCGTGATGACTGTGGTGGCCGCGGACGGGGCTGCGTTGCCGGCCGAATTGGCCGTGATGGTGAACGGGATGCCGGCGGCGGGCGCGGCTCCGCCCAGGCTGAACGTGAACTGGCATCCAGTCACCGCTCCCGGCCCCAGCGTGGCGAACGGGCAGATCGGCTGGGGAGAGAACGTCAGACCCGGATGCGGCGAAGAGACCGCCGCCTGCCCGGGACCCGACGCGACCGTGCCCGCATTGCGCACCTGGTAGGTCACGGTCATCGGCTCGCAGTTGTCGGGGATGGAATCGGCGTCCCCGCCACCTCCCGTCAGAGCGACGCTGCCGGGCACCATCTCGACGAAGGCCGAGCCGAAGGCGGCGCAGCTCCCGCTCGAGCTGAGCGTCAGGTCGAAGCTGTCCTGCCAGCACCCCTGCGCGCCGGTGATGGCCAGCTTGAAGTGGGCTCTGGCCCCGCACGCCAGCGTGGGGCTGAGCCTCACCCTGAACGCAGAGGCGCCCGGGGCCGTCCCACCGGCGGGGATGGTGCCGAAGCCGATCGGTCCCGGCGTCACCACCGGAGCGAACGGATCGACTCCGCTCAACCTGGCGCTCACGCCCGTGGCCGGCTCGATCCCCTGTTCCTCGCGCAGCGTGACCTGCAGGCTGACCTGCTCTCCCGGCTCGATCAGCCCGTCGCCGTCGGAGCCGCCGAATGCTTCGGAGGCGGTCACGGTGCTGATCCGGACATCGGGGTCGCCTGGAATGACGGTGACGACGTTGGCGCCTGGGGAGATGGCCGCGCATCCGGTGGGACGCACCGCGGCGACCCAGTACCGGTAGCTGCCCCCCGGCCGGACACCGGCATCGACGAACGGACCGGCCGTCACGCCCTGCGCCAGCGGGAGGAAGGTGTCACCGGCGCGGGTATTGCGGTAGATGTCGAAGGTGGTGGCGCCGCCCACCGGCGTCCAGTCCAGATGAACGGACGGCAGCCCCGTGCCGGCCTCCCGCTCCAGCGAGAAGGTGACGATCGGGTCGGACAGGGGCGCACAGTTGGGCGCGTCGGGCACGAGCACCGCCTCGGCCAGGCCGTGGTGGTTGAACGCCGGGTTGTAGTAGGCGGCATGGGGCGTGCCGTTCGCCAGGTTGCCGTCCTCGTCGTCGATGAGCGCCATCGCGTCGTAGACGCTCACCCCCCCCGATGCCGGGTTGAGCACCTGCATCGGGGGCCCTCCCGCGACGAGGAGACGCTCGAGCAGCCAGCGGGACTGCTCCGAGGTGAAGGCGGGGTTCCCCGCAGGGAGGGCGACGCCCGTGATGTCGTCCGCTCCCGCGAGCAGGTTCCCCAGCAGATGGACGCTGGCCTGGCCCGAGATCTGTCCGAGGCAATGGACCGACCCGCCGCACGGGTTCGCCGCGATGGTGAGGGTGGCGCAGGTCGGACAGACCGCCGGCGTGAGCGGAAGATCGGCGCGCCCGGGGGCCGCTTCATCCATGTCGCGCACGCCGGAGCACTGGCTGGTCGGACCGCCGGTGATGCGGAACGACTCGCCAACGCAGCTGTCGCCGCCGATGGTCAGGGCCAGCAGGTCTCCCTTCCACTCGCTCATCCCGCCGTTGGTGATGTCGTTGCCGTCGTAGCGGTCCCACGTGTGCCCCAGCTCGTGGCTGACCACGTCGCGGATCTCGCCCGTGTTGCGGCAGTTGCCTCCCGACGCGAAGAAGCCCAGCATCGCCGAGCTGGAGAACGCGTTGCACGTCGAGGCGATGTTGACGAAGGACTCGATCTCGTCGAAGAAGTCGTTGTCCCACTTGCTGAGGAACAGGCGGGTGAGCTGGAGGTGATGGAACGCCGTGCGATCGGCGATGGTCGAGGTGCCGTTGCCCGTCACCGGAGCGGGCCCGCTTGCCCCGCCGGAGCCGAAGTCGACCGTCCCCGAAGGGAGTCCGGTCAGGGAGGGCTGGTTGGGCAGGACGCAGTTGTCGCAGTGGGCCTCGAAGAAGGTGCCCCCCAGCGTGGAGCTGACGGTGCCGCCGGGCCAGGGGAACCGGCCGTTGAGGTCCGACGTCACCAGCGTGCCGTTGACGTTGACGAGCGCGAAGGGCATCTCGCGCATCTGCTCGGGGTCGTCCGCTCGGTTGGGGCGCACCCCGCCGATGACATGGCCGTGCGCCTGCGCGGGGTCGCTCTGGCAGCTCGAGACGTGACGCGCCTCGGGGAAGAAGGCGAGCACCTCTCCGTCGTGCGCATCCACCCAGGCCACGTACGCCTCGTAGGCGGGGGCTCCCTCGGGAAGCACCGACAGCACGTGCACCAGATGGTGGCGCAGCACGAGGACCGCTCCCTGGGAGCGGGGGACCGGGTAGAAGGCCAGCGATCCTTCCCGGTGCATCGTCAGGGGCATCGCGGCGTACCGGGAAACCGCTTCGAGAGCCTGGTCCGGCGACAGCTTCGAGTCGGAAGATATCTTCGGCGGTGCCAGGGCCCGGGTGCTCACGAGAACCACGCGCCCGGCGCGGACCCCCAGCCTCAGCCCGGCCCCCAGAACAGGCAGGTCGTCCTTGAAGAGGTCCATCGACAGCATCCGCGCCCCACTGTTGCCCAGCGGGCGCGAAGCGGGCTCGTTGAACCGCAGCTCCACCCCGTTCGCGCTGAGCCCCGGCGCGAACAGCGCGCCCCGATCGGTGACGAAGCGCTGCGCGGCCTCAGCCGGGTCGGACGTATCGAACAGTGGGATCCCGTTTCCGATGGCCCGGTCGATGCCGCCGGTGCGCGGATCGATGGTGGCCTGCCAGAGCGGATGCTGCCGCTTGAGGGTGCGCAGGCCCGCGTGGCCGGCCCTGAGGGACTGCTGGGTCGGCTCGTCCTGCGGGACCGTGACCTCTTCCGGATGACGGACCAGGGCTTCGGCGGGCGGCCACCCGGAAGACCGGTCCTGGGGTGGCTGCACGGCGCTCACGGGTCCGCCCTTCAGGACGAACAGCATGGCCAGGACGACCGGCAGAGCCATCCGGCGCGGGGGCAGTCTCATGGTCCCTTAATATACGCCTTTGGCTATCCCCCGGTATGGCAGAATCCCGAAGATGACGAAACCTGGGACGTACCCCCGCACCGAGCTGCACCAGCACGTGGACGGGTCCATCCCGGTCCAGGTGACATGGGACCTGATGGTGCAGCACAAGCTCAACCCGGTCCCCACCATCCAGGAGATGGAACGCCTGCTGGTGATCCAGGCCGAGGAGGAGGGGTCGCTCCTCAAGTATCTCGACAAATTCCATTACCCGCTGTGGATCACCCAGTTCTACGAGAACATCGTGGACGTCACGCGCGCCATCGCCCTGGAGGCGGCGGGGCACGGGGTCACGCTTCTCGAGCTGCGCTACTCACCGATCATCCACACCTATGCCGGCCTGACGCTGCGCCAGGCGATCCGGTCGGTGCTGACCGGCCTGAACCGCGCGGCCGCCGAAACCGGCATTCAGGTCGGGCTCATCATCATCGCCATGAGACATCACGGGCCGCACATCGCCAAGATCCTGGCGCGCCAGGCGATCTCCGAGTCCCAGGACTTCCATCACAACACCGGGGTGATCGGGTTCGACATCGCCGGGGCCGAGAAGGGGAATCCCCCCCGGTTGTTCGCCGAGGCCTACGAGATCGCGCGCAAGGGAGGGCTGGGCCTCACCGCGCACGTGGGCGAGGACGAAGCCCCCGCGATGATCTGGCACGCGGTGGACGAGCTGGGTGTGGGCCGCATCGGGCACGGCTGCTCGGCGGTGAGAGATCGGGAGCTGATGAAGCGCCTGGCGCGGGACCGGATCCTGGTGGAGTGCTGCATGACCTCCAACTACCAGACCGGCGCGGTGCCGCGGGGACACCGCCCTTCGATCCACGACTTCCTGGAAGCAGGGGTCCCGGTGGCCATCTGCACCGACAACACCACAGTGTCGGGCACGGATCAGTCCCGCGAGAACGAGCTGCTCGCGGAGCTGATGCCCCTGGACGTCATCGAAGAGATCCACCGGGCCGCCCGGACACATTCGTTCATCCGCGCGGCCCGGTAAGAGTCTCTACTTCCCCTCACCCGCCGGCTGCGCGGCCGCCGGAGGCTTGGCGAACAGCGCGGCATCCACCGCCGGATTGACGGCGACCTCCTCCACGAGGAGGGTCTGCTGAGTCTCGCCGTTGACCGCCACGACGATCTTGTAGGGCAGGGTCAGGCTGCCGGCCGGACGGAAGTCGGAGAAGGTGGCCACGAAGTCGGCCGGGCCGGCGGGCCCGGTGCCACGGAACCCCTGGCGCAGGATGCGTCCGTTGGACGGATCGACCCACAGACGCATCGCGTCAGCGCCGACCGTGAGAGCCAGGATCTCCGTGGGAGTCCCGTCCACCGCCTCCTGACCGACGTGCTGCGCCTTGACGGTGTCGGCGTCATTGCGCGCCAGCATCACGGGATGCCGCTGCAGCGTCTTCATCAGGTCGGCCTTCTGCGAGTCGGGCATCGGCTGCACTCCCATGGGCGAGGTCATGAAGGCCTCGTCGGGCGCCACCACTCTGATCATCTGTCCCATCGGAGTGTTGAGCTCCTGGCGCATCCTGTCGGGGAAGGCCATGGTCTGCACGATCTTCAGGGCCAGCTCTCCCTGGGGCGTCTTGACGGTGGCGTTCGTGGAGAAGCGCAGGGCCTTCACGTCGCTCACCGCGCCGGGGCCGCCCAGGCCTCCGGGGACCTTCGCCCAGATTTCCTTCCCTTTGGCCAGGTTGCCGGCCGTCGCGGCCGGGGCCGCGGCCGCCTTCGGCTCCGGGATGGTGATGTCCACCCTGGCCACTTTGCCGAAGCTCTCCAGCGGCCGGTCGTGTCCCTTGGAGGGGCCCACCACGAGGGTGATGAGCTGGTCCTTGTGGATGTACTTCGCCGCCACGCGGGCCACGTCGGCCGTGGTGACCTTCTCGATGTTCTCCCGGTAGCGCGCCAGGAAGTCCGGCGGGTAGCCGAAGTAGGCGTACAGCAGCTGCTGGTCGAGGATCTGCGACGTGGAGGTGAAGTTGAAGACGAACGAATTGAGGATCGACTCCTTGGCCCTCTTCACCTCGGCCTCGGAGGGCGGATTCTTCACGATCCCCTCGATCTCCTCCATCAGCGCGTCGATGCCCGCCGCCGTGGTCTCCGTCTTGGTGGTCATGAAGGCCTGGAAGACGCCGGGATAGTCGTAGTTGCTGCGCACACCGCCGTTCACCGAGTACGCCAGCCCCTTGCGGGAGCGCACGTTGCTGAACAGCCGCGCCGAGAAGGAGCCGCCGAAGGCCTCGTTGAGCACCTCCACCGCGAAGAAGTCGGGGTTGTCCTTGCGGATGCCCATGTGCCCCAGCAGGATGTTCGACTGGGTCATGTCCTCCTTCGGGACGTAGTAGAGGCCCGGCTTGGTGGCCGCCTGGAATCCGGGCTCCGGATCCTTGGCCGCAGGGCCCTTGGGCCAGTCCTTGAAGAGGGTCCGCAGGGTGCCCGCCATCTCCTTGGCGTTGAAGTCGCCCGAGACCCCCATGAGGATCCTGTTGGGCTGGACGTACGTCTTGTGCCAGGCCACCAGATCCTCGCGTGTGATGGAGTCGAGCGTGGCGTACTCCGGCTGCCCGGCGTACGGGCTGTCGGCGCCGTACAGCAGCTTGGCCCCTTCACGGAAGATGATGGTCTGGGGGTTGTCGTTTCTCCGCGCGATCCCGGCGCGCACGGCCGTCTTGGCGATGGCGATCTTCTCGTCGGCGAAGACAGGCTCGCGCAGGATCTCCGCGAACACCTTGACCACCTCGGGGAAGTCCTGGGAGAGGCAGGACAGGGATGCGAACCCGGAGTCGGTGTTCACGCCGGTTTCCACCTGCGCCGCGCGGGACTCCAGGAAGTCGTCGATCTGGTCACCGTTCATGCGCTTCGTTCCGCCGGTGCGCATCACCTGCCCGACGATGTTGGCCAGGCCCACCTTGGCGGGAGGATCCAGCCGGGTGCCCGTGCGGATGCGGGCGGTGATCTCGACCAGGGGCAGCTCGTGGTCCTCCAGAAGCAGGAGCACCATGCCGTTGGGCAGCTCGACCCGCTCGGGCTGGGGTACGGTGAAGGGCCGCATGGCCGGATAGTTGAGCGAGCGATGGTCCTTCACCTGGGCCTGCAGCGGCCCGGCCCCCGATGCGGCCAGGGACAGTGCGAGCAGGGAGAGCGCCGCGAGGGCGCGCCGATGGTTCGTCATCGCGAAACCTCCTGCGAGCGAGCCGCGGGCGCCGAGGCTTTGGCGGCGGGCTGCGTCTCGAGCATGCCGACCGTGCGGTTGGTGTCCACGAAGGTCTTCGCGGCCACGCGCCGGATGTCGGCCTTGGTGACTTTTTCGATCTTCTCGACGGTCCGGAACATCTCGCGCCAGTCCCCGAAGAGGGTCTGGTAGGTGGCCAGGTTCTCGGCCAGTCCCGTGTTGTTGTCCAGCCCTCGGATGAGGGCGGCCTTGGTACGGCTCTTCACCATGGCCAGCTCTTCGTCGGAGATGTCCTCCGTCTTGAGCCGATCCAGCTCGGTCCGGATGGCGTCGCGCACCTCTTCGTTGGTGTGCCCGGGGGAGGGGACCGCGAAGACGATGAACATGCCGGGGTAACGGTTGCCCGGGAAGCCCCCCAGGGCCTGCGCCACCACGGCGATCTGCTTGTCGCGCACCAGGCTCCGGTAGAGCCGCGAGGTGCGGCCGTTGCTCAGCACGTCGGTGATGGCGTCGAACACCGGCTCGTCCGGATCGGTGGCCGATCCCTTGTGGTACCCCTCCGAGTAGATGGGCTGCGACGGATCGGGAAGCCGCACGGTCCGCTCGGACGTCTGCGGCGGCTCGACGGTGCGCACGGGCGGGGGCGGGTCACCCTTGGGAACGCGCCCGAAGTACTTCTCGAGCATGGGAATGATCTCGGCCGCCTTCACGTCCCCCACGATCGACGTGACCATGTTGGAGGGGACGTAGTGGGTCTTGTAGAACTGCTCCGCGTCCTCGCGCGAGAACGAATCCAGGTCGCTCATGTGCCCCACGGTCGGCTGACCGAACGGATGCGCGATGTAGGCAGTGGCCAGGAACTGCTCGATGAGGCGCCCGAAGGGCTGGCTCTCGGTGCGCAGCCGGCGCTCTTCCTTGACCACGTCGCGCTCTTTGTAGAACTCGCGGAAGACGGGCTTCAGGAAACGCTCGGACTCCAGGTACGCGAACAGTTCGGTCTTGTTGGACGGCAGCGAATAGAAGTACACGGTGGCATCGGCGCTGGTTCCCGCGTTGAGCCCCACCCCTCCCTCGCGGTCGATGATCTCGCCGAATTCGTTCTTCACGATGAACTTGTCGGCGGCCTCCTGCGCGTCCTTCCAGGCCTTCTCCAGGGCCTTCACCTTCTCGGGGTCGGCCTTGGGCTTGCGCCTCTCCGTGTCGTAGGCGTGCCAGGCGGCGTCCACCTTCTCGAGCGCGACCTTCTCGCCTGCGTAGTCGTTGGTGCCGATCCCCGGCGTCCCCTTGAAGGCCATGTGCTCGAACATGTGGGCCATGCCCGTGATCCCGGGCACTTCCTGCGCGGAGCCGACGTTGACGTAGGTGGCGAAAGAGAAGACCGGGGCTACCGGCCTCTCGTAGATGATGAAGGTCCACCCGTTGGGCAGGGTGTGAACCGTCACCTTGTTCTCCATGCTCGGCAGGTCCTGAGCGGAGGCCGGTGCCTGGAGGCCGGGAAGAAGGCCCAGCACGACGGCGGCCGACAGGGCCGCAGCCGCAAGGCGGGGATGGGATTTCATGTGCACCTCGACAGGAGAGGGTTTCCGGGAATGTCCAAGAGGCCGACATTCTACGCCATTTCAAGGGGTTGTGCTGCGGCCTAGCTCTGCTCGGAGAAGTGTTCCTCGAGGCGGGTGATGCAGCGGGTCATGGCCTGGGCCGGGGTCTGCCCGGTCACCGCTTCGTCCAGGTGGAAGCGCATGATGACCGTGTACCCCTGCGCACCACGGAGGAAGGGAAGGCCTGGAAGCGGCCGGGGCCGATCTGGTCGCAGAAGATGTCCACGCGCCGGCCCAGCACGCTGACGCTGAGTCGGTCCAGCGCGGCCAGGGGAGCCGAGGTCCCCGGCAGGTCGAGGTACTGAAGGGCGTTGGAGAGGGCCTCGTTTTCCGCCGACATTGGCGCCGTGCCGTAACCCTTGAACACCCGCAGGCCATGACGCTCGTCGAACGGGTCGAGCATCATCACCAGGCAGCGGTACCGCCCGCTCGAGGCGACATTGGTTTGAAACGCGACCTGATGTCCCTTGAGCCGCACGTGTCGGTCGTTGGTCGTGGGCATGACACGGGCAATATGTGGAGCCGGAAGGCCGGGGGCAAACGGAACGGGCCGAAGAACTGGACCTACCTTCCCGCGCGGGTGGGCGTGGAACCGTCGAGATCGGGCAGATCGGCCGCCACCATGGCCGAGCAGAGCTGGTCGATCCCCCGCCGCACCTTCCAGACATCCGAGTCGCGCCCGGCATTCACGAGAATCGAGAAAGCCAGGGCCCGCCCCTGGTTGGTGAAGGCATATCCCGACAGGGACGACACACCGTTGAGATGGCCGGTCTTGGCCCGGATGCGGCGCTGCGCAGGGCCCCCCACCATGCGGCGATCCAGCGTGCCGTCCACGCCGCCGATGGGAAGCGAGGTGATGAACTCGAACGAGGATTCGAAGTCCCGGTACATCGCCAGCAGGACTGCTGTGAGCGACGCGGCCGTCAGCCGGTCCGCGTGCGAGAGCCCCGATCCGTCCGCCAGCACCAGGTTGCGCGTATCGACTCCCAGCCCCTCGAGAAACGACGTCACGGCTGCCGCGCCTTTCTCGACGCTCCCCGGCACGCCGGCCGTCTCCGCCCCGAGCGTCTTGAGAAAGCTCTCCGCCATGTAGTTGTTGCTGAGCTTGTTCATCGTGCGGACCAGGTCGGTGAGCGGCCTCGACTCGTGCTCGTAGAGGCGCAGGGCCCCCTGGGGGATGCTGCCGCGGCGGCTGACGCCGTTGATGACGATCCCTTCCTTGGAGGCGGCCTCGCGAAACGCCGACAGCGCGTAGAAGGTGGGCTGCTCCACAGCCCTGTAAGAGATGCTGGGGGCCGAGCGGGCGGAGATCTGGCCGTCCACCACGATCACGTTCTGCGTCCCGTCGAACTGCCGCCCCACGCGCAGGTTGGAGCGCGACGCCGTCGTCACCGCCCGGTTGGCCACCTTGAAGAAGGAGGCGAAGGGAGTGAGCACCACCTCGGGTGTGCCCCCCATCCGGCCGGGGCGCACCACGATGGTGACGGCGTTGTAGTCGGCCGAGAGCGCGGAAACGGGGGCGTTGTAGAAGGCATCCTCGGTGTGCGAGGGCCATCCCTGCGGTCGGTCCAGCCCATCGAAATAGGAGTCGTCTCCCACCAGGTCCCCTTCGACGCGATCGATGCCGCGGGCCTTCATCTCGCGGGCCATCAGCCACCACTGCTCGCCTGACAGCGCCGGCGAGCCGTATCCCTTGATGTAGAGGTCGCCCGCCAGGACGCCGTTCACCGGCCGGGAGGAGGCCATGAAGAGGGTGTTGAAGACGTATTCGGGCCGCAGGAGCGACAGGGCCGCGGCCGAGGTCATCACCTTCATGTTGGAGGCCGGCTTGAGCGGCATTTCCGCGTTGTGGTCGAAAAGGACCCGCCCGGTGTCGGCTTCCACGACACGCATCCCCACCTGGGAGCGGGCCAGATCGGGCGTCTTGAGAATGGCGGCCAGCGACGGGCCGAGCGGGCGTGGCGTCGCCGGAGTGGCGGCGCGGGCGGAAAAGCCCCACAGGGCCGCCGCGCACGACACGACCGCCACGGCGAGAATCAGACGCAGGGTTCGCACGTGCACCTCATCCCTCCTGCCAGGGCGGAAGCATAGTCGAGCCAACGGGATCAGTCAAAACGGTCGAGGGTGTCCTTCCCGAGGAAGTGATCCAGATGGTGCGCCTGGTTCTCGTGCTCCAGCAGCCTCTCTCGCAGCAGGTGTCCCGTCCCCACGTCCCCCGCCCGGTCGGCTTGGGCGGCGTGCTGGCGCAGGTCGGTGATGAGGGCCCGTTCGGCCTGCAGGTCGCGCTGCAGGCTGGAGCGGATGTCGAAATGGCCCTCCTCCTCGAAGGTGAAGGAGGCCTCCTTCTGCTGGTTGGCGGGCGAGGACAGGGGCACGCCGCCCAGCGCCGTGATGCGCTCGGCCAGCATGTCTGATGTTTTGAGCGCGCCTGCGGCCTGGTCGTCCAGGAAGAGGTGCAGGTCACGGAACTGCGGCCCGATGACCAGCCAGTGATGCTTCTTGTACTGGTGGTAGAGGGTGTACGCGGTGGCCAGGTCCTTGTTGAGCGCCTGGACGATGCTGGTGAGCGCCTGGCGGTCGAGCCCGATCGGGTTGTCCTCGATGGCTTCGAACTTCTGCAGAGTGCGCGGGGTGGTGGCCATGCAGGCTCCTTCGAGGTTCGTGGTTGAAGATGAAGGTGTTAGTGTAGCGCCGATGCGTCGCGTCGTGATCGTGTCCGTCCTCATGTGCGTGATGTGCCTGCTGCCGGCTCCGGACGCGGGCGCCGACGCGAACGAGCGGACGACCGTCATCTGGTCACTGGCCAGGCTTCTCGAAGGAGCGGAGAAGCCGCGTGCGATGGAGGAGCTTTCGGCGGGGCTGGCTCACCCCGATCCCGTCGTGCGCGGCGTCGCGGCGCGCGTGGTGCACGTCATCAACCTGCAGGAAGCAACCGGCGCGGTGATGCGCGCGCTGGAGAGCGAGACTGACGCGTCCGTGGCACGGGAGCTGATGAGGACCGCGTCATCCTTGGACGACGCCGGCTCGCGGGATGCGATCGTCGCCTGCGCGGAGCGGTTCGGCGGCAACCTTCACGAGCCGGCACTCCTCCTTCAGGCCCGGTTTCGCGGTGCGGAGTCGATCCCACTGTACCTGGAGCATGAGAAGCGCCTTTCTCCCGGCGCTTCCTTTCGCGTCCTGTCTCTCGCGACACGCGGGGATCGTCCGGCCGTGGAGCAGGTCGCCCGGCAGGCGATCGAGCAGGGGAGGGAGAGTGTCTGGTCCTCCGCGCTCCACCTGCTGTCCGGCAAGGACACTCCACCCGCGCCGCTGTTGGCCGAAGCTCTCCGTGGTGACGCGGCCGAGATCCGGAAGCACACCGCGGCGAGGCTGATCCTGATGGCGGGGAAGAAGAAGGAGGTCCTGACGCCCGAGGTGCTGTCCGCTCTCGAGCCGCCCGCTCCCGGCAGCGATGCCGTCGGGCCGGAAGAAGGTTTCGCACGCGAGCTGCTCCGGCGGATGGGGGGAAAAGAGCCGGACATCCGCGAGGAATGGCTCGAAGTGCTGAGCCAACCGGGGACGTGCTTTCTGGATGTGTGGGGAGCGCAGGAGTCGGTGGAGATCCACCTCGCGGGGAAGGAGCGCAAGGCGGCCCGCCGGCGATGGGGGGACCGGGGGAGGTATCGGATGCCGGTTTATCCCCTTGGTGCCGGCATGCCGACCGATCTTCCCCGCACGCTGGGAGATCTTCCCGCCGGTTTTGCGCAGGCGGTGATCGAGAGAAGCGGCTGTCTGGCTCCCGAGCAGGCCGTGGTGTGGATGGCCGAGGTCACGTACCAGACCAGCGGCCGCCCGGCATCCGTCCGGACCATCAAAACCCCCGGGCAGTCGGAGTGCCTGAGGTGGCTCACCCTCATGCTGCGCGCGAACCTGACGCCGGACGACGTGCCGATCGAACCGTCGGCATCCAGCACCGTGCTGGTCCCGTTCGCGGCCGGGGCCGTCAAGCGGCTCGATGAGCTCCCTCCCGCGGACCCACCGGTGCTGATGGACGAAGGATTCGAGCCCCCGGAACGCGTGGTGTTCGTCAAGCCGTACTACCCCCAGGAGCTGCGCCAGCTCCGCATCGAGGGGAAGGTCATCCTGGAGATGGCGGTCGACAGGCAGGGGGTGCCCGGAAACATGCGTGTCCTGAAACTCAACCGCATCGAGCTCGCCCTCTCGGCCATCCAGGCGGTCTCCCAGTGGCGCTATCGCCCGGCGACCCGGTCGGGCGGCCCGGTGCCGGTGATGCTGACGGTCATCGTGGACTTCGACCTGCGCCCCAGGTGACCTGTCTCCCTCAAGACTCGCTTTCGGATGTTTAAGTGTGTCCGTGTGGCTCTACGAATCAAAGGGAGGGATGAAGTGGCGGACAAGATGGATCAGGCGACGGCCACGATGGTGAAGAATCTGGAAGAGAAGACGGGTAAGCCGCTGGCCGCGTGGGTCGCGCTGGTCAAGGGGCTTGGCCCGCTCAAGCACGGCGAGATCGTCAAGACGCTCAAGGAAAAGCATGGCCTGGGGCACGGCTACGCCAATCTGATCGCGCACTCCGCCGGCGGCGTCCTCAGCGAGGGAGCGGCGCAGGGCGACGATCTGGTGGAGGCGCAGTATGCCGGGGACAAGGCCGCTCTGCGCCCCTGGTACGACAAGCTGGCCGAGGCCGTGTGTGGATTCGGCCCCGACGTGGAGCTCTCACCCAAGAAGGGCTACGTGTCGGTGCGCCGATCGAAGCAGTTCGCCCTGGTGCAGCCCAGCACGAAGACCCGCCTGGACGTCGGCATCAACCTCAAGGGAGTCGCACCCGCGGGACGCCTGGAAGCCTCCGGCTCGTTCAACGCGATGGTCACACACCGGGTGCGGGTCGAGAAACCCGAAGCCATCGACGTGGAGCTGATCGGCTGGTTGCGCCAGGCCTACGAGAAGGCGTGACCTCGAGGTCTACTTCTTCTCCGTCCGGTCCAGCGGTATCACTCGCCCCGACATCAGCACGGGAACAAAGATGCCCCCCATTTCCGATCGGTCGACGGGGCTCCATTGAGCCATGTAGACCCATGTGTCCTCGCGCCATTTCTGCAGGGAAACGGAATCGAATCTCCACTGGTCGAAGTCAGCGAATGTGCGCTGAAACTCCGACGTGGCCATCCCGATGGCTTCGCCGAGAGACACCGGCGGCTCCGAACCGCTCGAAGGCTCCCACTCGGGGAGATCGGCGAAGTCCCTCTCGTAGACGGGGATCTGCCTGTGGCGACCCGCCAGCATCAGGGGGAACGACCAGACCTGCCGATCCAGATCCACGTAGGCGACGGCCTGCGGGCACGGGTCGGAAGCCTCGGCAGCCGTGGCCAGGGCCACAAGCGCCGGCAGCACCAGAAGACATGCAGCGGTCCTGCGCATCGAGTGTCCTCCTCTAGATTCACAGGTTGGACACCTGATCGCCGGCCATGGTGCACGAGCTGAGATGCGTTGCACGGCTGAAGAGTCTCTCATTGCGATAGCACGCCGCGGCATCCTTGGATCCCAGCCGCCACACGATTCCGAGCGGCGATCGCCCCCGGCATGCCGCCCAGTCGCCGTGCTCACCCCGCAGGTGGTGAAAGAGGCAGAGCACCAGGAGGTTGTCGGCCTCGTCCGATCCGCCGCGCGAGCGATAGACGACGTGGTGAACCTGGAGCCGGCACCGGGAGGTGCAACCGGGCGCCGCGCAGCGCCAGCCGAAGGCGATGAACGCCTCGTTCACGCACACCCGTCTCCTGGGATCGTTTTCGTCATGGTCCCAGGTCCGGGCAAAGTCCTCCAGCATGACCAGCAGTCCGGCCCAGGCAGGGGTGACTCCGCCGGCCGTGGAAAACGTCCGGCACGAAGCCGCGGCCAGCGACTGAAGGAACATGTCCGCCACATCGTCCGGCAGGCACAGCATCAGCGTCGTGTCGGCCACCGCGCGAACCAGCGCCAGATTGGCCAGCTTCTCAATCCGCTCACGAGCCGTCCCGGCCTTGCGGCGCAGCGAGCGGAACCAGGCTCGATCGGAAAGCGGCGCATCCCTCGCCGGCGCCTCCCACTCGGCGTCAGCCCCTGCTCGCCGCCTGGTAAGCTCGCGCGCCTCGTCGCGCAGCCTCTTGACCGTGCACTCGGAAGCCTGCCGCACCCAGGCCTCGATGATCGCGTCGGGATCTTCCGAGCGGTCGAGCAGGCGCGCCACTTTCAGCAGCGCTTCCAGGCCGATGCTGCGCGCTTCGTACGCGTCGCGCAGCCTGGGGTAGCGCCGCAACGCCCGCGCCCCCCGCAGCCTGTCCTCGGCCCAGGAGCGCGACACCCCGAGTCGCTGCTCCGCGTAGTGGCCAGCGCCGGCGAATCCGAGCCGTGACCAGGCCTGCGCTTCGCTCATGGACAGCAGAAGCTCGCCCAGATGTCGCTCGAGACGATCTTCGATCTCGACCAGATCCTCAATCCGTCGCACCGGCTCCGAAGTTCCCTCCGTCGTGGCGGGCCTGAGCTCTTCGATGCGGACCAGGGCCGACCCCGCCCGCGGCAGGGCCGACCACAGATGCGTGCGTGACGCCAGCCGCTGCTCGATCAACGCCCGGCCCTCGCCGCTCTGCATGCTCGACCGGTCCACTGAGTCGGTCTGCGCTCTTCCCGACGCCACCTGCTCGGCCGACAGCGCTTCCACGAACGACGTCACCGAGGCATCCGTCCCCTCCACCGCCCGGAACAGCTCGAGTCCCTCGTCGAAGGCCACCGCCACCGGGAATGGGACGGGAAGCTTCACCCTGCACCTCTCCTCGGTATCGGGCTCGCCTTCCGGGACGATGCGCGGATCATCCGCGTCGAGCGGCGACCCTGATCCTGCCTCGCGTGCCTGGAGAATGCGCCGCTTCAGCTCGACCACGCTGCACGCGCGCGCCAGCGCGATCCATTCCTTCAAGGTCGCGCGTGTCGCCACCCGGGCGATCAGCGTGGCCCGGCAGCGTCCCAGAGACGTGCCGCCGTCGCCCCCCGTGAGGGCCCTCTCGAGGTCCGGCTCCTGCGCGATGGCCTCTCCCATAGCCGCCATGTCGCGGAGCCAGCGCCCCGAGCATCCGAACACCTCGCGGCAGTGGTCCTCCAGCCGCGCGAAGCCGTGCCGCTGCCACGACTCATCCTTCTTGTATGCGACCGCCGCGGCGGCCAGCCACGGGTCGATCTCGTTGAGCGCCTGAGCGATGGCGATGGCGGTTCGATCGGCCTGAAAGACTTCGTCGCCGCGCCGGCACGACGCCACCACAAGGCGCGGCCGTGGGCGAGGCTCGCCGCATGCCCAGAGCGAGCGGCCCGCGCTGGAATGCGCGTCAGGCAAGGGATACGTCGCGGCAAGCATGCAAATCACGATAGCAAAAGTAAAAGGAAAGTCAAGAAAAACTTTCAAGCTTGCGAAAAAAGTTCAGCGCGCCTGGCCGGCCTGGAGATCCGCTGTGGTTTTGCATCGTGGCTGGACGGACGTAAGGAGAGCGGTGCCCCATGAGGCTCGAGCGGCCGCATCTTGTTTCCAGCAGCCGTAGGGCCTCGTGGGGAGCTGTGGGCGCCTGCGGTTTTCCAGCAGGCGTCCAAGCTCCTTGTGGACGCGGTGTGCAGCGTCCACAAGGAGCGGCAGCTTCCACAGGCCCGGCCTCTGGGCGATCGACCCCGAGCCTCAACCTCTGCAGCTTCCCTTGAGGTCCCGTTGACAACCCCCCATTCCCCCGTGTAGCGTCACCCGCACACCATGCTCATCTAGACCAGGAAGGCAGGACCAAGCGCTACGAGGCGGACGTGACCATCGCGCAGTCGTTGCGCGACAAGGAGACCCGGCAGGCGGAGTTCGACGCGGCGGTGAAGGCCAAGCAGGCCGAGTCCGAGCAGTCGGGGCCGCTGGCCACCGCCATCGCGCGCCAGCGCGTGACCGAGCAGGAGACGCGTATCGACCAGGTGCGCAAGCAGCAGGAAGTGCTGGTGCAGGAGCAGGAAGCCCAGCGCCGCGAGAAGGAGCTGCTGGCCACCGTGGTCAAGCCGGCCGAGGCCGAGCGCCAGGCCGCCATCCTGCGTGCGGAAGGCGAGAAGCAGGCGGTCATCATCAAGGCCGAGGCAACGCAGAAGGAGCTGGAATACGAAGGGGCCGGCGAGGCCGCTCGCATCGAGCGCGTGGGGCGGGCCGAGGCGGCCAAGGTGCTGGCCGTCGGCGAGGCCGAAGCCGAGGTCATCAAGAAGAAGCTGCTGGCCGAGGCCGAAGGCCTGCAGCGCAAGGCGGAAGCCTGGAAGAACTTCAACGACGCGGCCGTCCTCAACATGGTCGTGGACAAGATGCCCGAGCTGGCGCAGGCCTTCGCCACGCAGCTCGCGGGCATCGACAAGATCAACATCATCGAGATGGGGAACGGTCACGGCGGCTCGGGCGGCGTGGGGAAGGTCATGAGCACCGTGGGGGGCGGGATGACCGCCATGCTGGCCATGCTCAAGGACCAGTTCGGCGTGGACGTCGCCCGCCTCATGCAGGCCAAGACCGACGCGGCCATCGAGGAAGCCGAGAAGAAGAGTGACCGCCGCTGAGACCGGCCAGAACGGCCGCGTCGTGCACGTCAGCGCGTCTCCCTGGGATCCCTCCCGCCCCCCCGCGCTGGTCATCTGCTGCGTGGACGGTCGGTGGTTCCGCCACATCGAGGAGTTCGTCCGCGAGTCGCTGCAAGCGGGCCATCGCACCGACTGGCTGTGCGTGCCGGGCGGAGTCGAGCCGCTCACCCTGCTCGACTTCGTGCCCAAGGACTTCAACTTCATGCGCCGCCGCCTGGAGGGGCTGGTTCAGGCCCACGGGACGGCGCGCGCCATCCTGATCGGCCACCAGGACTGTGCCTGGTACAAGCAGCTCAAGCTGGGCCCGCTGCGGCTCGACCTGCGCGCCCGGCAGCTGAAGGATCTGCAGCGGGCGTCGCGGACCCTCCGGGAGATGTTCCCCTCGATCGCCGTGGAGACCTATTTCGCCCGGCTTTCCGAGGAGGCGCCCCAGAGGGTGCAGTTCGAGGCCGTTTAGAACATCCCTCTTTCAGGTAACCCGCAGGCAACCTCTCACGTATTCTGTGCGTTCACACCTCGCGGCCCTGGTGGCCGCTCCAATCCAGGAAAGGGGGGACGAAGATGCTGGCGGGTCGCAAGCGTATTCTGATTCCAGTTGCCCTTGGCGTCATCGTCGCCGGGGGCGTCGCGCTCTGGTTGAGCCGATCGGGCGGAAGTAAGGCGAAATCGGATCCCGGGATCGCCACGGTGGCGGCCGGCACGGACGGCGTGGCCCACGCCAGCACCGGCGCCGCTGACGCCAAGGACGCCGACCCCAACGCCAAGGACAAGAAGGCCCCGGTCCCCGTGAGCGTGGCTGCCGCGGTGAGCGGATCCGTCTCCAGCTACATCAGCACCACCACCAACCTGATCTCCGAGAACGACGTCAAGGTGCTCGCCGAGTCCGAAGGGCGCGTGACCGAGCTGAAGGTCGAGGAGGGAGACCAGGTGGCCAGGGGAGCCGTGCTGGCGGTGCTGGATCGCGGCGCGGCGGAGATCGCCGTGCGCAAGGGGGAGGTCAAGCTGGCCAACGCGCGCCTGGTCATGGATCGTGCCGAGAAGGCACTGGCCGAGGAGCTTCTGAGCCGGGAGGCCTTCGACAAGCTGAAGCTGGATCTCGACATCGCCCAGCAGGAGTTGGCAGAAGCCCAGTGGCGCCTCGACAGGACCGTCATCCGCGCTCCGTTCGGCGGCCGCGTGACGCAGCGCGCAATCAGGCTGGGACAGCACATCCGCATGGCGGATCATCTCTTCAGCGTCGCCGATTTCGACCCGCTCATCGCGCTCATCTATCTACCCGAGAAGGATGTCCTCGGCCTGCACGAGGGGCGCGAAGTGCGCATCACCTTGAAGGCCAGCGACACCACCCAGTTCCAGGGCCGCATCCGCCAGATCAGCCCGGTGGTGGACACCGCCACAGGCACCGTGAAGATCACCGTGGAGGCCACGCGGCCTCCCGCCGAGGTGCGCCCGGGCGCCTTCGTCACCATCGACATCGTGCGCGAGACACGGGCGCACGCCGTGCTGGTGCCGCGCCTGGCCGTGGTGCGTGAGCTGCAGGAAGCCCACGTCTTCGTGGCCAAGGGAGAGGTGGCCGAGAAGCGCGCCATCTCCGTGGGCATGGAAGAGGGAGAGCAGATCGAGGCCATCACCGGCCTGCAGCCGGGCGAGCAGGTGATCGTGGCCGGGCAGGGCGGGCTCAAAGATGGCTCCGCGATCAAGATCATCCCCACGACCGAGGCGTCCGATCTGACCATCTCGTCACACCGTCCAACTCACGGCTAGAGGTCCACCATGGGCCTGATCGAGTTCTCGCTCAAGCGCCGCGTCACCGTCAGCATGATGGCGGTGGCCCTGATCGTGTTCGGGATGGTGGCCTTCACACGGCTGCCCATCAACCTGCTCCCCGACATCTCGTATCCCACCCTCACCGTCGAGACCAAGTTCCCCGGCGCCGCTCCTGGAGAGGTGGAATCGCTCATCAGCCGTCCGGTGGAAGAGGCGGTGGGCGTGGTGGCGGGGGTGACGCGGGTCACGTCGGTGTCGCGCCCGGGCGTCTCGCAGGTCACCCTCGAGTTCGGCTGGGGGCGCAACATGGACTTCGCCTCCATCGACGTGCGCGAGAAGCTGGATCTGGTGGTCCTGCCGCGCGAAGCCGAGAAGTCGGTTCTGCTGCGCTTCGACCCGGCCAACGATCCTGTGATCCGCCTGTACGTCACGGGCGCGGACAACCTCTATCAGCTCCGCTACGTGGCCGAGGAGGTCCTCAAGAAGGATCTGGAATCCACCGAAGGTGTGGCCGCCATCAAGGTGAACGGCGGCTACGAGGAGGAGATCCAGGTCAAGGTGGACCAGGGAAAGCTGGCCCTCTTGGGGCTATCCATCCAGGACGTGAACACTCGCCTGCTGCGCGAGAACGTGAACCAGGCGGGTGGCAGCCTGTACGAGTCGGAGGCCCGCTACCTGGTGCGGGCTCGCAACGAGTTCCAGGGCCTCGACGACATCCTCGAGACCATCCTGGTGAGCCGCGACGGACGCAATGTGATGATGTCCGACGTAGCCACCGTGGAGCGCGGCCACAAGCAGCGCGACGTGGTCACGCGGTTCAACGGCGAGGAGGCGGTCGAGCTGGCCCTTTACAAGGAAGGCGACGCCAACGTCGTCTCGGTGGCCCGCTCCATCAAGGCGCGGCTGGAGCGCGTGCACAAGGAGCTTCCCGCGGGGATCAAAGTGGTGTCCGGCTCGGACCAGTCGCGCTTCATCGAGGCCTCCATCCGGCAGGTGATCGGCGACGCGATGCTGGGCGGCGCCATCGCCATCCTCGTGCTGCTCTTCTTCCTGAAGGACCTGCGCAGCACCCTCATCATCGGCGTGTCCATCCCCATCTCCATCATTGCCACCTTCTTCCTGATGTACCAGACGGGGACCAGCCTCAACATCATGTCCCTGGGAGGCCTGGCGCTCGGCGTGGGCATGCTGGTGGACAACGCCATCGTGGTGCTGGAGTCGATCTACAAACGGCGCGAGCGCGGAGAGGCGCCGCTGGCCGCTGCCCTGGGCGGGGCGCAGGAAGTGGGCAAGGCCGTGGTGGCGGCCACGGTCACCACCGTGGTGGTGTTCGTGCCCATCGTGTTCGTGGAAGGCGTGGCGGCGCAGCTGTTCTGGGATCAGGCGCTCACGGTGTCGTTCTCCCTCATGGCGTCTCTGGTAGTCTCGCTCACGCTCATCCCGATGATGGCGGCGCTCACCGGCATCCGCAAGACGGCCCCGGAGGAAGCCGCCGCGGTCGTGCCCGCAACCCGTGCGAAACGGGCGGCCCAGGCTGCGCTGGTCACCGGTCCCGCCGCGGGACTGCGGTGGCTGCGCCGCGGCTCGGGCGGAACGACCGGGGGAATCGCCTGGCTGGTGAAGCCGCTCTCCGCCACGTTCGACGGAGCGCTGGCGCTGCTGATGCGCATCTATCCACCGGCGCTGAAGTGGGCGCTGGCGCATCCCGCGCTGGTCCTGGGGCTCGCGCTGGTGATGTTCACCGCGTCCGTGCTGGTCATTCCGACTCTCGGCGTGGACATGGTGCCGACCATGTCGCAGGGGGAGTTCAGCTTCATGGTGCACCTGCCCGAGGGAACGCCTCTGGAAGCCACCGACCGCTTCATGCAGGGGATCCAGTCGGTGCTCAAGGACGACCCGGCGGTCGACTCCTACGCAAGCATCGTCGGCGGGTCGGGGCTGTCCCTCACCCAGACGGGCACCGAAGGAGAGAATGCCGCAAAGCTCCAGGTGCGCCTGAAGCCGGCCTCCCACCGCGAGGACGAAGCCCGCGTGTCGGAGCTGCTGCGCCGGCGGCTGGAGGCCGCTCCGGAGGCTCGCTTCAAGTTCGAGCGTCCCACCTACTTCACCTTCCGCACGCCCATCGAGGTCCAGGTGTGGGGCGAGCGGCTCGACGACCTGCACGCCGTCTCGGAGGAGGCGGAAAAGCGCCTCGCCGGCATCGAAGGACTGGTGGACGTGAAGTCGAGCATGCAGCTTGGCAACCCCGAGCTGCAGATCAGCTTCCAGCGCGAGCAGCTCACCGCGCTGGGGCTCGACCTGTTCCAGGTCGCGTCCACGGTTCGCAACAAGGTGCAGGGCGAGGTCGCGACCCGCTACCTGGAAGGGGACCGCGAGATTGACATCCTGGTGAGGTCGCTGGAGCAGGGCGAGGCCTCGGTCGAGGACGTCGGCGATCTGATCATCGGCCACCGCAACGGTGTGCCCATCTTCCTGAAGTCGGTGGCCACGGTGAAGGTGGCCGAAGGCCCCAGCGAGATCCGCCGCATCGGCCAGAACCGGGCCGTGGTGATCGCCGGCAACCTCTCGGGACGCGACATGGGCGGCGTGGCTGCGGACGTCCGGTCCACCCTGGCAGGCATGTCGCTGCCGGCGGGCGTGACGGCCGACCTGAGCGGCCAGGAAGAGGAAATGCAGAAGTCCTTCCAGTCGCTCATGCTGGCGATGGCGCTGGCCATCTTCCTGGTCTACATGGTCATGGCGTGCGAGTTCGAGTCGATTCTCCATCCCTTCGTGGTGATGTTCACGGTGCCCCTGGGCACCATCGGCTTCGTGCTGTCGCTCATGCTCACCGGGCACAGCATCGACGTGATGGCCATCATCGGCGCCATGCTGCTGGCCGGCATCGTGGTGGACAACGCCATCGTGCTGATCGACCGCGTGAACCAGCTGCGTGAGAACGGGATGTCGAAGGCGGAGGCGCTCCTTCAGGGAGGGCTGCAGAGGATGCGTCCCATCCTCATGACCACCGCCACCACCATCCTGGGCCTGCTGCCCATGGCCCTGGGGCTGGGTGAAGGCGGCGAGCTGCAGGCTCCCATGGCCATCACCGTCATCGGCGGGCTGGCCCTGGGAACGGTGCTCACGCTGGTGGTGATCCCGGTCGTGTACATGACTCTCGACCGCAAGCTGTACCTCATCCCCGAGGCCACGACGGCGCGCCAGGAAGTCCCGGCCGGCAGCGGCCGCGAGGGCGGATCGGGCGGAGGCCTGGTCCCCGACACCGTGGAAGCGGCACGATGAGTCTGTCCGACTATTCCATCCGCCGCCCGGTGAGCGGGCTGATGGTCCTGCTGGCCATCGTTCTGGTGGGCGGGATCGGCTTCACGCGTCTGCCGCTGGCGTTCCTTCCCACGCTGGACGCTCCGTTCATCGGCGTGCAGATCCCCTACCCCAACTCCAATCCCACCCAGATCGAGAAGGAGATCACCAAGCCGGTGGAGGAGCTGCTGGCCACGCTGGAGGGCGTGAAGAAGATGAGCGCCACCTCCACGGCCGACAGCGCCCAGTTCCAGATGGAGTTCTCGTGGGGGTACGAGATCGACCTGGTCCGCATGCAGGTGAGCGAGAAGATGGAGCAGGTGCGCTCCAGCCTGCCCGCCGGCATCGGCGAGATCCAGATCTTCTCCTTCAACACGAACGACATCCCGGTGGTCGAGGGACGCATCGCCGCCGCCGGCGTGGACCTGTCACGCAACTGGGACCTGCTCGAGTCGCGGGTCGCCAATCGCATCCGCAGGGTCAACGGCGTGGCCCGGGTGGACATCAACGGCGTCGCGCCCCGCGAGATCCAGATCGATCTGGTGCTCGACAAGGTCAAGGAGCACCGGGTCGACCTGAGCCAGCTGATCCAGCGCCTGCGGGGGGCCTCCGCCAAGATGGTGCTGGGCCAGGTGAGCCAGGACGGCCTGCGCTACACGGCGCGTGTGCTGGGAGCCTTCGACTCGGTGGAGGCGCTCGAGCAGCTGTCGCTGAACGACCGCGGCCTGCGGCTGGTCGACATCTCCGAGATCACCTACGAGGAGCCGCCGCTGGAGTTCGGACGGCACCTCGACGGGGACTACGCCGTGGCGCTGGACGTGTTCAAGGAGTCGACGGCCAACACCGTGGACGTGGTGCGCGCCGTGATGGCCACCATCGAGAACGACATCAACGCCGACCCGCTCCTCAAGGGAATCAAGCTGTTCGTGTTCAACGATCAGGCCAAGGAGATCACCCAGGGGGTGAGCGGCCTCACCGAGGCGGGGCTCATCGGAGCGCTGCTGGCCATCGCGATCCTATGGTTCTTCCTGCGCCGCATCGATTCCACGCTGATCGTGTCGTTCTCCATCCCGTTCTCCGTCGTGGCGGCCAGCGGCATCATGCACTTCATGGGCATGACCCTGAACATGCTCTCGATGATGGGGCTCATGCTGGGCGTGGGCATGCTCGTGGACAATGCCATCGTCGTGCTGGAGTCCATCGATCGGCGGCACCGGGACGAGCCCGATCCGAAGAAGGCCGCCCAGCGGGGCGCGCGCGACGTGGCCATGGCGGTCACCTGCTCCACGCTGACCTCGGTCATCGTCTTCCTGCCGCTCATCGTCGGCTCGGGGACCGAGCTGACGGTGTTCCTGGCGGAGGTGGGGATCACCATCTCCATCGCGCTGGCCTGCTCCCTCTTCTCCTCGCTCACGCTCATCCCCCTGATGTCGGCCCATCTGCTGCGGCGCAAGGAGACGCCGCCGGTGAAGAGCGTCGTCTGGCTGGAGGACCGGTACGTCGGCATCCTGAAGTGGACCCTGCGCCGCAAAGGATGGGCCTCGCTCATCGTGATCGTGGGTCTGGTCGCCGGGTTCGTCCCGTTCTTCACCGGGATGGTGGAAAGCGGCATCTTCACCGCCACGGTGAACCGGCGGCTGCGGCTGAGCTACGAGTTCTCCGATTTCGTGTACAAGTCCGACGCCGAGCGGATCGTCAACCAGGTGGAAGCGTACCTCCAGGCGAACAAGGAGAAGTTCCAGATCAAGTCCGTCTACAGCTTCTACACGGAGAACGAGGCGGGAACCACGATGGTGCTGACCCGCGAGGACATGGGGGACGACGAGGTCAAGGAGCTGCGCAAGGCAGTGCGCGAGGGGCTCCCCCAGGTGCCGGGAGCGCGCATCTATTTCAGCGAGGACGCGGAGCAGGGGGGCGACAGCACCTACTTCGCCGTGAAGTTCTTCGGGCAGGACAGCACGGTGCTGCGGTCTTTTTCCGAAGAGGCCGAGCGACGGCTCGCGACCGTGGACGGCGTGGAGGACATCTCCACCTCGCTCAGCCGGGGGCGCCGCGAGATCCAGGTGGTCATCGACCGCGCCCGCGCCCAGCGCCACGGGCTCACCGCCGAGGACATCTCGCAGATCTTCTCGTTCACGCTGGGAGGGATGCGGCTGCAGCGGTTCAACGCGGGGGACCGTGAAGTCGAGACCTGGCTGGCCCTGCGCATGCAGGACCGCGAGAACCTCGAAGACCTGCGCAACATCCAGGTCGGGTCCGTGGACGGCCGGGCCGTGCCGCTGGGCGACATCGCCACCTTCCAGATCGTGCGGCGCGCGCAGGAGATCACCCGCGAGAACCGCAAGGTGCGCGTGGCGGTGAACGCCACGTACGAAGGCAAGAGCTGGTCGAAGGCCAAGGACGAGATCACCGGCCTGATGAACGCCTTCGAGATGCCGCCCGGCTACTCCTGGACGTGGGACGACCGGATCCTGGAGCAGAGCCAGGAGAACAGCCAGATGGTCATCAACATCCTGCTGGCGCTCATCCTGGTGTACATCGTCATGGCCTCGCTGTTCGAGTCGCTCGCCGATCCGTTCGCCATCCTCTTCTCCATTCCGTTCTCCGTCGCCGGGGCGGCCTGGACCCTGGCCCTCACCGGGACGCCGTTCAACCTGATGGCCTGGATCGGCATGCTGATGCTGATCGGCATCGTGGTGAACAACGGCATCGTGCTGCTGGATCACATGAACCAGCTGCGCAAGGCGGGCGTCCCGCGTGACGAGGCGATCATCCGGGCCGGGCGCGATCGGCTTCGCGCCATCGTCATGACGGCGCTCACCACCGTGGCCGGGCTCATCCCCCTGGCCGTCGGCGGCTCGCGCGTGGGAGGTCTCTACTACTTCCCCCTCGCGCGCACCGTCATGGGGGGCATCATCGCCTCCACCATCCTGACCCTGCTGGTCCTGCCGATCATCATGATCGGCGTGGAGGGAGTGGCGGCCTGGGCGTCCCGCCTCTGGAGGCTGTCTACCCCAAAGTCGAAGGACGAGGTCGCGCCAGCCGGCCCCCCCGAAGCGCCGGAGCCGGCTGCCGCGAGCTGATCCCCGGGCGTCTACCGCCCCGCCGTGTCCCCCGTCTTCGCCCGCTCCGGATACCGCCCGAACCAGCTCATGAGATAGAGCTGGGTGCGCATGAAGTTGGACGGCTTCGAGCCGGTGCCGTGGTACTCGCCGTTGAAGCGCAGCATGGCGGTGGGGACCTTGAGCGTCTTGAGCGCCTGGTAATACTCCTCGGTCTGCCCCATCGGCGTGCGCAGGTCCAGCTCTCCGGTCATCAGAAGCGTCGGCGTCTTCACCTCGGCCACCTTCATGAGCGGCGAGTGGTCGAGCCACTTGCGCGGGTTCTCCCAGAAGTGGCCGCGGAACCGGTAGTAACCCCAGGCGGTGATGTCGGTGGTGCCGGCGAAGCTGATCCAGTTGGTCACCGGCGCGCGAACCGCCGCCGCGGCGAAGCGGCTCGTGTGCGCGATGATCCAGCTCGATAGCACGCCCCCGCCGCTCACCCCGGTCACGTACATGCGTGAGGTGTCTACGAACCCGCGCCCCACCACGCGATCCACGCCGGCCATCAGGTCGTCGTAGTCGGGGCCCGGGTACCCGTCGTCGATCGCGTTGCCGAAGGCGGTGCCGTAACCGGTGCTTCCCCGGGGATTGGTGTACAGCACCAGGTAGCCGTTGGCCGCGAAGTTCTGGAAGGAGTAGTTGAACGCCACGTTGTACATGGCGTGCGGGCCGCCGTGGATGTGCAGGATGAGCGGGTACTTGCGCGCAGGATCGAAGGCCGGAGGCTTCACCAGCCAGCCCTGCACCTTGGTGCCGCCGGACGAGTCGTACCAGATCTCCTCCACCTCGCCCAGGAGCTTGCCGGACAGCACGTCCTCGTTGACGCGGGTGAGCTGCTCGGGGCGCACGGTCCCGTTGAGCTTCATCCGCACGACGTCGCCCGGCTTGTCCGGCGCGGAGAGGACCCCCACCGCCGAGCCGTTACGGGCGACGGACGAGAGCGACAACATGTGCGTCCCCTGGGTGACCGCCTTCACGCTGCCTGACAGAGCCGCCAAATGGATGTTGCTGGAGCCGCGGTCGTCGGCCGTGAAGTAGACCCCGCTCCCGTCGGGAGCCCAGCGCAGGTTCTCCGGGTCGCGATCCAGCGAGCTCAGGATGCGCTGACCGGATCCGTCCAGGCCGATCACGTACAGCTCCTCGGCCTTGTAGGTCTGCGGCGTCCAGGCATACCCCGTGAAGGCGATCAGACGGCCGTCGGGAGATACCACCGGATTGTTCCAGGGGCCCCGTTCGCGGGTGATCTGCCGGATCTCGCCATCGGCCACCTTCACGGCCCAGATGTGCGACTCCTGGTAGCGCTCCACGGAGGGCTCCTCGCGCAGCGCGTCGAAGACGATCTCCTTGCCGTCCGGAGTCCATTCGATCCCGGGAGCGCCCGCGATGCCGACGGGCCGGGCCCCCACGTTCCAGTCGCCGCTGGTGATCGCGCGCGGCGTTCCTCCCTCCGCCGACACCATGAAGATGTGCAGGAAGCCGTCCTTCATGAAGCCTTCGCGGTCCTGACGGTAGTGCGTGGTCTCGATGAGGCGCGGAGCCTCGGTCCAGGTCGCCCCCTTGGGGGCCGCGGGCATGTCGATCGGCCACCGGTCCTTGCGCGGGACGAGCATGGTGAAGGCGATGGAGCGCCCGTCGGGGCTCCAGCGTAGGTTCGACGGGGGCTCGGTGACGCGCGTCACCTGGCTGACCGCTCCCTCCGCGTCCATCCAGCGCACGAAGATCTGCGCGCCTCCGGATCTCTGCTCGGCGATGTACACGATGCGCGTGCCATCGGGCGACCATCGGGCCGAGGAGCCCTCCACCAGGAACCGGTTGCGGCTGCCGTCGGAGCTCATCAGCCAGAGGGCCGAATCCCATCCGTCCTTCATCTGGTTGATCCAGCGGCGTGTGTAGAGGATCTGCGAGCCGTCGGGGGAGAGCTGCGGGTCGGTGACCTGCTCGAAGTCGACGTAGTGGTTCACGGTGAGCCGCGTGGCGGCCGGCTTCTCCTGCGCGGTGACGGCGGCCGGTGCGGCGAAGGCCAGCGCTCCCGTGGCCAGGAGGACGGACAACGCGCGCGAACGAGACATGACGGACCTCCTCAGGGAATGGGATCAAGGACGGGCAAGCCTACCGGAGTCTGTGCGCGCCTGTCCAGGGAGGGCCGGGAGCGCGTGCTAGACTCCCCGGCTTCATGAGCATCCCCACCGCCGCGCCGCCCGCAGCCCCCGAGCCCTCCGTGTCGTTCTGGCAGTCCGCCCGCGAGGCGGTGGCCGGGACCTCGCGGGACTTCACCGAAGGGAGCATCGGCCGGGCGGTGGCCCTGCTGTCCATCCCGATGGTCCTCGAGATGTCGATGGAATCCCTGTTCGGCATCCTGGATGTCTTCTTCGTCGCGCGGCTGGGCGCTGACGCCGTGGCCACCGTGGGCGTGACGGAATCCCTCATCCTGCTGATCTTCGCCATCGCGCTCGGGTTGTGCATGGCCACCACCGCCATGGTGGCGCGGCGCGTCGGAGAGAAGGACCACGAAGCGGCGTCGATCGCGGCCGTGCAGGCCATCATCCTCGGCCTGCTGGTGGCGCTGCCGCTGGGCCTGGCCGGCTTCTTCGCGAAGGATCTTCTGAGGCTCATGGGCGCTCCCGCCGGCGTCGTGGAGGGCGGGTGGGGATACACCGCCACCATGCTGGGGGGCAACGCAACCATCCTGCTGCTGTTCCTCATCAACGCCATCTTCCGGGGAGCGGGCGACGCCTCGCTGGCCATGCGCTCCTTGTGGCTGGCCAACATCGTCAACATCGTGCTGGATCCCTGCCTCATCTTCGGCCTGGGACCCTTCCCGGAGATGGGTATCACCGGGGCCGCGGTGGGCACGACCATCGGACGCGGGGTGGGCGTCGCCTACCAGCTCCGGGCTCTCGGCTCGGGGCGGGGGCGCGTCACCGTGAGCAGGCGCCACCTCAGGCTGCAGCCGCAGGTGATGCTGTCGCTGCTGCGGGTCTCGATGGGGGGGATCCTCCAGATGCTCATCGCCACCGCGAGCTGGCTGGGCCTCGTGCGCATCCTCACGCCCTTCGGCAGCGCCGCGCTGGCCGGCTACACGATCGCGCTGCGGATCATCGTCGTGGCCATCCTGCCGTCATGGGGGATGAGCAACGCCGCCGCTACGCTGGTGGGGCAGAACCTCGGCGCGGGCAAGCCCGAGCGCGCGGAGCGATCGGTCTGGCTGACCGGCTTCTACAACATGGGCTTCCTGGGGCTGGTGGCCGTCGTCTTCATCGTATTCGCCGAGGGCTTCATCGGAGTCTTCACCGCCGATCCGGATGTGTTGCGGGTGGGTGTGGACTGCCTGAGGTACGTGAGCTACGGCTACGTCTTCTATGCCTGGGGGATGGTGGTGGTGCAGGCGTTCAACGGCGCGGGAGACACGATGACCCCCACGTACATCAACATCTTCTGTTACTGGCTCTGGCAGATCCCGCTGGCCTACGGCCTGTCGAGCACGATGGGGATGGGACCGCAGGGGGTCTTCCTGGCCATCACCATCTCGGAATCGACGACGGCCCTCGTGGGTCTGCTGGTCTTCCGCCGGGGACGGTGGAAGACCAGCACGATCTAGACCTGTACGGGGCTCGGGGTGTGTGAGAGCAGGTCGGTCACGATGTCGTCGCTGACCGGGGAGAAGTCTCCGTACCAGAGCCCAACGGCCACGAAGGGCTCGGGGGTGGCCAGGCACTCCACGTCGTCCGCGAGCGGCGCCAGCTCCTCCAAGGTCGAAGGAGCAGCCACCGGGACCGCCATCACCACGCGGGCCGGGTGCCGGCGCCGGATGGCCTGGAGGGCCGCCCGCATCGTGGACCCGGTGGCCAGACCGTCGTCCACCACGATCACCGTCTTTCCTTCGAGGCTGAGCGCGGGGCGCCCCGATCGGTAGAGCGCTTCGCGGTGCCTCAGGACGGCTTCCTCGCGGGCGGACGCCTGATCGATCACCTCGGGCGGGATGCCCAGCATCCGCACGACGCTCTCGTTCACCACACGCTCGCCTCCGGAGACGATGGCCCCCATCGCCAGCTCCGGGTGCCCGGGCACTCCCAGCTTGCGCACCACGATGACGTCCAGCGGAGCGCGCAGCGCTCGTGCCACTTCGTAGGCCACTTCCACGCCGCCGCGGGGGAGCGCCACCACGACCACGTCCGGACGCCAGGCGTAAGCGAGCAGCCTTGCGGCGAGCTGCTGGCCGGCATCTCTGCGGTCCGCGAACAGGGCGCTCATCGGGCCTCTCCCAGATGCTGCACAAACCACCGGGAGGCCAGGCGGCCCACGAGGCCCAGCGCGCCGCGCTCGTCGAACAGGTGGGTGGCGCCCGGAACAATGGCCAGCTCTCTCGTGCCCGCCAGCTGGCGCAACACCTCCTCGTTGATCTTCAGCACCGAGGTGTCGTGCTCGCCGACGATGAGCAGGGTGGGCGCCGTCACGCGGGACAGCGACTCGCCCGCAAGATCGGGCCGCCCGCCGCGCGAGACCACGGCACCGACCTCGGGGCCGATCGAGGCGGCGGCCACCAGGGCGGCGGCCGCCCCCGTGCTCGACCCGAAATAGCCGAGCGGCAGACCCTTCAGGTCGGGGTCGTTCAGGATCCACGTGGTGGCGTCCTCGAGGCGAGTGGACAGCAGCGCGATGTCGAACCGGTGGGTGGCGGTGAGCAGGTCCATCCGCTCCTCGTCGGCGGTCAGCAGATCGAACAGCAGGGTGGCCAGCCCGGTGGACTGGATCATCCCGGCGACGTACTGATTGCGCGGACTTTGCCGGGAGCTGCCACTGCCGTGCGCGAAGACCACCAGCCCGTGCGCGTCCTGCGGCACGCTCAGGTCGCCCGGCAGGATCTCCTCACCCGAAGGGATGGCCACGTCGTAGGAGGTGATCTCGCGTTTCGGGGTCGTTTCATCCGTTGTCAGCTTCATGAGGCGTACTCCTCTCCCCTGAAAGGCAGCAAGATGCGTACCTGGCATACAATGTCGCGCCATGGAGCTGGCCATCGAGACGCGTGATCTGCGCAAGAGCTTCGGCGACGTAGCAGCCGTGGCGGGCATCGATCTGGCCGTGCCGCGGGGCAGCTTCTACGGCTTCCTGGGGCCCAACGGCGCGGGCAAGTCCACCACTATCAAGTGCCTCACCGGGCTGCTGGCCCCCACGTCCGGGACCATGCGCATCCTGGGGCTCGACCCGCTGGCCGATCCCGTGGCCGTCAAGCGGCTCGTGGGGGTCCTGCCCGAGGACCTGGCCCTGTTCGAGCGGCTCTCGGGGGCCGAGACGCTGGCCTTCGTGGGGAAGGTTCACGGCCTGGACCGCGCCACCTGGGCCTCCAGGGCCACGGAGCTTCTCGATCTGATGGACCTGACCGGCGCGGCGGGCTCCATGGTTGCCGACTATTCCCACGGCATGCGCAAGAAGCTGTCGCTCGCCGCTGCCCTGCTGCCGTCTCCGCGCCTTCTCTTCCTGGACGAGCCGTTCGAGGGGATCGACGCCGTCGCCTCGCGCCAGATCAAGGATCTCCTGCTGCACTTCGTGCGCGGCGGCGGGACGGTTTTCCTGACGTCTCACATTCTGGAAGTGGTCGAGCGGCTGTCCGATCATCTGGGCGTCATCCACAAAGGACGGTTGGTGGCCCAGGGCCCCCTCGAGAAGCTGCGGGCCGACGGCGGGGGCGCCTCGCGCAGCCTCGAGGAGCTCTTCCTGGGTCTGATCGGTGGGGATCAGGGGAGCGCGCCTTCGCTGGAGTGGCTGGGGCGGTGATCCGCCTGCTCCGCACCTTCGTCTGGCTGCGGTGGCGGCTGCTGACCAACGGACTGCGCGGAGGCCATCGGCGCGACGCGGTGGAGAGGCTCTCGCGTGTCTTCGCCCTGCTGGCCCCCGTGGCGGGCGCCATCATCTTCGGCTTGGCCTCGATCGTGCTGGCGGGCCTGGGGATCGGGGCGGGGATCCTTCTGGCCGGCGCCGGAACCGAGTCGCGTCCGGAGTCGGGGATCCTGACGGGGGTCCGCCTGTTGCTGCTGGTCGTCACCGCGGTGCTTATCTTCCTGCCGCTAGGGCGATCGATGCAGGCGGGGATGCCGGGTGTCCAGAGGCTTCTGCTGCTGCCGATCCCGCGCGCGGCGCTGCACCTGGCCGACGTGGCCGCCGGCCTGTTCGACCCCTGGCTCTGCTTTATCGCCCCCGGGCTGGTGCTGATGAGCCTGGCCATGGCGGTCTCCGGCCGGATGCTGGCCGGCGCGGCCGCCCTGGCGGGGGGAGCCCTCCTTCTGGGCGTGCTGGCGTGCCTGAGCGCTCTCGCCAGCTTTCTCATCCAGTGGGTGATGCGTGATCGGCGTCGCGCGGAGGCCTCGGCTCTCCTGCTGATGCTGGCGCTCACCATCGGTGGGATGCTGCCGGCCCTGTTCGTGATGGAGGATCTTCCCGACACCCCGGGCCGCAGCACGCAGTTCAAGACCAAGTGGGCCATTCCCGCCCCTTCCTGGACCGTCCCGCTGCCGAGCGAGATGTACGCGTGGACGGTGAGGGCCGGACTGAACGGCAGGCCGGGAGCGGTCCTGGCGGGCATCGGCCTGCTGCTGGGTGAAGGGGCCCTTCTCTTCTGGGTCTCCTCGAAGGTGCACGCGCGCCTGCTCACGTCGACAGCCGCCTCCGGGACGCGGCGGGGGGGCTTCGGGAAGCCGGGCCGTGAGACACCCCTCCCGGGGCTCGGCCCCGGCGCGGCCGGTGTGGCGCGCGCCCAGGTCACCACCGCGCTGCGGAGCCTGCGTGGGCGCATGGGGGTCTTCTTCAACGCGCCGGCGTTGTTCCTGATGGGCCTGCTCTTCCACAGCGTCTCCGGGATCGATCAGACGTTGGGGATCTTCTCCCTCGACGGGCCCACGCTGTTCGGGATCGGGGCCCTCCTCACCATGCTCTCGCTGCAGCCGATCCTGATGAACCAGTTCGCGTCGGACCGGGCCGGACTGACGATGCAGCTGCTGGCCCCGGTGACCGATCGGGACCTCCTGCTCGGAAAGGCAGCGGGTGGAACGTGGCTCGCCGCCATCTCCTGCGCGCTGTGCCTGGTGGCGTCCCTGTTCGCGGTTCCAGGCGGCTCGTTGTGGTCGTGGCTGTCGTCGATCCTGGGCGCCGCGTCGATCGTGATCCTGGCGATCCCGGTGGCGGCGGTGCTGTCCATCCTTTTCCCGCGGCGCGCCGACCTGTCCCGCATGGGGGGCGGCGGCAACGCGCACGGGATGGCCGTGCTCCTGGGCTCGCTGGTCACGATGGCGGCCGCCATCCCCGCCTCGCTGGTGCTGGTGGCGGGAACCTGGCTCGAGATGCCGGGGATCTCCGCGCTGGTCTCGGCAGTCTGGCTGGCCCTGTGCGTGCCCCTGTCCCTCCTCTGCCTCCTGGCGCTCGCTCCCGTCCTGCGCGCCCGCCGCGAGAACCTGATGCTCGTCGCCGGAGGCGGTTGAGGTCGAGTCTAGGGAATTCCCTTAGGGACCTTCGTGAGTCCTTCGATTGACGCCGACTCATGACTGATGGATGATGAGGAATCCGTCATTGACGTCACACATGAGGAGCGCGACATGCCCAGGTTCTATATCGAGGACTTTCAGTCGCTGGAGAAAATGCCCTCACCCAGACTCCTGTACGCCAAGCTGGGCGACGTCATCCTGAACTCGACCAGCTCTCGCGTGAGCCTGGAATCCGTCGATCCTCAGACGGGGGAGTACCGTGTGGTGCTGAGCGGATGGCTGGATCTCGGAGCTTCGAGACTGCGTCGCTGGTAGCACATTCACTTTGTGGAGGAGAACAATGCCTCGACAACACAGCGTCCTGGCGAGGGAGCTGGCCACCATCGGCGACTCCTTCACCCGGCTCGCGCTCTCGTTCGAGCGCATCACCCCGCTCATGGTGAACGGGGCGGGCGGGCACCATGGGGCCGTCCTCGTGCGGACTGCGCGGAGAAAGCCGCGGCTCACGGCACGTCGCCGCGCGGCGCTCAAGCTGCAGGGCAAGTACATGGGAATGATGCGGGGCATGCGGCCCGCGGGTCGCGCGCGCATCAAGAAGATCCGGGCCATGAGAGGGATCGAGGCCGCCATCGCCGCGGCCGAAAGGCTTTCCTCGGAATCGTGACGGCCAGCCGGGCGGCCATCCTCAATCGATCGTTCTATGCGGCCACGGCCCTCGAGGTGGCGCCGCGCCTGCTGGGCAAGGTGCTGTGTCATCGCCGCCGTGGCGTCCTCACCGCGGGCAGGATCCTGGAAGTCGAGGCCTACATGGGAGCGGACGATCCGGCGTCCCATTCCCACATGGGCCCCACGCCGCGCAACCGCGCAATGTTCGGCCCCCCCGGCCACGCGTACGTCTACTTCACCTACGGCAACCACTGGTGCATGAACGTGGTGACCGACCGCGAAGGGATCGGCTCGGGGGTGCTCATCCGCGCCCTGGAGCCGCTCGAGGGGATCCTGGCCATGAGGCGGCGCCGCCGCCGCCCGGAGCTGGCCCAGCTGGCATCGGGGCCGGGGAAGCTGGCCCAGGCGATGGGGATCGATCGCGCGTGCTACGGCCGCGACCTCACGTGCGAGCCGCTGTGGATAGAAGATGACGGCCAGCCTGCGGCGGCTTGGCTGGCCACCCCTCGCATCGGCATCCGCAAGGCGGCCGAGCTCCCCTGGCGGTTCGTCGTCCGGGATTCGCCCTACGCCTTACGGACCCGCATCACGGCTCGGACTCCAGCTGTCTGAGACGGTCGGTCTCGTCGCCGACGATCAGATGGCTCAGGTGCCCTTCCTCGCTTTGGAAGTAGGCGGTCGTCCCGCCGAACTGGTACGCCAGCGATTCCGAGCCTGGCTTTCCCTGGCTCCTGGCCGGGGTTCCGTAGGCAGCGCGCACCTCCTCGCAGGTGCTTTTCCCGCCGATGCCTTCCACGGTCTGCAAGGGGGATGTCTTCATGAAGGAGTGGAGCCTGAGGAGGCGAACACCCTCATTCTCCGGGAGAACTTCCACGGTTCCAAGGACTCCCGATCCGCCCTTTCGGGTCGAGGCCTCCGGTGGGGCCGAAGGTCGCATCCGGGAAGCGGGCCTCGATCTCCTTGATGGCAACCGTCTGGTTCAGAAAGGCCGGCCCCGGGACTCCCTGCCGGACATCGATGGTGCCGGCGGAATCAGGGTCGTGGGGGCCACCGGCTTCGGCTGGACGAAGCCGAGCGCTTCCTGCTTTTCCGCGATGATCTCGATGGGGGTTTTCGGAGCGTCCTGCCCGGAGGCTGCGGCCAGCGCCCAGAGGAGAAACGGCCCCACGGCTTGCGCGGCGAAGGCCCGTCGTGAAATCATCGGCCATGCGCCGGCCCGCGGCCGGCCGGAGGAGGCGCGATGCAGGACACGAAACGCGAGGACGCACGGGGGATGCTCATCGGTGGTCTCATCGTGCTGGGGGTGGGGACCCTCTTTCTGCTGCACAACCTGGGCATCATCCCCGACATGGATGTCATCTGGCCGCTGTTCCCCATCATCGTGGGTATAGCCCTCATCGTGGGCGCCCTGCTGAAGATGCGCGGCGCGGGGGCGTCCGGCCCCTGAGCCTCAGAGGCCGGCCGACCCCTTGCCCGGGGGCTGGAAGGCGTACACCAATCCTTCCAGCGTGCCCACGTACAGCATCTCGTCGGACGTGCCGATGGCCCCCAGCCCCTGATTCATCTTGAAGCTCCATTTCTTCATGCCGTCGGCCTGCCCGTAGGCGAAAAGCTCTCCGGCATTGTCGCCGGCCAGGACCACGTCCTCGTAGATCTGGGGATTGCGCGACGTCCACTCCCCGGCCGCCTTGCGGCCCCAGAGGATCTTGCTCAGGCCTGCGTCCAGGGAGATGATCGTGTTGGCCGTGTCGCCGATGCCGTTGGCGTCGCGCAGGAAGACCGACACGGCGCCATTGGAGATGATGGGGTTGTACACGGGCTTCCCCTGCAGGGCCATCTTCACCAGGACGGCCCCCGTCTTCCCGTCGATGCGGAACATGCGGAAGGGAGAGGTCCCGGCGTACACCTCTTCACCATGGGCCAGAAGCCCGGTCGTGACCACGGCGTTGAGATCGGCGTCCCACGCGGTGGCTCCCGTCATCGGGTCGAGTCCGTGCATGTGCGTCATGCCCACGGCGGCGTAGACGTACGTCGGTCCGGCGGCCGGCGCGATCCGCGTCTCCACGGGACCGGCCTCCCAGATCTTGTTCCCGCTCTTGAGATCGAGGCACACCATCATGCCGTCCAGGCCGATGGCGTACACGTGGCCGTCGCGCTGGATCACGTCCGTGACCGAGCCGCCGGCACCGCTGTTGGGATCGGCTCCCAGCGCGTGCTTCCAGACCACCTTCCCCGAGGAGGCGTCGAAGGCGTAGACGTGGCCCGATCCCTTGGCCTCGGTGGCGTTGAGGATCAGGCCATCGACGAGGACCGGCCGGTGATGGAAGGCGGCCTCCGGCGCGTCGGTGCGGGCGTCGTAGGACCACTTCACGCTGCCATCTTTTCGCGACAGCATCTGCAGGCTTCCGTTTGCCGAGGCCACCAGAAGCTTGTCACCCATCACCGTGGGCCGCGAGGTGATGGCGCCTCCCATGTGGTGCGCCCACGTGACACCCTTGGGAAGGGGGCCGCCCGCTCCTCCCTGTTGCGACCCGCAGGCCGCCGCCACCAGCAGAATCCCCGTGAACGCCAATGCCTCGGATCCGCGCCTCATCACCATGTCCCTCGCTTTCCCTCGTCGCAGACGGGCCCGCGGCGCCCCCATGCGCCGCCGGCCGAACATGTCCTGAGTATCACGAACGAGGGGGGAAGAGCAACAGGCAGGTGAGCGGATGCCGCTCTCCGTCCGCGCCGGTCGTGGCGGCGAAGGTGGTCATGTTCTTGACTCTACGCCTCGCGCCTTGGAATCATGCAAGGCATGAAGTCCGATCACCACAAGAGGCGTCCCCGCCAGCGGGCTCCGGGCATCGAGAAGCTGCGCGTGCGTACGCCCGTCGTCAAGCTCCCTCGGCCACGCGTCAAGCCTCCGGGCCGGCGACCCCGCTGATCAACCGGCCGGCGCGCCGTCGGTGTTCTGGGCCGCCTCGATCAGCCACCGGTCACCGTGGAGCGCCAGCACGAAGACGGACACGCCCTGCCCCGGCAGGGCCGTTCCGTCCGGACTTCCGGCGCCATCCACGAGCTGCCAGTGCAGATGGGCCACCGCGATCCCGGGCCGGAGCTCCCTGAGGGTTTTCCGGGTGATCGAAGCTTTCCCGCCGGTCCCGCCGGACGCGAACAGATCTTCCATGCCCTGCCGGATGGCGGACCTGCCCGACCAGCGCACTCCCTCGCCCGTCACGTAATCGGCCTGGTCCGCGAAGCAGCTGGCGAAGGCCTGCCAGTCCCTCCGGTTCCAGCCGTCCACCAGGGACGCGAGCAAGTCGTGGACGCTATGGCTATCCAACCTGGGTCATTGTGAAGTCGTCACGCCGAGCCAGCCTCTGGGCCTCCTTGATCGCGGCCGCGATCCCTTCTTCGAGCCGGATCTTCTTGATGACGGCCCTCTGAGCCGGCTTGAGGCCACGCATCGTTCCCATGTACTTCCCCTGGACCTCGAGGTTCGCGCGCCGCTTCGCCGAGAGCTTCAACACTCTCCTGGGACGCATGGCCTTGCGGGCCTCGAGGACCTCGGTCTCGCGCTCGGTGAGCACGGGGCCGATCCGTTCGAACGCCGCAGCGAGCTGGGCGAAGGAACGGCGGATTGTCAGGATTTCCCGGGCGACGGACGTGCGTGCCATAGACGGCCTCCACAGACAAAATGGCAGACATGTGCGGGGCGGGATGTTCCTCACCATAGCACGGCGGGACCCGCGTGGGGAGCCGCGTGCGGCCGATCAATTGAGCCCGAACTCCACAATGACCGTCAGGTACACACGGACCGGCTGCCCGCTCTGAAGGGCCGGGTTGTACCTCCACCTGGCCACGGCCTCGATGGCCGCCTGATCGAACAGAGGCTGAGATCTGAGGACCCTCACAGACTCGACCTCTCCCGTCCTGCCAACGACGATCTCCAGGATGACCTTGCCTTCCGCGCGGGCCCTGCGGGCGATCTCGGGGTATTCGGGCTTCACGAAGGTCGTGCGCTGGGGCGGCCTCACCTCGCCGGTGAGATAGACGGGGACGTCCTCATCCGACCACGCGCCGGGCAGGCCGCCATCCACGGCGGCTCCCTCTCCACCGGGGAGACCTCCCATCGCTCCCTGCGAATGGCCGCCCGTTGCGCCCCCTTCAATTCCCCCCTCCATCCCGCCCGGGAATCCCTGAACGACTTCCTGATCCTCCGGGTCCGCGAATGGCTCGTCGGAAACCTGTGGCGGCTGGATCGGTTCCTTTTCCCTCACGGGCTCGACCCTGGCAGCAGCCGGCCGACCTGGCGGTCGAGGCGCTGCGGCGGGGGCTGCAGCGGCCGGGGGGATGAAACGCAGGGGTGCCGGCTGCTTCGCGGTTTCGGTCAGGGCCTCCACACGCAAATAGGACGCGGCTATCAGGATGAGAATCGCCCCGCCATGAAGAATGACGGAGCCACTCACGGCGGACTCACGGAGCCCTTTCATCGTGAACCTCCCCATGAAAAACGTACCGGTCTCGGCTGCTGATACAGGTCGCCGCACCGAAACGTTGAGAAGCGGGTGAGCCGGCGTTTAGGTCCGGGGGAGGTCCGGGTCGGAAGCTGTGACAGGGAGTGTTACAGATCTGTCCGGGCCCACGCTCGAATGGGCCGCGCCTCCAACCCGTTCAGTGACAGAGGCTTGAAGACGAGCCCCACGCGCGCCTCCACACCCGTGTGTCACGCGGTCCGCGGGCATGCTCGCTGCTAGGACCTGAGGCGCGGAAGGTTTCGGGAGGAGGCTCAGGGAAATGGTGCTGCCCCAGGGGGAAGGCGTCTGTCCGGGGATTGTCGGGCGCAGCGCGGCCATCGTCCGGCTGACCAGGCTCATCATGAAGGTGGCGGCCAGCCACGTGAACGTCCTCATCGAGGGTGAGAGCGGCACGGGGAAGGAGCTGGTGGCGCGCGCCATCCACCTGGCCAGCCCTCGGGCGGGGGGGCCTTTCCTCGGAGAGAACTGCGCCGCGTTGAGCGAAAGCCTCATCGAGAGCGAGCTGTTCGGCCACGTGCGCGGCGCCTTCACCGGGGCCGAGCGGGACCGGCGGGGCCTGTTCGCTCTGGCCGACGGGGGAACGCTGTTCCTCGACGAAGTGGGGGACATGAGCCAGCGCATCCAGGCCAAGCTGCTGCGCGTCCTTCAGGAGGGGGAGTTCCGGCCGCTCGGGGGGAGAGATCTCGTCCGCACCGACCTGCGCATCATCTCGGCCACCAACCGCAGGCTTCAGGAAATGGTGGAGGCCGGCACCTTCCGGGGCGATCTCTACTACCGGCTCAACGTGGTGGGGCTGAGGCTGCCACCGCTCCGGGAGAGGAGCGAGGACGTGCCGCTGCTCGCCGAGCACTTTCTCGCGCGCGTGCGTGGCGGAGTGAGGCGAGGGATCAGCAAGGAGGCCCTGGAGATGCTGTCCCGCTACGTCTGGCCCGGCAACGTGCGCGAGCTGCAGAACGTTATCGAGCGGGCCGCCGTGCTGGCGCCCGGGCCGGTCATCGGGGTGGACTCGCTTCCCGACGGCATCATCGATCACGTGCTGGCCGAGCGCTCCGGCGGCTACCCCAGGGAGGCCGACCGGCCTCACGAGATCGTGATGATCGAGAACGCCCTCATCAAGTTCAGGGGGGACAAGGCCAAGACGGCCCGATTCATCGGGTGGCATCGCCAGAAGCTCTACCGGCGCATGCGCCTGTTCAGCATCCCGCAGGACTTCGGCCGTCCCTGACGCCGCTCAGTCGAAGAACGACCCGCTCTTGAGATAGTCGGTGGTGAGGCGGTGCACCAGCTGGTGGCGCATGATGAAGGTGTGCCCCGACGGGACCACCACGTGGTCGCACAGGCAGGGCGCCTCGAGGAAGGTCTGCGTCACGGGGACCGTGCCGTCGTGCGAGCCGGCGATGATGCCGATGGGCACGTCGGCGGGCGTGGGAATGGTGTTCACCGTGCTGGTGTCCCACGTGGTGAGCTCGGGCAGGGGAGCCGACAGCCACGAGAACCATGGGGCCGCCAGGTCCGCGCGGTGCGAGCCCCGGTTGGGAGGGGCCAGCATGACGATGCGTCCCAGCTTTGCCGGGCGGCGGTTGGCGATCACCCAGCGGATCAGGATGTTTCCCAGGCTGTGGCCTACCAGATGAACGCTCGTGACCTCGGGACGGGCTTCCTCTTTCTGGACACGGCTGGCCAGCCCCTGGGCGAGTCTGGCAATGGAGTCGCTGCGGCTGGGATACCCGTAATTGACGATCTCGAACCCTTCGTGCTCGAGGGCTGTGGCCAGCGAGGCCATGGAGAAACGGGTCCGGCCCATGCCATGCGCCAGGATCACCACTTCGTGACCGCCCGGACGGCCGCCCGTGGAGGCGGCGCCCGGTGCGGGGGATTGCCGGGGCGCGGCGGGCAGGGATGTCGCCGCGGCGGCGGCCCCGGCAAGAATGGAAGTCAGCAGGAGCCGGATCGAGTGCCCCTTCATGGTGTCAACGTACGGCGAAGTGTCCCTGCGGTTCCACAAAAAAAAAGGGGCGCTTGCGGGGCGCCCCTTGGAAAGATCTCTTGTCAGGTCTTACAGCCAGCAACCCCCGACGCCCGGGCGCGGGAAGCAGCCGCCCACGCCGGCGGTGGTCACCGACTGCGGCGTCTCGATCACCGGAGGCCGGTCACTGGTGCTCTTCTCCTGGAGCAGGGCCCTCAGCATGGCCAGAACCTCGGCAGGGATCGCGCCCCGCAGCGAGTCGACAACGGTCAGAGTCCTGGGCTGAGGATTCGATGCCGTGAGCTGCCAGCAGCCTCCGACGCCCGCACGCGGGCTGCATCCACCAACGCCCGCCACGGACGGCTGGCTCGCCGCCACCGCCACCAACGCCACGATTGCCAGTGCCGCCACCTTCTTCATTTGACCAACCCCCCCTGTGTACTTCCCTGTGTGGTGCCCGGTTGACTTCTCTTGCCCCAGTTTCGACAACGTACATAGCATGAGGCGTGCCAGCCTGGTTCACGGCGCGTAGATACTCAGTCAAGTCTTTGTATAACAGAAACTTAAGCCGATTTACGTCGAGTTCATCGTAGCAGGGGGCGAGCCGGGGTGGTCTCGACCTGAGACTCGATCGAGCCGGCCGGCCGAGACCGTGAGATCCGACCGGGGGCGCGGGATCACTGAGGGAAGTTGTACTTGCGCAGCTTGCGGAAGATGGTGGCCCGGCTGATTCCAAGCAGGTCGGCGGCACGGGCCCGGTTTCCCCCCGCCTCCATGAGGGCCTTCTCGATCTGGAGCCGTTCCAGCTCTTCGAGGCGGGTGAAGGCCTGCTGGTCGTCCAGGCGGGTGATCTTGTCGTACAGCTCGGCATTGTCCATCAGGTCCCGCTGGGTGATCACCTCGCCGGGGCACAGCACGGCCAGCCGGAGGATCTCGTTCTCGAGCTCACGCACGTTGCCGGGCCACGCGTACCTCAGCAGCAGCTGCAGCGTCCCCATGTCGATGCGCTTGGGGGCCGCGCCGCTGTCGCGGGCCGCCTTGGTCAGGAAGCTATCCACCAGCAGCGGGATGTCCTCCTTTCGCTCGCGCAGCGGAGGCAGGGGGATGCGCACCACGTTGAGCCGGTAGAACAGGTCCTCCCGGAAGACCTTGTCCTTGATCATCTGCTCGAGATCCTTGTTGGTGGCCGAGATGATGCGCACGTCCACCTTGCGGATGTCCTTGCCTCCCACCGGCCTGATCTCGCCGTCCTGAAGGGCGCGCAGCAGCTTGGCCTGCATGGGCAGTGACATGTCGCCGATCTCGTCCAGGAAGAGCGTCCCGCCGTCGGCCAGCTCGAACAGCCCCTTGCGGTCGCGATCGGCTCCGGTGAAGGCGCCGCGCACATGACCGAACATCTCGCTCTCCAGCAGGGTGTCGGGGATGGCGGCCACGTTCTCGCTGTAGAACTTGCGGTGACGCCGTGGGCTGCTGTAGTGCAGCCCGCGCGCGACCAGCTCCTTGCCGGTCCCGCTCTCCCCCTGGATGAGGACGGGCAGGTTGGACGCCGCCACCTTCTCCATCAGGTCGTACACCGCCTGCATCTTCACGTTCTTGCCGATGATGTTCTGGTAGTGGTGGCGCTCGGCGGCCTCACGGCGCAGGTAGACGTTCTCGGTGGCCAGCTTGTCGTGCAGGCGAGCCTGCTCCACGGCACTGGCGGCCAGGTTGGCGAAGGCCTCCAGGAACCGCAGATCCTGCTCGGTGAAGGGGATCCCCTGGCGGCGGCTGTCCACGTAGACGGTGCCGATGATCTGCTCGCGCACGCGCATGGGGACGCACATCAGGGACTTGATGGCATAGAGGCTGACGCTGCGGTACTTGCGGAACCGGTCGTCCTGGTGGGTGTCGAGCGCGATGACCACCTGGCCCGAGGCGGCTTCCTTCACCACGCTGTGGCTGTACGCCAGGGCGTCGCGGACGGTTTCTTCCTCCAGGTCGCGCGCCGCGGCCACCTCCTGGGCGCCGGCCTCGTTGAGCAGGATGATCAGGCCGCGCTCGGCGGAGACGATCCCCAGGCCCACGTCCAGAAGGCGGGCCAGCATGGTGTCCAGGTCCGACATCGTGTTGATGATGCCGCTCAGCTCGAACATCGCCGAAAGCGCGCGCTCGGGGGTCGCTTCGCCACGCTCGCCCGGGGCGCGGCGCGCGACGGGGGTGAGCGGCGCGGCCCGCCGCATGACGTCGGATCGACGGGAGTCCGCCAACCAGGCGAGCCGTGCCGGGTCGTCCTCGATGAGGCCGGCCATCGTCTCCAGCACGGAGGCCGCCTGCATCAGCTCCTCGCGCTCGGCGTTGCGGCGCCCCTCCTCGCGGTGGATGGCGGCCAGCTGGGCG
>JBOGOC010000001.1:0-102745 GCA_050747525.1 Candidatus Polarisedimenticolia bacterium | reverse complement strand
CCGCCGGGCCCGGCGCCACGGCCGCGACCGCGCTGTCGGGGCAGCCCCTGCTGGCGCAGTCGGGCGTGCCGGGGAGCCTCGCGGCCACGATGCCTCTGGTGGCGCTGGCCCCCATCCTGCTGCTGATTCCGGGCGCCTCGCCCGGCTGGCCGGCACGCCTGATGGCCTGGACGGCGGCCCTGTTCACCGTGATGGCGCTGAGCATGGGAAGCATGGGCCAGCCGGCGCCGGCGGGCGAGCTCCAGTGGGGGCCGAGACTTCTGCTTCCGGTGGCTCCCATGATGGTGATCGCCATCGTCGCCTCCGTGGCCGCGGGAGCGCGGCGGCAGGGCGGAAGGCTGGCCATGGCCGGCTTGTGCGCGGCGCTGGTGCTCGGCGTGACGGTGCAGGGGATGGGGTTGCGGTTCCTGGTCGCGGTGAAGTCGGCGCACGCGGCGATGGTGCAGCGTGTGGAGCGCGAAGTCCCCGAAGGGGATGCCATCCTGACCGACCTGCCCGCGGTGGCCCCGCTGCTGACGCCGCTGTCGGCGACCCGGTTCCTGCTCTACGTGCGACCCGGGACCGACCTGGAGCGGCTGATGGAACGCCTCGAGGCCTCGGGGGCCGCCTCGTTCTGGCTGGTGCGCGACACGGTCTCGGCCGGGCGGCTGAAGATCGTGCCCGACGAGCGCGAGGCGGGCGTGCGCGGGTTCATGCGAATTCCCGTGGGAGACTAGCGCCGTGCGCCCGTGGATCCCGGCCCTCGGGCTCTCGCTCCTGCTGGCGGCAGGATGCGGCGGGGGCCCGTTCGACGACTACGTGATCCACACGGTGGAGCTGAATCAGGCTCCAAAGCTGGAGTTCCTCCAGGCCCGCGTGGGGATGAAGTTCCTCGAGGTCCGCTTCGATTTCGACAACCAGTCGGGCGACCCGGTCACGCTGCGCGCCCTCGATTTCTCGTTGCGGGACACCGCCGGGACGCTGCACCCCTTCAGCGCGCAGGTGCTGGACATGGGGCAGCCGGCCGGCTACGCCCACGTGGATCTGCAGCCCGGAATGAAGCAGACGGGGTCGGTGGTCTTCCAGATTCCCGAGCGATCCGACCCCGCCCAGCTGATCTTCCGCTACGACACCGACGGCGGCAAGATCGTCAGTCTTTCAGCTTCAGACTGACGGTCACCCCGTCGCGCAGCGGCACCCAGGTGGTCTGGAAATCCTCGGCCTGCCGTAGCAGGCGGGTCATCTCCAGGATCCCGCGGGTCGCCTCGTCGGCGCTCGCGGGCTCCAGCACCTTCCCCGACCAGAGCATGTTGTCGCAGATCAGAAGCCCGCCCTTGCGCAGCGCGCGCCGGGCCATCGGCAGCGCGTCGGGATACTGCTCCTTGTCCATGTCGCAGAACACCACGTCGAACGGCAGCGTGTCCCCGCCACGGATCTCCGCGGACAGGACCTCCCGCGCGTCGCCCACCTCGAAGCGAACCCAAGCTGCCACACCCGCGCGCTCGAGGAAGTCGCGCGCCTGGCGGGAGTTGTCGGCCGACCCTTCGGTGTGCACGACCAGCCCGCCGGGGCCCACCGCGCGCGCGAACCACAGCGTGGAGTAGCCGAAGCCCGACCCCATCTCGAACACGCGCCGCGCCTGGATGGCCCTCGCCTGCAGCGCGCAGAAGTTTCCCACCAGCGGGCCGATGATCGGAAAGTTGCGTTTCGCCCCGAGCGCCTCCATCTCGGCGCGCACCGGATCGGGGGAGGGCATCAGGGATCGCATGTAGTCTTCGATGGCGTGATCGACGATGTTCATGGGAGCCTCGGCGCCCTACGCGGCGCGCTCGTACGTCAGGAACGAGAAGGCCGGCTGGTCGCCGCGGGCGTCGTGCCGCTCCTGATGGATCAGGGACCATCCGGTCAGGTCACAAGGCGGAAAGAACGTGTCGCCGGAGTAGTCGCGCTCCAGGCGCGTGAGATAGAGACGGCCGGCCACCGGCAGGGCCTGACGATAGACTTCGGCTCCGCCGGCGATGAACACTTCGTCGCCGTGGGCGAGTTTCAGCGCGTCGTCGAGCGACGCCGCCACCTCCACGCCATCGGGCGAGTAGTCCGGCCGCGACGTCAGCACGATGAGGCTGCGTCCCGGAAGGGGCCGTCCGATCGACTCGAAGGTGCGCCGCCCCACGATCACGGCGTGGTTCATGGTGAGCGCCTTGAAGTGCGCGAGGTCTTCCTTGAGGCGCCAGGGCAGCTCGTTGCCGCGCCCGATCACGCCGTTGGCCGCCAGGGCGACGATGATGGAGATGGTCATACGGCGACCGGCGCCTTGATCGACGGATGGGGGTCGTAGCCGTGCAGGGTGATGTCCTCGTACGTGTAGTCGAACAGCGAGGCGACGCTCGGGTTCAGCTCGAGCGTCGGGAGCGGGCGTGGCTCGCGGGTGAGCTGCAGCGCCGCCTGCTCGCGGTGGTTCAGGTACAGGTGCAGGTCGCCGAACGTGTGCACGAACTCCCCGGGGCGCAGGCCGCAGGCGCGCGCCATCATCATGGTGAGCAGGGCATACGAGGCGATGTTGAACGGCACGCCCAGGAAGACGTCGGCGCTGCGCTGGTAGAGCTGGCACGACAGGCGGCCCCCGGCGACGTAGAACTGGAAGAGAATGTGGCACGGCGGCAGCCTCATCTGGTCCATCTCTCCCACGTTCCAGGCGCTCACGATCAGCCGCCGCGAGTCGGGCTCGCGGCGGATGGCCTGCATCACCTGGGAGATCTGATCGATGGTGCGGCCGTCGGGAGCCGGCCAGGATCGCCACTGCCGGCCGTAGATGGGGCCCAGGTCGCCTCGAGCGTCGGCCCACTCGTCCCAGATGGTGACGCCGTGCTCGTGCAGCGGGGCCACGTTCGTGCTTCCGGAGAGGAACCACAGGAGCTCGTGCACGATCGAGCGCACGTGCAGCTTCTTGGTGGTGAGCAGCGGGAAGCCGCTTTCGAGATCGATGCGCATCTGGTGCCCGAACACGCTCAGCGTCCCGGTCCCGGTGCGATCGCGCCGCGGCTGGCCCTGCTGCATCACGTGGCGCAGCAGATCGAGGTAGGACTTCATCGAAGGCGAGTCTAGCATGGAGAAGATGCGCGAACCGTTGTGGTCGCTTGCCTTCGTGCGGGTGACGCTCGCCACCATGGTGGTGTTCTTCGGCCTCTACTTCCTGGTGCTGGCGCTGCCCGGCTTCGTCGCTTCGCGGGGGGCCGGGCCGGCGCTCATCGGATGGCTGGTGGCGCTCCCCTCGCTCACGGCGGCGGCCGCGCGCCTGGCCGTGTCGGGGAGTCCCGTGCGCAGGTTCGGGCAGAAGCCCTTCCTCCTGGTCGGGCTGATCCTGTTCGCAGTGGCTTCGGCGGGGCACGCGTTGTTGCCGGGCAGGCTCGGCCTGTTCACGTCGCGTGTGCTGCTGGGGATCGGCTGGGGATGGACCAGCACCGCCCTGGGCACGCTGGTCACGCAGCTCACGCCCGCATCGCGCCGCGGCGAGGCGATCGGCATCTGGGGGATGGCTCCCACCATCGCCATGGCGGCCGGCCCGGCCACCGGGGCCCTGCTTCTCTCGGTCGGAGGGCACGAGGCGGTCTTTCACGTGGCGGGGGGCCTGGCCCTGCTGTCCGCAGCACTGGTGGCCACGGTGCGCGAGCCGCGCGGCGCGGCTGTCGAAGCGCCGCAGACCGGTGGCCTCCTCTCCAACATACCTCGCGGCGCGATCCTCCCTTCGGCCGTGGCCCTCGTGTCGAGCCTCTCCTACGGCGTGGTCATCGCGTTCCTGCCGCTGGAGTTCGCGGGAAACCCGCGGCGGGCCGCGGCGTGGTTCACCCTGTACGCCGCCTGCATCATGATCGCGCGGCCGCTCCTGGGGCGCCTGTCGGATCGAGTCGGTCGTCTGGCCATCATCCACCCCACCCTGCTGCTGGGGGCCGCCGGCATGGCGCTGCTGGGCCTGCGCTCGCCCGGGGCGCTGTGGGCCTCGGCGCTCCTCTATGGCGTGGGCGTGGGAGGGGGAGCCTTCCCGGGGCTCCTAGCGCTCACGGTGGATCGATCGCCGCACGATCAGCGCGTCGCGGCCCTGGCCGTCTACTTCACCGCCTACGACCTGTCGATCGCCGCGGGCGCGGCCCTGATGGGACCGCTGTACGCCTGGGGCGGCCTGCCGGCCGTCAGCTTCGCCGCGGCCGCCGGGATCGTGATCGGTCAGCTGATGCTGCTGCGCGCGCGGTCAGCCTCCTGACGGCCCTCACCCCGCCGGGGCGATGGGGGGCCGCCTCAGGTGGAAATCGGTCGCGTCCTGGTAGGCCATGGCCAGCGCGAGCAGGTCCGACTCGCCGTGCAGCTTCCCCATGAAGGTGATGCTGGTGGGCGTCACGTCAGACGACCGGAAGCCGTTGGGGAGCACGACGCACGGGTGGCCGGTCAGGTTGGTGAGCAGCAGGTTGTCGCCTCCGTACGACGGCACGACGTAGGCGTCCACGCCGGCGATGGACTTCTCCATCTCGCGCATCACCAGCGTGCGCACGCGGCAGGCGCGCAGGTACTCCACCGCAGGAATGAGCTGACCCTGCCGGAAGACGTTGGGCCACGCGTCCGCGGTCTGGCGCACCATCAGGTCGTCCTTGCCGCTGCGCGTCAGCTCGTCGAAGGCCGTGCTGGCCTCGGCCCCCAGGATGGCGGCCAGAGGCGGCACGGGGTAGCTCGACGGCAGCTCGATCGGCACGAGCTTCACCCCCATGGCGCGAAGCGTCTCCAGGGTGCGCTGGTCGTAGCCGGCCCATTCCCTGGCCGCGGCCTTCTGATCCTCGGGGGCGTCCTTGGCCCGATCTTCTTCGAACAGGGACGCGACGTAGCCGACCGTCAGGGTCTTCGGATCGCGCCTGGGCGGCCACTCGAATGGACGGTCCACGGCCGTGGGATCGAGGCCGTCGGCCCCGTGGATGGCGGCGAACACCAGAGCGCAGTCCTCCACCGACCGGGCGATCGGTCCGATCTTGTCCATGCTCCACGACAGCGCCATGGCGCCGTGCCGGCTCACACGCCCGAACGTGGGACGCAGTCCCGTCGACCCGCAGCGCGTGCAGGGAGACACGATGCTCCCCCAGGTCTCCGTGCCGACGGCGAAGCCCACCAGGCCGGCCGCCGTCGCGGAGGCCGAGCCGGCCGACGACCCGCTCGATCCCTGGCTCGCCTTCCAGGGGTTCTTGGTCATGCCGCCGAACCAGACGTCTCCCCAGGCCAGCTCTCCGACCGAGAGCTTGGCCACCAGCACCGCACCGGCCTTCTCCAGCCGGTCGGCCACCGTGGAGTTGACCTCCAGGAACTGCTCCTTGTAGGGGACCGAGCCCCAGGTCGTGGGGTAGCCGGCCACGGCGAGGAGGTCCTTCGCTCCCCACGGGATGCCGTGCAGCGGCCCGCGGTACTTGCCGGCGCTGATCTCCTTGTCGGCCTGCTCGGCCTGGCGCAGCGCCATGTCCTGCGTGAGGGTCACCACGCACGACAGGGTGGGATCGAACCGGCGCAGCCTGTCGAGGTAGAGCCGGGTCAGCTCCACCGAGGAGATCTGCTTCGATTTCAGCAGCGGCGCCAGCTGGCGGACGGGGAGGAAGGCCACCTCGTCTCCCCAGTCGGGACGGCGGGGAGTCCCTTTCTCGGGCAGCTTCACATCGCGCTGCACCGCGGCGGGGGGCGCGCCCCGGCGGCCCGGCTCGGGATCGAAGTAGAGGGCGGGAGGGACGGCATTGTCCAGGGGAACGGCCCGCAGCTTCGCGTAGTCGCTGAGCGCCTCGTTTATCCCGGCCAGCATCATCTTGCGATCGTCCGACGTGAAGGTGAGCCCCGAGATCCACTCGGCGTCCTTGATCATCCCCGGCGTGACCTTGTCCTTGCCGGCCGCAAGCGTGGTGAGCGCGCGTCCGAACAGAGCCGAGCCGACTCCGACCGACGAGATCGCCGCCAGCACCCGGCGCCGGGGCCATCCCGTATCCCTCATGTCACCGTCCTTCATGACTCCTCCGCCGCGGCGACGTGCCGCCGCCCCCGCGAGACTAGATGGGGGGAGTCGGGCACGTCAAGAGCGCCGGGCGCGGGGTGTTATCATCCTGGCCATGAGCCAGATCCTGACGGTGCGCTTCGGCCACAGCCCCGATCCCGACGACGCCTTCATGTACTACCCGCTCGCCACCGGCACCGTGGACACCGAGGGGCTGGTGTTCGAGCAGATGCTGGAGGACATCGAGAGCCTCAACGCCCGCGCGATGCGCGGCGAGCTGGAGACCACCGCCGCCTCGGTGCACGCGTGCGCCCATCTGGAGCGCTACGCCATCCTGCCGTGCGGCGCCAGCATGGGGGACGGCTACGGCCCCATCGTGGTGGCGCGGCGTCCCATGCAGCTGGAAGACCTGCCGGGGGTGACCGTGGCCATCCCCGGCCGGCTGACCTCGGCCTGGCTCGCGCTGCAACTGGCCGTGGGCGAGGTGAGCCACGTGGTGGTCCCCTTCGATCAGATCCTGGCCGCCGTGAAGGCGGGCCAGGTGGAGGCGGGCCTGATCATCCACGAAGGCCAGCTCACGTGGCAGCGCGAAGGGCTGCAAAAGGTGGCCGATCTGGGAGTGTGGTGGGGAGCGCGCACCGGCGGGCTGCCACTTCCCCTGGGCGTCAACCTGGTCAGGCGCGATCTGGGCGACGCCGTGATCGGGGCGATCGGTCGCAGCCTCAGGCGGGCCATCGACTATTCCCTGGATCACCGGGCCCAGGCGCTGGCCTACGCCGGGGACTTCGCGCGCGGCCTGGAGCCCGACCTGACCGACCGCTTCGTCTCCATGTACGTGAACGACCTGACGAGAGACTTCGGCGATCGCGGCAGGCAGGCCATCATCCGGTTCCTGGAGGAAGGGCGCTCCCGCGGGTTCATCGACGCGCCCGCCGGCGAGCCTCCCATCGTCGCGCTGTGAACGGCACCGACCCCCGAGCCCAGCATCACGCCGCCCGAACGGCCGTGGCCATCGCCGATCGATCGACGTTCGGGCGCCTGCGGGCCACCGGTGCGAAGCGCCTCGATCTGCTCCATCGTCTGATCACGCAGGACGTGCGGTCCCTGTCGCCGGGGCAGGGGGCGCGCGCGGCGGTGCTCACCGACAAGGGGCGCCTCATGGATCTCTTGATGCTCTACGTCCGCGAGGACCACGTCGTCATCGTGACCTCGCCCGGGCAGTCCCCCACGATCCAGCAGCACATCGAGTCGCTGCGATTCCGCGACGACGTGCGGCTGGAAGACGTCACCCAGGCCACCGCCATGTTCGACCTGATCGGGCCGCGCGCCCCGGCTCTACTGGCGCCGAACCTGGAGGCGCTCCCGCGACACCACAGCGTGGCCGTGCAGGTGGCCGGGCATGAGGTGCTGGCGGCGCGCACGATGGGCCTGCACGAGCTTGGCCTGCGCCTGCTGGTCCCCTCGGACGGCGCTGGCGCCGTGCGTTCGGCCCTGCTGGAGCAGGGAGCCGTCCCCATTGGAGAGGAGGCGCTCGAGGTGCTGCGCATCGAGCGCGGCCAGCCGCGGTTCGGCCGCGAGATCACCCTCGAGCACAACCCGCTCGAGGCGCGCCTGGACGACGCGATCTCCTGGACCAAGGGGTGCTACATCGGCCAGGAGGTGGTCGCCCGCCTCGATTCGCGGAACAAGGTCTCGCGGCTCCTGTCGGGCCTCAGGCTGGCCGCGGACGCCCCGGTGCCGTCTCATGGTGACCGGGTCGACGCCCCCGACCGCCCCGGCGTCGAAGCGGGGCTGATCACCAGCGCCGCGCGCTCCTGGGAGCCACGGGAGACGATCGCGCTGGCCTACCTGAGGCAGGATGCGACCGCGCCCGGCACGCGCGTCGTGGTGACGATCGAAGGAAAGCAGCACGAGGCGGTCGTGTCGGATCTTCCTTTCGCCAGGTGAGCCCCCTCGAGCGGATCGTCGAGCCGCTCTTTCATGTGCGCGCCGCGGGATCCACCCCGGGACGCGAGGCGCTGGCCGGGCTGACCACCTTCATGGCCATGGCCTACATCCTGTTCGTCAACCCGGCGGTCCTGTCGCAGGCCGGCATGGACTTCGGCGCCGTCTTCACGGCCACCTGCCTGGCGTCGGCCGCGGCCACGCTGATCATGGCGCTGGCGGCCAACTATCCGATCGCGCTGGCGCCCGGAATGGGGCAGAACTTCTTCTTCCTCACCGTGGTGACGGGCATGGGGGTCGGATGGCGGCAGGCGCTGGGCGCGGTCTTCCTCTCGGGTGTGGCCTTCGTGGCGCTCACCGTGAGCCGCGTGCGGGGGCGGCTCATCGAGGCGATCCCCGCTTCGCTCAAGACCGGCATCGCCGTCGGCATCGGGCTGTTCATCGCCCTCATCGGGATGGTGAACGCCGGCATCGTCACGCGGCCCCCTTCGGGCATGCTCCATCTCGGAGACGTGACGTCGGCCCCGCCCCTGCTGGCCTTCGGGGGCCTGGCGGTGAGCGCCGCGCTGATGGCCCGGCGCGTGCGCGGGGCGCTGGTGGCCGGCATGGCGGTGGCCGCCAGCGCCGCGCTCGCCCTGGGCCTGGTGCGCTACCAGGGGTTGATCGGGCCGCCTCCTTCGCTGGCCCCCACCTTCCTGGAAATGGACCTGGCCGGGGTGTTCACCTGGGCGATGGCCCCCGTGGTGCTGGTGTTCCTGTACATGGCGCTGTTCGACGCCATCGGGACCCTGGTGGCGGTGGGGGAGCGCGCGGGGCTGATGCGCGGCGGCACGCTGGTGCGCGGCGAGCGCGCCCTGCTGGCCGACGCCACGGGGACGGTGGTGGGCGCGTCGCTGGGCACATCCACCGTGACCGCCTACATCGAGAGCGCGACGGGCGTGGAGGAGGGCGGGCGCACGGGACTGGCCAGCGTGGTCACGGCGTCGCTCTTCCTGCTGTCCCTGGGGATCTCGCCGCTGGTCCGCATGGTGGGCGGCGGCGTTCAGTCCGGCGAGGCGACCCTGCAGCCCATCACCGCTCCCGCCCTCATCGTGGTGGGGGCCTTGATGGCGCGCGCCGTCGCGCGGATACCCTGGGACGACGTCACCGAGTCGATTCCGGCTTTCCTTGTGATGGCCGGCATTCCGTTCACTTTCAGCATCGCGGACGGACTGGCGCTGGGGTTCATCGCCTTCCCCGTGCTGAAGCTCCTCTCGGGCCGGGTGAGCGAGGCCTCGTGGATCGTGTATCTTCTGGCGGCCCTGTTTGCAGCGCGCTACGCGCTCACATGATGCAAGCGTCGCAAAGGAGGGAACGGATGCGGAATCTCTCGGTTCGCTGGATCGTGCTGTCGGCCGTGCTGCTCGCGGCCGGGGCGTGGCCCGCCCTGGCGGAGGCGGAAGGACATGCGAACTTCTATCTGGGATTCAAGCAGCTCGACGAGGACGACTGGGAGCCGGTGGACGATCAATTTGTGTTCGGCGCGGAGATCTCCATCGGCCAGACAGGATGGCCGGTGATGATCGCCATCGATCCGTACTTCGCGGGCTCTTCGGAGGAGGAAGCCGGGTTCGACATCAACACCGCGACCAGCGAGCTGGCGATAGGGGTCCGCAAGATCTGGGACTTCAACGGCGTGCACCCGTACGTGGGAGGCGGGCCGAGTCTGCTCTCCGGGGCCCTCGAGGTGGAGGGCCCGTTCGGTGGGGACGTGGACGATTCGGATTCCACGCTGGGCCTGTGGGCCGGCGGAGGGATCTTCTGGCGCCTGGGATCGCGGTTCAACATCGGGGTGTCGCTGCGGTGGTCCACGGGCGAAGTGGAGTTGTTCGACGTGGACGTGCAGGCGGGCGGGCTTCAGGGCGGGCTGCTGCTGGGCTGGGGCTGGCCCGGTAAGTGAGCTCTACGGGTGCGAGGCGGTGACCACGGTGGTGATGCCGCCGCGCACGTTGAACTGACCGGTGATGGTCATGCGGCGGGGAGCCACGGCGGCCACGAGGTCGTCCAGGATGCGGTTCGTCACCGCCTCGTGGAAGTGCCCTTCGTCGCGGAACGACCAGAGGTAGAGCTTGAGCGACTTCAGCTCCACGCAGAGCCGGTCGGGGACGTAGCGGATGCGGATGGTCGCGAAGTCGGGCTGGCCCGTGCGCGGACACAGGCAGGTGAACTCGGGGCAGTCGAAGGCTATCTCGTAGTCCCGGCCGGGGCTGGGGTTCGGGAAGGTCTCGAGCTCGCGCACCGGCCGGGTCGTCATCACCTTCCCTGCAGCCTGTCCTGCAGGAACGAGGTCACCAGCGACCAGGCATCGGCCGCGACCGCGGCGTTGTGGTCCGGGGCGTCCTCGTTCATGAAGCCGTGGCCCCCCCCGTCGTAGATCCTCACGTCCGCGGTGCGCCCGGCCTCTTCCAGAGTCGCGCGGAACGCCTCCGCCGTGGGCTTAGGGATGAGGGTGTCGCTTCCACCGAACACCGCCAGGATCGGGCACGCCACCCGGCGCAGAGCCCCGGCGTCAGGAGTGGCGGTGGGATAGACCGCGGCGAGCGCCGAGGTCTCGTCGCTGCGCATCGCGGCACGCAGCGCGATGCCGGCGCCCGCGCCGAAGCCCAGGATGCCCACCCGGTGATCTCCGACCTCTCTCTGGAACTTCAGGTGGTGGACGAGGGCCATGGTCCCCTCGATGGCGCTCTCCTGATTCACCAGGATCCCCATCTCGCGCGCCTTGTCTGCGTCACGGGCCACCTTGCCCCCGCTGATGTCGAGCGCCACCACGATGAATCCGCGGTCGGCCATCCGATCAAGGGCGCGCTGGAAGGTCTGCGTCAGCCCCCATCCGTCCGGCAGGACGACGACGGCGGGCCACGTCCCTTCACCCGCCGGTGACCTCCTGTAGACGCGCAGCTCGGTCTCGCCGGCCGTCATGGTGGTGAGGCCGCCTGCGGACATGGAGCGCATGGCGGGGTCGTTGCCGGCCGGGGCGGCCAGGCCGGCCGGTGCTGCGAGGCCGGCCGGTGCTGCGAGGCTCGAGGACGAAAGGCGCGAGATGAGTCCCGGCGACAGGCCGGCCAGAAGCGCCGCGAGACAGATACCCAGAGCCGCCCCCAGCATCGCCATCGAGCAGATCCTGTTCACCATGCCCATCCGTACCTCTCCTCTTTCCACGGGTCACCGTTCATGTGGTAGCCGCCCCTCTCCCAGAAGCCGGGTTTGTCCTGATCCATCAGCTCGAGGCCGTTCACCCACTTGGCGCTCTTCCACAGGTAAAGCTTGGGGACGAGCAGGCGGCACGGGCCGCCATGGTCGACCTCGAGGGGCCGACCTTCGTAGCGATAGGCCAGCAGCGCGTCGTCACCCATGAGCTCGTCGAGCGGCAGGTTCGTGGTGTACCCGCCGTAGCAGTGGGCCATCACGAAGCGAGCCGACGCCGCCGGCCGCGCGGCCGACAGCACGTCGCGCACGCGCGCCCCTTCGAATTCGCTGCCCAGCTTGCTCCAGCGGGTCACGCAGTGCATGTCGCACGTGACCCGCGCCGCCGGCAGGGCGAGCAGGTCCTTCCATGACATGGTCACGGGCCGCTCCACGTGCCCCGTGATCTGCAGGCGCCAGTCGTCGACGGAGACCTCCGGTGTCTGTCCGGTGGTCAGAACGGGCCATTTCTGCGTGACGGTCTGGCCGGGCGGCACCTGCTCCATGGCGGCAGGGTATCACCAGGAACGCGCCGGATGGCCAGCCTCGTGTACCCTGATCCATCGTGGCGCGGAGATTGTTCCTCGTGCGCGAAGGTGCTTCTTTCACCTCGGTTTGGAGTCTTCGGGTGTTTAAACAGGCCTCCATCCACGGCAGGCACAATCTGCGCGCCACGATGGGTGGGAGCGCACCATGAAGCGCCGCCAGCAGGGCCTGTCGGCGCGGGTCCGCGCCTTCCTGATCGAGCAGGGCCAGCCCGTCTCCAGCGCCCGGCTCATGGAGATGTTCCTCAAGATGGCTCCGCTGGCCGAGCCGCAGGCCACCCGCCTGATGGCCCCGGTCCTGGAGCCTGAGGGGCTGACCTATCGGCAGGCCGAGGGGTGGTCGGCCCCCGCGCACACGCCCGCCGGTGGCGCCATGCGCAGGGTGGCCGCGGTCCCCGACCCCGCGAGCGGCGCCGTCGTGCTGGCCGTGGCCGACGAGCGCGAGGGGGCGCGGCTGCTCCGGCCCGAAGAGGCGGCCGAGGGCATGGAGGCAATGGAGATGGTGGTGCTCGACGCCAGGCGCGACGGCCTCCCCCTTCGGGCCTGGCTGAGGCGGTCGCGCCTTCCGGTCCCGGGCGGTGTGACCACCCTGCGTGCCACCCTGCGCGGGCGGGTGCGCCTGAAGAGAGCGTCGGGGCTGGCCGAGGCGGCCGCGGCTCTGGGGATCCGATGGAGCGATGCGGAGGATGCGCGCAGCACCGCCCTCGCCATGGCGGCCTGCCTGCGAAGCGCGGAGGCCCTGGCCGCCGATGCGGCCCGTCCGGAGACTGACGCCCGCGCCCCCGCCTGGTCGGTTCATCCGGAAGACGTGCGCAGCCTTCCTTCCGGACCGGGGACCTACCGCCTTCTCGACGGGCGTGGCAGGCTGCTCTACGTAGGGAAGGCGCGCGATCTCAGGCGCCGTGTCTCGTCGTACGCGGCGCGCCGGGCAGGGCCCGGGCACGGCGATCGGTTCATCGACCAGGTGGCACGCGTCGAGCACCGCGAGGAAGGTTCGGAGCTGGAAGCGCTCCTTGCGGAAGCCCGGCTGATCGCGCGGCGCAACCCGCCCGGCAACGTGCAGAAGCAGGTGCACGAGCGCCCGGCCACGTACGACACGTCCAGGGCCTGGGCGTTGCTGCTGCCGTGCCGGGGACGCGCGGCCGTGAGCGTGGTGGTCGTGCGCGAGGGGCGGTACCTGGGGCACGTGGCCATCGGCCCGCGTGGCGGGGGGCTCCCCGCCGCCAGGCGCCTGCTGGTCCGGGCGCTCTCCCGCGCCCGGACGGGCGGGGCGCCCCGCGGCCAGGATCGCGAGACCTCCATCCTCAACTCCTGGCTCGCCGTGCATGGCGATGGTGTGAGCCGCCTCGAGCTGGATACCCTTCGGGGGGTCGGGCCGGCGGTGACGGCCCTGAAGGAGGCGGTGGCTTCGGTGAGGCGCGAGCCGGGCCGCGTCGTGTTCCGCGGCCGGTGAGTAAGCCGGCCGGCCGCTTGCGCCGTCCATGCGCCCGTGAAATCATGCCGCCTCACATGAAGCCATTCACGGAGGCGCCATGACGACCGATACGGTCGCCGACTCGTTCCGGCGGTGGGGCTACCTGCAGGCGGACCTGGATCCCCTGGGACGCCTGAAGCCCATGCCGCATCCCGAGCTGGACTCGCTCGCCGGGCCGCAGGCCGATCGCTGGCGCGCTCTCTATTGCGGCCCGATCGGCGCCGAGTTCATGCACATGAGGCACGCGGACCGCGGCGCCTGGCTCGCGGCACGCATGGAGGAGCCGGTGGTGGCCGTCCCCGAGCCGGCCCGCCTGCTGGAGCGCCTGGCCCGGGCAGAATTGTTCGAGCGCTTCCTGCACGCGCGCTACGTCGGCACCAAGCGCTATTCGCTGGAAGGGGCCGCCGCCCTGGTCACGCTGCTGGACGCCGTGCTGGAGGGCTTGGCCGCGCGCGGTGTGCAGGTGGCCCTCATCGGCATGAGCCACCGTGGACGTCTCACGGTCATGGAAGAGATCGTGAACGTGCCGCCGGCGCTGCTCTTCGCTGGATTCGAGGACGCCGACCCGCGCAGTGTCCTGGGGAGCGGCGACGTGAAGTACCACGTCGGCGCCACGGGGCGCTACACCACCTCCTCGGGGGCGGTGCTGCACCTGCACCTGGTCTCCAACCCCAGCCACCTCGAGGCGGTCGATCCGATTGTCGTGGGCAGGGTGCGGGCGCGCCAGCAGCGGCTGGGGACCTCGGGGCCGCGCCGCGTGGTTCCCATCCTGATCCACGGCGACGCCGCCCTGGCGGGGCAGGGGATCGCCGCCGAGACGCTGAACATGGCGGGGCTGCCCGGCTACACGGTGGGCGGGACCGTGCACGTCGTGGTGAACAACCTGATCGGATTCACCGCCACGCCGCCCGTCCTTCACTCCTCGCGATTCGCCACCGACGTGGCCCGGCGTCTGGACATCCCGATCCTGCACGTCAACGGCGAGGACCCGCTCGCCGTGCACCGCGCGGGATCCCTGGGCGCCGACTACCGGGGCCGCTTCGAGAGCGACGTGGTGATCGACCTGATCGGATTCCGCCGCTACGGCCACAGCGAAGTGGACGACCCCACGGCGACGCAGCCGCTCCTGTACCGCGCGATCGAGTCGCGTCCCCCGCTGCATCGCGCGTGGGCGGCCTCGGCGGGGGCGAGCGACGCCGATCTGGAGCGGATGGAGGCCGCCATCATCGAGCGGTTCGGGCGCGAGCAGGCGGAAGGGCGCGCCATGAAGCAGAAGCCGGTCCTGCGCCAGCTGCCGTCCTACTGGGATCCCTACACGGGAGGCCCGCACCGTCCGGACATGGAGATCGACACGGGGATCACCTGTGACAGGATGGAGAGCATCGGGCGCGCGCTGTCGGCGATCCCCGAAGGCTTCCACGTGCATCCCAAGGTGGCGCGCGGGATGGCGCAGCGGCTGGAGATGGGGATGGGGACCAGGCCGGTCGACTGGCCGATGGCCGAGGCCCTGGCGTTCGGCTCGCTGCTGTGGGACGGCACGCCGGTCAGGTTGACCGGGCAGGACTGCCGCCGCGGCACCTTCAACCAGCGCCACGCGGTGCTCGTGGACCAGCAGAACGAGAGCGAGCACGTGCCGCTGTCCCACCTGCACGAGGGGCAGGCCTGGTTCGAGGTGCACGATTCGCCGCTGTCGGAGGCTTCCGTGATGGGCTTCGAGTACGGCTTCAGCCGCGACTATCCCGAGGCCCTGGTCATCTGGGAGGCGCAGTTCGGCGACTTCGCCAACGGGGCCCAGTCGATCACGGATCAGTTCGTGAGCGCCAGCGAGGACAAGTGGGACCTGATCTCCGGGCTGGTGATGCTGCTGCCGCACGGCTACGAGGGGCAGGGGCCCGAGCACTCCAGCGCCCGTCCCGAGCGGTTCCTGCAGCTCGCGGCGGAGGACAACATGCAGGTGGCCCAGCCCACCACCGCCGCCCAGTACTTCCACCTGCTGCGGCGCCAGGCGCTGCGCACGTGGCGCAAGCCTCTGGTGGTGCTCAGCCCCAAGGGGATGCTGCGCGCGGCGCCGGCCGCCTCTCCCCGCGAGGCGTTCCTCACGGGGCGGTTCCAGCCCGTGCTGGACGATGACGACGTGCAGGGCGGTGCCGATCGGCTGCTGGTGGCCTCCGGCAAGGTGGTGCACGAGCTGCGCGCGGAGCGCGCGCGGCGAGGGCAGGCCGGCACCGCCATCGTGGCGCTGGAGCAGCTCTATCCGTTCCCCCAAGCCGAGCTGGAGGCTGTGCTGCGCCGACTCGGGAGCACTCCCACCATCGTGTGGGTGCAGGAGGAGCCGGCCAACATGGGAGGGCTGTCGTACGCGAGGCCCCGGCTCGAGCGGCTGGCGGGGCGCCGGGTCCTCACCGTGTCGCGCTCGGCCAGCGCCAGCCCGGCCACAGGCTCGGCGCGCGCGCACGCGCTGGAGCAGGAGGCGCTGCTGCGCCTCGCGTTCACCCGCTCCGCTTCGACCCCAACCCCATCGCGTCTTTCATCAGCTGAAGAGTGAGCGCGGCCTCGCGCTGAGCCCGGGCGCTGCCGGTGGCCAGCACGTCCTCGATCAGGTCGGGCCGCTTCTCCAGCTCGGCGCGCCGCTCGCGGATCGGATCGAGGAAGCGGTTGATGGCGGCCGCCAGCTTCTTCTTGACCTCGACGTCGCCCACGGCTCCCTTGAGGTAGCGCTCCTTCAGGTCGTTCACCTCCGCCGCGTCGGTGTTGAACGCGTCGTGGTAGACGAAGACCGGGTTCCCCTCCACCTTGCCGGGGATGTCGGCCCGCACGCGGTTGGGATCGGTGTACATGGCCCGCACCTTGCGCTCCACGGTCTTCGCATCGTCGGACAAGTAGATGGCGTTGTCGAGACTCTTGCTCATCTTGGCCTGGCCGTCGGTCCCCACCAGCGTGGGCACGTCGCCGATGAGCGTGTCGGGCTCGGGGAGGACCTCGCCATACAGCGTGTTGAACCGGCGCGCTATCTCGCGGGTGACCTCCAGGTGCGACGCCTGGTCCTTGCCCACCGGAACGAGGTGGGCCCGCACGCACAGGATGTCGGCGGCCTGCAGCACCGGGTACGACAACAGCCCCAGTGACGGCTGCTCCACGTGCAGGTCCTGCATGACCTCCTTGAGTGTGGGGACGCGCTGCAGGCGCGGCACGGTGACCAGCATCGAGAAGAGAAGCTGGATCTCGGAGATCTCCGGCACCAGCGACTGTACGAAATAGGTCGATCGGTCCGGATCAATCCCCACGCTGAGGTTGTCCATCACGATGTCGCGCACGTTTCGCGATGTTTCCTTCAGCGCTTCGGGCTCCACGCGGGTGGTGAGCATGTGCAGGTCCGCCACCAGGAAGAAACACTCGTAGGTCTGCTGGAGCTTCACCCGGTTGGCCAGCGTCCCGACGTAGTGTCCGAGATGGAGCTTTCCGGTGGGCCGATCACCCGTGAGGATCCGCTTCTTTGCGTCCACGCCTGCCCTCCTGAGGGACCATCAGACTAGCACGTCGGGATTTCCGGACGCCGCCGGCATGGCACGCACCATGCACGATCAGGTGAGGTGTCAGGTTCATCCAACAGGGTCTCGAACCCGGGAAGGTAACGACATGAAGAAGCTGGCGGGACTTTGCCTCGGCATGAGCGTTGGCGCGACGCTCATGTACCTGTTCGATCCAAGCACGGGCAACCGGCGCCGTTCGGTCATGAAAGACAAGCTCGCCCATTACCGGCACCAGCTGCGCGAAGGGGCTCGCGCAACCAGTTCCGACGTGAGCCACAGGGCGCGGGGGTGGTGGGCCGGTCTGCTCTCGGTCTGCGCGGCGGAAGAGGACGTGTCCGACGACGTGCTGGAGAGCCGGGTCCGTTCGCGGCTGGGGCGATCCGTCTCCCACCCCTCCTGGATCCGGATCGAGGCCGATCAGGGACAGGTCAGCGTAACCGGCCACGTTCCGAACCGGGACAGGGAGAAGCTGCACCGCACGGTGGCCTCGATCCGCGGAGTCCGCCACGTGGACGAGCGCGATCTGGTCGTGGACCCGGATGATCGCGTTCCCTACACGGCGGTGGAGCTGCGGAGGTCGCACGGCCACTGGAAGCCCGCGGAGCGCCTGTGCGCCGTGTTGACGGGTCTCTCCTTGGGCGTCGCCGGCATGGCTAATGGACGGTTCGCCGGAAAGCTGGCCGCTCTCACGGGTCTGGGGCTCTGCCTGCGGGGCCTCACCAACGTGCGTCTGAGCGACATGCCGGCCGAAGCAGCCCGCCACGCTCCCCGCATGACCTGAACCGATGGTGACGCCGATGCAGAAGTCCCCCTCCACCCGAGCGGGAAAGTACGTGCGCGAAGAGATGCACCACCGCAAGGAAGGCGAGCACCCCGGCATGTCGCGCAAGCAGGCGATCGCCGTGGGCCTCTCGAAGGCACGGAGGGCCGGCGTCAAGGTCCCCCGGAAGAAGAAAAGCAGCGGAAGGAAATGAAGGAGGTGTTTCGTATGGGCAGCAGAAGAGAAGACAACCCCATGCCGGCCCGGCGCGAGCGCGGCGGTCATCTCGATCCCTGGAGCCGCCTCACCGGCGAGCTGGACCGGATGTTCGACGAATTCTGGGTCCCGTCGTTCTTCCGACGCGGCTCGACTGCCCGGACCTGGTCGCCCCAGGTGGACGTGTTCGAGCGCAAGGGCCACCTGGTGGTGCGCGCGGACCTGCCCGGCATCCGGAAAGACGACCTGGACATCGAGGTCACCGATCGCATGCTGGTCATCAAAGGCGAGCGGCGGCATGAAGAAGAGCGCGAGGACGAAGGGTATTACCGGTTCGAGCGTGCCTATGGAAGCTTCATGCGCGCCATCCCCATCCCGGAGGGAGTCGACCCCGAACAGGTGACGGCCAGCATCAACGAGGGCGTCCTGGAGATCGCCATGCCGCTGCCTCAGCAGACGTCGCGCTCGCGGCGCGTGGAGGTTCAGCAACCGCGGGATCCCGAGCTCGCGGGAGCCGGCGCGCAACGAGAGTCCAAGGATCGATCCAAGCCATGAACCTGATCTCGAGCCTCGCCGCGCTCATGAGGTGGAACGGGTGGCCCGTCGTGTCCCTGTACTTCCCCACGGATCGCGCGAAGCTCGACTTCCGGCAGGATCCCGTCCGGCTCAAGAAGGCCCTGAAGGAGGCCGAGGAAAAGCTGGTCCAGGCTGGTCTGCGGAGTCCGGATGCACGGAAGATGCTGTCGCCCGCGCATTTCCCCCTGGAGGATCCTGCGAATCCACGGGGGGATGGGATGGCCTTCTTCGCGGACCCCACCCGCCACGAGCTCCATCATCTTCCTTTCGACGTTCCCGAGCGGGTGGTGGTGGCCGGGCATGTCCATCTCAAGCCCATGCTCCCCCTGCTGGCGGGAGATGGCCTGTTCCAGGTGCTGGCGGTGAGCCAGAAGGAGGTCAGGCTCCTGGAGGCGACCCGTGACGGCGTGAGGCGCCTGCATCTGGAGCAGGTACCCATGGGGGTCGACGAGGCACTGAAGTACGACGTCGTGCAGGTGCAGCGCTTCCTGCACGTGCTGCCGGCACAAGGCGGCCACCCCTCCCGGGAGCGCGCCCTCTTCCACGGCCATGGAGAGGGTTCGGCGGATTCCAGGAAGACCCGCGCGACGGAATACCTCCGGCAGGTGGCGCGCGGGATCGAGTCGCAGCTGCACGATCTCCGGGCGCCGATAGTCTTCTCCGGCGCGGAGTGGCTGCTGCCGATCCTGAGGGAGGCTTCGGGATGGCCCAACCTTCTCGACGAGTTCATCGCCGGCAACTCCGAGATGGCCAGCGATGACGAGCTGCGGTCGCGTGCCTGGGCCATCGTGGGGCCTCGCTTCGATCGGATCCGCCGGGACGACGAGGAGCGTTTCGATCAGCTCGCAGGATCGGGCCGCACCACCACCAGCCTGGCGGAGGTCGTGCGCGCGGCGCACGAGGGGCTGGTGGAGACTCTCTTCGCGGCCGCCGACGCCCATGTGTGGGGCTGGTACCACGAGGACTCCCGTCAGCTGGTCCGTGAGGACGATCTGCCCGCGGCGGCTCTCGGAGGCGGTGAGGATCTCGTGGACCGAGCTGCGGTGGAGACGGCCGTCCGCAGGGGAAAGGTCTACATCACGCCCCGCGAGCGGATGCCTGTGGGCAGCGAGCTGGCCGCGATCCTCAGGTACGCGGCGCCTCTCAGTTGACCGGCGACAGCGGCTGGGAGGCGGGAAGCGCGGGGAGGGCCGGCCTGCCGGCACGGCCGGCGGGCGCCGGGGCCGGGGCGCGCCAGGGGCCCAGCACCCGGTAGTGGGTGTCGCGCAGCAGGGGAGTGAACCCTGCGTCGCGGATGAGCCGCTCCATCTCCTGCAGGTCCATCCGGTAGGTGGTCCCGGCGGCGGACACGACGTTCTCCTCGATGACCGTGGAGCCGAAGTCGTTCACGCCGAACCTCAGGCTGACCTGCGCGATCTTCGGCCCCTGCGTCACCCAGGAGGCCTGGATGCTCCGGATGTTGTCCAGGAACAGCCGCGCGATGGCCAGGGTGCGCAGGTAATCGAAGGCGCTGGACTTGGGCGTCGTGGGCATCTCGGTCAGCTCGGGCTGGAACGACCACGGGATGAAGCTGTTGAACCCTCCCGTCTCGTCCTGCAGATCCCGCAGGCGCACCAGGTGCTCGACGCGCTCCTGGAAGGTCTCCACCGACCCGTACATCATGGTGCTGGAGGTGCGAATGCCCATCCGGTGGCACGTCCGCATGAAGCCGATCCACTCGTCGGCCATGTCCTTGCCCGGCGCCAGGATCTTTCTCACGCGGTCCACGAGGATCTCGCCTCCCGCTCCCGGGACGGTGTCCAGCCCCGCGTCGCGCAACTGCCCAAGCGTGGTGTCGAGCGGAAGCCCCGAGATGTGCGCGATGTACAGGATCTCGGCGGGGGACAGCGCGTGCAGGTGCACGTCCCACGTGCTCTTGATCCAGCGGAAGGTGTCGAGATACCAGCCCAGCTTGAGCGCCGGGTTGACGCCTCCCTGGATCAGCACCTCCCGGCCGCCCATGTCCACCAGCTCCTGGATGCGCGCCGCGAGCTGTTCGCGGTCGAGCGTGTATCCCTCGGATGAGCCGGGGGGCCGGTAGAACGCGCAGAACTTGCAGCGCACCCAGCACACGTTCGTGTAGTTGAGGTTGCGCCCGATGACGTAGGTCACCACCGGCTCGGGCCACAGCTTCCAGCGCACCTGGTCGGCCATCTCTCCCAGGGTCGGCAGATCGTGGCAGCCGAACAGACCCAGCGCGTCTTCGGGGGACAGACGGTCTCCGCGCTCCAGCTTGCTCCGCACGTCGGCGAGATGCGTCACGCCGCCGCCCCTGCCATGGACACCGGCCGGTACAGGGCGTCGCGCTCCACGGGCCGCCGGCCCGCCTCCTGGATGAGCGCGAGAAGCTGCGGCCGCGTGAGGGCCTGGGGGGTGCGGGCCCCGGCGGCATGGGTGATCTCCTCGCGGATGATCGTGCCGTCCATGTCGTCGGCGCCGTACCACAGGCTGGTCTGGGAGATCGGGGGCGTCACCATGATCCAGAAGCTCTTGATGTGATCGAAGTTGTCGAGCATGAGACGCGCCACGGCGAGCTGCTTCAGGTCGTCCATCCCGGTGGTGGGCGGAAGATCGGACATCTCCGTGTTCTCCGGGTGAAAGGCCAGCGGGATGAAGGCCAGGAAGCCGCCCGTCTCGTCCTGCACCTCGCGCAGCTTGAGCAGGTGCTCGACCCGCTCGGCCGGCGTCTCGATGTGTCCGTACAGCATGGTGGCGTTCGAGCGCAGGCCGGCGCGGTGAGCCGAGCGCGCCATGTCCAGCCACTCGGCCGGAGTCTGCTTCAGCCGGAAGATGGCGTCGTGCACCCTGTCCGACAGCACCTCGGCTCCGCCGCCCGGAAGCGATCCCAGCCCGGCGGCCTTGAGATCCTCCCAGACCTGCTCGAGAGGGCGCCTGGCCACGCGCACGATCTCGGCGATCTCGATCATCGTGTAGGCCTTCACCGTGACGTCGGGACGCACGGACTTCACCGCGCGGATGATGTCCAGGTAGTACTCGTAGGGGAGGCGCGGATTGATGCCGGCCACCATGTGCACCTCGGTGATCGGCTCGTGCAGCTGCTCTTCGGCGCGGCGCCGGACGTCCTCGGGCGACAGCGTGTAGCCGGCGGGGTCGCCGGGCCGCACGTAGAACGCGCAGAACTTGCAGTCCTTGTTGCAGACGTTGGTGTAGTTGATGTGCTGGTTGCGGACGAACCAGCACTGGTCGCCGTGGCGCCGCTCGCGCACCAGGTTGGCGAGGTATCCCACCGCATTGATGTCGGAGCACGTGTAGAGGCGCAGGCCGTCGTCGCCGGTGAGGCGCTCCCCTTCGACCACCTTGCGATGGATGTGCTCCAGGCCCGCCCGTTCGATGGCCTTCATCATGTGGATGGCGCCTCCTCGAGATGAGGGCGAATGTTAACACAGGGCGTTCAGCCCGTCGGGTCGATCCGGTCCATCAGGCGAAGCAGGTCCACCACGCGGTGGGAGTAGGCCCACTCGTTGTCGTACCAGGCCAGGGTCCTGACGAAATGGCCGTCCACCACCCGGGTGAAGGGGGCGTCGAAGATGCCGGAGTGGGGATTGCCCACGATGTCGCTGGAGACGATCGGCTCTTCCGAGTAGAGGAGGATGTCGCGCAGCCGGGGCGTGGCCGCGGCCTCCCGGACCACGTCGTTCACCCGATCGGCCGTCGTCTCCTTCGTGACCAGCGTCACCAGGTCCACGATCGACCCGTCGGGGATGGGCACGCGCATGGCCAGGCCGTCCAGCCTGCCGGCCAGGGCGGGTATCACTTTGCCCACGGTGCGCGCCGCGCCCGTGGTGGTGGGGATGACGTTCTCCGCCGCGGCGCGGCTGCGCCTCCAGTCGCTGTGAGGCACGTCGGCGAGGCGCTGGTCGTTGGTGTAGGCGTGCACCGTGGTCATGAGTCCCGACTCGATGCCGAACGCCTCGTGCAGCACCCCGGCGAGGGGAGCGAGGCAGTTGGTGGTGCAGCTGGCGTTGGAGACGATCCTGTGCGCGGGGCGGAGGTCGGCTTCGTTGACGCCGAGCACGATGGTGGCGTCGATGTCGTCCTTGGCGGGCACGGTCAGGATCACCTTGCGCGCGCCGGCGGCGAGGTGCTTCTCCAGCTCGGCCCGGCGCCGGTACCGCCCCGTGGCCTCGATGACGTAGTCGGCGCCCAGATCCTTCCAGGCCCAGGCTCCGGGCTCGCCCACCTCGGTCATCCTGACGTTCTGGTGGCTGGTGCGCAGCACATCTCCCTGCACCGACACCTCGTCGGGGAACCGGCCCATCACCGTGTCGTAGCGCAGCAGATAGGCCAGCACCTCGTTGTCGGCGATGTCGTTGATGGCGACGACGCGCACGTCGGGCGCCGTGTTGAGGATCCGGAAGACGCTGCGGCCGATGCGGCCGAATCCGTTGATGGCGACCCTCATCGAGGCTCCTCCTTGTCGAACCGGGCGATGGTCTCGAGCGTCTCGATGATGCGGGCCGCGTAGCCCCAGCCGTTGTCGAACCAGGCCACCGTCTTCACCAGCCCCTTCTGCCCCATGGTGGCCAGCGAGTCGAACACCGCCGACTTCGTGCTGCCGATGACGTCGCTGGAGACGAGGGGCTCGGTGGCGTACTCGAGCCATCGTTGGTAGGGCCCCTCCGCGGCCTGCCGCACGATCTCGTTCACCTGGGCCCCCCCCAGCGGCTCGCGCAGCTGGGCGGTGAGGTCCACGTTGGAGCCGTTGGGGACCGGTACGTTCACCGCCATCCCGTCGATGAGGCCCGCAAGGTGGGGCATCATCCCGGCCACCACGGCGGGGGACCACGACCAGTTGGGAATGAGGTTCTCCGCCGCGCTGCGGCTGCGGCGCGGATTCTCCGCCACGGCGTCGGACAGCTTCTGATCGCTGGAGTACGCATGCACGGAGGTCATCATGGCCCTGCGGATTCCCGCCGCGTCGTCGAGGATCCTGAGCATCAGGCCCAGCACGTGCGTGGTGGCGCTGGCGCACGAGATGATGCGATCCGACGCTACGAGCGACGTGTGGTTCACCCCGTGCACGATGGTGCGGTCGATGGCGTCCAGGGCGGGCGTGGTGAGCAGCACGCGGCGTGCGCCGGATGCCAGGTGCCCCTCCAGGTCGGCGCCTCTGCGGAAGGCGTGCGTGGCTTCCACCACCACGTCGGCCCCCACGACGTCCCAGGGCATGTCCTCGGGGCGCCCGCCTCGCAGCAGGCGCGCGCGATGCCCGCCCGCAACCAGGTAGCGCCCCTGCAGCGCGACGGGGCCGGGGAACTTCCTGTAGAGAGTGTCGTAGGTGAGCAGGTAGGCCATCGACTCCGGATCGCCCAGATCGGAGATCGCCACGATGCGCAGATCGTCGCGGCCGGCCAGCTGCCTGAAGATGTTGCGGCTGATGCGGCCGAAACCCATCAGACCGATGCGCAGTGGCATGGTGCGCCTCCCGGATCAGAGTAGCGCGGCCCCTGGGCCCGGGCAACATCCCCGGGTGCTCAGCCTCGCTGAGGAATCAGTTCATGGACGCCGCAGCAGCTTCTCGTTCCTGAACCGCCCGCCCACGCCGTCGCGCCCAAGAAGCCAGGTGACGCCCAGGGGCGCCTCGCCGCGCGCGGCTGCCAGCCCCCTGTGGATCCCCTGCTGGTGATGGAACACGCACAACGACTCGCGGTTGGTCAGCTCGTGCCCGCCGCCCGCCGAACGAAAGACCAGGTGATGATCCTGCAGGCAGTCCCGGCCCGTGCACCCCGGCGCCGAGCACCGGTAGCCGGTTCGGGCGAACAGCTCGCGCCGGTCCGGGCCCCCGACGTTGGCTTCCTTCGGGTCCCACTGCGTCACGCAGTCCTCCAGCAGGCCGAGCAGCCCGACCCAGAGCGGCGGCTGCCATCCTCGAGTGGAAAAAGTTCGGGTGACCAGGACCGAGGCCGACGCAACCGAGTCGTGTTCGTGCCCATGGCGTTGCAGGGCGTCACGTCGCACGCGCATGGCCCTCAGGAAATCATTCGCCAGGTCGGCCGGCAGCCGCAGCCTCATCGTCTCCACGCCCATGCGCCGCATGACTGGCTGCTTCCCGGCCTCAGCGACGAGCTGGTCGCCGAACTGGGCCATCCTCTGGATGGCCGTCCCGGGCTCGCGGCGCAGCGACGCGTGCCAGGCGTCGTCAGACATCGGCGTCGCGGGCCCGTATCGTCCTTCCAGAATCGCTCCCCGGCGCTTCGCCTTCATCTCGTCCCGCAGCCTCTTCACGGTGCACGTCCGCCCGCCCGTGCGCGATCCACGCGCGCTGGGCATCCAGATCCGACCCATCGGTCCCCTGCAGCAGGCGCAGCACCGACCGCGTGGCCTCCCACGTCAGCTCGCCCCGCTCGTAGGCCTGCCTCACCAGCGCGAAGGACCGGATAGCATGGGCCACCCACACCCGGTCCTCGGCCGCCGTGCGGGACATGGACAGGATCCGCTCGGCATAGTGCCCCGCGTCCTCGAATCCGAGCCGCCGCCATCCCCCCAGCCGGCCCATCTCGCACAGCACCTCGCCCAAGCGCAGCTCCAGGATGTTCTGCAGGCGCAGCAGCTCGCCCAGGTGCCGGTCGAGCTGGCGCGCATCCCCCGTGCCCGCCACTTCCATCAGGCGCTGCAGACGCTCGAGGCTCGAGCCGGCCAGCTTCAACGCCCATGAAGCCTTCCCCGTGCGTGGCAGATCCTGCCAGCCGTCCGCGGCCCTCTCGCGAGCCTCTTCGACCACCGTCCGATCCTGTCCCTTCACGAGCGGCTCCGGCCTGCCTTCCAGACCGTGCTCGGTCATCGCCTCGGCCACCATTGCCTCGATGAACGACGTCACGCTCGCCTCGCACCCCACCACCGCGCGGTGCAGATCGAGCGTCTCGTCGAAGGCCGCCCGCACGGCCGGCGGGACCGACAACCGCACCTGCACGCGCTCGGGCTCGATCTCGTCCGCGCGGCCGTTCTGTCCTGCCTCTGCCCTCAGTTCGCTTTTCAGAGCCGCCAGCGGCAGTTCACGCCCCCTGGCAATCCAGCGCTCGACTGACTCGGGCATGGCCACCGCCCCGATGGCCATCGCCGCCGACACGTGAAGCGGCGGCCGGCCATCGTTGCCCGACACCCCAACCGCGAGCTCGGGCAGCCTCTCGAAGTGTGCTTGCAGCGTGGCCAGGTCCCGGACCCACCGGCCGCCGCGCCCGTGACGCTCGCGGCAGAAGTCCTCCAGCCGCGCGTAGCCGAACTCGCGATGCGCCTTGGTGCACACCACCGCGGCAGCCACGCGAGCCAGCGGCAGGACCACCTGCGCCCGCGCGCCAGCCAGCGAGACCGCCAACTCGTGCGCCTGCTCGAGCGTCCGCTCCGCGCGGTACGGAGTCGCGGCCTCGGCCACCGCCCAGGGCAAGGACCGGGGTACGGCCGGCTGCGATCGAGACGGCAGCACGCGCGTGTCGATGGCGCGGGCAAGGGACATAAGGCCGTGGCTCCGAGCTGCGTTCAGGAGGGGCGGCGGTATCAATGGAGCGACCGCCGTCGGCGGATAAGGGTCATCTGTAGTATACGTCTAATGAGTTGATTGTCAAGTCATAACAATTACATCCACAATGAACGCCCCGCGCGAGCGAACGGAACGGTCCCAGCACCAGCCGGGCCTTGTGGAAGCTGTGGGCATCCGCGTTCCCCAGCGGATGTCCAAGGTCCTGTGGATGCGGTCTCCCAGCATCCACAGGACCGGCAGCTTCCACAGGGCCCCCCCCGAGACGATTGACAACCGCCCGCGGGCGGTGTAGAAGCTGGCTCGTGATGCGCCTCAAACGCCCGCGCCTTCTCGTCGCCTGCCTGGCCCTGACGGTCGTCGGGGCCTCGGTGGAGCACGTCCCGCCGGGCAAGGTGTTCCGCCCGGTGCTGCGCGGCACCCACGGCGCCGTGGCCGCGGGGAATCCGCTCACCGTGGATGCCGGCATGCGCCTGCTGCGCGCCGGCGGGAACGCCGTGGATGCCGGCGTGGCGGCTACCTTCGCCGCAGCGGTGCTGGAGTTCTCGCACTTCGGCATGGGAGGGGAGGCCTCGATCCTCTACTACCTCGAATCCACGAAGAAGGTGGTGGCCGTGGATGCCGACGGCCCCGCGCCGCGCGAGGCGACGGCGGAGTACTTCCTTAAGGCTTCGATTCCCCGCTCGTCCACGGCCCCAGGGGACTCGCAGGCTTCGCGCACCGCGCCGGCAAAGCCTGCCGGCCCGCCGCCGGCGCCTCCCGCCACCGGGATACTGGCCGCCACCGTGCCCGCCGTGGTGGACGGGCTGCTGCTGGCCCTGCGCGAAGACGGCACCCGTTCGTTCGAAGAGGTGATCGCCCCCGCGATCGAGCACGCCGACGGATTCCCGATGGGAGACTTCCTGTCCGGCGTGATCGCCCAGCGGGCCGACGCCATCCGCGAGCTGCCGGGGGGCGCCGAGGTGTTCCTGCCGCAGGGCCGGCCGCCGCGCCCCGGTGAGTTGTTCCGCCAGCCGGCGCTGGCCCGCACGCTGCGAGCCATGGTGGAAGTCGAGCGGGCGGCCCTCAAGAAAGGCGCATCGCGGCAGGCGGCCATCGACGCCGTGCGCGACTACTTCTATCGCGGGCCGGTGGCCAAGGAGATCGACGCGTTCTCACGCGCGCAGGGGGGATTGCTGCGCGCCTCCGATCTGGCGTCCTACCACGCGCGCCGCGAGCCCTCGGTCTCGGCGTCGTACAGGGGCTGGACCGTCCACAAGGTCGGCTTCTGGAGTCAGGGCCCCGCGATGCTGCAGACCCTCAACCTGCTGGAAGGGTTCGACCTGAAGGCGATGGGGCAGAACTCCGCCGACTACATCCACACCGTGACCGAGGCGATGAAGCTGTCGTTCGCCGATCGGGACCGCTGGTACGGCGATCCCGACATGGTGCGCGTCCCGGCGGATGCCCTGCTGTCGAAGGCCTACGCGGACAGCCGCCGCCCGTTGATCGATCCCCAGCGGGCCAGCCTGGACGTCCGCCCCGGGACTCCTTCGGGAAGTGGCGCGGGCGGGTCGCTCGCGCCGGGCACTCCGGGGCCGCCGCTTCCCGACGACAGGTCTCCGCTGGGCACCACCTGCGTCAACGTGGTGGATGCCGCCGGGAATCTCTGGTCCGCCACACCGAGCGGTGCGTGGCTACCGTCCGTGATCGCCGGCAGCACCGGCATCCCGCTGAGCCAGCGGATGCAGGCCTTCAGCCTCGTGGAGGGGCACCCGAACCGGCTCGCCCCCGGCAAGCGCCCGCGCTACACGCTCACGCCCACGCTGGCGGCACGTCCCGGGGAGGAGCCGTCGCTGGCGTTCAGCACGCCGGGGCTCGACGTGCAGGACCAGACGCTCCTCGAGGTATTCCTGGGGATCGCCGAGTTCGGGCTGGGGCTGCAGGAGGCGCTCGAGGCCCCGCGCTTCGACACTCTGCACCTGGAGGAGACCTTCGATCAGCACCGGATCCGTCCGGGAGAGCTGCGCGTGGAAGGCCGCGTGCCCGAGGATGTGATCGCCGAGCTGAAGCGGCGCGGCCACGTCATCGAGGTGATCGGCGACTGGCGCCATGCCAGCGCTCCCACCATCGTCACCATCGATCGGGCGGCCGGAATCGTCTCCGCGGCCGCCGATCCGCGGCGCGATCGCTACGCCTTTGCCTGGTGAGGGCCTGAAGGCCCGCATCGGCGGCGGGCTTCTCGAGCTTGTCCAGGGAGACATCACGAAGCAGAAGGTGGACGCCCTCGTCAACGCGGCCAACAGCTCCCTGGCCGGAGGTGGCGGCGTGGACGGCGCCATCCACCGCGTCGGCGGGCCCGGCATCATGGAAGCCTGCGTCAAGATAGGCGGATGCCCCACCGGGCAGGCGGTCGCCACCACTGCGGGGCGCCTGCAGGCCAGCCACGTGATCCACGCGGTGGGGCCGGTGTGGCGGGGCGGCCTGTCCAACGAGCCTGCGCTCCTGGCCTCCGCGTACCGCGCGGCGTTCCACCTGGCCGCCGATCTGAAGCTGGCGCGCGTGGCCGCGCCGTCTCTCAGCACGGGGGCCTACGGCTACCCGCTCCACCAGGCTGCCTCCATCGCGGTGGCCGAGGGGGCGCGCGCGCTGAACGAGCGCCCGGAACTGACCCTCATCCGGTTCGTGCTGTTCGACGCGGCGGCCCTGTCGGCCTTCCGCGACGCGCTGGCCGAGGAGGTCAGAGTCTCGGGATGGCGGATGGCGTGAGGTGACGGGTCACCTCCGCTCCAGCCCGCCCGCCAGGCCGAACCGCCGCCGCACGCTCAGCTCCAGCTTGGCGAAGATGAACTGATCCATCACCAGTCCCAGCGCGATGATGATCACCATCACCGCGATCACCTGGGCCATGTCGTTCAGCTCGCGCCCCATCATCAGGAGCTGGCCGAGCCCCAGGCTGACATAGAGCAGCTCGGCGGCCATCAGCGACCGCCAGGCGAACGACCAGCCCAGCTTGGCCCCCGACATGATGGCCGGCAGGGCGGCGGGGAGCACCACGCACCACAGCAGCCGCCAGCCGTTGGCTCCCATGTTGCGGCCCGCCTTCTCGTAGAGGGGAGGGATGTTCTTCACGCCGTCATCGGTGTGGATGGCGATGGCCAGCAGGGCGCCCATGATGACCACGAACTGGATGGCGTTCTCAGACAGGCCGAACCACAGGATGGCCAGGGGGAGCCAGCAGATGGACGGGAGCGCCTGCAGGCCCAGCATGAGCGAGCCGATGGTGTCCTCCATCCAGCGGGAACGGCCCACGATGAGGCCCAGCACCACGCCCACGATCAACGAGAGCCCGTAGCCGATCACGAGGCGGCGCATGCTGACCCAGATGGCGATCAGGAAGGTGGTGTCGGCGAACCCCTGCACCAGCGCGCGGGCCACGTCCACCGGGCCTGGAACCACCCACGGGGGCCACGGCCCCCACGTGTGCACCGCCTGCCAGAAACCGACCAGGCTCAGGTAGAAGACCAGGCGGCGCGTCCGCGGGCCCGTCATCACACCGGCCCCTCCTGCAGCTCCTGATCTTCGTCCATCTCCGTGCGCAGGTCGTCGCGCACGCGCGCCGCCAGGTCGAGCACCGCGTCGTCCTCGATACGCCGGGGCCGGGGCAGGGGGATGTGGAAGGTGCTCTTGATCCGCCCGGGACGCCGGGTCATGGTGATCACGCGGTCCCCCAGGCAGACCGCCTCGAACACGTTGTGCGTGATGAAGAGAATCGTCTTGCCCGTGCGCGCCCACAGATCCTGGAGCTCCAGCAGCAGCACGTCGCGGGTCTGGGCGTCGAGAGCGCCGAACGGCTCGTCCATCAGCAGCATGCGCGGCTCGATGGCCAGCGCGCGGGCCAGGGCGGCGCGCTGCTTCATCCCGCCGGACAGCTCGTGCACGAAGGAGTTCTCGAAGGCGCGCAGCCGCACCATTTTCAGATGTCGGCGCGCGATCTCGTGGCGCTCGCGGCGGCGCACCCCCTTGAGGCGCAGCCCGAACTCCACGTTGCCGAGCACCGTGAGCCAGGGAAAGAGCGCCAGGTCCTGGAAGAGCACGATCCGTGAGGGCTCCGCGCGCCGGATGGGCCGGCCCTCGAAGAGGGCCTGGCCCGTGTCGGGAGTCTCCAGCCCGGCCACAATCGACAGCAGCGTGGTCTTGCCGCAGCCGCTGGGGCCCACGATGCACACGAACTCTCCCTCGCTCTCCTCGAAATCGATCGGACCGAGGGCCGCCAGCTCCTGATTCTTCGTCAGGAAGGTCCTGGTGATCCCGCGCAGGCTGAGCACCGGGGCCTGGCCGGGGCCCGGTCGCTCGACCTCGAGAGGCTCGCTCATGGCGCCGGGCCCTCCGGGCGCGCCGCGGCGCGGGCCTCCTCGAGCGGCCTTAGATCGTGGAGACCGGAGAGGTCGGGCATCGACTTGCCCAGGAACCCCAGGTCGAAGGCCTGTCTGGCCGCCGTGAGGAGTGCTTCTGGCAGAGGATCCTCGGTCAGCTCCAGCCGCGTGAACGCCGATTGCAGCACCGGGAGCGGTAGGGCCGCGCCGGTGTCCGCCTGCAGCTGGCGGTTGATGTCGGCGTACGCCTCTTCGGGGTGAGCCTGTATCCAGGCGGTGATCTCGATCTGCTCGCGGATCCAGTCGCGCACCAGATCGGGGTGCTTCTCGAGAAACGCCGTGGCCGCGATCAGATGCGTCGTGACGTAGCGCCCGCCCGGCCAGAGGGAGGATTCCTCCAGGAAGACCCTGCCTCCCGCCTCTTTCACCAGGCGCGACACCCACGGCTCCACGGTCCACGAGGCGTCCAGCTCCTTCTTCAGGAACAGGGCGAGGTGATCGCTGTTGGCCAGAGGCAGGACCCTCACGGTGCCCCCCTTCTCGAGCCAGCTCAGTCCGTTGTCGAGCAGCCAGTGGCGCGCGGCCACGTCCTGCGTGTTGCCGATCTGCGGCGTGGCGAGGCTCCGGCCCGCGAAGTCGGACGCGCTCGCGATCCCCGCGTCGGCACGGACCACCAGGGCCGCGCCGCCCGAGCAGGCGCCGCTGACCACACGCAGGGCCTGGCCCCGGGATCGTGCGTACCCGGTGATGGCCGGGTTGGGCCCGACGTAGGCGAGATCCAGCTCGCCCGCGAAGAGCGCCTCGATGGCCGACGGGCCTGCGTTGAAGACGTGCCACGACACGTGCGCGCGGCCTTCGAGGGCCTTCTGGAAGCGCCCCTGTGCACGTCCCACGAGCGCCTGCGCGTGGGTGACGTTCGGGAAGTGCCCGGCGCGCACCTGCACGCCGCCTTCCCGTGCGTCATCGCGGGCGGAGCAGCCCCAGATGGCGGCCACCAGGCACACCACCACGGCCACCCAGCGCGGGGGAGTCAGGTCCATGGTGTCTGTCAGGCGAACCTCGAAGGCCGCTCAAAGCGCGGCCGCCTCAATCGCGTCCCAATACGAGTCGTCGTGCCGTGTGAAGCGTAGCAGATGGATGGGCACGGAACGCAGCGCCCTCTCGAGCGAATCGAACAGCTCGGGCGACGCGTGAAGCTGGTCGACCACGAAAGGAAGGTTGGCGAAGGCATCGGGCAGGGCACGGGACGGGTCGAGCGGCTGCACGAGGGCCGTCTGGCCGGGACGGGCGTGCTTCAGACGGAACGCCGCCACCACGGGGAAGCGGCCCTTCGCCGGGGTCCCCTCCCGGTAGGTGCCGCGAAACGGCGAGCCCACGGCCTCGAGGCCGCCCTGAGGCCCGGGCAGCAGAAGAGTGAGATCGTCGCTGATCACCTGGCCGCGCCGTGACAGCGCGGCCAGGGTCGACTTCCCCGCGCCGGACTGGCCGAAGAAGAGCCAGGCCCGTCCGTCGCGCTCGATCGAAGCCGCGTGCATGAGAAAGCCGCCGCGCGAGACCGCCAGCCAGGCCACTGCCACGCGCATGACGTTCTCCATGCCCCACTCGAGACGCTCGCTCCCGGCGCGCGAGATGAGCAGGTCTCCTTCGGCCCGGTTCGTGGAGAATCGCGCCGCGAGGCTGTAGGTGGAGGCGCGGACGGTGAAGTGTCCCGGCAGCCCGCGCCGGGGGGAAGCTTCGAGGAAGACCGGGTTGTACTCAACGCGCCCGGCCGGAGGCGGCGACACGAAATGCTCCACGCCGGCGCGGCGCGCGCGTAGCAGCAGCGTGGCCGTGGCTCCCGCCGGGAGATCGGCGGCATACGGCGAGAACCAGCTCAGGAACGCGGCGTGGCGCGCCTCGTCCATCGCGTCGAACCCCACCGTCAGGCCGGGCAGGTCGAGCACGGCCCGCCGCGTGCCGGCGGCCTCGCCCGAGGCGGTCTCTCTCTCGAAGACGTCGTCGTCCGGAGGGCGTCCCTGCCGTCGATGGACCGTGACGCGATTGCCGCTCATCGTCCGCGGCCCGGCTCCGGCAGGCCCAGCCTGGGCCAGAGAGCGTCCACGCGGCGCTTGACCTCGTCGTCCATGCGGAGGATCGGCGGCCACTCGCCGGTGAACCCCTCCTCGCGCGTCTTGCGGGTGGCGTCGATCCCGAGCTTGCCGCCGTAGGCGGGGGCCAGTCCGGCGAAGTCCAGGACATCGAGGGGCCCCTCCGACAGCACCAGGTCCCGCTTGGCGTCGATGTGGGTCCCCACCCGCCAGACCAGCTCGGCCGGGTTGCGGATGTCGCAGTCTTCGTCGACCACCACGACCACCTTGGTGAACATGAGCTGCCCCAGTCCCCACACGGCGTGAATGACCTTGCGCCCGTGGCCCGGATAGCGCTTGCGGATCTTGAGAATGGCCAGGTTGTGGAAGATCCCCTCGGGCGGAAGCCACATGTCCACCACCTCGGGCAGCACCTTGCGCACCAGGGGCAGGAAGAGCCGCTCCGTGGCCAGCCCGAGCCACGCGTCTTCCATGGGAGGCGGCCCCACGATGATGGTGGGGTAGAGGGCGTCGCGCCGCCGCGTCACCGCGGTCAGGTGAAACACGGGGTACTGATCCGCCAGCGAGTAGAACCCCGTGTGATCCCCGAACGGCCCCTCCGTGCGCATCTCCTGGGGATCAACGTACCCCTCCAGGACGATCTGCGACGAGGCGGGGACCTCCAGATCGACGCTCACGCAGCGCACCATGTCCACGCTTTTCTTCCGGATGAAGCCGGCCAGCATCAGCTCGTCGATCTCCGGAGGCAGGGGAGCGGTGGCGGCGTAGATGACCGCCGGGTCGGGGCCCAGGGCGATGGCCACCGGCAGCCGCTCGCCGCGGGCCCGCGCCACCCTGAAGTGCTCGGCTCCTCCCTTGTGCAGCTGCCAGTGCATCCCCAGCGTCCGGTCGTCGAACACCTGCAGCCTGTACATGCCGATATTGCGCGTGCCCAGCTCGGGATGGCGCGTGAAGACCAGCGGCAGGGTGATGTAGGGGCCGGCGTCCATCGGCCAGCAGGTCAGGATGGGGATGCCGGAGAGCGACGGGGACGAGGTCTCCACGAGCTCCTGGCACGCCGCGCGATTCACCTTGTGCGGCTGCAGCGAGCCCAGCCTCGCCAGCTTGGGTACCATCTGGAGCTTGCCCAGCAGGGTCTCGGGGACCTCGGGCTCGAGAAACGACGCGATCTCGGCCGCCAGCTCGTCCAGGCTCGGCGTGCCCAGGGCCATGGCCATGCGCTTTTCCGAGCCGAACGTGTTGATCAGCAGGGGCATCTCGTAGCGCCCGCCGTCACGGCGCACCAGGTTCTTGAAGAGCAGGGCGGGGCCCCCGCTCTTCACCACACGGTCGCAGATCTCCGAGACCTCGAGGTGCGGAGAGACCGGCTCGTTGATGGTGCGCAGCTCTCCGTGCTTCTCGAGCTGTGCCAGGAAATCCTGAAGGTCGTCGTGGGCCAAGACGCGCGCTCCCGATGGGTCCTCATATTACCTGATAGGATCCCGGTATGTTCCCCTTCTGGGCACCCCTCTCCATCGTGGCCTTCGAGGACCCCTCGCTCCCGGCCTCCAGGTTCATGGTCAAGCGGTTGCTCGAGTCCGGCCGTCGGGTGACGCTCACCTATCTGGGAGACCGGATGCACCCTGCCATCCTCCACGGCGGGCGCGTCGAGGTGAGGCCGGTGAAGGACGCCTCGGTCGTGAAGGGGGATGTGGTGCTGGCGATGCCCGGCGGGATCATGGACCTGCTGAGGGTCCAGCGGCTGGAAGGAGGGCAGGTCGTCCTCGGCGCCGACGCCGATCCCGCGTGTCACGCGACGCTGGCGGCCGGCGACATCCTGGGTGTCGCGGATCTCCGGCGCCACGCCTTCTCGAAGGCGGGGTGCGCATGGCGCAGGCTGCGGATCGACCTGCACGAGGCGACTCGCTGTGGAATCGACGCGTCGATCGAGGCCGGGGATTCGGTGCGACGCAAGTACGAGACCCAGGCCCCCTTCTATGGCGCGCAGCGCGACGAGGGCAGGCCGTACCCGCTGCTCGAGCGCATCCGCCAGACGGTCCCCCCGGCGGGCCGCGTGCTGGTGGCTGGAAGCGGCGCCGGGAGCGAATGCTTCCTTCTGGAGCAGGCGGGGTACGCCGTCCACGGCGTGGACTTCTCGTCCGCGATGGTCGAGGCGGCCGGAAGACAGGCCTCGGCACGCACGTCGAAGGTCACGTTCATGGCCGCCGATCTCCGGGAGCACGAGGAGCCGGACGCTTCGCTGGATGCCATCGTCTTCACGTACGACGTCTACAGCTTCGTGCCGGGCCGCAGCTCCCGCGTGGAGCTGCTGTCCCGGATGAGCCGCTGGCTTCGCCCGGGAGGTGTCGTCTACCTGTCCGCCCGCATGACGAAGAGCGCCTATGCCCGCGGCATCCTGTTGCTCGTGCTGATCGCGCGGCGGAACCATCAGGAACGCGCGTTCGGGGCCACGCACACCCGCTGGATGGCGGCCGATGGATCGTTGCGCCGGGCCTTCGTGAAGAGCTTCACCCATGGAGCGCTGGCCGGTGAGATCCAGGAGGCAGGTTTCGTGATGGGAACACACAGCTCCGGCCACGTCGAGATCCGGCCGGCCCGTCCAGTTTCCGATGTCCACTCCGATCGGACAGTCGGGGCGGCCGCCGCGCCCCGTCTCTGAGAAGGTCGCGTCGTTTCTGAGGGCCTTCCCGGCCCGCGTGTGGCCCGCGGCTTGCACGAAGGGCCCGTTGCAGCGAAGGGCCGCCGGTCCACGCGCCTGCCCAGGAGTTCAACACGATCTTGCAAGGAGGAACCATGTCGCGTGCTTTCATGGCCGCCCTGGCCGTCGCCGCCCTTGCGGTGTCCGGCTGCGGTCGCAACCAGAACGATCAGGCCGAGAACCCGTACGGGGAGAATGCGCCCGCGGCCGATCGCTACGGCTCGGCGGAGCGCTACGGCTCGGACCCCAACGGCGACACCCGCACCGGCACGATGTCCCAGCCCGGACAGTTCACCGTGCCGCAGGACGCCCTCATCGAGGTGAGCCTCAACGAGCCTCTGAACTCGCAGACCGCGAAGAAGGGGGACGAGTTCACCGCCGAGGTGATCGAGCCCGTGAAGGTGAACGATGTACAGGTCATACCGGCGGGCGCCGTCATCCACGGCGTCGTGAAGGATGTGTTCGATCCGGCCATCGGGCCGCCGCGCCAGCAGCCCGGTCCGCAGCCGCCGTTTCAGACCGGCGAGATGGACCCGACCAAGGCCCGCCTGACGCTCGCCTTCACCCGGCTGGAGCTTCCCGACGGCTTCACCACGAACATCGTGGCCAACATCCCCGATCCTTCGGAGCTGAAGATGGCTCGCGAGCGTGGCCTGGGCGGCGGTTCATCGGCCGGCGGCGAGGTGCTCGGCAGCCGCGAGGACGAAATGGAGAAGGAGGCCGAGGAGGCCGAGAAGATGATGCGAGAGCTTCCCGCCGACATCAAGGCCGGCGGCGTCGGCACCGCCATCATCGTGTCCAAGAATGGCCCGCACATCACCCTGCCCGCCGGCACCGAGATGGTGGTGCAGCTCGACGAGCCGCTTCGGCTGGATCACGACAAGTCGAAGATGTACGACCAGCCGGAGAAGGAAGAGCCCCAGGACTGGGACAGCGACCCCAACAAGTAGCGTCTCGCGCGACGCCGGCTCCGCGGGCCGGTACGCGCTGCAACGGCCGCCGGGGATCCGGTAAGGAACCCCGGCGGCGTTTTCTTGGGGTCAGTGGCTGCCGCAGCCGGTCTCGAGGCCTGTGATGCTGACGCCCGGCTGACTCAACACCTGCGAGCCGGCCGGCACTTCGGGGCCGGTCACGATGGGAAGCTTCACCTTCCTGCGGACGGGGGACGCGTCCTCGCTCGAAGGAAGCGGCACCTCGTGGCCTCCGGCGTAGACCTTGTGCTTCCCCTTGGCCTTGTACCATTCCTTCGTGCTGGCCACCTGGAACATGTTCTCCACGATGTTGCGCCATCCCACCCCGGTGTTGTACGCGCAGAAGGAGACCTCGCCCACCTGCGTGCCGTAGGGGATGATGCACATCTCCGTCCGCCGGAAGTCGTAGTTGAACAGGTCCTGGAACCACATCCCGGCCACCAGCATGACGCGCCAGTCGTAGCGCCCCTTCTCGGCCAGGCCGAGACGCTGCCCGTTGTGCCCGTCGATGATCTTCACCAGGTCCCAGAACGAGAGCCCTTCGGGCGCGTTGGTGTGGTTGTAGTTGCGCATCAGCGACAGCACGACCTGCGCGATGGTGAGGGACCGCCCGCGCGCCGAGTCGGTGATCTGCTTGAGGTCCTCCAAGAACTGGTCGATGTTCAGCAGCTGGGGGAACGGCACGACCTGCTTGGTCTTCTCGTTGACCAGCAGCATCGTCCCGATGCCACAGTTGGGGTGGCACCCGCACTTGAGCGAGCCCCACTCCGAGCTCTCGCCGTCCATCAGGTCCTTCAGGTCGGAGAAGGGCCCCGAGGCCGACAGGGGGTACCAGTCGCGCATCGGCTCGGTGATCCCGAGCTGTCCCTTCACATCGTGGGCCAGATGCGACAGCGTGTAGCGCTGCCGCTCGCGGGTTTCGTCGTCCACGTCCTCGTCGCGGCCCGTGAAGGAGACCGGCTGGAAGGAAACGGCGTTGATCTTGTCGATGTTGTCGATCGCGAACCTGACGATCGGCCCCACCTGCTCGTTGTTGACCGAGTTCACGATGGTGACCACCAGCGTGATGTCGATGCCGGCGGCGTGCATGTTCTCGATGGCCCGCTGCTTCACCTCGAAAAGGTTCCCGACGCCGCGGTGCAGGTTGGCCTCGTTGGTGACCCCGTCGAACTGCAGGTAGGCCAGCCGTATCCCCGCCTGCTTGGCCGCCCGGGCGAACGACTCGTCCTGGGCGAAGCGGATCCCGTTGGTGGCCGCCTGGACCGACTCGTACCCCACCTTGCGGGCGTAGGCCACGGCGTCCAGGAAGTAGGGGCTGATGGTGGGCTCGCCGCCCGAGAACTGCACCGACATCTGGCGGCGCGGCTTGATCTGGATGGAGTGGTCGAGGATCTCCTTGATCTCCTCCCAGGTCAGCTCGTGCACGTATCCCACCTGGTTGGCGTCCATGAAGCAGGGGTTGCACATCATGTTGCAGCGGTTGGTCAGGTCTACCGTGAGCACCGCGCCCCGCCCGAACTTGATGCTGGACGTGCCGTGGTTGTGATATGCGTCGGGCGCCATGCGGAAGTCGCGCCCCGGGTAGAGCTTCTCCATCCGTTTCAGGAAGCCCGAGTCGATGGCCATGACGTCCTTGAACTCGCCATGCTTGTCGCACGTCTTGACCATGAGGATCTGGCCGTCCTCCTCGACGATACGGGCCCGGATCTCGCCCGGCCGCCCGTCCACCAGGACGTGCCAGTCCACCTCGCCCGCGATGATCGCCTCGCGCACTTCCTTGACGCAGCGTGGGCACAGCGAGTCGGTCTCACGGGGGAACCCCAGCTCAGGGAAGCTCCGCTCGCTCGACTTCAGCAGCGGGGCGGGGGCCCATCGGGGCTGGAAGCTGCGGTAGGGCACCCTGCGGTTCACGCTCTGAAACGCATGCCACGCGGCCGACGCGGCACTCGACATGCTCTTGCCCACGAACGCTCTCATCGTCATGCGTCAGGACCTCCTTGGCGCTGATGACGCCCGTTTTTCGTCAGGGATGCGGGGATCGAGGTGCCGGACGGGTCGTCCCGGTTAGGTGCCATCTCCGTCACGGCCGGGAGCGGCCACGACGTCGGAAATCTTCATCGATTTCAGCAAGGCATACCCTCGCACCTGCAGGCTGGAGAAAAACCCTCTCACCCGAGTGTTCAGAAAGTCGGCCTCCTTGCCGTCGTCCTCCTTGATCGAGCGAATCAACGTGATGGGGCCTTCGAGCGCCTCCAGCACGTCGGCCAGCGACAGGCCGGCCGGCTCCGCCTTGAGGTAGTAGCCGCCCCGCTTGCCACGGACCGATCCCAGGATTCCCTTGCGTCGGAGCCTGGCCAGGATCTGGGCCAGGAAATTTCGCGGGATGTTGCATTCGCCCGCGATCTCCTCGCTCACGCTCAACTTGCCCGAAGGCTGGGATGCCAGATAGAGGATCGCCGTCAACCCGTATTCACCGCGGCGGCTGATCTTCATTGCAGCTCTCTCCGGCAGTCCCTGCCCTTCACCCACGGGGCCAGATCGCGCGTACCTTACTAAATCAGTCAGGAATCGGCAAGAGAATTTCACATGATTGAGCGGTTTTCCTCACAGGCCGTAAATGCCCATGCAACACGCGCATCCGGGCCACTGCCCCCCACGGGTCGTGGGATATAATGCCGCGTCATGCCCGTTCATCTCGACGACATCCTCAAGCGTGTGGAGAAACCCGCCCGTTACCTGGGGGGCGAGTACAACTCGGTGGTCAAGGACCACGCCTCGGTCCGGGCCAGGGTCGTCCTGGCGTTCCCGGACACGTACGAGATCGGCATGTCGCACCTGGGGCTGCGCATCCTGTACGACCTGTTCAACCGGCGCCCCGACATGCTGATGGAGCGCGTCTTCTCGCCGTGGCCCGATCTGGAGAAGGAGCTGCGCGCCGCAGGCCTGCCGCTGTTCACGCTGGAGAGCCGCTCGCCGCTGACCGCGTTCGACGTGGTGGGATTCACCCTCCAGTTCGAGATGTGCTACACGAACATACTGGCGATGCTCGATCTGGCCGGGATTCCGTTCCGGGCGGAAGATCGCGACGATAGCTGGCCCCTGATCGTGGGCGGAGGCCCGGTCGCCTTCAGCCCCGAGCCGATCGCGCCCTTCTTCGACGCGTTCCACATCGGCGACGGCGAGGAGTGCTTCCCGCAGCTGGCCGAGCTGTACGTGCGGCGCCGCGCGGAGCTTCGGGCCTCGGGCCTGGATCCGCGCGAACGCAAGGCCGCCATCCTGAGGTCGCTCACAGAAGTTCCAGGCACCTACGTGCCCGCCTTCTACACCACCCGGCGGGACGATCGCAGCGGCCTGGAGTACACGGTGCCGCGCGAGGATCTCGGCTGGAGCCCGCCCTTCCCGGTGAAGCGCGCGGTGCTGGACGACATCAACAGGTTCCCGTTTCCGTCGGCCACCATCGTGCCGCACTCCGAGATCGTGCACGACCGCGTCTCCATCGAGATCGCCCGCGGCTGCACGGAAGGGTGCCGCTTCTGCCAGGCGGGAATCATCTACCGTCCGGTGAGGGAGCGCACCCCCGAGTCGATCCTGGAATCGGCGCTCTCGGGCCTGGAGAAGACCGGCTACGACGAAGTCTCCATCACTTCGCTCTCTCCGGCGGACTACTCCTGCTTCCCGTCGCTGGTGGAGAAGGTGATGGACCGCGTGGCCGACGCCCGCGTGGGGGTGTCGGTGTCGTCGCTGCGCCCCTACGGCCTGACCGAGCACCTGGCGGGACAGATCGGCCGCGTGAAGAAGACCGGCTTCACCATCGCCCCCGAAGCCGGCAGCCAGCGCATGCGCGACGTGCTGAACAAGGGGATCACCGAGGAGCACATCCTCACCGCCGCCCGCAACGCCTCGCGTCAGGGGTGGGATCTGATCAAGCTCTACATGATGATCGGCGTCATCGGCGAGACCGACGACGACCTGCAGGCCATCGTGGACCTCGCGCACGCCATCTACGACATCCAGAAGGCCGAGCTGCGCCGCGCGGGCAATGGCCGGCTGCAGCCGCGCATCAACCTGTCGGCCTCGTCGCACATCCCCAAGCCGTTCGCCCCCTTCCAGTGGATGGCCATGGAGTCGCTCGACACGCTGTACGCCAAGCAGCGGTTCATCCAGGATCGCGTGGCGCGCCGTGGGATCAAGTTCAAGCGGCACGACGTGGAGACTTCGGTCCTGGAAGGGATCATGTCGCGCGGCGACCGGCGGGTGGCGCGGGCCATCGAGATCGCCTACGCCAAGGGATGCCGCTTCGACGGCTGGACCGAGTACTTCCGCCATGATCTCTGGATGGAATCGTTCTCGGAAGCCGGCGTGGACCCGGCCATCTACCTGGGTGACATCCCGGTGGAGTCGAACCTGCCGTGGGACCACATCGACTGCCTGGTGGAGAAGGCCTTCCTTCTGCGCGAGTACGTCCGGGCCAAGAAGGGCCTGCTGTCGCCGGCGTGCGAGAAGCCCTTCAAGCGCCACAACCTGCCGCCCCGGATGGAAGACAAGCTCATCTGCTACGACTGCGGGTGCGCCTGCGACCTGGACCACATCAAGAAGGAGCGGGTGGAGGGGTACCAGACGCTGCTCCAGCTCTCCACCAGGCGGAGGCCTCTGGCCCCGCCGCCTCCCGACGGGCCGGCCTTCCGCCATCGCGGCACCTTCCGCAAGATGGGGCGCTCCAAGTTCCTCTCGCACCTGGATCTGCTGCGGGCCATGGAGCGCGCGCTGCGGCGCGCCGGGATCTCGCTGCGCTACTCGCAGGGATTCAATCCGCGGCCGCTGCTGGTGTTCTCTCCGGCGCTGGCCGTGGGGATCGAGAGCGAGGAGGAGTTCATGGACTTGATGTTGGGGGCGCCCCTGCCGGGCGGGGCGCTGGAGGCGCTCAACGCCTCTCTGCCCGAAGGGCTGTCGTTTCTGCGCATCGTTCCGCTGGCCGGCGAGGCGCCGGCCCTGGGCGCGGCCATCGGCGCGGCCACGTACCTGGCGCGATTGCCGGGAGAGACGCCGGCCGACGTGCGTGAGAAGGTGGAGGCGTTCAACGGCGCCTCCGAAGTGTTCATCGACAAGGTCCGCAAGGAACGCTCCGTGAGCCTGGACCTCAAGCGCCTGGTGGGCGACGTGAGCCTGCTGGAGGCGCCCGAGGTCATGCTGCGGTTTCCCATCTTCATGAGCCCGGCCGAGGGATCCGTCAAGCCGGACGAGGTCGTGCGCGGCATCCTGGGCCGCCCCTGCGAGGGGGCTTCCTTCGTGCGCGAGCGGCTGCACTTCACGCCGCCTCCGCACCCTGCCGTCGCCGGGCCCACGTTGTCATCGAATCACTGAGGGGATCATCTTCATGAGCTCGGAACCAGTCGTCACACAGATGCACCACGCTCGTCGGGGGACCATCACGCCGGCGATGGAACGCGTGGCCCGCACCGAGAAGCTCGAGCCGGAGACCGTCCGGTCCGAAGTGGCGCGCGGCCGCATGATCATCCCGGCCAACGTCCACCACGCGTGCCTCGAGCCGATGGGCATCGGCCTCGCGGCCACCTGCAAGATCAACGCGAACATCGGCAACTCCGCGGTCACGTCCGACGTGGAAGGGGAGCTGGAGAAGCTCCGCATGGCCGTCCGCTACGGCGCCGACACGGTGATGGACCTCTCCACCGGCGGCGACATCGACCGCATCCGCCAGGCGGTGCTCGATGCGAGCCCCGTGCCGGTGGGAACCGTCCCCATCTACCAGGCGGTGGCCGACAAGCGGAAGGTGGAGGACATGACGGCCGACGATCTCATTGGCGTCATCGAGCATCAGGCGCGCCAGGGGGTCGACTACATGACCCTGCACGCGGGGCTGCTGCTGCGCCACCTGCCCCTGGTGCGCGGGCGGATCACGGGCATCGTGAGCCGGGGCGGCTCGCTGCTGGCGCACTGGATGATGTACCACCGCCGCGAGAACCCGCTCTACACGCACTGGGACCACATCCTGGACATCTGCCGCCGGCACGACGTGACCATCAGCGCCGGTGACGGGCTGCGCCCCGGGTGCACGCACGATGCGTCGGACGCCGCCCAGTTCGCCGAGCTGTACACCCTGGGAGATCTCACGCGGCGCGCCTGGGCGAAGGATGTGCAGGTCATGATCGAAGGCCCCGGCCACGTGCCGCTCAACCAGATCGCCATGAACGTGGCCCGGCAGCAGGAGATCTGCGGTGAAGCGCCGTTCTACGTCCTGGGGCCGCTGGTCACCGACATCGCGCCGGGGTACGACCACATCACCTCGGCCATCGGGGCGACCATGGCCGGATGGGCCGGCGCCGCGCTGCTGTGCTACGTCACGCCCAAGGAGCACCTGGGCCTTCCCGACCCCGAGGACGTGAGGCAGGGGGTGATCGCCTACAAGATCGCGGCGCACGCCTCCGACATCGCGCGCGGCCGCCCCGGCGCGCGAGACCGGGACGACGCGCTGTCGCGCGCGCGCTTCGCGTTCGACTGGAACCGCCAGTTCGAGCTGAGCCTCGACCCCGAGCGGGCCCGGTCCATGCACGACCAGACCCTGCCGGGGGAGTACTTCAAGTCGGCCGAGTTCTGCTCCATGTGCGGCCCGCGCTTCTGCTCCATGCAGAGCGAGTACCGCGTGGAGCAGCTCGATGCGCGAGATCTGGACTCGATCTCGGGCGAGGAGGGGATCGACAGCGTGGCGCTGGGAACCGAGCTGTCGCGCACGGTGAGAGGCTCCCTGCCGCTCGATCCGTTCAGCGCGCAGGACGCGCCGCGTGCCGTGAACGAGACGGCCGCCATACGCTGAGCCGGCGGGCGAAGGGAATGGCGGCGTTCTACAATCTGTTTGTGTCAAACGGGCGGCGGCCTGCCGCTCCTGGAATGGGTCATCGCATTCGGCTTGCCGAGACCCGCCGGCCCGGCGGATCCCCTCCTTGGCGAGCCGGGCGATGGCCCAGACCCCGCTCCTGTGGTCCCGCATGGCCATCCTGTACCTGATGCGTCACGGCCCTGCCGACGGCCCCGGCGACGACCCGCCCCTGTCCGCCGTAGGGGTGCGGCTGATGACCGGGGCATCGCGAGGGTTGGCGCATCTGGGCGTTACCTTCGATGCCATCTACTGCAGCCCCCTGCGCCGCGCTCTGGCGACGGCCTCGCTCATGACTGACTCGACCCGCCCCGGCCCGGGGGTCTGTCACGTCCTGCAGGAGGCGGGCCCGGGCGCGCGGCTCAAGCCGCTGGCGGCCGCGCTGGGCGCGCGGCACGCGGGCGGGTCGGTGCTGGTCGTGGGGCACCAGCCGGACATGGGCCTCATGGCCATGGAGGCTATCGGGGCGCGCGTCACTGTCCCCTTCGGCAAGGGGACGCTGTGCGGTGTGGAGACTCCCGGCTGGGCCGATCTGATCGAAGGGCGCCCCGGAGTGTTGAGCCTGCTGGTCCCGGCGGCCCTGCTGGCCGCCATCGCCGTGGACTGACGGCGCCGTGCGCTACGCCGAGATCGCGCCGCATCCCTCACTGCGCCCGCACGTGGAGCGGATCTGGATCCTCCAGGGAGCGGGGAGCGATGCCGGTGACTCCGAGCAGGTGCTCCCGGACGGCCGTTCGGAGCTGATCTTTCATCTGGGAGATCCTTTCCTGCGGCTCGACGGCCCTTCCGGTCCGCAGCCTCAGTCCCCGGTCCTTGCGGCGGGTCAGATCCGCGGCCCTCTTCCTCTGAAGCCATCGGGCGTCGTGGACGTGGTGGGCGTGCGGCTGTCTCCCGCCGGGGGGCGGACGCTGCTCGATGCGCCCGCCTCGGAGCTGGCCGGCCTGACCATCGATCTGGAATCCCTGTGGGGCGGGGAAGCGCACGAACTTCTGGCGCGCATGCAGGACACCCCGCGCGACGACGGCCGAGTGGACCTGCTCGAGCATTCGTTGATGCGGCGGCTGGGCACGTCGCGCCGGCGCGACGCCGGCATCGAGTGGGCGGTGGCGGAGATCGAGGCGGCCTGCGGCCGTGTGGACCTGGCCGAGCTCGCGCGGACCCTGGGACGCAGCCGCCGCCAGCTCGAGCGCCGGTTCGCCGCGCAGGTGGGGCTTTCGCCGCGCACCTTCGCGCGCATCATCCGCTTCCGGCGGGCGGTGGGGGCCGTGCGCGCGCTGCCCGCGGGCGAGCCCCCCGCGTGGGTCGACGTCGCCCTGTCGTGCGGCTACTTCGACCAGTCCCACATGATCCGCGACTTCAGGGAGTTCGCGGGAGTCCCTCCGCGGGCCTTCGTCAGGCAACCCCGCTCGCTGTCGGACCTGATGTCGCATTCGTCCAAGACGGACTCCCCGGGACCCCGGGTATGATTCCGGTCTCACAGGAGGGGAGATGGCCATGATGGTTGCCACGCTGTTGCTGGTGCTGTCCGCCGCGGGTACCCCCGCGCTGGAGGATCTGTCCTGGATGGCGGGAGCCTGGGGCTCGGAGCAAGAAGGGGTTGCGATGGAAGAGCACTGGACGTCGCCGCGCGGCGGCCTGATGGTGGGGATGCACCGCGACGTCCTGCCGTCCGGCAAGGCCTTCTTCGAGTTCCTCCGCATCGAGGCTCGTCCCGACGGGATCGTCTACGTCGCGATGCCGCGCGGCCAGGCGCCGACCGACTTTCCTCTCAAGGAGTCGACCGCCCGGCGCGTCGTGTTCGAGAACCTCAAGCACGACTTCCCGCAACGGATCCTGTATTGGCTGGACGAAGCCGGACGCCTCAATGCGCGCGTGGAAGGACCGTCCGGAGGGAGGGAGCGCGCCGAGCAGTGGGTCTGGGAGCCTCTCCCGCGCCGTTAGTCACGGGACCGCGGCTCAGCGCTGCGCCAGAGCCTCGCGCCAGTTGACCAGCAGGTCGAGGGTCTGGGTGCTGGTCTGGCCGACGGGCATGGCGGCCAGAATGCGGCTGGAGCCGGGGACGATATCCCAGCTGGCGCGCAGCGCGGCGCCGCCGAAGGCGGGTCGGGCCTGGCCGATCTGCAGGTTCGGTCCGGACGCCTGCAGGTCCACGGTCATGAGGCGTCCTTCCTCGGTCTGGTAGAGAAGGCTCAGTCCCCTGCCAAGCCATACGGCGAAGCTGGCCCCGTCCTTCGAGATCTGCCACTTGCCGCCGGGGCCGGGGTAGGGGACCACGTAGAGCTCGCCGCGGCCTGACTCGTTGGACACATAGGAGAACCAGCGTCCGTCCGGCGAGAAGCCGGCGCTGATGTCGCTGGCCGGCGAGGCGATGAAGGCGTGCGGCTCCTGGCGTCCGTCCATCGGGACGATCCATTCATCGTAGGAGGTTCCGCTCTGCACGCGCACCACGAGCAGGGATCCGTCCGGTGACCAGCCATCGGCCTCCCTGTTGGCCACCGCCCCCTTCAGCACGACGCGCTCGGGCGCGCTGCCGTCGACCGCCTTGACGAGGATCTCTCCTATGGCGGCGTTGCTGTAGGCGATGTGGCGGCTGTCGGGCGACCAGCGGGGAACATCGAAGAATGTCCCGTTGGCCGCGAACGTGAATCGCGATCCGAGACCGCTCTCCAGGTCGTAGAGCCACAGGTCGGACGAAGCCGTGCCGGGCACGACCACGGCCGCCCGTTTTCCGTCAGGAGACACGGAAAGGGCCCTGAGGGGGCCCGGCTCGCCGACGGTGGCCAGCTTCTTCCCGTCCAGGTCGAACCAGGTGAGCTGAGCCTGCTGTCCCGGGCCGTCCGAATGGAAGGCGAGCAAGCCGGTCGAGGAGAAGGCGAACTGCCCGGTCCAGCGGTTCAGGTTGTAGGTCACTCCTTCGGCGATCGGGACGGCCTCGCCCGAGACGGCGATGCGGTCGACATCGAAGGGCTGCACCATGAGGTTCCCTTCCCGGATGAAGGCGATGTGTCCGGGCGGAGCGATCTGGGCCCCGCTGAGTTCCTGCGCCACGCGCGTGATGGCCTTGGTCTTCAGGTTGACCGCGAACACGCCGTTGGCCTTCTCGATCAGGGTGTTCCCGATGAAGAAGAGCAGGCTCTCGCCGTCGGGCAGGAAGTGCGGCAGCCGGTGGGTCATTCCCTTCTCTTCGGGCTCCGTGAGCGGGGAGGGGGTGCCGCCGGCCGCGGACACCTGCTGAAGCCCCGAGAACGGGGCGGGGGAGAAAACGATGATCCCCTTGGTGCTCCAGCTGGCTCCGCGGCCGTCGGGGGCTTCGCACAGCGTCTGGATCGTTCCGCCGCCCGCCGGGATCTTCCTGAGCTTCCCTTCCGCGAAGAACCCGATGAACCGTCCGTCCGGGGACCAGAAGGGGTAGCTGGCTCCGTCCGTCCCCGCGAGCGGCTGCGCCTCCGAGCCGTCCAGTGCGCGCGTCCATACCTGGTGCCGGGTCGAAGGGGCGGCGGCGACGAAGGCGAGCGTCCGGCCGTCGGGTGAGAGCGCCAGGGATGCGTCCTGGTTGTCCAGGGTGGTGCCTTCCGGCAGGGGAAGCGCCAGATGAAGCAGGCGCACTGGCTCCGAGGGGCGCATCGAATGACCGAGAACGAAGAGCGCCGCGCCCAGCAGGACGGCCGCCGTCAGGAGCGCCCATCGCGGCATGCCGCGGCGCGCGGTGGAGGAGGCCGCAGCCGCCGTGGAAACCGCCGCGGCGGACGAGCCGCTGTTTGCGATCCACCGCAGCTCACGCTTGAGGTCTCCGGCGCTCTGCCATCGATCATCGGGGTCCTTGGCCAGGCACTGCGAGACGATCCTCTGCAAAGCGGGCGGGGCCAGAGGCGCGAGATCGGCGAGCGGCCGGGGCTCCTCCTTCAGGATCGAGGCTATCAGGCTGGCATGCGTCTTCCCGGAGAAGGCCCGCTGACCGGTGGCCATCTCGTACATCACCGCGCCGAAGGCGAACAGGTCGCTGCGCGCGTCGGCCTCCTTGCCTTCGAGCTGCTCGGGGGCCATGTACTGGAAGGTGCCCACGATCATCCCCTCGGCGGTGAGAGGCGTGGTCATGGTGGGTGAGGCGGTCAACGCAGAGGGGGCGCGTGTCTCGAGCGTCCTGGCCAGGCCGAAATCGAGCAGCTTGGCTCCTGCTTTCGTCAGCATGATGTTGCCTGGCTTCAGGTCGCGGTGGACCATGCCCTGGCGGTGGGCCCGGTCCAGGGCGTCGGCCACTTCGGTCGCGCAAGCGAGCATTTCGGAGGTGGACAGCGGCCCTCGCTGCAGGCGCGCGTCGAGCGTCTCTCCTTCCAGGTACTCCATCACCAGATAGTCGATGCCGTCCTGATTGCCGACGTCGTACAGCGTGCAGATGTGGGGATGGCTGAGGCTGGAGACAGCCCGCGCCTCGCGCTCGAACCGCTGGCGGCTCTCGGTGCTCGAGGACAGATGCGTGGCAAGCACCTTGAGGGCCACCGTGCGATCGAGCCGCGTGTCCCGGGCCCGGTAGACCTCGCCCATCCCGCCGGCGCCAAGCGGAGAGAGGATCTCGTAGGGGCCGAGGCGGGTTCCTGTCGCGAGTGGCATGGCGGCAAAGACTAGCAGATCGAAGGATTCTTGCCGCCCTCCTCGAACGCGCATGGTCTCGAGGACCCTGTTCCATCTGCGGAACGTGATCGCCGCCCTGCCGCTGGCCTACGCCCTGTTCTCGGATCGCTGGGAACGCGAGGCCGCGTGGGTGGGCCCGGCGGCCGTGCTGGTCTGCCTGTCGGAGCTCGCGGTCCGGAGCTGGGCGTCAGCGCACTGCGCCTACGCGTAACGCAGCGAGCGATCTCTATGCTCGAGCGGGCCTTACGGGATGATCCGCAATCCTCTGTACGTCGGCTGGTCCTGGGCGGGCTGACGATCGCCCCCGAGCTGCTCTTGGCTGGTTCCCATCGTGCTTGTCTGGGGCTGGCTGGTCTATTCCCTGGTGATCGCCTTCTACGAGGAGCCGAGGCTCCTGCGCTGGTATGGCGATGACTACGGAAGATACCGCCAGGACACTCCTGCCTGGCTCCCCGCTTTTTCGGCCGGCCCTCCCGGCGTCGATTTCCTGGGACGTCGTGCGAGGGGAGCTTCCCAGGCTTCTCGTCCTGCTTCCTTTCATCCTGAAAGAACTGCACTGGCTGGGGCTGATGCCGAAGCGACGCCGGAGGCGATGGCCGTCGCGGGCCCCGGCTCGTCGTCAGAGGGTCACGGGCAGTCTCCGCCGTCCACGACGCGTTCCATCGTGCAGTTGTCTGCAAATCCATAGGTGCTCCCCGCCGTCTGGGTCCGCACCTGATAGAAGAAGGCCCGGTTCAGGGGCGGCACGGCCGTGTCGGGGTTTGCCGGTTCGGCTCCCGCACCGGTGGTCGTATCCCCGGAGATCTCCAGGCACGTCACGAAGCCAAGATGAACGGCCAGGCCGTCAGCCGAGAGCTGGTCCACCATGCCTCGGATGACAGCGTAGGGTTGGCCGCCGCCGATCGGTACCCAGCTCAGCACCGTGCCCGCAGGATTGCTCAACACCAGGTCATAGACGAGATCCTCCGCGCATGTCGACCCATCGTTGACGATCGCGGAAGGTCTCAAGTCCTGAAAGGACCCTGATGAGAAGAGAGACGTGAGCTCGAGGTCGAACGTCGCCGTGCCGGGAGGCTGAACCAGCACTCGAAAGGTGACATTGAGTACATTGATGCGCCCGGTGCCCCCGCCCGGCGACGCATCGCTGAAGCTCAGCCGGCCGGCCGCGGTGCTGGTCCGGTTCACAAGGGCCGTGTCGAAGGGAGGCTGGCCCCCCGATGTGTCGCTGTCGTACTGCAGAAGCGCGGGATCCCACTCGAGCGCCGCGCCGTAGCTTCCCAGCGAGACACCAGGGCCTGTCGTGATGTCGATGCCGATGGTGACCGTGCCGCCGGTCAACGCAACGCTCGAACCTGGTCTGATCTCTCCGACGACCTGAGCGAAGGATGAAGCCGACGCCAGGGTCAGCACGAGAAAATGCGCGGCCAGTCGTTTCACCTCGGGTCCCCCTCCTTCTGCATGCGCTCCGACAGGGGCGCCAGGGCGGGGAGCAGGTTCTCGAAGCTCGGGCCGGGGGCCCCCATGGATGTGAAGGACAGGCTGACGTCGGTTTCGATCTGAGGCAGCGTGCGCCGGGCCTTCAACCTGACCGTCAGGATGTTCACCGAGCCTCCAACCCCGGAGGGATGGGCATCGGCGAATCGGAGCTCTCCCGCGCCCGCGTTCGTGGTGTTCACCAGCGGATCCCCGAACGGCGTGCTGCTGTCCAGGATCTCCAGGAACTCGAACTTCGCCGGGTCCCAGACGATACGCGCCGCGTAGCTGCCGAGCAGCAGCGCGGCATTCATGTCCAGCGATATCGTGAGGTCGAAAACCTGGCCGCGCTTGGGTTTCTCCGGCAGGGCGGTCAGCCGGCCGGCAACCTGCCGTTCCACCGGTCCTGGATCGGCCGTCAGAGCAGCCGCGACCTCGCGCCGGAGGGCGGACGGCTGATCTGAAGTTGCCGGGGCCACGGTGCCGTCCGAGCAGGCCGGGCACGCATCGAACGTCGGCGGTGTGGAGAGGGGCGTTCCGACCGGAAAGCCTGGACCGACCGGCAATCCGACTTCATAGGTCAGGATGACGTTCGCATCGATCGAGTCGGTCGCACTGTCTCCGTTGGCGTCGCCGCACCCGGCCGCAATCAAGGCTGCCGAGCCGGCCGGGATGGGCAGCCCGATTTCGTCGGAGAGGATGATGAGGGCGTCGCCCGAGTTGACGGCGTTGTCCCCGTTCACGTCGCCGGAAATGCAGAGCAAGGGGACCTGGATGGCCGCGTTTCTCTCCGTCGCCGTGGGCGTCAGGTTGGTGAAGGTCCCCGCGGTGAACAGGGAGGTCACGTCGAGATTCAGCGGTGAGCTGGAGCCGCCCGCTCCGATCACGTCGAACGCGGCGCACAGCGGATGGGTATCCACACACGCTCCGGTGGTGTCGGTGTCGGCGAACCTCAGGGTCCCCGATGCCACCTCGCTCGTGTTGACAACAGGTGTATTGAACGGCGGGTCGCCCGGGGTCCAGTAGGCGAACGAGAGGACGTTCGGGTCCCAGGACAGAGTGAGGCCGTAGCCGCCGACGGGCTCCCCCGAGCTTTGAGCGTTCACGAACGTGCAGGCCGCCACCTGGCCGCCGGTCGAGGGATTCTGCCGCGACGGAAGGATCGCGGCGAAGCCGTTGGGAGTCGCCAGAGACACGCCCGCGGGGACGGTCAGTCCGGGGGTGACCGGTGTGACCACCCCGGTGGCGATGTTGACGGTGGACAGCTCGCCGCTTCCCCCTTCGGTGACGTAGAGCAGCGTCTCGGCGGCGTTGAGGTCGATACCGTTGGGGGACGTCAGGCCGGCTCCTTCGAGAGTGACCACGCCGGTGGCCAGGGCCACCGATGAAACCTCGCCCGTGCCCGTCTCCGGAACGAACGCGGTCGTGCCTGCCGCGTTGAGCACGATGTCGTTCGGAACACCGAGCCCACCGCCACCAGCCACGATCGGCGTGATAGCGCCGGTGGCCAGGTTGACGCTGGACAAGGCGCCCAGAACCTGTGTCGCATAGACGAGCGTTCCAGCCGGGTTGATCGCCAATCCTGTCACCATGCCGGGCGTGCCGGCACCCGGCAAGGTCGCGATCGTGGACGTCGCGCCCGTCGACAGGTTTACCGACAGCACGACGGGACCGACGCCCACGTAGGCGACGGTCTGGGAGGAGTTGAGTGCGACGGCATTGACGTCCCCGAGCAGCGTGGCGGGGATGCGGGTGATGCCGCCCGTGATCAGGTCGACCGCCGAGAGCTGACCGCCCCCCTCGCCAACGAATGCGGTCCGTTGCGTGGCGTTGACGGCCATCGAGAGCGGACCTGTCAGGGATTCTCTGATGACCGAGATGGCCCCTGTACCGACGTCGACGGAAAGGATTTCACCACTCGGAGAAAGAGCCTGAACGGCGGTCTCACCGGCATTCAGCGCGATGCTCTCGGTGGAGGGCGTGCCGGAAGCGATGGCCGTCCTGACCCCCGCCGGTATCGTGATGGACGCGAGTTCTCCGTCCCCCTGAACGTGGACGAAGGCGGTGTTCCCGGCGGCATTGAGCGTAACCTGAGTCGCGCCGTTCAAGGACGCGCCGAAGACAAGGACGGAGCTGCTGCTGAAATTCCAGGCCCGCAGAGGGCCACCCGGGAAGGTGCCATCCACCCAGTAGAGCCGCGTGCCGGCCGTGTTCAAGGCGAACTCGTAGATGTTGGGCAAGCCGGCCGCCAGCGTGGTGATCGCGCCGGTGGTGAGGTTGACGCTGGCCAGCGTGCCGCAGCATGGAGGGATCGTCACGTAGGCCGTCGTGCCGGCGGGATTGACGGCGATCGGAGAGCCGCCGGTCAATCCAGTCGTGATGAGAGTGATGGCTCCTGTCGCCAGGTCCACGGCGGACAGTGCAGCGCTCGCCGAGACGTAGGCAACCGTCTCGCTCGGCGCCAGGGCAAGATCGGATGGACTCGCTATCCCCGACGCGATCAACGTCACGGCGCCTGTGGAGAAATTGTAGGAGGACAGCTCGCCGTTGCCCTCCAGGACGTAGGCCAGGGTGCGTGCTCCGTTGAGCACCATCGACGTGGGGCTGACCAGCCCGGGCACGAGGAGAACGGGCGCCCCCGTCGTGTTGATCCAGGAAAGCTCGTTGGCGGATGCTTCGACTACCGCTCCCAATCGGGCTGGAGGACATTGCGCCGCGGCTGGCTGGATTGCAGCGACAAACAGGACCACGAAAAAGACAAAGACCACGGCGCTGCGCATCGGCTGACCTCCGGGAGAATGGCGGGCGGGATCCTCTGCAATGTCGTACTGAAGTGGGAGGGAACGAGCTGAATGGAAGCGCCTTCGAGCACGGCTGCCACTCCCATGGAAGATTGAGTGCGCCAACCCTACGCCGACATAATTATTCATGTCAAGTTCAATTTGTTTTCGAGGTCGAGCGCACCTGGCGCTCGCGCCGAGGAGGGCTCGGCGAGGGGCGTGCGGGGAGAATCACACCTCGATGAGGATGTCGTCCCCTTCGACGCGCGTGGGATAGCAGGTCAGGCCGGCCGAGAGCGGCAGCACGTTCTGGCCGGTCGTGAGATCGTACTGCCAGCCGTGCCAGGGGCAGGTGAGGCGGGTGCCGTCCAGAAAACCCTCGCCGAGGGGGCCGCCGCGGTGGGGGCAGGTGCCGTCCACGGCGTAGAACGTCCCTTCCACGTTGCACAGGGCGAGCGTCTTGCCGGCGCATTCGATGGCGCGGGCGTCGCCCGAGGGGATCTCCGAAACCTTTGCGACCTTGATGAACTCTGGCATGATGTCTCCGTCGCTTCGTTGGTGGTCGATTCTACCCGGGAGTCGCATGCCGATCCAGACGTTCTCGCGGAGGCTCGATCTGTCCGTGCCGGCCGACTTCGTGCTCCACCGGGCGGTCATGGGGCATGGGTGGTTCGACTTGCCGCCGTTCCTCTGGGAGATGGATCCGGGGCGCTTGACCCTTCCGTTGAGGCTTCCCGACGCGGGGCCGGTGGTGGCCCGGGTCGGGCGCCCGTCGGGCCGGCGCGACGTCCTGCGACTCGAGCTCCAGTCGCGGCGCCTCCTGACCCGTGCGGACCTGGCCTCCGCGAGGAAGCAGGTGGCGCACGTCCTGAGGCTGGACGAGAACCTGTCGGCCTTCCACGTGCAGGCCGACAGGATAGGGCTCCCCGATCTGACATGGGTACGGACGACGGGGGCGGGCCGGCTGATGCGATCGCCGGGGGTGTTCGAGGATCTGGTCAAGATGATCGCCACCACGAACTGCACGTGGGCGCTGACGCGCGTCATGGTGAGGGCGCTGGTGCAGCATCTGGGCGACGAGGCCCCGGGAGGGGTGCGTCTGTTCCCCACGCCGGCGGCGATGGCGGCCGTGCGCTCCGCCTTCTACCGCGACGTGGCCCGGGCCGGCTACCGTGGTGAGGCGCTGCGCGGCCTGGCCCGTGACGTGGCGGCCGGCAGGCTCGACCCGGAGAGCTGGCTCGACCCGGCCAGGCCCACTCCGGACATCAGGAAGGAGATCCTCTCGGTGAGAGGGGCCGGCCCCTACGTGGCCGACAACATGCTCAAGCTGCTGGGGCGGTACGACGGTCTTGGGATAGACTCCTGGTGCCGGCGCAAGTTCTCGCAGATGCACGCGGCGGGGCGCAAGGTGACCGACCGGCGCATCGAGCGCTTCTATGCTCCGTTCGGCACGTGGCGCGGGCTGGCGCTCTGGTGCGACATCACACGTGACTGGTTCGAGGAGGGGAGTCCTCGCGAGAAATTCGCGCAGGCGGACTACTGATGACCACCACGCTGCATCGCGCTCCGGCGCGGCTCGACCGCATCGCCCGCGAATGCCTCGTCGAGGCGGCGCAGAGTCTGCAGGGTCACGCTCTCACGGTGAGCGAGCAGCTGGCCGGCGACCTCCCCGACTATCCGATGGACGCCCCGCGCATCAAGGAGGCGGTGGTGTGCCTGCTCGAAGAATCGATCCGCCTGGCCGCAGCGAACTCCCGGCTGCGGCTCACGGTGAAGGCCGGCCGCCACGGTCTCATGCTCTCGGTGAAGGCCCCCGGACCGGGAATCGATCCCCTCCACGAGAAGGACGCCGTGCCCGAGCGGGCCGCCGGCATTGCGGCCGCGCACGGCGGGCGCGTCTGGGCCAACGGGGCCGTCGGCCGAGGGGTCACCTTCTACCTCACGCTCCCCATTCCCCCGACCTCCTGAGTCTCCACCTGATGCGCGACGGGACGGAGCTGATCGCCGAGTCGATGCGCCGCGCCTTGAGGGCGGCCCTGGGGCGCGTGGCGCGCGAGGGGCTGCCGCGGTCGCGGCAGGGCGACGTCGTGGTGCTGGACGTGGGCGGCCGGGGGCGTCCCTGGCAGAGCCTCGTGACGGAGGTGCTGGCGGAAGCGGGGTACGCGACGCGTCCCCTGATGATGGATCCCGGGCCGTCCTCGGATCTGATGGGAGTGGCCGAAGCGATCCCGGTGCGCGACGGGACGGCCGGTCTGGTCCTGTGCACGCAGGTGCTCGAGCACGTGGATCGGCCCGACGCGGCCGTGGCCGAGATGGCCCGCGTGCTGGCCCCCTCGGGAGCCTGCCTGCTCACCACGCACGGGACCTGGTTCTACCATCCCGATCCGGCGGACTACTGGCGCTGGACCTCCGCGGGATTGAAACGGCTGTTCGAGCAGGCCGGTCATCGCGACGTGCAGGTGCGGCCGGTGGGCGGAACGAAGCTGGCGCTCGCCACGCTGGCAATCACGGCGCTGGACCGCGCTCCGGGGGGAGCGCTGATGAACGCCGCCCGGCGCACGCTGGTGGGCCCGGCCAACGCGCTGGCCGGGCGGCTCTTCCTCGACCGGAACGAACGGGAAAGCGTGCCGGGAGAGCTGGCCATCAACTATCTCGTGACCGCGCGAAGAGACTAGAATCATCCCATGACCGATCGGCGTCCCTTCATCGCCGGCGAGTGGGTCGCGACGAACGACGTCCAGGAGATCCGCTCCCCCTACAGCGGCAAGACCGTCACCCGCGTGCACCGGGCCCGCGCCGAGGAGGTCGAGCGGAGCATCGAGTCGGCCCGTCGCGCAGCCCCCGTGATGCGCGAGCTTCCGGCCTGGCGGCGCAGCGAGATCCTGGAGAAGATGGCCGCCGGCGTCGCGGCGCGCCGTGACGATTTCGCGCGGCTGCTCGCCCTGGAAGCGGGCAAGCCGCTGAAGGCCGGCCGGGCCGAGGTGGATCGCGCGGTCTTCACGTTGAGATGCGCGGGCGAGGAAGCGCGCCGCATGGGGGGCGAGCTGATCCGGCTCGACTGGGCGCCGTGGGGAGAGGATCGCCTCGGCATCACGCGCCGCTTCCCGCTGGGCGTCATCTCGGCGATCACGCCCTTCAATTTCCCCCTGAACCTCGTCGCCCACAAGGTGGCGCCGGCCATCGCCTCGGGCAACGCGCTCGTGCTCAAGCCTGCGTCGCAGACTCCTTCGCCCGCTCTCGAGCTGGCAGGGCTGGCCCACGAGGCGGCGCTGCCGCCCGGGGCGCTCAACGTCCTTCCCGCGTCCTCGGCGGTGGCCGCGCCGCTCGTCTCCGACGACCGCTTCGCCATGGTCACCTTCACCGGCAGCGCTTCGGTGGGATGGGACATCAAGAAGCGCGCGGGAAAGAAGAAGGTGACGCTGGAGCTGGGGGGGAACGCCGCGGTCATCGTGCACGGGGATGCCGATCTGGAGCGCGCGGCCGAGCGGATCACGGCCGGCGGGTTCGGCTACGCGGGGCAGTCCTGCATCTCCGTGCAGAGGGTGTTCGTGCAGCGCGGCGTGCACGCCCGCTTCCTGGAAGCGTTCGTCCCGCGCGTGGCGGCCCTGGTGATGGGAGATCCGCTCGATGACGCGACCGACGTGGGGCCTCTGATCACCGAGGCGGACGCGCGGCGCGTGGAGTCGTGGATCGACGGGGCCGTTGCCGCGGGCGCGCGCCTGGTGACCGGCGGGCGGTGCGAGGGGGCCATGGTGTCGCCCACCGTCCTCGATGGAGTCCATCCCCGCATGAAGGTGTCCTGCGAGGAGGTCTTCGCGCCGGTGGTGGCCGTGTCCACCTACGACACCCTGGACGAGGCGATCGGTCTGACCAACGACTCTCGTTATGGCCTGCAGGCGGGGCTTTTCACCAGGGACGCCCCCTCGGTCTGGAAGGCCTTCGAGCGCCTGGAAGTCGGCGCGGTGATGATCGACGAAGTCCCGACCTTCCGGATCGACCACATGCCCTACGGCGGCGTGAAGGACTCCGGCATGGGGCGCGAAGGGCTGCGCTACTCCATGGAGGAGATGACCGAGCTGCGCCTGCTGGGATGGCACATCTCACGACAGTGACGACAATCGTTTCGTGAACTGGCGCGCCTGTTGCGTGCCCTGTCCACGGACTTTATGTTGGCCCGGTTCATCCGACCGGGCCTGGGAGATGGAATCATGGCGGGGCGCATAGAGAAGGACTCCCTGGGGGAGAAGCAGGTGCCGGCCGATGCCTATTACGGCATCCAGACCGCGCGCGCCGTGGAGAACTATCCCATCAGCGGCTGGCGGGCCCATCCACGGCTGATCGAAGCCTACATGTACCAGAAGAAGGCGTCGGCTCTGGCCAACCGCGACGCGGGGGCCATTCAGCCCCAGGTGGCCAACGCCATCGCGCGGGCGTGCGACGAGATCCTGGCCGGTGCCCTGCGCGACCAGTTCGTGGTGGACGTCTTCCAGGCCGGGGCGGGCGTCTCGCAGCACATGAACACCAACGAGGTGCTGGCCAACCGCGCCATCGAGATCCTCGGGGGGAAGCGGGGCGACTACACGGTCGTGCACCCCAACGATCACGTCAACTTCGGCCAGTCCACCAACGACACCTATCCCACCGCCATGCGCGTCGCGGCGCTGCTGAGCGAGCGCGACCTGGCGCAGACCATGATCGCGCTCGAGAAGGCGCTCGACGCCAAGGGACGTGAGTTCGATCACATCCTCAAGTCGGGCCGCACGCACCTTCAGGATGCGGTCCCGATACGGCTGGGCCAGGAGTTCTTCGCCTACGCCCGGGCCATCGAGCGGGGACGCAAGGCCCTGCGCGAGGCATGCCGCCACGCCGAAGAGCTGGGGATCGGAGGCACGGCGGCCGGCACGGGTCTCAACACGGCGCCCGGCTATCGTGAGAAGACCATCTCCCTCATGCAGGAGTTCACGCGGCTGGACCTGCGCCCCAGCCCCGACATGCGCGAGGCCATGCAGTCCAACCTGCCGATGGCGGCGGTGGCCTCGGCGCTGAAGAACGTGTCGCTGGAGCTGATCCGGATCACCAACGACCTGAGGCTGCTGGCCTCGGGGCCGATCACGGGCATGGCGGAGCTGCTGCTGCCGGCCGTGCAGCCCGGCTCGTCCATCATGCCGGGCAAGGTGAATCCGGCCATCCTGGAGATGGCGGCCATGGTGGGGTTTCAGGTGGCCGGCAACGCCGCGGTGGTCGACTACGCGGTGCAGGCGGGCCAGCTCGAGCTCAACGTCATGATGCCCGCCATGGCGTTCAACATCCTGATGTCTTTCGAGATCACGAAGAACTGCATGAGCACCCTGACGACGCGCTGCATCGAGGGGCTCAAGGCGGACGAGGCGCGCTGCCGGCGCTTCGCGGAGCTGTCTCCCAGCATCGTCACGGCCCTCAATCCGTACATCGGATACGCGAAGGGGGCCGAGGTGGTGAAGGAGGCTCTGAAGACGGGCAGGACCATCCCTGAGGTGGTCAAGGAAAAGAAGCTGATGTCCGACGAGCAGCTCTCCCGCGTGCTGGATCCCATCAAGATGACGGAGCCGGGCATCACGGGTCAGGAGTCAACCAACAAGGAGGGACGATGAAGAAGACGATGGGCTGGATGTTCGCCGTTGTCGTCCTGGGCATCCTCGTGGGATGCGGCCAGACGACGAACCACGATCAGGCCACCGAGACCGCGGCCGTAGACAGCAGCAACCAGCCGGCCGAGGCGCCGGCACAGGAGCAGGCTCAGGAACAGGAGCAGGCCGAGCCCCAGGTCACTCAGCAGCAGCCCGCGCGGACGCAGACCCCCTCGACGCCGAAGAAGCAGGCCCCGCGCCCTGCCACGACCACGCCGGCGTATCAGCCCGCCCAGCAGCCTCCCGCCGAGCCGCCGCGCCCGGCGATGGTGAGCGTGCCGGCGGGGACGGTCCTGCTGCTGGCCACCGACACGACCCTCAACAGCAAGACCGCGCAGGTGGAGCAGCCCATCTCGGCCACCGTGGTGGAAGACGTCGTGGTGAGCGACAAGGTCGTCATCCCGGCCGGCACCACCGTTCACGGCCGCGTCACCGAGGCCGTGGCGGCCAAGCGGGGCGCGGGGAACGCCAAGCTGTCCGTGGCGTTCGATACCCTCGAGACCGAGAACGGCTACCGCACGCAGATGGTCGGCACGCTGGCGGCGGCAACCGAGAGCAAGAAGAAGCGCAACGCGGCCATCATCGGCGGCTCGGCCGCCGGTGGCGCCCTGCTGGGCAAGATCATCGGCAAGGACACCAAGAGCGCGGTGATCGGCAGCGTCATCGCCGGCGGCATCGGCACGGCCGTGGTGATGGGCAAGGAAGGGGAGCAGGTGGACATCCCGGCCGGCACCCCCTTCGAGATGCACCTGGACGAGGCCCTGAAGGTGCCTGCACGCAGCACCCGAGGCTGACACATGAGCGGAGCGGGCTCTCATCCTGACGGGCCCGCTCCGCCAACCCGGTTCGAGCTCCTGAGCTGGTGTCTCTACGATTTCGCCAACTCCGCCTTCCCCACGCTCATCACCACGGTCGCCTACGCCGTGTACTTCACCCAGGCCGTGGCGGGGGGCTCTCCTCACGCCAGCCTGCTCTGGGGAGCCGCCATCAGCGCCTCGATGGTGGTCTCGGGGCTGATCTCCCCCTGGGTGGGCGCCATCGCCGATCACCAGGCGAGCAAGAAGCGATGGCTCCTGATCTTCACGGTGATGAGCATCGTGCCGACGGCTCTCCTGTTCTTCGTGAAGCCAGGGGACGTGATCGTCGGTATGGGGCTGTTCATCGTGGCCAACATCGGCTTCGCCGCGGGAAACGGCCTGTACAACGGCTTCCTCCCCGAGCTGTCCGATGAGACGAACGTCGGGCGGCTGTCGGGCTACGGCTACGCGCTCGGGTACTCCGGGGGGCTGCTGGCTCTGGTGCTGTGTCTTCCGCTCCTGTCCGGCGGATTCGGCGAGGGCCACGACGTGGCCTTCCGCGGGTCGTTCCTCGTCACCGCGGCCTTCTTTGCCGTCTTCTCGCTGCCGACCTTCCTCTGGCTTCGCGAGCGCGCGCGGCCGATGCCGCGGCCACCCGGGGTCTCCCTGGCGTGGGTCGGCTGGGCGCGCCTGCGGCAGACCTTCGGCCATGTGCGCCAGCTTAGGGAGCTGTTCAAGTTCCTGACGGCCTTTCTCATCTACAACGACGGCATCGAGACGGTCATCTACTTCTCCAGCATCTACGCCGTGTCGGTGCTGCACTTCTCCATGCTGGAGGCCGTGTACCTGTTCATGGCGGTGCAGCTCACGGCCCTGGTGGGGTCACTCGTGTTCGGCCCGATCACCGATCGCCTCGGGGCGCGGCCCACCATCATCCTGACCTTGATCCTGTGGTGCGGCGTGGTGACGGCCGCCTTCTTCGCCACCACGAAGGGAGCCTTCTGGGTGATCGCGCTCGTGGCGGGGATCGGCCTGGGCAGCAACCAGGCCGCCAGCCGCGGGCTGATGCGGCTCTTCGTGCCGGCCGGCCGCGACGCCGAGTTCTACGGGTTCTTCTCGATCTGCGGGAAGTTCTCCTCGCTGATGGGCCCGCTGGTGTACGGGACGGTGGCCAGCCTGGCGGCTAGCGAGCGGATCGCCATCCTTTCGGTGCTGGTCTTCTTCGCGGCGGGCCTGCCGCTGCTCCTGTGGGTCGACGTCGAAGCCGGCCGCAAGGCCGCACGCGATCCGGCGCTGTCCTAGCCCGTGGTGCGTCCTGCCCGGATCGAAAGGGGCCATCGCACGGGGCGCCGCTCATCCTCCCGGCCCCAGGCCGGCGCCAGGCCGGCCAGCAGCTCGGGGATCGGATCGCGCCCCAGCGCGGCCCGGTAGCGCAGGGTCGCGGACCAGGTCCCGAGGTACCCCATCAGGTCCTCCAGCGACCAGAGCGCCTCCATGGGAGGAGAGGTGAGCGGGACCTCCACGAAGGGAAAGGTGATGGTGCGGTAGCCGTTCTCCACCATCCATCGCTCGGTCGGCCAGTACCGGCCCACCACGTCCTGGTAGAAGGCTCTCACGATGCGGTCCACCCGGGGATCGATCTCCGCCAGCCCGTACGACCAGACCGCCAGGAGCCCTCCCGGGACCAGCACGCGCCGGGCCTCCGCGAAGAAGGCCGGGCGATCGAACCAGTGCAGCGCCTGGGCCACCGTGATCAGGTCCAGGCTCCGGCTGCGCAGGGGAGGCTCCTCGGCCCTGGCCCGCGCGTAGGTCACGCCGGCATGAGCGGGCGCCATGGCGAGCTGCTCACTGCTCGCATCGGTGGCGATGACGTGATCGAAGTGGCGCGCGAGGCCGAGTGCCGCCTGGCCGTTGCCGGTCGCGCAGTCCCACGCCTTCCGCCTGAGCGCCACATTCCCGGCCAGCGTCTCGAACAAGGCGGGCGGGTAGAGGGGCCGGAAGGCGGCGTACTGAGAGGCCGCTCCGGAGAAGTGATCCCTGAAGCCCCCGCCCTCTTCCGCCGCCATACCGGTCCCCTCACCGGCGCCGTGCCGCTTGCTTCGCGAGTCAGGTCCGCTGGATCGTCAGGTTCGCCTGCACCTGCCGGCCGCCGGCCGCCTGGCGGGCCAGCTCCACCGCCCGGTCCTTCTCGGCCTCCGACGCCACCGTACCCGTGAGATACACGACTCCCTCGCGGGTGTCCACGTCGATCTTCAGGCCGCGCACCATCTCGTCGTCGAGGAGGCTGGCCTTCACCTGCTGGGTGATGGCCGCGTCGTCGGCCGCCTCGCCCATGGCGCGATCCGCGTCGGGCGCGTTGCCGGTCCCGTCCTCGGCGGCGGTGATCCGGTCCACCACGTCGTGCACGCCGTCGGTGGTGCGAGCCACCTCGATGGCCCGTGCCTTCTGCTCCGGGCTGTCCACGTTGCCGGTCAGCGTCACCACGCCCTGATGCGTCTCCACCGAGATGGTCCCGGGAGGCACGGCATCGTCCTTCGCGAGCCGCGATGTCACGTTCGCGGTCACCGTCTCGTCGGTGCTCGCGCAGGCGGCCAGGGTCATGCACGCCAGGACGGTCAGGCAAAGCCACTGCAGTCGCCTCTGCATGGTCACCTCCGCGTTCGGCCCGAAGCCGGAATTCCGTGGTAGGCAGGATGAAAGCATAGAGGACGCCACCCGCCGCCGCGACCCGGCGGGGCGTTCCGACCCGGCGGGGCGTTCCGGCCGTCACGACGGGCCGTTGCGTCCTTGACAGCCCGCAACGCCCGCCGATACCCTCCCTTCCTTTCCCGGAGCCCGCCTCCGTTCATGCCGATTGGATCCCAGCAGCGCCGCCAGGGACTCTTCCTCCGGATCGAGGACTATTCGCGCCGTCATCCGGGGACCATCTTCCTGGCCACCTTCCTGATCGTCTGCGTCGCCGCCCTGCTGGGCAGCCGCGTCCGCCTCAACACCGACATCCTGGACCTGGTCCCCAAAGGGGACCGCGCCGTGGACGCCTACAAGCTCGCGCTTCAGGAATTCGGGGGAGCGGACTACGTGGCGGTCATGTTCGAGGCCCCCCCCGGGCACACGGCCGAAGAATACACGGATCTGGCCGACGCGTTCGCCGAGAAGGTGTCGGCGCTCGACGGCATCCGGCAGGTGGAGCACCGCCTGGGGGGCAAGGGGGAGCTCCTCGAGGTGGTGCACAAGTTCGCCCTGATGTTCCTGCCGCCGGAGGAGATCGAGAGCCTCCGGCAGAGGCTCAGCGACCAGGGGATCCGTGAGCAGGTGAGCGCCGATCGGCGCATCCTGGAGAGCCCCTCGAGCGCCTTCACCAAGGACCTGGTGCGCAACGATCCCTTTGGCCTCGCGCCGCTGCTGATCGGCCACCTGGTGAAGGGCCAGGCCGCGCTGAACATCCGGCCGGGGGCGGACGGGTACTTCCTGTCGGAGGACGATCGGGCGCTGCTGGTGCTCATCAAGCCGGATCGGTCCTCGCAGGACCTCGGCTTCACGGCCCGGCTGGTCGGCTCGCTGCACGCCGCCGAGGACGAGGCCCGCCGCGAGCTGGCGGAAGACGGGGGCGGGCCCCCCGGCCTGAGCGAGGTCACCAGCGAGTACGCCGGCTCGTACATCGTGGCGCTCGCCGACTCGGATCTGATCAAGTCGGACATGAAGGTGACCGCCGTGCTCTCGTTCGTCGGGGTGCTGGCGCTCTATCTCATCGGGTACCGCCGGCTGGGGGCGCTCATGTACAGCAGCATCCCCCTGATGGTGGGGCAGGTGCTCACCTTCGGCGTGGCCTGGATCATCTTCGGGCACCTCAACTCGGCCTCCTCGGGGTTCGTGGCCATGGTGATGGGGCTGGGCACCGACTTCACCATCGTCATGTACGCCCGCTACGTCGAGGAGCGGAGACTGGGGCGCACGGTGGCCGATTCCTCGCGGCTGATGATGGGGGAAGGGGCGCTGGGGATGTTCACGGGAGCCATCACCTCGGCGGGGACCTTCTACTCGATGTGTGTGACCGAGTTCCGCGGCCTGTGGGAGCTGGGCTTTCTGATCGGCACGGGCATCCTGCTGAGCATGGTGGCGATCCTCTTCCTGCTGCCGGCCATGATCCAGTGGAACGAAGGACGCAGCGGCAGGGAGCACAAGATCCACAAGCTGTACATCCAGTCCTTCGGCTTCGAGAGGCTGCTCACTCTCTCGGTGCGGCGTCCCATCCCGTCGCTGCTGGTGCTGACGGTGATCACCATCATCCTGGGCGTGGCGGCCTGGAACATCGGCTTCTCCGACAGCATCCGCGACCTTCGATCTCCCTATAACAAAGGGGTGCTGGCCCAGGAGAAGATGACCCGGCTGTTCGGGGGGGACCTCAACTTCATGATCGCCGTGGTGGAGGCGTCCACGGTGGACGTACTGGTGGAGAAGGTCCGCTCCGTGCAGACGGCCGCCGACCCCTTCCTCCAGTCGGGGGTGCTGCGGGGCACCGACTCCGTGCTCACCTACCTGCCGGCTCCCTCGCGCCAGCAGCAGGTGATCGACGCGCTGCAGAAGGGGCGCGACCGGGACTTCAATCCGGACCGCATCGAGGCCAGCTTCCGCCGCGCGCTGGCGGAGGAAGGGTTCCGCGAAGACGCCTTCGACGACTACCTGGCGGAGTTCCGCCACGTGCTGGGGCGCACCGAGCCGATCACGCTGGCCGATCTGCAGGGGCGCCAGCTCGGGGCGCTGCTGGAGCGGTACATCCGCAAGTCCGCCGAAGGAGATCGCTACCGGGCCGCGGTCTTCCTGTTCCCCGCGGAGAAGCGCTGGCGGCGCGAGGCGCCCCCCGGGCTGGTGGAAGCGCTGGAGCAGGGTGATCCGGCCATCTCGGTGACGGGGGTCAACGTGGTGAGCAAGCGCCTGCGCGACATCTTCGCGCACGACGCGCGCCTGGCCATCACCCTGGGCCTGTTCCTGGTGAGCTTCCTGCTGTGGCTCGACTTCCGCTCGGTGCGCCTGATGATCGTGGCCAACCTGCAGGTGCTGACGGGGGTGGTCTGGATGCTCGGCATCATGAGCCTGGCCGGCATCGAGATGAATTTCGTCAACTGCTTCGTGGCCACGATGATCCTCGGCGTGGGGGTGGACTACGGCATCCACATCATCCACCGGATGCGCCTCAATGGCGGCGTGGTGGACGCCGGCGTCATGGAGACCGGCAAGGCGGTGGCGATGGCCACGATGACCAACGTGGTGGGGTTCGGCTCGCTGGCCCTGTCGAACTATCCGGGGCTGCGCAGCGTGGGGATCATCTCGGCGGTGGGCAGCCTGGCGTGTTTGCTCACGGCGCTCACCCTTCTGCCGGCGATGATGTCGTTCCCCCTCTTCTCGCGCGTGGTCGAGGCACGCGGTGAGCCGGCCATCACGTGACGCCGCTGGTGATCGCGCTGGTGCTGGGCGTGGTGGAGGGAGTCACCGAGTTCCTCCCCGTCTCCTCCACGGGCCATCTCATCGTGGCGGCGCACCTGCTCAGGTACACGGGCAGCGCCGCCGAGACCTTCGAGATCTTCATCCAGTTGGGCGCCATCCTGGCGGTCGCCTGGGAGTACCGGTCGCACCTGCTCTCGGTGGCCGCGGGAGCGACGGGGCTGAGGCCCGACGGGGCCTCGCGCGGCCTGGTCATCAACCTGGCCCTGGCCTTCGTTCCCGCGGCCGTGGCAGGCTTCCTGTTCCACGGCGCGATCCATACCTACCTGTTCAATCCGATCACCGTGGCCGTGGCCCTGATCGCCGGAGGCGTGGTGATGCTGGTCATCGAATGGGCGCGGCCACGCCCCGCGGTGCACTCTCTGATGGAGATCCCCTGGCACCGGGCGTTGATGGTGGGCCTGGCGCAGACGCTGTCGCTGATCCCCGGCGTCTCGCGGGCCGGAGCCACAATCATGGGGGGCATGGTGTCCGGCCTGGACCGCAGGACGGCCACCGTGTTCTCCTTCTACCTGGCCATTCCCACCATGCTCGCGGCCACCGGATACGACCTGCTCAAGGCGTGGTCGAGCCTCACCCGCGAAGACCTGGGGATGATCGCCCTGGGCTTCGTGGTCGCCTTCTTCTCCGCCTGGCTGGCGGTGCGCGCGTTCGTCCGGTTCATCTCCCACCACGACTTCAAGCCGTTCGCCTGGTACAGGATCATCCTGGGGTTCGTGACGCTCGCGATCTTCGCGCGCTGAGCGAGCCGGCCCGTCCGGCCATCAGCTCCTCGAGCTGCAGGGCGTCCCTCACGGCGTGCCCGTGCGGGTCGTTGTTGAAGTAGGCGTACACGTCGAGCCCGCGAGCCATCCATCCTTCGATGCGGCGGGCTTCGGCCCGCAGCCTGCGCGTGCCATACCGCCCTCCAGGCACGCGCCCGTGATAGCGCAGGTACACCCAGTCCGCGGTAGCCTCCTGAGGATGGCCGGGGATCTTGTCGTGCACGCACAGTGCGGCTTCGTGCCGGCGCAGGATGTCGAGCACCTCGGGCACGAGCCAGCTCGGATCGCGGAACTCCAGCGCCCACCGCATTTCCCTGGGGGCCGCCGCCAGGAAGGCGTCCAGCCGCGCGGGGACCGCGTTCCACCTGGGAGGAAGCTGCACCAGCACCGGGCCCAGGGCCGGGCCCAGCAGGCGCGCCCGCTCCACGAAAGCCCCGATGGTGGCTTCGGGCTCGAGGAGCCGCTTGAGGTGGCTGCCGTACTTGCTGAACTTCAGGGCGTACAGGAAGCCTTCCGGGGCCCTCCTCGCCCAGGACTCGAATGTGGCGGCGGCCGGAAGGCGGTAGAAAGTCGCGTTGATCTCCACGGTGTCGAAGCGGCCGGCGTAGGCGTCGAACCACGCGCGTGGAGGTCCCGATTCCGGGTAGAGAACTCCTCTCCAGTGGCGGTACTGCCAGCCCGACGTGCCGATGCGCAGCATGGGGTGATCGTAGATCCCCCGGAAAAGGCCGGGGTGGTGACAGGAGGAACGGACCCGACCCGGGAATGCGGATTCTCCCGGATTGCCGGGCGCTTTTCACGATGGTACAAAGAGCGCGTTCCCACGTTGCAGTCCGCGTCCATTCCCGGAGGAAGGTCAGATGAACGCTTCATCCATCGGTCTGCGACTCGAAGCCCGCGAAACCTGGGAGGCGCTCGCCGCCTTCGTCCGTGAGGGGGCCCAGCGGCTCGTCCAGCACCTGCTCGAGGAAGAAGCGGCCGAGCGGCTGGCCGAGCAGAGGGCCGCTCCGGGCGAGGATTCCGCGCGTCCACGCGGATGCCGCAGCGGCCATGGCCGTCCCCGGCGGCTCCGGACCTTCGCGGGAGACCTGAGGATACGGAGGCCGCGGCTGCGAGGCATGGCCATCGCGTTTCGCAGCGACGTGCTCCCGTCCTTCACCCGGCGCTTCCGTGAGGCGGCAGCGGTCCAGATGGAGCAGTACATGGCGGGACTGGCCGAGGGGGATTTCGACCGCGCCCTGGCCGGGCTGCTGGGGACCCCGCCGCCCCTCTCCGCCAGGGCCACCGGACGCATGCGCCGCAGCTGGCAGAGCCAGCATCGCGCCTGGCGCACATGTCCGCTGGACGATCTGGACGTGTCCTATCTGTGGGTCGACCGAGTGGAAATCCGCGGGGGACTCCCCGGAGAGGGCCTGGTCGTGGCGGTCGCGGTGCTGACCGACGGCACAGCGCGCGTCGTGGAGCTGGAGTCCTCGAGCGGCATGAGCCCTTCGGCGCTGCTCAAGCGGCTGCGCCAGCGAGGCCTGCGGGCCGAGAAGCTGGTGGTGGGCGGCGGACGGCTGGCTGCTAGCCCGACTCGAGCGTCCAGGTGACGGCGTAGCGGATCAGCTCGTTGGCCGTCTTCAGGTGCAGCTTGGTCTTGATGTGCTCGCGGTACGTGTCGATGGTCTTCACGCTCAGGTGCAGGCGCTGGGCCATCTCCTTCGAGCTGAGGCCCTGCCCGATGAGCCCGAGCACCTCCAGCTCGCGATCCGAGAGCGATCGCACCGGCGAGTGGCTGATGTCGTCGCGCCGGCTGACGAGACGGTTGAGCACGCGGTCGGCCAGCCCCGCGCTCAGGTAGAGCTTGCCGCCAAGAACTTGTTGGATCGCTTCGAGCATCTTCTCCACGGGCTCCTGCTTGCTCACGTAGCCCATGGCTCCCGCCCGCAGCACGCGCTCGCCGTAGATGGCTTCGTCCTGGAACGACGACACCAGCATGCGGGCGGTCGGGTGCAGGGTGCGGATCTGCTTGATGAGGTCGATGCCGCTCCCGCCTTTCAGCGAGAGATCGATGATGATGAGGTCGGGCTCGTGCTCCGCCACCTGCTTCAGCGCGGAGGCCGCGTCAGGGGCCTCGCCCGCCACCTGCAGCGTGAGCTCTGATTCGATCAGCTCGCGCAGCCCCTTACGGAAGATGGCGTGATCGTCAACGATGACCACCTTGTTGGGCTGCCTTGGTCGATGGGGTCCGCGGGGAGTCGTTTCGGTCCGTGTCGTCGCCATGCGCGTCACTCTTTCTCCTGCGCGGGAAGGTGTCATCTTGCGGATCCTGTGGTTTCCCTGCACGTTCCTTTTCCAAGCCGGATGAGCGCCGATTCTACCAGACATGCGGGGACGGATCTGTAGCTTTTTTCGGGCCGTGGGCAATTGGTTTCCGGGCGGTGCCGCCTCGTATCCTCACCTAGGGGAAACCCCTGATTGAACGCGGATCGGGGCACTCTACGCTTGCCCTAGGGTCTCCGCCACGAGGCCTCGGTGATTGCAACGATAAGGAGATTTCACACATGCGAATCAGACAGATCCTCGGGAGGGCGCTGGCCCTGCTGCTTCTCGGGGTGGTTTCATGGGGAGCTTCGCCGCAGCAGGCGCGGGCGGGCGAGGGACCGGAAATCAACCAGGACACGACCAGCCCCGCCGCCGACCAGGATCTGGCGCGTGCCATCCAGATGGATCTGATCGACGCCGAGTTCGCCGACCTCGATGCCGTGGTGGCGGAGGTCCGTAACGGAATCGTAACGCTCACCGGCAAGGTGGAGTCGGACCACGCCCGCGACGAGGCGATGCGGATCGCCCGTACATACGAGGAGGTCGAGGTGGTCCTGGATCGCATGTCGATGCCCCCGCAGCCCGCCAGGACCGACGAGCAGATCGAGACCGGCGTCCTGCAGATGATGCAGAAGCACTCGACCTTCGACCTCGACCAGGTGGACGTGGAAGCTGAAAACGGCACAGTGACTCTCACGGGCCTGACCGACACCTACCGGGATCGAAGCCTGGCCGGCGAGCTGACCGGGTGCGTGGAGGGGGTGAGCCACGTCGAGAACCATATCGAGGTCGTGCGGCCCGTCGGCGCCGCGAACCCCGACGATCAGCAGATCCGACAGGAGATCCAGGGGAGCCTGATCCGGCTCTTCGGTCCCGAGGCCGCCGACGTGGACGTGGACGTGGACAACGGAAGGGTCGAGCTGGACGGAACGGTCCCGACCTCCGAGGTCCGCGAGGATCTGATCGACATGGCCTGGGTGCTGGGGGTGACCGAGATCGACGACGACGATCTGAAGATCGATCTGGAAGAGGGGTACGCCGCGCCTGGGTATGGCACCGCCGCGGCGGCGGGAGCGGCCGCTTCGGACGTGCAGCACGCGGCCTACCGGCCCGGGGACGTGGACGCGGATCTGCAGCGCAACCTCAGTCAGGCCTTCGATGAAGAGCCCGCGCTGGATCGTATGGAACCAGAGGTGCAGGTGGACGACGGGGTCGTCTATCTGACCGGGGAAGTGGAGAGCGAGGCCGCCAGGAGGCGCGCCGAAGAGATCGCGCTCGCCACCCCGGGAGTCGTGCTCGTGGAGAACAGGCTGACGGTGAGCGGTGAGTCCCTCGCAGAGTACCTGAGCGACGACGCCATCCAGCGCCGCGTGGAAGGGGACCTGTACGACAATCCTCTCTTCGAGCGCAACATGATGTACGTGGACGTGGACGACGGCGTGGTGCGGCTGAGCGGGTGGGTCGCGTCGGGCCGCGAGAAGGCGATCGCCGAGGACATCGCGAGCAGCGTGGTGGGCGTCAAGGACGTGAGGAACGACCTGGCCGTGAGCCACTTCCCGTGAGCAACTGACGCAAGCCTGACGCTCCCTAGGTGGGCCGGCGCCGCCGGATGGCGGTGCCGGCCTTTCCTTTCCGGATGGATCCCGGGGCCATCAGGATGGCCCGCGCCGGCGCGCCGTCGCACCCCGGCAGGAGCAGCGGGAGCGCGATCAGGTCATAGCTACCCGGGGAGGCGTGGGTCAGGTCGAGCGACTCGAGCACCACGACGCCCGCCTCCAGCAGCACCACGTGAGCGGGGAGCGTGGCATCTTCCACCGGATCGATGGACAGCCCGTCCGTCCCCACCAGCAGGAAGCCCGCGCGGGCCAGCGCCCGGGCGGCGGCCGGCGTCACCATCGAGCCCCCGCGGAACAGGACGCGCCGCACCGAGCGGTGCGCGCGGCGCAGCTCTGCCACGTCGGCGGGCCGCACGCCCCCGGGAGAGGCCTGGACCACGAGGGCAGGCCCGATGAGAGCCGCCAGGGCGAGCGACTCCACGCCGCCGGCCAGCCCGGCCAGATGACAGGGTGCGTCCACGTGGGTCCCGGCGTGGGTCCCCATGGTGAGCCGCGTGACGCGTGCGGGATCTCCGCGCCGGGGATCGGCGGCCAGCGAAATCTCTACACGAGGGTCGCCTGGGAAGACGGGCGTGCCGGACTCGAGTGGACGCGTGACGTCGAGAAAGGTCAGCTCAGGGCGTTGGGGGCTTGCCCGGCGCGGGCGTCGTGGGCGCGCTGGCATCGGCATCCACCGGCTGCGAGAGCATCCTGGGGATCGACTCCAGCTCCGTGAACTCCGCTTCCACCCACGGAGAGGGCATCTCCAGGCCGTCGCCTTCCCAGTGCGGGTTGATGAAGTAGTTCAGAGGCCCCGTGCTCTGGACAGGGATCAGCGTGACGTCCCGTCCGATGGAGATGGCCACCCGGTTGGCGTCCAGTCCGCCGAAGTACTCGTCGCGCCGGGAAGGGTGGCGCACCGCCAGGGCGGGATCGACGGGGATCCATCCGTAGCCGTCCAGGTAGAACTCTGCCCACCCGTGGTAGCCGCTGATCTGCCCGTTGCGCACGCCTTCGGGGATCAGCATGCCCATGACGGTGCGCGCCGGGATGTCCAGGGCGCGGCAGAGCCCCACGAACGCGGAGGCCAGATCCTCGGCGGTCCCTTTCATCTCCCGCAGAGCGAAGTCCAGGTCTCCCTGGCCCGCTCCCGGAGTTTTCGAAGCGTCCGCCAGCAGGGTCATGTTGCTCACCACGTAGTCGAAGATCCCGCGCGCGCGGTCCTGAGGCTTGCCGCGCTTCGTGGCTTTCGAAGCGCGCGTCTTCGCCTCCTTCGACAGCGGGCAGTGCTTCTCGGGGCGCAGCCACCGCTCCCTCGCGGCGAGGTCCTGCGCCGGCGTGGTTGGCGCCGCCGGCGGGCGCGTCAGGTCGACCCGCTGCGCGGCGCGCCGCATGTCCATCCGGAAGCTGACCTGCAAGGGGACGCCGCCGCGCGGCCCTCCCACCATGTGATAGATGACGTTGCCCGTCACCGGATCGGTCTGGAACTCGAGGTCGTAGGGGGCCATCGTGAACAAGTTCTGCCGCATCTGGAACGCGTCGTCGAACGCAAGGGGGAACCAGAAATCGAACCGCTGCACCTGCTTGGGGACCGCGTGATAGTTGTAACGCAGGGTCACCTGGAACAGGCGCTCGGCGGGCGTGGCGGCGGCAGAGGAGGCTGCGGGCGCCTTGCCCGGCGTAGCGGCCGGGGGCACGGTGGCCACGGCCTGGGACGCCGCCAGAAGCAGGGCGCACACGGCCGTCACGATTCGCGATGTCACGAGAGGCGTCACGGGCGGCGATGGTAGCACAGCCCCTGCTGGGTCGCATCCGGTGCCGGGCCGCGAACCTGGCCGGTCTGACAGGCGTCCTCGCGGCTCGGGGGCAGGCTCCTAGGATCGGTCCTCGTACCAGTAGCGCCGCACGAGGCGCTCGTAGGCAGGCCTGCGGAGCGCGTAGAACACCACCGCCTTCAGCATCCCCGCCAGGAAGTGCCAGTCGCCGTACTTGTCGAACTTGCGGGTGGAGGTGACGGTCCGCGCCCCACGGGCGCGCCGGAATCGCCGGCTCGTGCGGCGCCCGTGCCTCTTGAGCGACGACAGGATGCGGACATCCTCGGCGGCGAGCAGGCTCTCGTCGTAGCCGCCCACCGCCTCCCAGTCGTCCCGAAGGCAGAAGACCACGCCCGTGTCCATGCGGGCCAGCCACGCGATCGTGCCCATCACCGCCACCGTGAGGACCAGGGCGGGCGACCAGCGCGAGGGGATCGCCCCGGTGGCCCCCACCACCACGCCGGGGCGCGCCAGGGTGACATCGATGGCGTTGAACGTCTCCGGGTGGATGACGGAGTCAGCGTCCACGAACGCCAGGACCTCTCCACGGGCCGCCCTGCCGCCGGCGTTGCGGGCCGCGGCGATGGCCCGCTTCTCCACCCTCACCACGCGGGCGCCGCGATCCGCGGCCAGCCGTGCGGTGCGATCGGTGGAGGCGTTGTCCGCCACCACCACCTCCACGGCCGAGGCGCCCCGCGCATAGCGGCTCCGGGCGACCTCCACCGATTCGAGCAGGGCGGGCAGGAGGGCCTCTTCGTTGAACGCGGGGATGACCAGGGAGATGCGCGGAAGCGGGCCGATCAGGCGGGCGCCCTCTTCGCGAAGCCGCGCCGCTTCATCTCCCCCCAGCCGCGCCTGCGGCGCAGGAAGTCCCAGAAGGCCTTCACCTTGAACAGGCTCAGCATCTGCCGGTACCCGAAGTTCTCCATCACGGCGTAGACGATCAGGCGGGCGAGATCCATCCATCGAGGGTAACGCCGGAAGGAGATCTCTTCCAGCAGCACCGCGGCCACGGAAAGGAACACGCCGCACAGCACCGACAGGATGAAGAAGAGGATCAGGAACTGGAGGTTCAGGATGCCGAGCCACCACGCCAGCGGGATGGTGACGTAGCCGGCCAGCTCGATGAACGGCCCGAACATCTCGAACACCACGAAGTAGGGAAAGGTGAACAGCCCGATGATGCCGTACGACGGGTTGAGCATCATCCTTTTGTGGATCCACAGGCTCTGCAGCAGGCCTCGGTGCCACCTGTTCCTCTGCCGCTTCAGCACTCGCAGGCTCTGCGGCACCTCGGTCCAGCAGACCGGGTCGGGGACGAAGACGATGCGGTAGGGCATCTTCTTGCGCCGGCAGTTCTCGTGCAGGCGCACCACCAGCTCCAGGTCCTCGGTGTCGGATTCCGAATCGTACCCGCCCACCTCGATGACCTCGGCCTTCTTGTACAGGCCGAACGCCCCGGAGATGATGAGCAGCGAGCGCATGACGCTCCACCCGATGCGCCCGGTCAGGAACGCCCGCAGGTACTCCACCACCTGGAAGACGGGCAGGGCGTGGGTCGGCAGGTGGATGCGCGCCACGCGTCCCTCGTGCACCTCGCAGCCGTTGGCGATGCGCACGATGCCGCCCACGGCCACCATCTCGGACGGATGCTCCATGAAAGGCTTCACCACGCGCAGCAGCGCGTTGTCCTCGATGAGCGAGTCGGCGTCCACGGAGCAGAACAGCGGGAAGCGCGCCAGGTTGACCCCCGCGTTGAGCGCGTCGGACTTGCCGCCGCGCTCCTTGTCGATCACCACCAGGCCGGGGTTGGCCAGCGATCCGTAGATCGCCCGCACGCGCCGCGTGGGGATGGAGATCCTGTAGGTCCTGTCCATCCGGCGCAGGTCGAACGCCTCGATCAGCGAGCGCAGCGTGCGGTCGGTGGAATCGTCGTTGATGACGATGATCTCGAACTCGCCGTAGTTCACGAGCTGGAGAGACCTCACGGTCTCGACGATGTTCTTCTCTTCGTTGTGCGCCGGCACCAGGATGCTGATGGGCCACGTCATGTCCGACTGCAGGATCTGCTGGTAGTCGGAGAAGAAGGTCCTCTTGATGAACTTGAGCACCTCGTACAGCGACACCAGGAAGAGGAAGAAGTAGATGCCGGTGAGGGCGAGGAAGTAGAAGAGCACGAAATGGTTGAAGATGGTGATGGCCTGGATCATGAATCCGGTCACCGTTCCTCCTAGCCGACTGGCTGCGGCTCGGGCCTCAGCCCCAGGATGATGGCGAGGCGCTGGCGTATCGCAGACTCGGGATGGCTGTGCGCGATCTCGGTGAGCAGGTCGGTGCGCCGCAGCTTGACCATCTTGGCCATCACGTCCAGGGCCTGCTGGCGCTTGCTCGTCTCCGGCGACCCGAGCTGCGAGATGAGGGAGTCCAGGACCCCGGACTCCTGCAGCATCTGCACGGCCTGCTGGCTGGCGAAGGTGTCGCTCCCGTCCAGCATCTCGAGCAGGGCGCGCCGCCCCATGTCGCCCTTGTTCTTCAGGGCCTCCGCGGCGTTGGCGCGCACCCACCACTCGGGGTCGGACAGCGCCGCGCACAAGGCGGAGATGGAGCCTTCTGCCTTGAGGCGCCCCAGAGCCCTGGCCGCCATGGCACGCACCGCCCACGAAGGGTCGCGCAGGGCCTCCATCAGCGCCGGCGCGCAGCCGGGGTCTCCCACGCTCCCCAGCGAGAAGGCAGCCCGGGCGCGCTCGTCGGCGTCGGCGCTTCGCAGCAGCGACGACAGCAGGGGGATCGCCTTGAGGCTGCGAATCCGCCCGAAGATGTCGATGGCCGAGATGCGGGCATCCCGCGGCATGGTCGGGAAGTCCTTCAGCAGGATCTCCACCGCCTCGTCGCCCGCGCCGATCAGGATGCCGCCGACCCGGATGGCCGACCACCGGCCAGGGTCGCGCAGCGCCCGCACCAGCGGCGCCAGCGCCTCCGTCGTGCCGATGCTGCCCAGGGCCCGCGCGGCACGCACGCGCACCTCGGACATCGGGTCGGACATGGCCTCCACGAGGCCTCCGGTGGCCTTGGCGCTCCCCATCAGGCCCAGCTTCTCGGCCGCCTCGGCGCGCGCCCACCAGCGACGGCTGCGCAGGCGGCCGTGGTAGTGGTCCACGAACCCCAGGGTCTCGAAGGCATCGCGCGCACGATCCTGCACCGCACCCTTCACCACCCGCCCCAGATCGAAGAAGATCTGCTCGACGACCTCGTGGTCCGCCGTGCCCAGGCCCCTGGGCAGGTGGGCCGTGATCGGCTCGTTTCCGATCACGTACTTGAAGAGGGCCGGCTCCAGCTCGGCCCTCCGCCGTCGCTGGCGCCGCTCGACCGCCTCGCGCCAGGCCTTGCCCAGAACGATGATCACCAGCAGCAGCGCGAAGACGCTCCCCACGGCCACGAACAGCGTGACCACGAACTCGTACATCGGCCCGCTGGCCTGGAGGGAACGGATCACGAAAGGGCCTCCACCCCGGCCATGCTGATCAGCTTGCGGACACGGGCCACCAGCTCGAGCGCATTGAACGGCTTGCGGATGTAGTCGTCCGCCCCCACCTCGAACGCCCGCAGCGCGTCCTGCTCCTTCTCCTTCATGGACAGGATGATCACGGGCGTCCGCCGCGACTCGGGAAGGGCCCGCACTTTCTGGCACACTTCGAACCCGTCCCGGTACGGCATGACCAGGTCCAGGATGATCAGGTCGGGCTTGAACTCGCGGATGACCTGGATGGCCTTCTCGCCGTCCTCCGCGGTGCGCACCTCGAACCCTTCACTCTGGAACACGGCCGACAGGAATCTCACCACGATGGGGTCGTCGTCGGCCACCACGATCCGCTGCTGTCTCACGATGGCACTCCTCTAGGGTCGGGCGCCTGGGCCCGGGGAAGCGGGGCCGAGCACGGGTCCGAATCGCATGTTGAATCTCAGTCCTGCTTCGGTGCTGCTGTAGCCGGCCGCGTTCTGAGCGGCCAGGTCGGTGCTCCAGTAGTAGGCCTCCACCGAGGCGCTCTCCCCGACGTTGATCCCCGCCAGCAGCCTGTAGGCGTAGGCGATGTCGTGGACGTCGGCCTGATTGGTGGTGGAGAAGCCGTCGATCACCTGCACGCCGGTGTCCGCTCCGAGGCCCCAGTAGAAGAGGCGGCCCACGGTGTCCGAGAGGTCGAGCCCCACGAGCTGGGAGACGTAGTTGTCCGGGTCGAAGTACCCCTGATCGACATCCATCTCGTACGACATCCAGCGCAGGTTGTAGTTGAGGGTGAGCTTCGGGCGCTTCAGCGGCGTCACCCAGCTCGCCGAGGCCGACACGAGCTCACGGCCGTTGTCGCCCGGAGTCTCGGGGATGGTGACGAACGCCGCGTCGACGTCCCACTCATCCTCGTCCAGGAAGTCCGCGACCTGTCCCGTCGCGCGCAGGCGCACGGTGGGGTGAGGGCGGAAGATGCCGCTCACAGTGAAGGCGCGCACGCGGACGTCGTTCATGAAGGCCTGGGTGGAGGCCACCAGCGCTTCCTGCGAGAGTGAGCCCACGACGGTCGCCCACGTCGCGGGGCTGGCCTCCAGCGTCAGCTCGCCGGCCGGATGGGTCCGGGTCAGGTTCTCGTGTTCCCCGCTCAGGCTGGTGAGCGGGAAATCGTCCCGCTCGGCCCCCAGCTCGCCGAAGAGGCCGAGCTTCGGGTTGATGTGGAGGCCTCCGATGGCTCGCAGCGTGTCGTATTGGGCCACGGGGGTGTCGAGGCCCAGCGTCGCTTCCGACTGGGCGTGCACGAACCGGGCGCCCACGTAGGCCTGCCCTCCCAGGTAGTGCGTGTAGGTGCCGCCCCATTGCCCCACGTCGTTGTCGTCGGAATCCTGAAGGCTGGATCCCCACAGGTACAGTGACGGGCGCAGGGGGCCGCCGAGGCTCTGGCCGAGCCGGTTGGCTTGCGCGGCGGTGGGATAGATCTCGAGGGTCTCGCGCACGGCGGCCAGCGCCTCGTTGGTGCGCCCCTGCTGCGCCAGCGCCCCCGCGCGCCCCTCCAGCGCCGCGCGGTTCTTCGGATCCACGGAGAGCGCGCGATCGAACAGGGTGAGGGCCTCGTCCGGGCGGCCCTGGGAGGATCGCACGCTCCCCATGCCGCTCAACGCGTCGACGTTGTCCGGATCCTGCGCGAGCGCCGCCCCGAAGTGAGTCTCCGCGGCGGCCGCGTCTCCCGACCACAGCCGGACCTGTCCCATCAGGACGCGGGCCTTCACGTGGCCGGGATGGCGATCCAGGATCGGCTGGAGCCGGGCGGCGGCCGCTTCGAAGTCGCCCGACCAGGCCTGTGCCTGCGCCATCTCGAAGGAGACGCGCTCGTCGGCGGGGCGCTCGGCGAGCAGCGCGCCGTAGAGTTTCAGGGCTTCGGGATAGCTCTCGCTCCAGGTGAGGGTCTGGGCCAGGCTGCGCCGCGTCTCGAACCCGCCGGGCTCGAGCGTGAGCGCGCGCTGGTACAGCTGGATGGCCTCGGGGTAGTCGCCCTTCCAGGAGAGCAGCTGCGCGAGGCGCGCCATGGCGTGCGTGCCGCCTTCGCCCGCGTCCACCGCGCTGCGATAGAGGGTCTCCGCGGCGTCGTAGTCGTCGCGGCCGTAGGCCTCGTCCGCGCGTGCGGTGAACGAGCCCTCGGCGGCCCAGGCGCGGGCCGCGCCCCCGGTGGCCGGAGAAAGACACACCAGGCTCGCGAGCGCCCAGGCTCCCAGCCGCTTCGACCTCATCGGGTGTCACCGGGGAGCGGGGCGAGGGGGGCCAGGCGCTCCCGCAGGATGAAGTAGCTCTTCTTCAAGTACGTGTGAAAGGTGGGATCGCTCCAGGTTTCCCACGTGTAACGAGGAGGATCGTTCTCGAAGCGGCCCCTGGCGTCGGTCCCGGGAAGGGTGCCGGTCACCGTGCGGGTGCCGGGCCGGAAGGCGGCCACGTAGAAACGGAAGCCGTCGGTGGTGCTGTGGCCGGCGCCGCCCCGCGGCGGGACCGGGTCGTTCAGCACCTGCCGCGTGGACGGATCGGTCACGTTGAGCAGGTTCCACCCCAGTCGAAGCTCGACGAACCCCTCCCCCACGTTCTCGTTCCACTCCACGAGATCGTCGAAGCGGGGCGAGGAAGGATCCATCGTGCCGAAACGCAGCGGGCTGCGGCTATATACGATGGGCGGGTAGACCGTGCCATCACGTCCGATGCGCCGGCGGTTGGTTTCGGCGAGCATCTCGACGAAGCGGCCGTCCTCGTTGTTGGAAGATTTCCAGGGACGATCGAACCTGTGGGTGTGCAGATCGTAGGGTGTATCGCAGAGCACACGGCTGGTCTTCGGACCGGTCATCTCGACGACGAACTCCATTCCTGTGGGGGTGGTCAGCCCGAGATCGCGCGGCATGCGATGGTCCCCTTCCTGCGCCCCATAGGTGTCGATTCCAATCAGGTAGTGCTCCTTCTTCCAGTCCAGGCGTGCCACCTCGAGACGTAAATATATGTAGGCTTCGTCGGACGTCACCCTCAGGGCCCTCACCGGGCCCTCGCTCAGCGCGATCATCGGAATGTCGCGCCAGTCGGCCCCTTTCCCGTCGATCTCGACCTTCCATTTGTCCCGTCCCGGCTTGCAGGCCAGCAGGCCGTAGTTCTGCTCCGGGTCCAGGATGTTCAGCCAGTTCTTGTTGTTGTCCCAGGGGACCTCGAAGGCGATCACCAGCCAGTTCTTCTTGAACCACTCGTCGATCCACGCGAAGAGCACGCCGCCGGCAGCGCGCGCTTCATGGATGTTCTCCATGAGCCGCGCGTCGATCTCACCCTGCCCGGTCTCGGTGTGCCCGCCGTGGTGCCATCCCTGAGGCTGATGGTGGGAGATGCCGCGGCTGGTCGGGACCCCGACTTCGGCGATGAGCAGAGGAATGCCTGCGTGGTGCTTCTTGAGCTGCCGCATGTACCCGAGATAGTTGCTGGGCCCGCGGCCGTCGCGCGTCTTCAGATAGCCGGGATCCACGTTCATGAAGTCGGGGTAGTAAGGGTACGCATGGAACGAGGCGAACAGGCCCGCCGGAGCCCGGGAGGTGGTCCTCATGCGCTTGATGTCGATGCTCGAGGAGTCGTTGTCGTACTCCAGCAGGGTGCCAGGCTCCTGCGGGAGCCTGAGCTTGCGCAGCCAGGCGACCTCCTCCTTGCGCGTGGCCTCGGTCGGGTGATCGATGGGGTCGAGGGTGGGCCAGCTGGTGAAGGAGACGGGGGTCTGCGCCGCGTACCACGCATCCTGATACTGGAGGGCGTGATCCAGGACGGAGGCGATCCAGGCTTCCATCGGGGTGCCCGTCTCCAGGGTCACGTGGCTCCCCTTGAAGGACGCCGGACGAGGACGCGCCTCATCGTAGGCCGCCACCGAGTAGGGCTCCCATTCGCGCCCCAGGATGTACCCCAGGGTCATGGAAGAAACGTCGGTGGTGTAGAGGCCGTAGGCGTGCCCATGACGCCGCGCCACGGCGATGTTGCCGTGCACGGCGTCGATGACGCGCTCCATCTCGCGCCGGAAGCCATCCTGGAAGTCGGGAGCGTCGTAGGCATCGTCTTCGGGAAGCTCGGTCCACACGCCCTGCAGGAGCCACAGGGGGCCCCTGCCGCCATCGTTGTCAGCGTTCACGCGCGCCAGCGCCCGGTAGAACTCGGGAGGGAGCAGCGTGTACAGGCGGACGGCGTTGGCCCCCATCTCGGACATCTGCCTCAGCCAGGTCACGTACAGCTCTTCGTCGCGCGGAAACTCGCTGGGATACTTTCCGGGGAGCGCCGCGCCCAGGTTGATCCCCTTCACGAAGAGCGGGGCCCACCGCCCGTCGCCGCCACGCACCTCGAGGTAGTCGCCGCGGGCGCGCGCCGTCATGGCCGGGCCGGCGGCCGGCGTGGCCGGGCGCCCGGCGCGCCGGACGCGGTGGTCCTCCAGGGACCCGGGACGCGCGAACACCTGGTCCGCGAGATCCCCCACCTCCACCTCCGGGTGGTCGCGCGCCAGCTCCAGCAGCGCCTCGAGGGCCTCCGCGTCACGCTCAAGACGGGCCGCGCTGCGCGCGACACCTTCCAGCGCGTCGGCGTTGCCGGGCGACAGGGCGAGCGCCTTGCGGAAGGCGGCCAGCGCCGGCTGCGTCTCCTTCAGCCGCCAGCGCGACCATCCCAGAAGACACAGATAGCCGGAACGCTCGGTCCCCGAGTCGGGCATGGATCGCTCCAGCAGAGCGGCGGCCTGCTTGTACTGGCCGGCCCTGTAGAGATCGAGGGCCTGGTCGTAGGAGGTGGGCGTGCGGACCGGGGGCGTCTCTTGGCGTGACGCCGAGGCGAGCGCGCAGACCAGCAGCAGCGCGGCGGCCACGGCTGCCGACGACGACCGCCGCGCCGTCGTCCTGTTCGTCCGCATTGTCGGGGTCCTCTGCATGGATCGCTTGGGGCTCGCACAGAATATGAGGACGACAACGCAGAGCGCAAGCGAAAGAGCTTGGTGATCCGGGGAGGTCGTCGTATATGAGGTGTGTCATGCCTCTCGCCGCCGCCACGTCGAATCCACGCACAGGAGCCGCTCTCGACACCGTCATCGCTTCGCGCGACGTGTCCATGATCCTGGTGGAGCGCTCGGCTCTCCAGGTGGCGGCCACGGACGAGACGATCCTGCTGCTGGGCGAGACGGGCGTGGGCAAGGACATCCTTGCGCGCCGCATCCACGAGTCGTCCCCGCGCGCCGGGCGCCGGTTCGTTCCCATCAACTGCGCCGCCCTCCCCGACGGTCTGCTCGAATCGGAGCTGTTCGGCCACGCACGCGGCGCCTTCACCGGTGCCGTGGAGACCCAGCCGGGACAGTTCGAGGTGGCTTCGGGCGGGACGATCTTCCTGGACGAGATTGGCGAGATGAGCCCACCCCTCCAGGCCAAGCTGCTGCGCGTCCTCCAGGAGAAGACTTTCTGCCGGGTGGGCGGGAGAGAGCAGCTGCGGGCCGACGTGCGCGTGGTGGCCGCCACCAACCAGGATCTGGATCAGGCGATGCAGACGGGGGCATTCCGCAGGGACCTGTACTACCGCCTGAGCGTCGTGTGCCTGCGCATCCCGCCCTTGCGGGAGCGGCCCGAGGACATCGAGGCGCTGGCGCGCAGCTTCGCCGCGCGCTACGCGCTGCTGTACAACCGGCCGTCGATGATGGCCGTGGACGACGCCGCGCTGGCCGCGATGCGGCGCCATCCCTTCGAAGGAAACGTGCGGGAGCTCGAGAATCTGGTCAAACGGGCCATCCTCCTGGGCAGCTGGAGCGAGGTGATCGAAGAGGTGGATCGCCGCCCGGTCGCCTCGAGGGCCACCGCGCCTGTCGCGGGGGCCGAGCCGCCCATGTTCGCGCCCCGCGAGGAGTTCGCTCCGCTCAAGGAGACCGCCCGCCGGGCCGTCCAGGAAGCCGAACGCGCCGCCATCCTGCGCGCGCTCACCAGCACGGGCTGGAACCGGAGGCGCGCCGCGCGTCTGCTGCAGGTGAGCTACCGCTCGCTGCTGTACAAGATCCACGACTACGGGATCCTCCCGGTCGCGGGGGAGCCGATAGCGATCCACGGCGCCCAGCCGGTCATCGGCGCCATCCACGGCCCCCGCGAAGGCTCCTGCTGAACCACCCCTCCTGACCCCTGCAGTCCCGGTATCACACGTGTGCAGGGACGTGCACACCTCCCCGGAGCCATCATGCCCCGCGGCGAAATCATTGTGATGGTGGTTCCAATCCTTATGCTGAACCGCCTTGCACGGCATGGCGTCCTGCCGCGATGAAGCCACACCACCAAAGTCCACGCATGCCCCTCTGAAGTCCGTGTCATTGAAGAGGTTCCGAGGATACGCGCACGGACCAGCTCTCCTCGGCGCGCCGGTGGCACCGAACATGCACTTCCGGGCCCAAACGGAGGGTGCGTGATGCGGCCGCAACGTCACAATGATGCATCCCGGCACGACGACGAACCCGCATACGACCTGGCGGAGTACGCGCTGCTGCTGTCTCTCATCGCCCTGGCGGTGATTGCCGTGCTCACCATCACGGGCAACCCCCTTCCGGCCCTCATCGACTCCGTGGCGGGCTCACGATGATCCGGCGGGCCATCACCCGGGATACCGCCGAGGCCGCGCTCGTGTTCGCGCTTCTCCTCATGTTGGCCATGGCGGGGCTGACGGCCGCCGAGGAACAGGGATCGCCCCAGGCCGTCGAACGGATCCTCAGCTCCATCGCCCACGAGACCACGCCCGAGATGACGCGCGTGATCCTGCGCGCCGACGGGCCGATCGACTACCGCGGCGGACACCTCAAGGGAGACCAGATCATCCTGGACCTGGCCAACGTCCGCACCTCGCTGCCGGTCCCGGTGGTGGAACTGGGCGCGCCCGAGGTGACCCGCGTGGTGATCGGGCCGGAGATCACCAAGGACGGCGAACGGCTCCTCAAGATCCGGCTCACCGGCGTGAAGGCCCGATCGCACAAGGTGACGGTCAAAGGGAACGAGCTGCACATCGACCTGATGCACCGCAAGGGCCCCCATGACGAAAAGGGGCTCCCCAAAATCATCTACGAAGACGACGAGACCACCGCATGAGCATGCGCGCGATTGTCGAGCGGCCCCGAAGCTGGTCGAGGGGCGGCTGCACGATGGTGCAGATCTTCCTCATCGTGGTGTTGGCCCACGTGGCGGGGTGCCAGCTGCTGGCGGCCTTCGGCCTCACGCCTGTCGTCTGGCTGATCAACTTCCCGGCCACCGTGAGCGTCGGCTGGCTGGCAGGCCGCCTCGCCGGCGACGGCGCCGCCCTGGCCGTCACCATCCCCGCCGGCGGCCTCCTGTACGGCTGGGCCGCCGTGCGGTACCGCACGCGCAACGCCGCCTGACCCTCCGCCCAGAAAACCGGCGGCAGCCCGCCAGAATGGCCGTATAATCGGTCCGCCCAGGCCACTTTCTGCGACCATGCGGGAGCTCAAATGATCTCTACGGGAAGGTGCGCGGCGCTCACACTGCTCGTGGTCCTGTTGTCTTTCTCCGCGGCGGCCATCCTGTGGCCGCCGAACCACCAGATGGTGCCGGTGACGGTCGGCATCAGCGTGTAGGATGTCTGCGACGCCGCACCAACCGCCGCGCTTGAGTCGATCATCAGCTCCGACCTGGATGACACCACGGAGAGTGACATCCAGCAGGCCGGCGCCACTGTCGTCCTGCTCAGAGCCGAGCGCTCGGGGATGAGTGAGAGCCGCATCTACACGATCGTCTACCGGGCGGCCGACGGCTCGGGCAACGCGTCGGCGGTGAGCACCACCGTGATGGTCCCGCACGATCTGGGGCGCGTCAGGTCCGCGGTCTGCCCTTCCAAAGGGCTCATGGAATGAAACCTGGGATTCTGCTCTCTCTGATTTTGGCGTGGACCCCTATCGCCGCAGGCGGCGGGGAGGTGTCATGGGAGAGTGAGATCGCAGGCCTCCCCATGGCCATCACTGCAGGCACCGGCCAGGTGTTCGTCGTAGGAAAGGTCACCGAAGGGAGTGGCCAGTTCTTCACGGCGGCCTACGACGCCGGCACCGGCCAGCGTCTCTGGCAGGACCAGATCGATGGCGACAATGCCGACCGCGCCAGCCAGGCAATGGCTATCACACACTCGAATGGACTGCTGTTCGCGGTCGGAAGCACCAACCATGATCTGGCGCAGGACAGCGCAGCGTTCCTGGTGAGGACCTATGACACCAACGGCAATCTCAACTGGGAGTCCGAGGTCGCCGACGGCAGGATAAACGTTGCAACGAACGTCGTAGCCGACCATGAGCGAGTGTTCGCGGGAGGACTGAAGAGCAACCTGGTGAGCGGGCTCGATTTCGTGATTCGAACGTATCACGCGCGGAGCGGGCGCCTCTTGTGGGAAAAGGACTTGGGAAAAGCTCCGGAGAGGGAAAGAAACAGGCGCCAGCTGCCGTCAACGCAGCTTCCATTCTGCACGGTGGGAGACACGCTGGTTGCAGCGGGCTCCCCCCGTCTTCTGGCGCAGGCCTATGACGCACACACGGGCCGGCCCCTTTGGCAGGTTCCCTATCATCGTAGCGGCATCCGTACGACCAGCCTGGTCGCGTCCGGGGGGCGGGTGCTCGCCATCGGCGTTGGCAATGAGATGTCAGAGCCTTCCATCATATGGATTACGGCCTTTCGCGCTGCCGATGGACGCATCCTCTGGCAGAAGCAATACGCATCACCGGAGGCCGATGTCCGGGCACTGCACACCACGGCCTCGACCGACACGGCCTACATCTCAGGCTACCTGTGCAGACGGCCCTCGGCTCTTTGCGAACTGCTAGTTCTGGCCTATGACGCCAACACCGGTGCGCTGAGATGGCAGGACCACTATGATGCCGGGCTTGCCACGCTTCCTTCAGGCGTGGCTGCAGGGATGGGCCTCTTTTTCGTCGGGGGTGTTGCACAGGCGACCTCAGGCGCCGGCGGGTATTTTCTTCGTTGCTACGATGCCGGCACAGGGCGCCTTGAATGGTCAGAACTGTCAGACCAATCGAGTTCTCCAAGCGGAGTTGCCGCCAGGTCTGGCAGGGTGTTCTTGAGTCTTTTCGATCCATTCTCGGAACGCGGCACCCTCAGAGCCTACCGGGCAAGATAGCCTCGCATTCAGCCCAGCCCCGGATATGTGACCCGCCCGTCCTTCACCCGCGCCCAGGCTGTCAGCTCGTGAGGCTCCAGGCGCGGCCGCCCCGGCGACCCCATCACGTGCCGCACCTCGACGCCGCGCGCCGCCAGGGCATCGGACAGCAGCGTTCGGTGGCACTTCCACGGCAGCGCCTCCGCGCACATCACGGCGACCACGCCGTCCCGCGCGCCGGCCAGCAGGATGCCGAGCCCCGCCTCGAACTCGGGGGTCTGCATGTGGTCGGCGTATCCGCGGAACCCCGCGTTCTTCCAGGCCGTGTTGATCGAGTCGCGGCGCGGCTTGCGCAGGCCTCCCAGAGCCGGGATGTGCACGTAGTCGATGCCGCGCGGCGGCAGCGACGCGGCCAGCGCGTCTCCGCTGAAGTGGGGATGCCGGCGCGAGCGAGGCAGGGTCCGCACGTCGGCGACCACGGTGACCCCGGCCCACTCCAGCAGCGCCACCAGCTCGTCCAGCGAGCGGGTGGAGTGCCCCACCGTCAGGATGGTCAGCGCGCCGCTTTCTCGAACAGGCGGCGGTACTGCCCGTAGCCTTCCTTCTCGAGGTCCGGGGCGGGGATGAACCGCATCGAAGCCGAGTTCATGCAGTAGCGCTGCCCGGTGGGGGCCGGCCCGTCGTCGAAGACGTGTCCCAGGTGCGAGTCGGCATGGGCCGAGCGCACCTCGGTGCGCTGCATCAGCATCGAGCTGTCGGTGCGCGTCACGACGTTGGACTCCTCCAGCGGCCGGGTGAAGCTGGGCCAGCCGGTCCCCGAGTCGAACTTGTCGGTGGAGGCGAACAGGGGCTCTCCCGACACCACGTCCACGTAGATGCCGGGCTCATGGTTGTCCCAGTAGGCGTTCTGGAAGGGGCGCTCGGTCTGCTCGTGCTGGGTGACCGCGTACTGCTGAGGCGTGAGCGTGCGCTGCAGGGTCTCGTCGTCAGGTTTCTTGAAGGTCATGGGGTTCCATCCTTTCGGCGTGGGTGCGCCTGGCGGCGCGGCCCCCGCGGGTGCGGCGGCGGTCAGCTCGGGCTTCCATCCGCTCCAGAGATCCTTGAGCCGTGCATCGCGGCCGCAGCCGTAGCGGTAAGTCTTGTACGACAGCGGGTTCTTCCTGTAGTAGTCCTGGTGATAGTCCTCGGCGGGCCAGAAGTGCGTGAGCGGCAGGACCCGCGTGTCGACCTGGCCGGGGAACGGCTTGTCCTTCGCCACCAGGGCGAGCGACGCTTCCGCCGCGCGCTTCTGCACTTCGTCGTGATAGAAGATGGCCGTCCGGTACTGGGCGCCGTGATCGCAGAACTGGCCGTGTCCGGCCACCGGATCGATGTTCGTCCAGAAGACCTGCAGCAGCTTCTCGTAGGTCACGCGCTGCGGGTCGTACACCACTTGCAGCGACTCGAGATGACCGGTGCGGCCGGACGACACCTGTTCATATGTCGGATTGGCCTCGGGGCCTCCGGCGTAGCCGGAGGTGGTGGAAACCACTCCCTCGATTGCGTCGAAGGAGGGCTCCATGCACCAGAAACACCCCCCGGCGAAGGTGGCCCGGGCGGTCGACCCGGGCGGGCCTGGCTCGGCATTGACGCCCCCGCCCTCCGAGCAGGCCGAGGCGGCCAGGACGACGGCGAGCGCTCCCATCCATAGAAGGTTCCTGGCCATGCTCATCGAACCCCGTCCGTGGCGGGTTCATTCCCGCCGGCACGAATATTCTACAGCCTGGACGGTGCCGCCGACTCCTGCACGGGCCCCGTGGCGGGCGACCCCATCAGACTCAGGGCCACCCCCGCGAAGATGAAAGCGGCGGCCACCACCGCCTCCAGCCCGACCCGCTCCCCCCGCACCGCCCAGGCCACCGCCGCGGCGATCACCGGCTGCAGGTAGATGAAGAGGGCCACGCTGGAGGAGTCGACGCGCTTGAGAGCGTAGGCGTTCAGGATGTACGCCCCCACCGTGGCGAACAGCACCACGAAGGCCCCGGTCCACCAGACCGAGGCCGGAAGCGCCGCCAGGGAGACCCGGACCAGCTGCGGCGCGCCGGCCGCCGTGATCCCCATCGCCCCGAACAGCAGCATGAGGGCGGTCACCACCAGGCTGTTGTGCCGCTGCAGCAGCGGCCGGCTGATCACCAGGAAGAACGAGTACGAGATGGCGTTGGCCAAGGTGAGCATGTCCCCGGTCATCCAGGCTCCGCCCAGGCTCGCTCCCCCGTGAAGGATCAGCCAGAGGACGCCGGCCAGCGAGAGCGTGATGCCGACCAGCTTGCGCCCGGTCGGGCGCTCGCGCCTCATCAGGATGGCGATGAGGAGCGTGGCGACCGGGATGCTGGTGTTGATGATGGCCGAGTGGGCGGCGCTGGTGCGCGCCAATCCCTCCACGAAGCAGATCTGGTTGATGACCACCCCGAACAGGGAGCACCAGGCGATGGTGGCCAGCTCGCGCCGGTCCCGCGGGATCAGCCGTGGCCGCGTCGCCAGCGCGTACCCGAAAAGCAGCCCCGCGGCGGGCACGATGCGCATGGTGGCCCACGCCAGGGGCGGCACGTAGTCCATGATGTACCGGGCGGCCACGTAGTGAAGGGCGAAGAAGACCTGCACCGCCACCAGGGCCGATACCACGGCGGCCCGGGACGAGCCGTGCGACGGCCTCACCGGCGTCGCTGGGAAGCGGTCAGAATCCTCTTGCGGAGCCGGAACGCCTTGGGGGTCACTTCCAGGGTCTCGTCGTCGTTGATGAACTCGATGGCCTGCTCCAGGCTGAGCTGGCGAGGTGGAACGATGCGCGCCGCGTCGTCGGCGGTGGAGGCCCGCATGTTGGTGAGCTTCTTTTCCTTGGTGATGTTCACGTCCATGTCCCCGGGGCGCGAGTTCTCGCCCACGATCATCCCTTCGTACACCTGCTCGCCCGGGGGGATGACCATGCTGCCCCGCTCCTGGATGTTCTCGATGGCATAGGCCGTGGCGCGTCCGGTGCGATCCGCCACCAGGGAGCCCGTGGCCCGTCCCTTGATGTCTCCCTGCCAGGGCTCGTGCCCGTCATACAGGTGGTTCAGGATGCCGGTGCCGCGCGTGTCGGTGAGGAACTGGGAGCGGAACCCGATGAGCCCGCGCGACGGCAGGCGGAACTCGAGCCGCACCCGCCCCGAGCCGTGGTTCACCATCTGTGTCATGCGCCCGCGGCGGACCCCCACCAACTCGGTCACCACCCCGATGAACTCCTCGGGACAGTCCACCGTCAGGCGCTCCATCGGCTCGTGGCGCACGCCGTCCACCATGCGCGTGATCACCTCGGGCTTGCCCACCTGCATCTCGTAGCCCTCGCGCCGCATCGTCTCGATGATGATGGCCATCTGCAGCTCGCCCCGCCCCGACACTTTCCAGGCGTCGGGGGAGCCGGTCTCCTCCACCCGGATGCTCACGTTGGTGAGGGTCTCCTTGAAGAGCCGGTCCTTGAGGTGGCGCGAGGTGACGTAGGCCCCGTCCTTGCCGGAGAACGGCGAGGTGTTGGCGGAGAAGATCATCGACAGGGTCGGCTCGTCCACGGTGACGGCGGGAAGCGGGCGGGCATCGTCGGGGTCGACGATGGTCTGCCCGATGGCCAGCCCCTCGATGCCGGCCAGGGCCACGATTTCACCCGGCCCGGCCTGATCGATCGGGACGCGCTTGAGCCCTTCGTGACCGAACAGCGTGGTCACCTTGCAGCGGACCAGCGCCGCCGAAGACGCATCGGACGCCCCGGTCACCGCGACCTGCTGGCCGACTTTCACGCGGCCGTTCATCACGCGCGCGATGGCCAGCCGGCCCACGTAGTCGCTGTAATCCAGCTGGGCGACGCGCATCTGCAGCGGAGCCGCGTCGTCGTAGGAGGGGGGCGGGACGGTGCGCAGGATCTCCTCGAACAGGGGGGCCAGCGTGACCGTCTCCCCCTTCACCAGGCAGGTGCCTGCGCGGGCGTTGGTGTAGAGCACGGGGAACTCGATCTGGTCCTCGCGGGCGTCCAGATCGATGAACAGATCGTAGATGGCGTCGAGCACCTCGGGGGCGCGCGCGTCGGGGCGATCGATCTTGTTGATCACCACCACGGGCGGGAGCCCCGCCTCGATCGCCTTCTTGAGCACGAAGCGCGTCTGCGGCAGCGGTCCCTCGGCGGCGTCCACCAGCAGCAGCACGCCGTCCACCATGGTGAGGGCGCGTTCCACCTCTCCGCCGAAATCGGCGTGCCCCGGCGTGTCGACGATGTTGATGGTGACGTCGTTGAACCGGATGGCCGTGTTCTTGGCCATGATGGTGATCCCCTTCTCGCGCTCCAGCGACAGGGAGTCCATCACCCGCTCGGCCACCGCTGCGTTGGAGCGGAAGATGCCGCTCTGCCAGAGCATCGCGTCGACCAGCGTCGTCTTGCCGTGGTCGACGTGGGCGATGATGGCGATGTTCCGGATGTCGTCACGCCGCTTCAGCGGCATTAAGTTACCTCTCGAAAGGGAAAAGTCCCGATATGTGTGAACTTCGGAGGCGCGCAGTCTAGCAGAGGGCATGCCTCGGGTCCATGCAATATAGTAACCGCGGAGAGTTGATGGTGACGGATCCCGCACCCACGAAGACGCGCAAGCGTTGGCCGGTGAGACTCGCCTGGGCGGCTCTCGTGGTGGTCGTCCTCGTCGCCGTGGCCGCCCTGATTCTGCCGCGGTTCATCGACGTCAACACCTACCGTCCTCTCATCCAGTCCAAAGCCGAGGAGGCGCTGGGGCGCCCAGTCACCCTGGGCGAGATGTCCCTCTCGGTCTTCCCGTCCATCGCCATCCGCGTGGAGAACCCCCATGTCGAGGGGTTGCTGAGCGCGCAGTCCCTGGACGTGGGGGTGCGCCTGATGCCGCTGCTGAGGGGCTCGGTGGAGCTGCGCCACGTGGTGCTGCGCCGTCCCGAGCTGACCCTGGCGCGGCGGGCCGATGGCACGTGGGACCTGGGCTCCCCCGCGCGCGAAACCCAGGCGGCTCCGCCCTCGACGGAGGCCCCGGCCACCCAGGCGGAGGGCACCTCGTTCCAGCTGTCGCACGTCAAGATTGACCAGGGCGTGGTCCACCTGACGCTCCACGCCCCCGGCGGCGGGATCGTGCAGGAGGACCTGGCCGCCGACCTGGAAGGGGCCCTGGAAGGAGAAGGGCTGTCCCGGTTGTCCGGCGAGATCACGGGAACTCTGCGCGGTGGCGGGGTCGAGATGGCCTTGGATGGATCGTTCACCAGGACGGACGAGGAGACGGCGCTGGATCTCTCACGGTTCGACGCCAGCGTGATCCAGAAGCAGGTGCGCCGCCTGGCGACGGCGGCCGGCATGGAGTGGCCTCTCCCCGACGGCGTCATGGGCGAGGGAGAGCTGAAGGTGAGCACGCGGATGGAGGCGCGCCTGCCGAAGGGGCAGGCGGCCCACCTGGAGCTGAGAGGCACGCGCCTCGAAGGAATTGATCTGCTGCTGGCGCGCGACGCGCGCGGCCGATGGAACGTCGCGTCGCTGCTGCAGCCGCCCGCCGCTCCGGCGCCGGGCGCTCCCGGGACCGCGCCGGCACCCGAGATCGTGATCCACGACGCCGTCATGAAGGGAGCCCGTGTCCGCCTGCGGGACGCGGCCGCCGTGCCGGGAGGGCCCCCGGTCGAGGTGGCGCTCACCGACGTGGATCTCGGTGTGAAGGAGCTGCAGCCCCGCCGCCCGATCGATCTGACCCTGTCGGCCCGCGTGGACGAGCATGGCTCGTTGAAGGTGGAGGGGACGCTGCCGGCGTCTCTCGGCTCGTCGGCCGAGGTGGACGCGCGTGTGACGCTCGAGAGGATCTCTCTGGGGGCCTTGACTCCCTACCTCCGCACCCTCACCGGGATGGCGGAGGCCCGGGCGGGGACGCTCTCATCGCGCACCCAGGTGTCCGGGACGTGGCCCGATCGAGTGCGCGGACAGGGGACCCTCGAGGTGAACGGCGTGGTCCTGGCGGCCGGGAAGAAGCCCATCGACGCCCAGGCCACGTTCGACCTGACGGCCCTGGAGAGCGCGGCCCGCACCGAGATCGCAAGCCTGCGCGCCGCTTCGGGAGGGAGCGAGCTGGAGGTGCGTGGATGGATCGACAACCGCGAGGGAGCCACCCGTCTGGACCTGACCGTCCCGCCCGCCTCGGTCGCGGCGGATGACGTCCTGGGCATCCTGGCGGTGGCGGGTGTGATGCTGCCGATGGAGATCTCTTCGTCGCATCCGATCGAGATCGAGGCGCATGTGCGGGGCGAGGCGGCTCCGCGGCGCCAGCTCTCCATGACCGGACGCGTCGGCGTGAAGGAGGCCACGCTCATGCATCCATCCATGACCGAGCCGATGCGCAAGGTTTCCGGGACCGTCATGCTCAGGGACGACGGGTTCGAAGTGTCGGGATTCAGCGCGCTCATCGGCCGCAGCGACGTGGCGGGGACCCTCGCCGTGAAGGGCTTCGATTCCCCGAAGGCGACCTTCCAGCTCACCTCGCGCCACGCCGAGTTCTGGGAGCTGATGTCCTTCCTGCGCGAGACGCCGCAGCAGGCCGCCCCGGCCGGCAATGCCGCGGCACCCGCCCCGCAGACCGGCCCCGGGCTGGCCGACAAGCTGGCCGCCCGCGGCACCCTCAAGATCGGAGAAGGATCGTTCGGGACACTGGACTTCACCGGTCTCTCGGCCACCCTCACCCTCGCGAACCGGCGGCTGCAGCTCGAGCCCGTGGAGATGAAGCTGTACGGGGGCGGAGTCTCCGGCGCCGCATCGATGGACATGAGAGCCGAGCCGCCGGTGTACACCGTGACCACGGGGATCCGCTCGGTTGACGTCGACGCGCTGCTGGCGGACAACCTGGGGATGAAGGGGACGCTCACCGGCGCGCTCTCCGGCGACGTGTCGGTCAGCAGCTCGGGGACGTCGCAGCAGGAGGCACTGCGCCGCGCCAGCGGAAGCGGGGACGTCCGCATCCTGAAAGGGCGCGTGGGTCCCATCAACGTGCTGGAGATCCTGAGCCGCGCGAGCGACGTCCTGGGCGAGCGCTCGCTGGAGGAGCTCTCGGAGAAGCTCGCCAAGCAGGGGACCGAGTTCTCCGAGCTGACGGCCACCCTGAAAGTGTCGGGAGGCAAGGTTCGAACCGACAACCTTCACCTGATCTCTCCCGACATCGAGCTCAAGGACGAAGGCTCCCTGGACATGATGGCGGCGACCCTGGAGATCGCCGGCGAGATCCTGCTCTCCGAGGAGATCAGCCTGGCCATGAAGGAGGAGGGCTCCAAGGCGGTCGATTACTTCTGGGACAGCGAGGCCAACCGCGTGAACCTCCCTCTCACTCTCGAGGGGCCGATCACCGCGCCGATGCCCAGCATCGACTGGGGCACGGCCTCGGGCAAGCTGGCCAGGCGCCGCATCGAGGAGAAGCTGGGCGAAAAGCTGGGCGGCTCGAAGCGGCTGGGCGAGCTGCTGGGACGTGGCGGCTCCTCCAAGGAGAGCGAGAAGGCCGCCCCCACGAAGCCGGGCACCGGGCAGGTGGAGCCGGCGCGCGCGGCGGAGGGGCTGTCGATCGTCATCGACGAGAAGCGGTTCTCGGGGAACCTCCTTCGGCCGGACCTCAAGATCAAGGGATCGTTGAGAGGCACCGGGATCAGCTCGGGCTCCGTCCTGGTGAAATCGGAGAAGGGTGAGGTGCTGCTCCAGGAATCGCTCGACGAACGGATCGCATCCTTCTATGCCACCGCCGATCGGGCCGCGCCCGTGGTCATCCCCTTCCGCCTCACGCTGGAGAGCCGCAAGTCGATGGGGATGACCGACGACGTGCTGGTGACCGTCACGATTCAGGACGAGCAGGGCCGCTCCAGCGAGAAGACCTTCCGGGTGGAGCGTTGAGACGGCTCGTCTGGGCCGTCGCGCTTGCAGCCATCCTGACCGCCGGAGCGGGCGAGCCGGCCCCGGGGCCGTGGCTGCTCGATCTGAAGCGCCCCGATGCACGGCGCGCCGTGGTCAGCGTTCTCACCGGAGTGGAGCCGCTGGAGTGGGCCGGGTTCACGCTGGCCGCGGGGGACGTCAACGAGGACGGGGTGTCCGACCTGGTGATCGGAGCGCCGGGCGGGACCGACGATCGGCCCAGCCGCCGCGGCCGTCTGTACGTGATCCTGGGCCGCACTGAGCCGCTGCCTCGCGCCATCGAGCTGGTGCCGCGGCGCGCTCCGCGCCCGGCCACCACACGCCCACAGGGGGGCGCCTCCTCGGCGAAGATCGATCCCAACGCGCCGGCCACGTCGGGAAGCCCCGAGGCGGCCGCCACCAGGGCGGACATCGTCATCGAGGGGCCGGGGGACTTCGATCACTTCGGGCAATCGCTGGCCGTGGCCGACATGGACGGCGACGGCACCGCCGACATCGTGGCCGGTGCCCCGCGCGCCGACGGGCCGCTCGAGGCCCGCTCGGACTGCGGCGAGGTGTTCGTCATCTTCGGCTCGACCACGCTTCCGGCGCGTATCGAGCTGGAGTCGGCGGCGCCGGGTGCGCGCGTGGCCCGCATCATCGGGCGCTCTGCGGGCGACGCCCTGGGGACCGCCCTGGCCGTGGGTGACGTCATGGGCAATGCGCTGAACGATCTGGTGATGGGCGCCCCCCTGGCCGACGGACAGGCCGGCACCATGGCCGCGCAGGACGTAGGCGAGGCGATCCTGCTGGGAGGGAGCGCCACCTGGCCCGCGGTGCTGGATCTGCGGGCCGGCCTGCCGGGAGCCCGCATGCTGCGCGGACGGGACCCCGCCGATCAGGCGGGGAGCGCCCTTGCCATCGGAGACTTCGACGGGGACCGCATGGCCGACGTCGCGGTGGGAGCTCGCGGCGCCGACGGCCCCGACAACCAGCGGCCCGACGCGGGAGAAGTGATGCTGGTGTGGGGCATGCGCGAGACGGCGCAGCCCGTCATGCCTCAGCCCCCGGTCATCATCTTCGGAGCGGCGATCGGCGATCTGGCCGGGAGCAGCCTCGGCATGGGCGACGTGAACGGCGACAAGCGGGCCGACCTGGCGATCGGAGCACCGCTTGCGGACGGTCCCGCGGGCTCGCGGCTGGACGCTGGAGAGGTGCGCCTCCTGCTGGGGCGCCCGCGCGCGGACATGGATGCCCTGCGGGGGAGGCGCCCGGAGGTCCATCTCCCCGGGCGGCCCATGGAGCCGAAGCCGCTGACGCCGGTGGCCCCGGTGGTCACGGTCCTTCCGGACATCGATTCGGCCGCGGCCCTCCCAGGAATGACGGTGCTGTACGGTGCTGACCCGGGCGATCACACCAGCGTGCGCGCCGTCCACGATCTGGATGGGGATGGGCTCGCCGACCTGGTGATCGCCGCCGAGGACTCCTCGGGCCGCCGCAACGGGCGGGCAGGGGCGGGTGAGGTGCGGCTGGTCCCCGGCCGTGCCGTGCTGCCGCAGGACCTGGACCTGAGGGACGAGCACATCCCGGCGATCTTCGGCGCAGTGGGCGGCGGGCATCTCGGTGTGGCCGCCCTGGTCGCCGATCTGGATGGCGACGCCCGGCCCGAGCTGATCCTGTCGGCGCCGCTGGCGGGACAATCGCTGGCAGGACGCATCTACGTGGTGAAGGGGGACTGGCGCGGATGGAATCAATGAGCGGGCCGGACGGCCGGGTGGTGCTGGTGACCGGAGGCGGCACGGGCATCGGGCGGGCCCTGGCCGCGGCGTTTCACGCCTCCGGAGCGCGCGTGGCGATCGCCTCGCGCGATCCGGAGCATCTGAAGAAGGCGATCACGGTGATTCAGGCGCGCGCGGCCGGCGCATCCGGGCCCGACGAACGCCTGATGCCGCTGCGCCTCGACGTGCGGGTGGACGCCGCGGCGCTCGCCGTGGCCGCGCAGACGTCGGAGGCGTGGGGCGGGATCGACGTCCTGGTGAACAACGCCGGAGTGTCGGGCCACACCCCCGTGGAATCCGAGGGGACCGAGGTGGACGCCCTGTGGCGCGACATCCTCGAGGTCAACCTGCACGGCGCCTGGCGGATGACCCGCGCCTGCCTGCCGCACATGAAGCGGGGGGGCCGCATCCTCAACGTCTCCTCGGTGCTCGGCAAGTTCGGGGTCGCGCGCTATGGCGCCTACTGCGCCGCCAAGCACGGCGTCATCGGGCTGACCCGCGCGCTGGCGGCCGAGCTCGCACCGCGCGGGATCACCGTGAACGCGTTGTGCCCCGGCTGGGTGGACACCGCCATGGCCGATGCCGGCGTGCGGCAGACCGCGTCGGTGCTGGGCGTCGAGCCGGCCGCCTTCAAGAAGGCGGCGCTGGAGCGCGTCCCGCTGGGGCGATTCCTGCGCCCCGAGGAGATCGCGCCGCTGGCGCTCTACCTCGCGTCCCCCGCGGCCGAAGGGGTCACCGGCCAGGCGATCAACATCGAAGGCGGCGCGACCACCTGGTAAGGATGTATGATGTTCGCACCGCGTTGACGCAGCACCCACCGTATCCGTCCATCCGTTCCGGAGATCATCCCCATGAAAGCCATCGTCTTTCACGGCGTCGGCGACATTCGTCTGGATGAGGTCCCCGAGCCCCGCATCGAGAAGCCCCTGGACGCCGTGGTGCGTTTGACAGCCAGCGCCATATGCGGCACCGACCTCCATATGGTGCGCGGCACGATGCCGGGCATGGAGCCCGGCACGATCCTCGGGCACGAGGGGGTCGGCGTGGTGGAGGAGATCGGCGAGCAGGTGCGGAATCTGAGGGAGGGGGATCGCGTGGTGATCCCTTCCAGCGTCGCCTGCGGCTCGTGCGTGTATTGCCGCGCCGGCTACCATTCCCAGTGCGACGAGGCCAATCCCGGCGGGCCCCACGCGGGGACGGTGTTCTTCGGCGGCCCGAAGGCCAGCGGAGCCCTGCAAGGTCTGCAGGCCGAGCGGGCGCGCGTTCCCTTCGCCCAGGCGGGCCCCTTCAAGGTGCCGCCCGAGGTCAGCGACGAACAGGCCATCCTGCTTTCGGACATCTTTCCCACCGGCTGGTTCGGCGCGCGCCTCGCCGACATCAAGGCCGGCGACACCGTTGCCGTGTTCGGATGCGGCCCGGTCGGGCAGTTCTGCATCCTGAGCGCCTACCTGCAGGGAGCCGGACGTGTGCTCGCGGTGGACACCATCGCCTCGCGGCTCGACATGGCCCGCACGCTGGGAGCGGAGGTGATCGACTTCAACGCCGAGGATCCGGTGCAGGCCATCCGGGATCTGACCGGAGGGATCGGCGTGGACCGCGCCATCGACGCGGTGGGCGTGGACGCCGAGGTCCCCACCCAGGGGCCGGCCGCCGCCCAGGCGCGCCGTCACATCCAGGAGTTCGCGAAGGAGCGCGAGCAGGTGGCCCCGGAGGCGCATCCGCATGGCGGCAACTGGGAGCCCGGGCACGGACCGTCGCAGGCGGTGACGTGGGCGATCGACGCGCTGGCCAAGGCCGGGACGCTGTCGATCATCGGCGTCTATCCGCCCACGCACACCTTCTTCGGTCTGGGCGCCGCGATGAACAAGAACCTCACGGTCAAGATGGGAAACTGCAACCACAGGAAGTACATCCCGCGCCTGATGGACCTGGTGCGCTCCGGCACCGTGGACCCGGCCCGCGTGCTGACGCAGACGGAGCCGCTCTCCTCCGCAATCGAGGCCTACGAGGCGTTCGATCGGAGGCAGGAAGGGTGGATCAAGGTCGAGATCCGCGTGGGGCCCACCGGCGTCCCCAGGCCGGCGCAGGCCGCCCGGCGCCGCACCAGGGCATGAGGATCAGGGCCCTGAAGATCAGGGCCGGACGATCAGGGTGGAGGCATCCGCCTCGCCCTCGCTTGCGGGCTCCGGGGCTTCGCGCGGCATCAGGTGGAGGAACGAGCGCAGGGCGAGGCCGCGCAGGAACGGGACCTCCTTGAGGCGGCGGCTGGGCTCGTTCAGGGCGAGCTGGAGGGCGAGGCAGAGGCGTGCGGGCTCCTCGCGATGCGCGAGATGAAACCACAGCGCCATGTCGGCCAGCCGTAGCGCGTACAGCGCGCGCGCTTCGGTCTCCACCACCTCCTCGAAGGCCTGATCCACGATCCCGGTGAGCCGCTCGGTCATCTGCTGCTTGCTCAGCACCAGCGACGAGTCCTGCGCATCGTGGAAGCGCTGCTGGTGCACCTTGACCAGGTCGTCCGGGAGCATCCAGCCGCCGAACTCGGGGAGCCCGAACAGGTCCCCGCTCTTCTCCAGGAGCGCGGCCTGCTCCTCGGCCGGCATCGGCGCGGCCATCTCGTCGAGCGGCGAGGGGACCGGCGCGGCCGGCTCGGGATAGAAGTCCGCGCGCATCAGCGGGTAGCCGCCTCCCTGCTCGTCGCGCGGCACGCCTCGTCTGTAGGCGTCCTGCATCAGCCAGTCCACGTAGCGCGGGGGCGCCTGAGCGAGCGTGGCGTGACGCTTGTCCAGGTCGGCGAGCGTCTCCTTGAACGCTCCCTTGTTCATGGTGCGCTCCACCACCTGCCGCATCCCCGCGCGGTCGTTGATGATGCTCGACATCACGATGAGGCCGCCTTCGGGCCGGGCGCGGGTGAGCCAGGCGAGCCGGTTCCCCGCGCCATCGAGCGCCGACAGGTAACCGGTGGGCTCGGCGCGCTCCATCATGTGTATGGGGCGCGCGGCCTCGGCATCGGCCCTCTCCCGCGCGGCCGCCGCCGCGGCCACGCCGCGCTGCTCGAGACGGAACAGCGAGGCGCGGATCAGCCGGCGCAGGTCCTTGTCGGCCGGCTGGCTGCGATCCCACGCGGCCAGGCGCGCCGCGGCTTCCTCGCTGGGAATGCTCCCCAGCCAGTCGGCGATCGACAGGTCGGCGTCGGGGTCGGTGCCGATGGCGGCCAGCAAGGCCGGGAGCAGAGCCTCGTCGTCGGCGTCCAGGTCGATGCCGCGTGATTCCAGGAGCTCGTCGCCGTGAATCAGGCGTCCTTCGCGTTTCTGCTTGCGGCTCATGATGGACGTAATTCTACTCTTGTGCGCGCGGCTCGGTCCAGATGGGGATCGCCGGTGTATACTGCGCCGGCGTCGCGGGAGCTCCCGCATCGCGCCAGGAGATCCGCTCCTCGTGGCCGTCTACTCGCACTCCCGCATCTCCTCCTTCGAGAACTGCCGCCTCCAGTACCGCTTCCGGTACGTCGACAACATCCGTCGCGACGTCGAGAGCATCGAAGCTTTCATGGGAAAGCTCGTCCACGAGGTGCTGGAAGGGCTCTACGGCGATGTGCCGCGCGCCCGCGAGCTGCACCCCGAGGAGTTCGGCGAGCAGTTCGAAGCCCTGTGGCGGTTGCGCCACACGCCGAACGTGCGCATCGTGCGCGAGAGCATGTCCGCCGAGGACTACCGCGCCATCGGCCGCCGCTGCGTGGAGAGCTACCACCGGCGTCACCATCCCTTCGAGGGGGCCGAGGTCATGGGGTGCGAGACCGAGGTGGAATTCCCGATCGACAGGCAGGGTCTGTACCGGATGCGCGGCTTCATCGATCGGGTCGACCGGGCCGGACACGACGTGCTGGAGATTCACGACTACAAGACCGGGGCGCTCCCCCGCGAGGGGGTGCTCAAGCGCGATCGTCAGCTCTCGCTGTACGAGATCGCCATGAGGCAGAGGCATCCCGAGGTCCGCGAGGTGCGCCAGGTGTGGCACTACCTGGCGCACGACAGGACGTTCGTGGAAACCCGCTCGCTCGACGACCTGAGGAAGACGGGCCTGGAGACGATCCGCTCCATCCAGACCATCGAGGCCACCACGCAGTTCCCCGCGCGGCGCAGCGCGCTGTGCTCGTGGTGCGAGTACCGCGAGATCTGCCCCGAGTGGGAGGCGGAGCGGGCCGCGAGCGCCCTGCAGCCCGACACCGCGCCGGAGGAGCCGATCGAGCCCCCCGGCGACATCACTGCCTACGACGCCGGCACGGGCCAGTACCGGCTCTTCGGGTGAGGCCGGGATGACCATGCGGCACCGCGGCCTTCGTCTCGTCGTCGGCCCGCCGGCCCCGGCGGGAGGGCTCGAGGAAGCGTTCTTCGAAGAGGCCCGCCGGCTGCAGGGCGACGATCCGCTGCGACCCGTCGTGGTGCTGGCCGGCAGCAACTTCCAGCGTCTGAGGCTCAGGCGCCTGCTGGCCCTGCGGCTGGCCGGAGGCCACGCCAACATCAGGTTCGAGCTCCTGCGGGACTTTGCGGCCGATCTGGGAGGAGGCCTCCTGCGGGACAGGGGACGACGGAGGATTCCCGACGAGGGGCGGGACCTCGTGCTGCGCGCGGCGGTTCAGGCGCACGCGCACGGCACCTACTTCGAGCGCATCGCGCTCATGGAGGGGTTCGTCGAGGCGCTGGGAGCCACGTTCACCGATCTGAAGGAAGCGGAGATCGAGCCCGCCCTGCTGCGGGCCGCCGGCGCGGGGATGCGCGCCTCGGGCGCGCGCCGCGGGTCGGTGCACGAGGGGATGTCGGGGCGCAAGCTGGAGGACCTGGCCGCCCTCTACGAAGCGTACGACGACCTGCTCCAGGACAGGCGCTTCTACGACGATGGGGACCTGTTTCATGCGGCCATCGCCGCCGCGGCCGCGCGGGGCGCCTCGCCGGAGCCGGCTCCGCCCGTGCTGGTCTACGGGTTCTACGATCTGAACTGGCAGCAGCGGGCCCTGCTGAGGGAAGCGCTGGCGTTCCGGCAGGCCACGGTCTTCTTCCCGTTCGAGGCGGACGATCCGGACAACGCGTGGGAGTTCGCGCGTCCCCTGCTGGAGTGGTTCCGCGGATGGATCCCCGAGTCGCGGGAGCTTCCGGCGCCGCACGCCCCCGGGGCGAAGAGGCTTCCCCCCGAAGTCTCCATCCTGGCCGCGCCGGGCGAGGGGCGCGAGGTGGCCGAGGCGCTGCGCTGGATGATCGGGCTGGCCCGGGATCGCAGCCTGCCTTTCGGCAGCATGGGGCTGCTGTATCGCTCCAGCGATCCGTACCGTCACCTGGTGTCCGAGGCCATGGCCGAAGCCGGCGGCGTGCCGCACTTCATGGCCGATGGGCTCTCTCTGGCGCGCACGGCGGCGGCGCGCGCGCTGGTGCTGATGCTGCAGGCGCGATCCCGCGCCGACAACATGAGCCGGCGCACCGTCATGGACGTGCTGGCCCTCACCGACACGAGCGGGCAGGCGGCCCAGTGGGATCGCCTGTCGCGCGAGGCGGGGGTGGTGCGCGGCACCGACTGGAGGCGCCGTCTGGAGCGGCTGGCGGCGCAGGACACCGGGGCCGCGCGCGCGGCACGGGCTCTGGCCGACCGCGTGGACGAGCTCCACGCCGCCCTGCAGGCGATGCCTGGAGGAGGGCGGTGGAGCGACCTGGCGGCGGCCGCCATCGATCTGCTGCACCGTTTCGTCCCCGCCTCCCTCTCGCCCGATCCGGTCGGCGAGCGCCTCCAGACGCTCGGCGCGCTCGACGAGATCCACACGCCCGTCTCGCTGGAGGATTTCACGCAGCGCGTCCGATCGCTGCTGGAGCGTTCGTCGGAGCCGTGGGGCGAGTTCGAGCGCTCGGGGATCTTCGTGGGCGGCGTGATGGACGCGCGGCTCCTGTCGTTCGACGCGGTGGCCGTGGTGGGTCTGGTGGAGAAGGGCTTCCCCGTCCCGGTGCGCGAGGATCCGATCCTGCTGGACGACGAGCGCGAGACGATCAACAACCTGGTGAGGGAGCCGCGGCTGGCTTTGAAGAGGCGCCGCCTCGACGAGGAGAGGCTTCTCTTCCGGCTGGCGTCTTCCAGCGCCACGCAGAGCGTGAGACTCTCCTTTCCGCGCGTGGACCCCACCACCGCACGGCCGCGCAATGCCTCGCCTTTCCTGCTGCGCCTGGCCGGCACCCTGACCGGGGCCTCGGTGGACTACGAGTCGCTCGAGAGGACTCCGGGCTACGAGTCGGTCAGCCTCTCGGCACTGGGCCCGGCGCGGGCGGGGTCGTCCATCATGGGGCGGGAGTTCGATCTGTGCGTGCTGCGCCGCGAGGCCCCGCGCGCCGCCGACCCCGACGTGCGCCGCAGGCTCCTCTCCTTCCTGAAGGCCAACCCCCTTCTGAGTCGCGCGATGGAGGCCGAGCAGGCGCGATGGGGCGAGGCGCGGTTCACGGCGCACGACGGCGTGATCCTGCGCCCCCACATGGCCGAGCACGTACGCGCCCTGCATCCTCTGCGGGATCGGCCCCTCTCGCCCACGCGCATCGAGCGGTATGCGATGTGCCCGCTCCGCTATTTCCTCGGAGACGTGCTGGGGCTCGAAGAGCTCCACGACCCCGAGGAGGCCGAGCAGATCGACCCGCGCCGCCGCGGCGGCCTGGTCCACAGGATCCTGTTCGAGCAGTTCACGGCCCTGCGCGATCGCGCCGAGCTCCCCCTGCGGCGGGAATCGGTGCAGGAGGCGATCGCGATGCTGCGCGAGACGGCGGCGCGCGTGTTCCAGCAGGCAGAGGAGGAAGGGATCACCGGGCCGCGCATGGTGTGGGAGGTCGACAAGGAGCGCATCGTGTCCATGCTGGAGACGATGCTGGAATCCGAGGCCGAGGAAGCCGACTGGCTCCCCGCGCACTTCGAGCTGGGCTTCGCGGCCCCCCGTTTCGAGGACGAAGGAGAGGACGAGGCCTCGTCGGAGAACCCGGTCGTGGCGGAGCTGCGCGCCGGCCAGCCCATTCCCCTGAAGGGCCGCATCGATCGGGTGGACGTGTCGCACGACCGGAAATGGCTGCGTGTGACCGACTACAAGACGGGGAAGGGGTCGTCCTGGAGAGTCGATGCGCTGAAAGGAGGGACCACCGTGCAGATTCCGCTCTACATGCTGGCTGCCGAGTCCCTGCTGCAGGGGCGGTATCCGGGAGCGCGCTGCGCGGAGGGACGGTATCAGACGGTGGGCGGAGAGGGACGCACCGTGGGGTTCTCCGCGGAGGCGCTCGCCCGGCGCCGTGAGGATCTCGGCCTGGTGCTCGGCACGTTCCTGCTCTGCATCGAGCGGGGAATCTTCCTGGCCAGCCCCGGGGAGCAGTGCCGCTGGTGCTCCTTCCAGCTGGCGTGCGGCGAGGGGCGCGAGGCCCGCTTCGAGCGCAAGAAGCACGACGCCACGGCCCAGGACTACCTGCTGATGAGGGATCTGCCATGAGCCCGCAGCGGCCGCCGCGGGACGCCGCCGAGCGCGCGAGGGCATCGGGCGATCTCAAGTCGTCCCTGATGGTGGAGGCCGGGGCCGGGACGGGCAAGACGACGGTGCTGCTCGACCGGGTCTCCGAGCTGCTCAAGACCACCGTGGTGCTCGAGCGCATCGCCATCATCACCTTCACCGAGAAGGCGGCCGGGGAGCTGAAGGTCAAGCTGCGCCGCCGCATCGAGACCATGATCCGCGGAACCCCGGCGCCCGGCACCTGGTCGGATCACCTGCGCCGCTCGCTCGAGTCGCTCGATCGCGCCACCGTCACCACCATCCACGCGTTCGCGGCCGCGCTGCTGCGCGAGCGCCCGGTGGAGGCCCAGGTGGACCCGCGCTTCGTGGTGGCCGACGAGCTGTCCGCCGACATGCTGCGGGAGGCGGTGTGGGAGCGCTGGCTGGAGAAAGAGATGACCGCCGGCGCCCTGCCGCTGGCCCGCGCCCTGCGCGTGGGGATGAAGCTGCCGCAGCTCCAGGAGCTGGCCATGCGCATCCTGGATCAGCGTGACGTCGAGCTGGAGAAGCGCCCCGGCGGGGCCGGGCGGCTGGAGGCCGGACGCGATCGGGTGCTGGAGATCGTCAATCAGCTGGTGGAGGCCTCGTCCGCGTGCACCGACCCGTCCGACCATGCCCTGGCGCAGATCCAGCGGCTGGCCCGCGCCCGCCGCAGGCTGAAGGAGCGCCAGGGAGATCTGCTCCTTCTGGAGATGGAGGCCCTGCAGGCGAACGCCACGCGCGGCAGCCGCGAGTCGTGGGCCGGCCCCGACAGCCTCAAGCGCGTCCGCGATCTGCTGAGCACGCTGGCGCAGGAGCGCGATGCCGCGACCCAGGACGCGCGCACCCGGCTGGCTCACGAAGTGGGGGAGTGGATCCGGGACGGGTTCGTGGCGGCCTGCCAGCAGGAGAAGGCGGTGCGCAGGCTGCTCGACTTCGGCGACCTGCTCATCCGGTGCCGCGACCTGCTGCGCGGCAGCGCGGCGGCCAGGGCGGCCTTCCAGGATCGCTTCGACTGCCTGATGGTGGACGAGTTCCAGGACACAGATCCGCTGCAGGCCGAGATCCTGTTCCTGCTCGCGGCCGACGATCCGGGACAGGGCGACTGGCGCCAGGTGCGGCCCCGCCCCGGGAAGCTCTTCGTCGTCGGCGATCCCAAGCAGTCCATCTACCGCTTCCGCAGGGCCGACATCGAGACCTACGACGAGGTGAAGTCGAAGATGCCCGGCGCCCCGGGGCAGAAGCCGCCCCGCCTCACCGAGAACTTCCGCACCGTTCCCTCCATCGCGGCGTGGGTGAACGATCTCTTCGGCCAGGTCCTCGAGACTTCGGACAGGCGCTGGCAGCCGGCCTACGAGAGGCTCGTGGCACACCGCGAAGAGCCCGATGCCGAAGGCGCGCGCGTCGTCATGCTCGTCCCCTCCGAGCAGGCCAAGGGCGCCGAGCAGGCCAACGCCGCGGTTCGGCGCCAGAGCGAGGCGCGCGCCGTCACGGCGCTGCTGCACGCGGCCCGCGGAAGCTGGGCCATCGGGGAGCGCGAAGGAAGGCGGCCCGCCCGATGGAGCGACATGGCGCTCCTGTTCCGCGCGACCACGGGCCTGGAAGCCTTCGAGGACGCGCTGCGCGAGGCCGGGATCCCGTACCGCCTGAACGGCGGCCGGCGGTACTACATGCGGGCCGAGATGCGCTCCCTGCAGGCGGTCCTGCAGGCCATCGAGCGGCCGCACGATCCGCTGGCGGTGGTCTCGGCTCTGCGCTGCCCGATCTTCGGTCACTCCGACGAGGAGCTCCTGGCGCACGCCGCGCTGGGGCGAGGCTGGGTCTACACGCGCGCCGGCGAAGGGAGCGGCACGCCGTTCGAGAGGGTCTTCGAGCTGCTGGCCCGCCTGCACGCGCGCCGCAATGCCCGCTCGGTGGCCGCCACGCTGGAGGACCTCATGGACGCGACCGGGGCGCTGTCCCTGTTCTACCTGAAGCCCGACGGCGACCAGCGCGCCGCCAACCTGCTCAAGGCGGTGGACCTGGCGCGCGCGCACGACGCGGCCGGGGGCGGAACGTTCGGGTCGTTCACTCGATGGCTCCTGGGGATGGCCGTCGACGAGCGCGACGAGGCGGAAGCGCCGATCTCCGAGGAGATCGAGCCCGACCCGGACGAGCGCGAGGAGGGAGAGGTGCGCGTGCTCACCGTGCACAAGGCGAAGGGGCTGGAGTTCCCCATCGTGGCCTTGTGCGATCTGTCGGGCGCCGGGTCCACGCGGCCTCCCACGTGGATCGTCGAGCGGGGAGGCTCCGGCGAGCCTTGCCTCCAGTTCTGCATCGGCCGGGAGAAGCGCCGGTTCGCCTCCACCGGCTTCGAGGACGCGCTGCAGCGCGAGACGGCGAGGCTGGAAGCCGAATCGCACAGGCTTCTGTACGTGGCGGCCACCCGCGCGCGCGACTGGCTGGCGATCCCGTGCTTCGGCGGCGAGCGCCCCGACGGCTGGATGAAGGTCCTGGCGAAGCACGGCTTCCTCCCGACCGCCGACGCCACCCGCCACAAGGGGGCGCGTGTGGTGACGGCGGCCTCGCTTGCCGAGCCTCATCGCGAGACGCGCGCCTTCCGCCTGCCGCGCGACGAAGGAGGGCCGCGCGATCCATCGCTCATCGCCGAGCGGGCGGCGTGGGAGCGGGCGCTCAAGAGCTCTCTGGAGGCCCCCGTGCTGGGCCGCGTGCTGCGATCGCCAGCGGGGCACCCTGCGCCGCAGCGGCG